>JBBRFL010000102.1:0-1532 GCA_038224325.1 Thermoanaerobaculia bacterium | reverse complement strand
GAAGCTCCGGGCCTCGCGCGGCCGCGCGGGGGTCCTCTCGGAGGACGAGCGCCGCGCCCTCGCGCATCTGCCCAAGGCGGTGGGAGACGCTCTCGCCCTCGAGGGAGAGCTCGAGGAGCTCGCCCGGCGCTACCAGCACTCCCGGGACTTCCTCTACCTGGGGCGCGGATTGCACTATCCGGTGGCGCTCGAGGGCGCGCTCAAGCTCAAGGAGATCTCCTACATCCACGCCGAGGGATATCCCGCCGGCGAGATGAAGCACGGGCCGATCGCGCTGGTCGATGAGAACCTGCCCGTCGTCGTCCTCGCGCCGCACGACGCGTGGCGCGAGAAGACCCTTTCCAACCTCCGCGAGGTGAAGTCCCGCGACGGGATCGCGATCGTAGTGGTGACACGCCCCGACGAGGAAGTGGCCTCCATCGCGGACCACGTCATCGTGGTTCCGGAGACGATCCCGGAGCTGCAGCCCATCCTGTCGATCGTCCCGCTCCAGCTCTTCGCGTACCACGTGGCGGTGCGACGCGGCTGCGACGTGGACCAGCCGAGGAATCTCGCGAAGTCCGTCACGGTGGAATGAGCCGCAATTTTAGATTTTGGATTGGAGCGGGGATATAGAGTCGGGTTGTGAATCCTCGTAATCTAAAACCTAAAATCCAAAATCCAAAATTGTCCCTCTGATGGCCGACTCTCCCTATCTGAGTGGCCTGAACCCGGAGCAAAGGGAAGCCGTATTGCACGCTGGCGGTCCGCTGCTCGTGCTGGCCGGCGCCGGCTCGGGCAAGACCCGGGTGATCACGCATCGACTGGCCCACCTGATCGGAACCGGCGTCGACCCCCGCGCGATCGCCGCCGTGACCTTCACCAACAAGGCGGCCGCGGAGATGCGGGAGCGCGCGCAGCGGATCCTGGGAGTCGCGGCGCTGTCGTCGTTCGTCGGGACGTTCCACGCCTGGTGCCTGCGCCTCCTGCGGCGGCGCGCCCGCGAGGCGAACCTGCCGCCCCGGTTCTCGATCGCGGACTCCGCCGACCAGCTCGCCCTGATCAAGGAGGCGATGGCCGAGCTCTCGATCTCGGACCAGGTGCTGCCGCCCAACGCCGTGCGCGGCCGGATCTCTCAGGCGAAGAACGCCCTCGTCACCGCGCAGCGATTCCAGGAGACGCAGACGGACTTCGCCGGGGAGCGCATCGCGCAGGTCTACGTCCTCTACGAGAAGAAGCTGGCCGCGACCGGAGCCGTGGACTTCGACGATCTCATCGCGCGCTCCGTTCGCCTCCTCGCCGGCGCGCACGCCGTGCTCGAGGGGGAGCGGCGCCGCGTGCGGCATCTGCTCATCGACGAGTACCAGGACACGAACTCCTCCCAGGACGCGCTCGTCAAGCTCCTCGGCGCCGGTGCCGACTCCTTGTGTGCCGTGGGCGACGAGGACCAGGCGATCTACCGGTGGCGCGGCGCGGAGGTCGAGCACATCCTGCGGTTCGACACCGATTTCCCCGGCGCCCGGATCATCCCGCTCGAGCGCAACTTCCGGTCG
>JBBRFL010000101.1:0-1757 GCA_038224325.1 Thermoanaerobaculia bacterium | reverse complement strand
ACCCGCCGGACGACTCGCACGGCTCGACACGTCCGTATCCTCGATCCCCGCCGCGACCGGAGCGGCGGTCGGCTGCGCGGTCGCCCGCGCCCGTTCCCCGGGAGCTCGCCCGCAGGCCTCCAGCAGGAATCCCAGCCCGAGAGCCGCGATCGCGCCGCGGAGCCGCTTTCTCCTGGTCATCACCGTTTCCGGAGCGCCGCGATGGATCGGACGACCGCCGGCTGGTCCGGCTGGATCGCGAGCGACCGCTCAAAGAATGCGATCGATTCGTCCCGCCGGCCGAGGCAGCCCTTCAGGAGGGCGAGGACGTTCAGCGTGTCGGGGGTCCGGCTCACGGTCTGGAAGCGTGCCACACAGTCCCAAGCCGCGGCGCATTTTCTCGCCCGGTAGTGGACCAGGCCGAGCTCGCGGGCGATCGCCTCGCTCGAGGAATAGGCCTTCACCCCGCTCTCGAGCACCTCGCGCGCCTGCGCCTGCTTGCCTCTGGCGTCATAGTCGACGAACCACTCGAGGATCGTCGCCTCCGGATCGGCATGGCCGGACCGGCACGAGCGGACCAGCCAGTCGATCGCCCTTCGGTCGTCTCCGCGATCGCGATTCAGCTTCGCGAGGTTGAACTGGGGAGCGACGTATGACGGCTGCAGCTCCACGGCGTTCTGGAACGCCGCCTCCGCCGCCCGCAGATCTCCCTTCGAATCGCGCATGTAGAGACCGAGATTGTTCCAGCTCTTCTCCGTCATCCCCGGCCGGTCCCCGCCGGGAGGCGCGAGCTTCGCCGATTCTGCGCCGGCGAGGTAGCCCAGGGCCATGAGTCGCTTCGCGTATTCGTCCGCGGCCTCCGCCGAGACCGCTTCCTCCGCGACCCGGCGCACCGGGACCGTCCCGAACACGTCTCCGCGCCCCGGTTCGCTCATCCCGCGAAACGCGGCGGAGAGCGCCTTGCCGCCCGCGCGCCGGTCAACCGGCAGGTCGAGGAGCGCCGCCACCGTCGGGGCCAGGTCGAAGACCGAGGCCGTTTCGCGTTGCGAGCCGGCGACGACCCCGGCGCCCCATGCCGCGACGACCCCGTCCAGCCGGTGCCAGTAGGCCGCGGAAGCGGCCTTGAGCGACGAGGTCTCGCAGGGGCGATCCTCTCCCCACTTGAACCCGTGGTCCGAGTTCACGATCAGGGTCGCTCCGTCCTCCTGCGCCCGACGCATCCACTGACCCAGGATCGAGTCGATCCGCGCGTAGTACTCGTCGACGGCCCGGCCGTACCGGGCGAAGTCTGCGTCCGCGATGCACGACATCTTCGGCGGCGCGTAGGGAGCGAAGACGTGCCCGATCGCGTCGGTTCCCTCGAGGTACAGCATCATGAGGTCCGGCAGGTTCTTGTCGTAGAGGTCTCGCGCGATGTGCTGCAGGACGCGCGTCGAGCCCACGATCCGGGACAACGCCACCACCGGATCCTCCAGCCGTCCGCCTGCCCGCGCCGCGTGGATCTCGGCCTCGGGAAGGTCGACGAAGCGCGCGAGCTCGCCGTCGGACACGCTTCCTTCCCTCGCGAGGATCTGCTCCACGCCCGGCGACAAGGACGGCGGGTAGGCAACGCCCGCGCGCGGAAGGGCGCCGAAGAGGATCGGGCTGACGTGGTCCGAGACGAAGAATCCCGTGACCTCCTCGGCCGGATGGCTCGCCCACCATCCCACCACTCCCACCGATCTCCCCGACGCGCTGGCCACGTTCCAGATCGCAGGCACCGCCCGCGATCTCCCCGA
>JBBRFL010000100.1:0-1797 GCA_038224325.1 Thermoanaerobaculia bacterium | reverse complement strand
GACAGAGAGCCAAAGCCTCCCTAGAATACGCCGTTTTTCAACGCGGCCTGGAGGTGTAACCGAGATGGTCAAGCGCTGGGCGGAAGCGGAGATTCGATTCCTCACGGACAACGCGGAAAAGATGAGCGTCCAGGCCCTCGCAGACGCCCTTGCCGTGCGCATCGACGAGCTCGAAAAGAAGATGGAGAAGCTGGGACTTCTCGGCGGGACCGCGGATGCGCCCCTGCCCAAGCGGCCCCAGACCCTCCGAGAGCTCTCGCGTCACACGGAAAACGCCCGGAAGGACTATGACCGCGGCGTATCGTCGCTCCAGAAGAAGAAGCTCGACGAGGCGGAACGGCACTTCCTCGATCTGATCCAGAAGTATCCGGAGGAGCGGGAGCTGGTCGACCGCGCCCGCGTCTACCTCACGATCTGCCAGCGGCAGAGGCGGGATCCCCGGCCGGCCCTCTCCGAGCCGGAGGACTTCTACTACGCCGCCGTGCTGGAGAAGAACCGGGGCAACGTGGCCGAGGCCATCGCGCACCTGAACCAGGCGGCTCGGAAGAACGGCGGAGGCCGGGTCGATTTCCTGCTGGCGTGCTGTTACGCCCACCAGGGGGACCTCGAAACCGCGCTCAGCCACCTCCAGAAGGCGATCGAGGAGGACCAGCGCCACCGGGTGCTCGCGCGCCACGACTCGGATTTCGATTCGGTCCGCGAGACGCCCGAGTTTCAGAAGCTGCTGGCGTCCTGAGGCTCGAGGAGGCGCCCCACCCGCCGGCGCGGAGGGGGAGCCGTTTTCCCGGCGGGGCGCGACCTATACTTCCCGGATGAAACGACGCGCGACCGTCCGACGCAAGGCGCGCGGGGCGCAGGAAGCGCCGCGGGTCATCGTCCTGGCGGCGGGAATCGGATCGCGGATGCGCTCGGCGAGGCCGAAGGTGCTGCACCGCGTGGCCGGCCGCACCCTACTCGACGCGGTGCTCGCCGCGGCCGAGGGCGTCGAGCCCGCGCAGGTCGTCGTGGTGGTCGGATCCGGGCGAGCGGAGGTCATCGCCTCCCTCTCCGGGCACGCCGTGACGCCGACAGTGCAGGATCCGCCCCTCGGTACGGGCGACGCCGCCCGACGGGGACTCGAGGCCCTGCGTCCCGGGAACGGTCCCGTGGTCGTCCTCGCCGGTGACACGCCGCTTCTCCGCGCGGAGACGCTCCGCGACCTCGTGGCGCTGCGGCGTAGGGAGTCGCTGGATCTCGCGTTTCTGTCTTTCGCCCCGCCGGAGCCCGGAGACTTCGGACGCGTGGTCCGCGACTCGCGCGGCAAGGTCCTGCGCATCGTGGAGTCGAAAGTCGCGTCCGCGCGGGAGCGGCGCATCGGAGAGGTCAACGCGGGGGTGTACTGCTTCGCGCCGGCGGCCCTGGACGCCGCCCTGTCCCTTATCCGGCGCAATCCGGTCTCGAGGGAGTTCTACCTGACCGACGCGGTCGAGATCCTCGCCGCGCGCAAGGGTCGCGTGGCGGCCGTGCAGGTCGAGGACTGGCGGGAGGCGTGGGGCGTCAACACCCGGCGGGACCTCGCCGCGGCCGAGGAGATGGAGCGCCGTCGCGCGATCGAGCTCGCCCTCGACGCGGGCGTGACGCTGCTCGACCCGGCCACGGTGCGGATCGGTCCCTCCGTCCGGCTCGCCCCGGACGTGATCCTCCACCCGTTCGTCTCGCTGGAGGGGGCGACGGTGATCGAGGAGGGATGCGAGATTCTCTCCTTCACCCGCGTGCTCGACTCCCACGTCGCGGCGGGCGCCGCGATCGGGCCGCACT
>JBBRFL010000099.1:0-1819 GCA_038224325.1 Thermoanaerobaculia bacterium | reverse complement strand
GACCTCCGCCTCCATCGGCTTTTCCTTGGCGGTATCCGGGATGATGATGCCGCCCTTCTTCGTCTCCCCCGTCTCGACGCGCTTGACCAGAATCCGATCGTAGAGTGGCCGAATCTTCATGAAACATCCTCCTAATGAACTAGGTTTCCCTCGCCGCGTCGACCAAGTGCGATCTTCGCGGGAGAACGAGATACTAGCACTCCTCGACGTTGAGTGCTAGTAGCCCGCCGGGGATCGAGGGCCTCCCATCAAGCCGTTTAAAACAAAAGAGTTGCCCCCCGGATACGCCGAAAGGCCCGATGGAGGGCCTTCCCAAACGTAGAATCCAGCAGGTGTCGGGAACCATCGTCTGGTCGTTCATCGTCTACGCAGGGACCGCGACGTCTCTTCTGGTGGTCGCCCATCGCCTCGTGTCTCGCCTCGATCCGCGGGTTGGTCTGCTGCTCGCGGCCGCGCCGCTTCTGTTCACCGGCCGGGCGACGTTTACGGGAGGCGTCTATGCCCCGATCGACATCCAATATCACTGGGAGCCTCTCTCCTCGCACCGCTTCGAATTCGGGATCACGAGCATCCAGACCCCCCTCCTGTCGGATGTCGTCTACTCGATGATTCCCTGGCAGAAGGCCGTCCGCGCGGCGATCCGCGGCGGGAGGCTGCCGCTGTGGAATCCGTTCGTGCTGGCCGGTGAGCCGCTGCTCGCCGTCCAGCAGGGCGCCGCTCTCCACCCCGCGACCTGGATCGGATTCCTCCTTCCGCTCGCCCAGGCCTGGACGCTTCAGATGAGCCTGAGGCTCCTGGTCGCCCTCCTCTGCGCGTACCTGTTCCTGCGGGACCTCGGTTGCCGGGAGCTGCCCTCGTTGCTCGGCGCCGCGGCCTGGGGGTTCTCGGACTTCCTGATCTTCTGGCTCGGCTATCCGGTCAACAACGCGCTCGGCCCCTTCCCGCTCCTGCTGCTCGGGCTGGCCCGGCTCGCGAGGGGCGCGGACCGCCGGGCCGTCGCTATCACCGTCGTCGCGCTCGTCCTCATGGTTCTCGCCGGGCATCCGGAGACGCTTCTCTTCGAAGTCAGCGGAGCGGGGATCTACTTCCTGTTCCTGCTCGGATTGGCCGGAAGCGGACGCCGCGCGCGGGCGCTCGGGCGCGCTCTGGGGGCCGGCGCGATCGCGCTCGGCCTCTGCGCCGTCGTGCTCGTCCCGCTCGCCGAGGCGCTGCCGCGCACCTGGGAGCAATCGGCCCGGTCGAGCTGGTGGGCCCACGTCAAGAAGTCGGTCCCGCTCGCGGAGAGCGCCCGCAAGCTGGTGCCGGCCCTCCTTCCGTTCGCATATGGCGAGTCGGGACACGGAGGGGTCGACCCCGGCCACGGCGCCCCCGGCCCCTACGTCGGCTCCCTGGCGCTTCCGCTGGCCGCGGCGGGGCTCCTGTCGCGGCGCCGGGAGCGGTGGGCGTTCCTCGCGCTCGGCGCGGCGGGCGCCGCCCTCTGGATCCGCCTTGCCGGCATCACCGACGCGGTGACGTCGCTGCCCCTCTTCGACGTCGGCTGGACCGACTACCTCATCTTCCTGACCGCGTTTTCCATCGCGGCGCTCGCCGCTCTGGGCGCGGAGAGGCTCTGCGAGGAAGTCGGGGCGTCGTCGTTTCTTCTCGGCGCCGCAGTCTCCACGGCCGCGATTCTCGCGCTTCACTCCCGCTGGACGCCCGACATGGACCGGCTCGCGATCCCGCTGGAATTCCGCCGCGAGAGGCTGTGGCTGGCGATCGCGCCGCTGTGCGTCGGAGGCGTCGCCGCGCTGGCGGTCCGGTTCCGTCCCCGGCGAGCGGG
>JBBRFL010000098.1:0-2151 GCA_038224325.1 Thermoanaerobaculia bacterium | reverse complement strand
GCCCCTCACTTTGCGGACGGGCGGCCGCGAGGGCCGCCCCTACGGCCGATCTGAGAGCGCGTGCTCTTTCTCGCGCTCCTCTTCCTCGATCTCCACGGGATAGATGCCGGTGAAGCATGCCGTGCAGGTGGCCTGGAGGGGACGGCCGAACGCGGCCAGCATTCCCTCGACGGATAGGTAGCCCAGGCTGTCGGCCTCGATGTACTTCTGGATCTCCTCGACGGACTGGTTCGCCGCGATGAGCTCGCCGCGCGTCGGAGTGTCGATTCCGTAGTGGCAGGTGTTCATCGTCGGCGGCGAGGACACGCGGACGTGCACCTCGCGGGCCCCGGCCTCGCGGAGCATGCGGACGATCTTGCGCGAGGTCGTCCCGCGGACGATCGAGTCGTCCACCAGCACGATCCGCTTTCCCTCCACGATCTCCCGCACCGGGTTCAGCTTGACCTTGACTCCGAAGTGGCGGATCGCCTGCTTGGGCTCGATGAACGTCCGGCCAACATAGTGGTTGCGGACCAGGCCCAGCGCGAACGGGATCCCGGATTCCTCCGCGTACCCGAGCGCCGCGTACATCCCCGAGTCGGGAACGGGGACGACCACGTCCGCCTGCGCGGGATGCTCGCGCGCGAGGCCCCGCCCGAACCCCTGCCGTGAAGCGGCGACGCTGCGCCCGAACACCTTGGAGTCGGGGCGGGCGAAGTACACGTGCTCGAAGACGCAGGGTGTGGAGACGGGAAACGCGAACCGGTGGGAGGCGAGGCCCTCGCGGGAGAGCCGCACGATCTCGCCCGGCTCGACGTCCCGGTCGTACCGCGCGCCGATGAGGTCGAACGCGCAGGTCTCCGATGCGACCACGGGCGAGCCCTCGCGCGTGCCGAGGGACAGGGGCCGGACGCCGTTGGGGTCCCGCGCGGCGAAGATGCCCTCGCGCGACAGGATCACGATCGAGTACGCGCCCCGCACCTCCAAGAGCGCCTCGGCGATGGCGCCGGCCAGGGTGGTCGACTTCGATCGCGCGACGAGGTGAAGGATCACCTCCGAATCGGAGGTGGTCGTGAACATCGCGCCGCTGTTCTCGAGCGAGGCCCGGATCTCCCGCGCGTTGGTCAGGTTGCCGTTGTGCGCCAGTGCCAGCGGGCCCCGCCCCGTCGCGAAGACGATCGGCTGGGCGTTGATCAGGAGCGATTCTCCGGAGGTGGAATACCGCACGTGCCCGATCGCCGTCTTTCCGGGGAGGCGGGACAGGCGGGCCTCGTCGAAGACGTCCGCGACGTAGCCCATCTCCCGCTCGACGTGGATCTTGCCCTCGTCGAGCGAGGCGATGCCCGCCGATTCCTGGCCCCGGTGCTGAAGCGCATACAGGCCGAGATACGCCAGGTTGGCGGCATCCTCCGAATCGCAGACTCCGAAGACTCCGCATTCGTCGGTAAAGCCGGCGCGGCCACCCATTGGACGAATATCTTAACACTCCATCGACTCGACTTAATCCCTCCCGCGGCGCCGTAACCCCGAGGGCGCGGCAGTCGTCCAATCTCTCGAGGTGCCCATGAATTTCCGGGCTTCCCGTTCCTTGATCGCTCTCTCCGCGTGCTGCGCTCTGGCGCTGGCTGCGACTTTCGCCGCGCGCACGGACTCGCTCAGCCCGCGCGAGCAGGCGCTCCACGCGCTCAACCGGCTCGGCTTCGGCCCGCGGCCCGGAGACGTCGACCGCGTCGTCCGGATGGGCGTGAGCGCCTACGTCCGCGAGCAGCTCTACCCCGAGCGGATCCCCGACGCGCGGCTCGACGCCCGCCTGTCCGGATACTCCACGCTCGCCATGACCAGCGCGCAGTTGATCGAGCGATTCGAGATTCCCTTCCGCGAAGCGAAGCGGAAGATGAAGGCGCAGCGGTCCGCCGCGGCTGATGACGCCGAGCCTTCGGTCGCCGAGATGCAGAAGCTCCGGGACCTGATCCCGCCCGAGAATCGGCCCCGCCGGATCCTGGACGAGCTGACGGCCGCGCGGATCCTCCGGGCCTCCGAGTCGGAGCGCCAGCTCAACGAGGTCCTCGTGGACTTCTGGATGAACCACTTCAACGTCTACGCCAACAAGGGCGAGGATCGCTTCGCGATCGTGTCCTTCGAGCGCGACACGATCCGTCCGCACATCTGGGG
>JBBRFL010000097.1:0-2175 GCA_038224325.1 Thermoanaerobaculia bacterium | reverse complement strand
GGCGACGCGGGCACGTACGACGTCGTCGTGACGGACGGCTTCACCCAGGCGCTCGCCTCGAGCCCCGCGACGCTCACCGTCAACACGACCCCCGTCGCGTCGGCCTCCGGCAGCGCCTCGATCTGCTCCGGAACTTCCACTCCCCTGACCGGATCCGGCGGCGCGGGTTGCTCCTGGTCCCCGACGGGCGGCCTCTCCGACCCCCTGAGCTGCACGCCGGACGCCTCCCCGACGATCACGACCGACTACGTGCTGACGGTGACCGCCGGCAACGGCTGCCCGTCCACGAACGCTCCCTTCGTCACCGTCACCGTCAGTCCGTCTCCCGCCCAACCGGTCATCACGGCCCCGCTCACCCTGCCCGTCGGCGCGGCCGGCGCATCGGCCAGCGTTCCCCTCAACGCGAACTCGGTTTACACGTGGACGCTGAGCGGCGGGACGATCACGGGCGGACAGACCACGCACCAGATCGTGTTCGACGCGGGATCGGCCGGTACGACGATGCTCTGCACGGTCGTCGAGTCCGTCAATGGCTGCCTCTCTCCGGCGGGATCGAAGAACATTCAGGTGGACTTCAACGACGTTCCTCCGTCGCACCCGTTCCACGACTTCATCGACACCGTCGCGCGCAACCAGATCACGGTCGGCTGCGGGGGCGGGAACTATTGCCCGGGCCAGAACATCGCCCGCTCGCAGATGGCGGTCTTTCTCCTCAAGAGCAAGTACGGCTTCGGCCACGTTCCCCCTCCCGCGACGGGGACGGTCTTCGGAGACGTCCACATCGGCGACTTCGCGGCCGATTGGATCGAGGAGCTCGCGGCGCTCGGGATCACCGGCGGGTGTGGGAACGGCAACTACTGCCCGAACAACCCGGTGAGCCGCTCGGAGATGGCCGTCTTCCTGCTCAAGACGCTCCTGGGGCCCGGTTACGCGCCGTCTCCCGCGACCGGCGCGATTTTCGCCGACGTACACCTGGGCGACTTCGCGGTGGACTGGATCGAGGCCTCTACGCGCGCGGCGTGACGGGCGGCTGCAACGTCAACCCCCTGCGCTACTGCCCGAACAATCCGAATACGCGGGGCGAGATGGCGGTCTTCGTCACCAGGACGTTCGGCCTCCAATAACGGGGCGGCGGGCGTCAACCTCCGCGCCGCTCGCTCGTCAATCTCTCCGGAGGCGGACATGACCAGAGACGCCCGGACGCCGAGGGTCGCGGCTCTTCTTCTGGCTTCGCTCGTCGCGGCGGTCGCGCCGATATCGGCGCAGGATCCGTCCTTCGTCGCTCCGCCCCTGACCGAGATGGGGCTCTCGCGGAGCTATCTCGGCTTCGAGGGAGGCCTCTACCCCGGCGGCAGCAACGTTCCTCCCCTCGAACACGCGGCGGCGGGTCTCTCGCGCGCGCTCGCCATCCGCCCGCTGGATGCCGCCGGGGCGCCCGACCCCTCGGGCCGGGTCGTCCTGCTGTCGATCGGCATGTCGCACACGACCCAGGAATTCTGCGCATCGGGAGGCGCGCCCTGCAACCCCTGGAGCTTCGTGGGCCAGGCCCTCGCCGACTCCGACGTCAACCACACTGAGCTCGCGCTCGTCGACGGCGCGCGCGGAGGCAAGGACGCCAAGTATTGGGTCGATCCGACCGAGACCGACTACGACCGGGTCCGCGACGTCGACCTCGCAGGCCAGGGACTGACCGAGGCGCAAGTGCAGGCGGTCTGGCTCAAGGAGGCGGACATCAAGCCGACGGTCTCGCTGCCGGACCCTGCGGCCGACGCCTACTTTCTCGAGACCGAGCTTGGCCAGATCGTCCGGGCGGCCCGCGTTCGGTATCCCAACCTGAAATGCGTCTTCATCTCCAGCCGGAGCTACGCGGGGTATGCCATCACCGACTTGAATCCCGAGCCGTACGCCTACGAATCGGGGTTCGCGGTGAAGTGGCTCATCCAGGCGCAGATCGATCAGATGGCCAACGGCGGAGGGATCGTCGATCCGCGGGCCGGGGACCTCGATTACGACACGGTCGCGCCGTGGATCGGCTGGGGGCCGTACCTGTGGGCCGACGGCACGACGCCGCGCGGGAGCGACGGGCTGGTCTGGGTGCCGGAGGACTTCGAGATCCAGGACTACACGCATCCGTCGCAGCTCGGCGAGACCAAGGTCGGAACGATGCTGCTGAAC
>JBBRFL010000096.1:0-2457 GCA_038224325.1 Thermoanaerobaculia bacterium | reverse complement strand
CTGCTCGGGGCTCATGTAGGGCACGGTCCCGGAGATCACCCCCGGAACGTTCGGGTCCGTCGTCAGGGTCGGAGAGCGCGAGAGGTCGGGCTCCGGAGCTTCGGGCGCGAAGGCGCGCGCGAGCCCGAAGTCCAGCAGCTTGACGTGGCCCTCGGGCGTGACCGCGATGTTCGACGGCTTCAGGTCGCAGTGGATCACGCCGCGCGCGTGCGCCGCTTCGAGTCCTTCCGCGATCTGGCGGCCCAGGCGGATCGCCTCGCCGACGGGAAGGGGACCGGTCGCCAGCGCGTCCGCGAGGGTCCTGGCGGAGACGAGCTCCATGACGATGAACCGGCGGCCGTCCACCTGCTCGAGGCCGTGGATCGTCGCGATCGAGGGATGGTTGAGCGCGGCGAGAAGGCGCGCTTCCCGCTCGAAGCGGGCCAGCCGCTTCGGGTCCTCGGCGGAGGCGTCGGGAAGGACCTTGATCGCGACGTCGCGCTGGAGCCGGGAATCGCGAGCCCGATACACCTCGCCCATGCCTCCGGCGCCGAGCGAATCGAGGATCTCGTACGGTCCGAGCCGGGAGCCTGAGGGAAGCGTCATGGGAGTCTTGAGGGGGATTCTATGCCTCGTTTGCGCCTAGAATGCACACATGAAGCTTCGCCGCGCGGTTCTGGCAGCGGCCGTGTGCCTCGCCGCGCGCGAACTGCGAGCAGCCGGGCCCGGGTTCTCCAAAACCCTCGAGCGGTTCGACCAGCTGACGGTCGGCGACGCCGTGTCGGTCTCCAATCTCCACCTGACGGCCGGCCACATGGACTGCACTCTCCGCTCGGGCCGCGCCGCCCCGGTGCGGGCCGGAGACGAGATCGTGGGCGTCTTTTTCGAGGGCGACGGCGCGATGGATTACCTCTCGGTCGACCCGATCGAGGCTCCCGTGGTGCTCTACAACGCGCGGAAGGGGACACACCTCTCGCCCGAAAAGAGCACGCAGGGCGTGCGCCTTCGCGACACCTTCACCCGAATCCTGTGGCTCTCCTCGGGGGAGGCCCCGACGCAGCTTGCCGGCGCGACGGCCCCCGAGCTCGCCGCCGCGTTCCGGGACCACCGCGAGAAGTTCGGCCGCACTTACGCGCCGCCCCTCTCCCACGACTTCGCCCTGAAACGCGCCAATGCGCCGGACGACCCACTGATCTGGGCGGAGATCGAGGGCGGCAAGGAAGATCTTCACTACGAGCTCAATGGCTGGGTCGGCCGCTCGGAGGGCCTTTCGTTTCTGTGGAGCAGCGGCTCCTGGGAGCGCGAGTTCAAGAAGTACCTCTATCCCGTGTCCCTCTCGCACCAGCCGATCGGGCGCGATCGCCGCGATCCCCTCTCGCCCCGCTTCCTGCTGACCGACGTCGATGTCCAGCTCGCGGCGTCGGCGGGTAACGACGTGAAGCTCTCGGTGGCCGAGACCATCGTCCCGATGGGTGTCCGGCAGAGCGTGTTCTGCTTCGATCTTCAGACGGGCCGATACGCCCAGGTCGGGACCGGCGTCGAGAACCGGACCGAACGCGTCGTGGCGGTCCTGGACGAGGCCGGACACAAGCTCGCGTTTCACCACCAGGGGAACGAGATCCTCGTCGGCCTTCCGGAGCCGGCGGAGCCCGGTCGCCCCGTGAAGCTCCGATTCGAGATCGAGGGCGACTTCCTGGTTCGTCCCGGCGGAGACAACTTCTGGGAGCTCGGGGTCTGGCCCTGGTTTCCGCAGCCCGATCTCGGGGGACAGTTCTACACTTTCCACGCCGTCGCGCGCGTCAAGAAGCCGTTCGTCGCGTTCGCCCCCGGAGTCACCGTCCGGCGCGTCGCGGAGGGGGACGAGAACGTCCTGGAGACCCGGGTCGACAAGCCTATCCAGTTCGCGGTGATCCTGGCGGGAAAGTACGAGGTCGCCGAAGAGGTCCGCAACGGAGTGACGATTCGCGTGGCGACCTACGCGATGCGCAACCCCCGAGGGGTCAAGCAGCTCACCAACCTCGCCGAGACGATCATCGAGCACTACCAGCAATACCTGGGGCCGTTCCCTTTCTCCGAATACAACATCATCGAGATCAACGACTACGGGTTCGGGCAGGCTCCGCCCGGGATCATGTTCATCACGAGCGAGGCGTTCAATCCCCTCGTGGGCGAGATGAACCAGATCTTCTCCCAGGGGATCAACGAGCGGTTCGCGCACGAGATCGCGCACCAGTACTGGGCGCACGTCGTCAAGATGCCGAGCGACGAGGAGGAATGGCTCAGCGAGTCGTTTGCGGAATACTGCGCGGCCTTCTTTCTCAAGACTCACCGCGATCCGTCCATCTACAAGTCCCTCGAGAAGCATTGGAGACGGCGGGCCGACTTCGCGAACGATGCGGCTCCGATCGCGCTGGCCAACTGGGTCTGGGATCCGGTGACCCGCGTCCAGATCCGAACCGGGCTGCTCTACGCGAAGGG
>JBBRFL010000095.1:0-2669 GCA_038224325.1 Thermoanaerobaculia bacterium | reverse complement strand
TAGTCCCCGGAGGCCTTCGCGCCGCCCACCGGGTTCAGGACGCCGGCGGAGGAATCCGTCGCGCCGAGCGCCTGGTTCGGATTGCGGTAGTAGGAGAAGGCCCAGTTGATTCCCGATCCCGCCTCGGACTTCGTGATGACGTCCCGGATGACGCTCTTGGCGATGGCCAGCTTGGAGCCGTACGTCGTCGGGACGTTGGCGTCCTGCGGATAGACGAAGTCGTCCATGTACGCCGGCAGACGATAGTCCGACAGGGGATTCGAATTGGCGAAGTTGTCGTTCATCGAGTGCGACGAGTCCATGATCAGGAGGACCCACGCCTTCGCTCCGGCGTTGGCCTGGAGGAGCTGCCGATCGTCGACCGGTCGGGCCGGGGCCGCCATCATGAAGAGCAGCAGAAACGTAGCCGTCGCGCGGTGGCGCGTGATCCATCCCAGGAGGCTACGAGAGGTGTGACGCTGTGGCATGTGCTCTCCTCAGAATGGCAGCCGGGCCGGCAGCGGCCCGACTTCCACATCGGCTACGAGGGCCTTGGAATACGTGACGAAATTCAGGTCCGAACCGCCGTTCGAGCGAAGCTCGTACGCGTACATGTACTGCGCGCGCGTGCCTTCCTCGTTGATGATGCCCCCTCGGAAGGGGCGTCTTCCGAGGCGTCCGGGGTTCGTGATGAGAACGCTGATGTCCTGCTGAGCCGTCTGGAACCCGCTCCCCTGGCGGAACAGATGGCCTTCCATTCCGAACTGGACGGTCCCGAAGAGGCTCGGCGTGCCCACGATCGGAACGAACTCGAGGCGCGTCAGGAACTGCTGGGGGTTGTTCATCTGCACCGTGGACCACCGCACGCCGGCGTCCGCCGCGTAAAACCCGCGATTGACCGACCACTCGTTGGCCGCGATGCGAGACTCCGTCGAGGTGATCAGCATCAGCGCGATCCCGATGACCGTCAAAATGGCCAGCACGAGAATCGCCAGCACCAGCGCGGCTCCTCGTTCGTTGCGGCGTTCTCTGGACATCGTTACCCCTGGAATGCGTAGTTGCGCAGGTTGATGCGCAGGGTCTGGACGCGACGCCGGTAGTTTCCGGGCACCGCCGTGGTGGGAATCCCGGATGCAAGCGGCACGTCCATCAGGACGTACCCGGACGCCGCCGGACCCTTGTACGTGGGATCGGGATCGTGGGCCTTGGCCAGAAGCGACACCATCACCCCATGCAGACGCGGGCAGTGCGCGGCCGGCGGCACGCCCGGGTGGCCGTCGACGTACGGGTTCTGACTCTGGAAGTCGGTCTCGGTGAAGGGAGTCTCGGAGCCCACGGGCTGCGTGTTGGGCCGCCACTCGTCGTCGCCCGCGACCGTCGAGAAGTTCGGGTCCGGATCGAACGGCGGGTTGGGGACCGTCGAACGGGTGATTGCGTTGTCGTTGTTGGTGTCCACGCCGTAAGCGATCTGGAGGTCCTCGACGTCGTCGGCCAGCGGCGTCACCTCGAAGTGATCGCCGCGCCGGACTCCCTGGGCGAGGTAGGGATGCTGCCCGAGAGGGTCGGTTGCGACGGGAAGCATCGCGACGAAGAAGATGATGTCGTCGAGAATGCCCACGCGGCGCGGCTTGGCGATCGGCGTGGCGACTCCTCCCGTCAGGGAGGGCATCTCCCGGTCGACCTCGAGGTCGCTGCCGGTCGTGAAATCGGCCCCGGCGCTGAAAACACGGGGAGTCTGGACCGTCGTCAGGGTCGTCTTGCTGGTCAGCGTGCCGATGTTGTAGGCCGGCTGCGGCCAGCGCTGGACCCCCTGCGGGCTGACATCCGAGCAGCCCACGTGCAGGTCCGTGTTGCCGTCCGCGACGATCACGAACATCGAGTTCGCGGCGCCCGTGATCGACGCCGTGTACGCGTCGATGGCGGCGAACTGGGGCCGCTGCGCCGGATCGTCGTTGACGTGCTGCCCGATGAGGAGGTCGCCGGCCGTGGGGAGAACGGTGATCGCGTCGGAATTGGTGACGCAACCGGCGCTGCAGCCCGTCTGCTGATCGAAGCCCAGGAGCGGCGAGAGGATGACTCCGCGGATCTCGATCATGTCGGTCCCGGGCCGCACCTTGATCGCCGTTCCCGTCTGGTCTGTCACCGTGGTGTTTGCGGGGACGTTGTTGTAGGACTTTCCGAGCGATGGAACCGAGATGCCGGGCATGTTCGGATCCGCCGCGTTCAGGACCGCCTGCGTCACGTAGAGGCCGCCCGAACCGGCCATCCGGATGACGCGGGTCATCTGGTAGATGCCGTAGCGCACGGCTCCCTGGGCGTCGGCCACGTCGGTCTCGCTCTTGTTGATGCGCGCGCTCGCGTCGAACACGGCCAGCAGGCCCAGCATCGCGATGAGCAGGAGGAGCGTCACGACGATCATCTCGACCAGCGTGAAGCCTCGATCCGAGTAGCGGCGGGGTAGGGCGGCGCGGGTCATGGGGGGTCCGTCGTCCCCGGGGCCGGATTGCGGATGAACCCGCTGATGCGGGCGGTGCGCGATCCGATCCCCATCGTGCTCATGATCCCGGTCAGTGGCCCCGTCACGGAGCTCACCGTCACGTCCACGCGCTTGAAGTCGTACGGGGCAGTGTTGCCGACGGGATTGAAGATCCACTTCGCTCCAGTGGCCGGAGGCGAATCGGTGAACAGCT
>JBBRFL010000094.1:0-2704 GCA_038224325.1 Thermoanaerobaculia bacterium | reverse complement strand
CTGCCCGAACCTCAGGGATTGCTCCAGCGGCAGCGGACCCCTCGCTAGCCGGTCCGACAGCGTCTCGCCCTCGAGGTACTCCATGACCAGGTACTCGACGTCGTTCTCTCTCCCTACGTCGTAAAGAGAACAGATGTGCGGGTGCGACAGCTGCGAAATCGTCTTCGCCTCCCGCTCGAAACGCTGCCGCACCTCGGGCGAAGCCGACATGTGCGACGGCAGCACCTTCACCGCCACCGTCCGCTCCAGCCGCGTGTCCCGCGCCCTGTACACCTCACCCATCCCGCCCGCGCCGATCGGCGCAAGAATCTCGTACGGGCCAAGTCGAGTCCCCGCCCCCAGACTCAAGTCACCATCTCCGCCAGTTCAAGAGCACGCGAAAGACCTCGGAGTCGAAGTCCTGAGTCGGTATGGCCATCAGGAATCGTTGGCCGTCGGCGGACGCGGCGTACTGGATGCTGACGGCGTTGACCCGCATCGTC
This sequence comes from Thermoanaerobaculia bacterium, assembly GCA_038224325.1. GTDB lineage: Bacteria > Acidobacteriota > Thermoanaerobaculia > UBA5066 > Gp7-AA6 > DAHUXD01. The sequence continues at coordinate 2,222 of JBBRFL010000094.1, read as the reverse complement.
GTGCGGAAGAGGGCTTGCGGCGGCTGCGAGGAAAACGTCGCGCCGGCTTCGACCCGCGCGGCGCAAAGCCTGCCGTCCTGATCGAGGAAGAAGATCTCCTTCCCGTCCCGGCTCCAGGACGGCTGCTGCCCGCCTCCTGTCGAGATCTGCCATTTCTCGTCGGTCATCGGAAACCGGCGAACGAACACCTCGGATTGCCCGGGCTCGTCCGAGTTGTAGACGAACCAGCGCCCGTCCGGAGAGAAGTGCGGCGAACGCTCGTCGAATGCGCTCCCGAGCAGGATCTGCGGCACACGGCCCCGGAGATCCTTCACGCCAACGTCGAAATTGCCTCCCATCCGGTTGTACAGCAGGTAGCGTCCGTCGGACGAAATGTCGTGGGGCGTGGCAAAGCTGTCCACGACACCGATGGCTTCCTCTTTCGGATCGCCCCTGACCGCCTTCCGGCGGATCTCGTACCGGCTTCCCTCGGAGCGATAGATGATCGCGCTTCCGTCCGGCGTCCAGACCGCCATGAACCCCGGTTCGGCGAAGGGCGTCGCGACTTCTTTCTCCAGATCGAGGACCCACACCGCAAACTCTCCGGTCTCCGCCGCCCGCACCGTGAAGCCGACCTTGTGCTCGTCCGGGGACAGGCTGAGGTTCATGATCGCGCCGGGAGGGCCCACTGTCTTCAGAACGTTTCCGCGCCGATCGACCCAGGCGAGCCGCCGCTCGCCGCTGCCCGGCCGAAAGACGACGATCCCGTTGTCCGACACGGCGAACAGATCGCGATACGACCCGATCTCCGCTCGCATGACCGGGCGTGTCACCGTCTCCGGCTCGCCGCGCAGCTGGCCGCTTTGCGGTTCGAAGCGCTGGGCCAGGAGCGATTCGCTGCGGACGTAGAGGAGGGTATCGGGAGAAACGAAGAGACCGACCGCCCCGTTGCGAATCAGGAGCTTGCGGCCCGATTCCCCCAGGGAAGCGAGATAGGTCCCCGTCGTCTCCGGCTTCTCGGTCCGGACGAAGAAGAGAAACCTCCGTCCGTCGGGCAAGAACTGCGGCCAGCGGTGCAGCAGGTCTCCCTTTTCGAGAGTGGTAGCGGCGACCGGCGTGCCGCCGGAAGCATGGACCCGGTAGATCGCGCCCGCGGCCTTTGCGGTGACGAGGATCTCGCCCGTAGATCCCCAGCTTCCGCCTCGGCCGAGCTCGGCGTCGCAGAGCACGTCGATCGAGCCCGTGGCCAGGTCGATGCGCCGCAGTTTTCCTCGCGCCACAAACCCGAGCGATCGGTTGTCCGGAGACCAGAACAGATTTTCGGCCGAGTCCGTGCCCGGAAGAGAGCGGACCTCTTCTGACGCGAGGTCGCGGACGCGCACGAGCGACTTGCCGCCGGAAATGCCCACGAACGCCAACCTCCCCCCGTCGGGCGACAGCGCGAAGAAATCCATGAGGAGCGTTCGCTGTGGAGGCACGATCGAAAGCTGCAGGCGCCCGGCGCTTGCCACAGCGGGTCGCCGCGCGCGGAGGGCCAGGCCCCCGGCGATCAGGATCGCCACCGCGGCGATCACCCAGGACAGCCAGGACGCACGGCGCGCCGGGATCGCAGCGGCGGCTCCGGCCTGCGCGCCGCCCTCGGCGATCCAGCGGAGCTCGCGCTTAATGTCGGCGGCGCTCTGCCAGCGATCCTCCGGGTCCTTCGCGAGGCAGGTCTTCACGACGCGATCGAGCGCCGCGGGAGACATCGGCTGCGCCGACGAGATCGGCGGCGGATCGTTCTGCATGATCGCGGAGATCAGCGATGCCTGGCTGGCCCCGGAAAACGCCTTCTTCCCCGTCGCCATCTCGTAGAGCACGGCGCCGAACGCGAAGATGTCCGTCCGCGCGTCGGCCTCCTTGCCCTCGAGCTGCTCCGGCGCCATGTACTGGAACGTCCCGAGGATCGTGCCTTCCTGCGTTAGACCCTGCTGCGTCGGGAGTGCCGTCAGGCTCGACTGGGGGTTCGGCGCCGCCATCGCCTTCGCGAGCCCGAAGTCGAGAAGCTTCACGCCCGACTTCGTGATCATCACGTTGGCGGGCTTCAGGTCGCGGTGGACGATGCCCTGGCGATGGGCCTTGTCGAGCGCGTCGGCAATCTGCTGACCGAACCGGAGCATCTGCTCCACGGGCAGCGGCCCCCGTGCGAGGCGCTCGGAGAGCGTCTCGCCTTCGAGCAGTTCCATGACGAGGTATTCGGTCTC
>JBBRFL010000093.1:0-3059 GCA_038224325.1 Thermoanaerobaculia bacterium | reverse complement strand
GGCATCCGCCTGATGAAGGAGCACGGCACGTATCTCGTCGCCGACATCTACGACGCGGAGTGGATCCGCCAGGGCGCGGCCGCGGGTTACCCGCAGGACTTCGCGGACAAGCAGCCCGAGGGCGACGAGCTGCAGCGCCAGGCGTTTCGCAAGGCGGCCCGGGCCGGTGTCCGGATCGCCTTCGGCACCGACGTGAGCAATTTCCCCCACGGCCTGAACGCCCGTCAGTTCGCGTGGCAGGTCAGGTACGGCCAGACGCCGATGGAGGCGATCCGCTCGGCCACGCTCTCCGCCGCCGAGCTGATCGGCCGCGAGAGGGAGATCGGCACTCTCGAGCCCGGGAAGTGGGCGGACCTGATCGGGGTCAAGGAAGACCCTCTTCATGACGTCCGCGCGCTCGAGGACGTGTCCTTCGTCATGAAGGAAGGAAAGGTCTACAAGGACGCGCGGTAAGAGCGCGCTACTTGGGAAGCAGCGACGGCCAGTTCGCGAGCACGGAGAAGGGCGCGGAATCCGGCTCCGCGACGTCGACGAAGAAGCGCGGGCCGTCGGCGGCCACGTCGTAGTCGCGCACGACGCCCTCGACGTGGAAGAGCGGCGTCGCCACGCCCGGCTGCGGGCGTCCCGCGTCTAGCGGAACGGCCATCAGCATGTTGTCCGCGGCGAGATAGGAAAGCTCCCGCCCGTCGCGGCGCCACCGGGGCATCGTGCCCCCGTGCGACGAGACGCGCAGGCGCTCGCCGGACGCCTCGACGGGCCGCAGATACACCTCGCGGCTGCCCGACTCGTTCGAGTCGTAGGCCAGCCACCGCCTGTCGGGCGAGAAGCGTGCCCCCTTCTCGTCGAAAGGCGCCTGGGATATCGGAAACGGCTTGCCGTCTCCGGACAGGGGCGCAAGCCAGAGGTCTCGATTCGTGCGCCGCACGAACTCGGAGAACAGCAAGAAGCGGCCGTCCGGCGAGACGTCCTCCGGCACCTGGACGCCGGGCCGCGCGACCGCCGGCGCCGCGCTCTCCGGAGAGCGGACGGAGACCCGGTAGACGTCGGGCGCCCCCGTCCAGTCCGCGCGGAAGAAGATCGTCTGTCCGTCGGCGCACCAGACCGGATTCCCCTCGTCGCCCGGATCGAGCGTGACCCGGATCGAGAGCCGGCGCTCGAAGTCGTAGGTCCAGACGTCGGCGGAGCCCTTCTTCTCGTCCCCGATGCCCAACGCGACGGCGCGGCCGTCGGGCGAGAGCCGGAGGGCCTTGATCTCGCCCGCCAACGGCAGCCGCTCGAGCTCCCTTCCGGAGCGGTCCCGCCAGGAGACGATGCTCGGGCGCAGGCTCGGCTCGTAGAGGATGGTCCCGGCCTGCGAAGCCGAGAACGCAGCCATGAGCGGCCCGTTGAATTGATAGACGTGGTCGGCGAGGGCCGTGGGCTCGCCGCCCCGGCGCAGCGTCCGGACGTCGAACGGCTCCGCCTGAAGAACGCCCTCGCGAGCGTGGAGGATGTGTCCCTGAGCGTATTCGACCCGCGAGGCCACCTCGCCGAGCGTCGAGGTCTGAGGCGAATCGAGAGACCCGATGCGAAGGGGCAGGCGGCCGCGGTCGACCTTGGAGATGAACGTGATGAATAGATAGTGGTTGCCGTCGGGCAGAAACTCAGGCCAGATGTGAGCGTTCTCGCCGTGCGCGAGGTCGACCCTTCGGACCTGCCGTGGCTGGCCGCCGTTTGCGTCGACGAGCCACAGGCCTCCGACGTCCGGACCCCCCAGCTGGACGAACAGGATCTGGCCTCGCGAGCTCCAGCTCGGACGGGCCTCGATTCCCGCCTCGCAGACGATCTGAGGCGGACCCCCGGCCACCGGGATCCTCTGAATCTTTCCGTCGGCGAAGAAGCCGATGTAGCGGCTGTCCGGGGACCAGAACGGCGTGATCGCGCCCTCAGTCCCCGCGAGAGGGCGGACGTCGAGCGAGTCGATCGCGCGCAGGTAGAGGCGGTCCTTCTCGCCGGAGAAGCCGACGAAGGCGATCCAGCGCCCGTCCGGAGACACAGCTGAGCGCGACTCGATGTCCGCCTCGCTCAGCGCGAGGCCGGGCGGCAGGGTCACGGAGAAGCGCAGGGGCATCGCGCGCGGCGTCTTCGCCCGGGAGCCGGACGACAGCAGCCACGCAAGTCCGGCGGCCAGGGCCACCGCAATAGCCCAGGGGACGGCTCGCAACGCCTTCGAGGCGGGCTTCGCGGCCGGCGCGATGGCGGCGGAGGAGGCGGCACTGCTGCTGGCCTCGGCCAGCCGCTCCCTGAGCGTCGAGAGGTCGCGGGCGAGGTCGCGGGTCGAGGCGTAGCGGTCGTCGGGATTCTTGGCGAGGCAACGCTCCACGATCCAGCGCAACGGCGTCGGCGTCAGGGGCGCCAGGGTCGCGATCGGCTCCGGATCGTCGCGAATGATCGCGGTCAGCGTCTCGGGAGCGCTGCCGCGGGAAAAGGCCCGCTTCCCCGTCGCCAGCTCGTACACGATCGAGCCCAGGGAAAACTGATCCGAGCGAAAGTCGACCGCCCGTGCCAGAGCCTGCTCGGGCGACATGTACCCGATTGTTCCCATGACGACTCCCGGTTCCGTCGCCCCGGAGACGGTGGCGGCCCGGGTGACGTCCCCCGAGTCCTCCGCCTGCGTCAGCTTCGCCAGCCCGAAGTCGAGGATCTTGGCAAACCCGTCCCGCGTCACCATGACGTTCTCGGGTTTCAAATCCCGATGCACGATGCCGGCGGAGTGCGCCCGCGCGAGGCCGTCCGCAACCTGCGCCGCGATCGCCAGCAGCGGCTTTGTGGGCATCGCCCCCTCCGCCAGAACCTCGCGCAGCGTCCGTCCATCCACGAGCTCCATCGCGATGAACGAGACCCCTCCGGACTCCCCGATCTCGTAGACCGTGACGATATTGGGATGGTTCAGGGCCGACGCCGACCGCGCCTCCTTCTCGAAGCGCTTCAGGCGGTCCGGGTCCGACCCCATGCCCGCCAGAAGAACTTTGATCGCGAGCTCGCGCCCCAGTCGGGTGTCCCGCGCGCGGTAGACCTCG
>JBBRFL010000092.1:0-3143 GCA_038224325.1 Thermoanaerobaculia bacterium | reverse complement strand
GCGGGTTGCTTGCCGATGAGCGGCGCGACCAGTCCGGCGAGGCCGCCGATTTCGACGTGCGCCACGAAGTGCGTCGCCTTGCGCTGCGAGCGGCCCACGGCCAGGGGATCCTCGCCCGCAGGAGAGATGGCCAGGTGGACCAGGCGAGGCCTAGGAGTGGCCGCCACCATCGCGACGGTCGTGAGCGGGACACGCGGGTCGAGGTTCTTGAGCAGGGTCAGGACCATTCCGTTGGCGACGTCGGGGGGTAGCACCAGACGCTCCGAGATCGTCTTCTCCCGGCCGTCTTCGGAGTAACGGACGGCGACGCTCCCGCTCCCGGCGTCGATCGACACGTCCATCGGCCTCTCGAAGGCCGGACCTTTCTGCACGAGGTGGTCGCTCACGAGGCGGAACGCCCGCGTCTGCGTGAAGACCGCGGTCTCGTCGTGGAGGGATCCGTCCCGAAAATGGAGAATGAGCCGGCTCGTCACGCGGTCGCCGCGGACGGACTGGATGAGGTCGCCGTCCGCCAGCGCGCCGCCGTCGAGGGAGCGGAGGGTGAGAAACCCGTGAACGAGGCCCTCCGGATGGCGAACGGAGATCACCTCCGCCGGGCTCGCCCCGGGCCGCAGCGCGGCGACCGCGGCCAGCAGAACCTTCGCGAGGAACGAACGCGCGCTCAGGAAACACCTCCCGAGCCCGGACTTGCAATCGGGATGCCGCGGCCGGAGCTCCGGCGCTATGCGGACAGTGCGGTCGGCTCCGGGCTGTGCCCCGAGTCCACGGCGGAGCAGGTCGCGTGGAGATTCACCATCTCCACGAAGAGCACCAGGCGATCGATGAAGGACGCGACGAGCTTGGGCCCGTCGCTCGCGCGGCAGGTGAAGGAGATCATTCCCCGGGAAGGCTCCAGCCGGTAGCGACGGAACAGCTCCGCGTCCTTCGCCACCTCCTGGTACGAGACGAGCCAGCGGTCGTCGACGGTGCCCGTCAGCGTGACGACGTGCCGCTGAAAGAGCGGCCCCAGAACCTCTTCCCTCATCGCGTTGAGATCGACGGTGACGTTGTACATCGGTGTTCGCTCGCCCGATCGCCGGGTGCCTCTCTCCCAAGACGGGTGGAGCAAGCCGGGAGCCATCGAAGCAAGTCATTTTGCATCAATTAGTTGCGCCGCCACGCGGGCCGGCGGGGTGACGAGAATCGTCGCTCCATGCCTTGCAGACTGTCTTTCCTTGGAGTCCTTCGGAGGCTACCGGAGGGGCGGGGGATCACGGGCCCCGCCGATGAAGTCTGATCCCACCCCCGGCCGCGAGCGCCGTCGAAAAGGATTGATCGCACTCGCGGAATTCCGAACACTGTGCGAGTGACGGCGAAGAGCGCGGGCCCGAGCGTCGAGCCGAACCCGGCCACGTTCGCCTACTTTTCCGAGCTCCTCTCCCGACGGGTCGTCGATTCGCTGGGCGCCGACGTCGGCCGGCTGTGGGACCTCTCGATCCGTTTGCCCGAGGCTTACCCGCTGATCCGTCAGCTCTGGATCCGTCCGCGGGGAAAGACCGACCTCCTTCTGGTCGCGCAGGGCGAGCAGGTCCAGTCGTGGATCGCGGACCCGATCCGACTCTCGGCGCGGTTGCCGGAGCTTCGCCCGAGCCGGCGCAAGTACGAGGCCGAGATCCTGTTGCGTGAGACGCTCCTCGACAAGCAGGTGGTCGATGTCTCCGGCGCGAAGGTCGAGCGCGTCAACGACCTGCATTTCCTGGTGGCGCGCGAGAGCGAGCTGGTGCTCGCCCACATCGACGTCGGGTTGCGCTCACTCGTGCGCCGCCTCGGGTGGCAACCCTTCGTCGACCGCCTCGTCCGCCTCGTCAAGCCGCGCTCCCGTTACTTTTCGGAAGACAGCCTGATCGGGTGGAAGTACGTGCTGCCGACTCTGGCCGATCCGGCGGGGCTGCGGCTCGCGCTTTCGCAGAAGGCGATCGGGCAGCTCCACCCGGCGGACCTGGCGGAGATCCTCGAGGACCTCCCGTCCCAGTCGCGGCACAGCGTCTTCGATTCGCTGGAGCTCGAGGCGGCGGCGCGGGTCCTGCACGAGGTCGATCCGAAGGTCCAGCAGGACCTCCTGACGCGGGAAAGCGATCCGGAGCGCTCCGCGGACCTCCTGGAGACGATGCCTCCCGACGCCGCGGCCGACGTTCTCGCCGAGCTCCCGGACGAGGAGGCGCAGGACCTGATCAATCGGATGCAGCCGGAGGAGGCGCGGGCCGTCGAGACGTTGATGCGCCACGACGAGGACACGGCCGGCGGACTGATGACTTCGGACCTGGTGACGTTCCTGCCGCAGATGACGATCGGCGACGCGTTCCGGAAGCTGCGCGAGATCGCTCCGGAGGTCGAGTTCCTCTACCAGTTCTACGTCGTCGACGAGAAGCGCCGGCTGCTGGGCATCATCAACATGCGCCGGCTGTTCCTCGGGCAGGAGACCGACCGCCTCGCCGACGTGATGGCTCCGTGGACGATCGGCGTGCACCCCGAGGACTCGGCTTCGCACGTGGCCGCGGTCATCGAGAAGTACAACCAGGCCGCGGTCCCCGTCGTCGACGCCGAGGGCGTGCTGGTGGGAATGATCACGGTCGATGACGTGCTGACCGAAGTGCTCCCACTGGCATGGAAGAAGAAGCTCCGCCTGTAGGTCTCGCCGGGCGATCCGGCCGAGGAGTCCGCTGGAGGCAGGTCGCCCTCTTCCTGGCGGTGATCGGTCCCGGAATGATCACGGCCAACGTCGACAACGACGCCGGCGGGATCACCACCTATACGCTGGCGGGGGCTCAGTTCGGGACGCGCCTGCTGTGGACGCTGATCCCCATCACGATCGCGCTCGTCGTCGTCCAGGAGATGGCCGCGCGCATGGGGGCGGTCACGGGAAAAGGGCTCGCGGACCTGATCCGCGAGACGTTCGGGGTCAAGCTGACCTTCTACCTGATGCTCGCGCTGCTCGCCTCGAATTTCGGCAACACCGTGTCGGAGTTCGCGGGGGTGGCGGCCAGCATGGAGCTATTCGGCGTGCCGAAGTGGGGCTCGGTGCCGGTGGTGGCGGTGGGAATCTGGTTCCTCATCGTCCGCGGGACGTACCGGATCGTCGAGCGCGTCTTCCTGGTCGCGTGCGT
>JBBRFL010000091.1:0-3326 GCA_038224325.1 Thermoanaerobaculia bacterium | reverse complement strand
ATTCAGTCCATTCGATCGGATTCCAGGGCCGCGATCCAGCCGGATCTCGCGGCGCTGAAGGCCGCTCACGCGAAGCTGCAGGCCGACCTCTCGAGCGGCGCCGACAAGAGCGTCCTCGGCCAGGACGTCCTCGATCAGGACACGTACAGGGCCAAGGTCCGCGGCGGGTTCCAGGCAGCCCACGAACAGATCGTCGCCAGGCTCACCCCGGATCAGCAGGCCTCTCTAGCGACCTGCTCAGGCCCAGGCCGCGCGTCGGGAAATTCGAGCGCCGAGGAGGAGCAGCAGTAAAAACGTCGGCCTTCGCGCCGCGAGCTCGAGGGAGAGCGCCTCGACTCGAGATTGTCAGAAGGGCAAGGCAAGGGAGAGGGAACTCAAGAGGCATTCCCGCCCCTTCGGTTGGGCCGCGAAGCGGCCCGCTCAGAGTCCGAGACTCGCGTTGCGGGAGCCGGAGCGTAGCGAGGGGGCCAGGCTCGTGGTCGAGGCCGCATCCGGCCGAGCCACGTGCCGGTGCGCCCTCCGGGTACAGGCCCATGAGCGCAGCGGAGGCGACCTAAAGCTACGGCGACGAGTTGGCCTGGAACTGCTCGATGGCGCCGTCGGGCATGTCCCGCTCCCAGATCTCGACGGTCTTTCCGGGGAAGGTCACGTCGAAGAGGCGAAACGTCATGCCTCCACGGTCGTTCTGCCGGGTTTGATGTACCGCGGTCGGAGCGCCAAGCGGCCCGAGGCTGTGCGCGAAGTCACTCACCGCCTCTTCCGTGAAGTAGCTGTTGGCGTTGGCAGTGAAAAGGGAACGGTCGATCCGGCCCCGCTGGAGGTCCTCGAGAATCTTCCGTGCCCGCGCCTCGCTCGCCGCGGCGGCGTCCCGCTTCTCGAAGAGGAGCGGAGCAATGCGACGAGAGATCTCGCCGGAGGCTCCCGTCGCGTCGGCGTTGACCAGAACCGTGATCGCGGCGCCGTCGTCCGGAAATACCACGTTCTCGGACGTGAATCCCGACACCTCGCCGCCGTGAATCAGCGCGCGGTGATCGGCTCGCCGCATCACCTCCAGCCCGAGTCCATAGCCCGCCGACAACCCGTTCTTCAGGAGCACGGCGGTCTGCATCTCGTGGTAGGAGGATGGCTTCAAAAGGCGCCGCTCGATCATCGCGACGTTCCACTTCGCGAGGTCCTGCGCGGTCATGGCCAGCTCGCCCGCCGCGAAGAGCCACCCTTTCCCCTCCTTGGGCGCGACGCGAGGCGGCCCGAGCGCGTAGCGGAGGTATCCCGTCGGATCGGTCTGCGCGAGGCGGCCCTGATCGACGTCGACGACTCCGTCCATGTGGAGCGGCGTGAAGATGCGCGCGCTCAGGAACGGAAGCAGCGACTGGCCGCTCGCCTTCTCGAGGACCGCGCCGGCGATGACGTAGCCGGTGTTGCTGTACTGGTACTGCGTGCCGGGTTCGAAATCGAGGGGCTTCTTCGCCCACCGGACCAGGATGTCGCGAGCCGTGACCTCCGCCTTCATGAAGGGCGGGACATAGTCCTGCGGCCAGTAGTCCTGGTACCCCGACGTGTGGGAGAGCAGTTGCCGGATCTTCACGTCTCCCGCCCGTGTCAACTCCGGCAGGAAGCGTGCGACCGGGTCGTCCAGGGAGAGCTTGCCCTCCTCCGCGAGCATCAGGATCCCCGTCGCAGTGAACTGCTTGCTGATCGACCCCACGCTGTAGCGCATCTCGGGGCGCGCCGGGGTCCTGGGCGAGAGACGCGCGTCGCCGTAGGCCTGGACGTAGGCGATCTTCCCGTCCTTGACGATCGCGATCGACGCGCTCGGGACACCCGTCGATGCGAGGACCTCCCGGGCGACCGAGTCGATTCGGCCGCGAAGCTCGGCCGAAAGATCCGACGCCGTCTGCGCCTCGACGGCCAGGGCCAGGAAAGCCAGGGCCGCGCAGGCGCACGCACGCGAGACCATTTTCGTCACGGCGGCAAATATACCGCGCGCCTTCTTCTCTATAGGAGGGGAACGGCACAAATTAAACGGGCGGGCCCGGCGGCCCGCCCGTGAATGAAAGATCGGTCGGGCTTTACGGATGACCCGAGGTGCCCGCGTTCGTGCCCGATTGGGCGTTGCCGGACGGCTTCGCGCCAGAGGGGTTCGCCCCTGAGGGCTTCGCGCCCGACGGCGCGGTACCGGACGGCGCGGTTCCCGCCGGAGCCGGGAACCCGTTGGGGCCCACCGGCTGGTTCCCACCCGGCTGCACGGTCGTCGTTCCCGGAGCGGGGAACCCATTGGGGCCGATCGGCTGGTTCGCGCCCGGCTGCACGGCCTGATTCGAGCCCGCGACGACAGGCGTGCCGTTCGGTCCGGTCGTCACCGTCGTTGGATTGGCGTTGGTGGGGAACCCGTTCGTGTCGATCGTCGGCGGATTGCCCGAGGGGGCCCGCGCCAGATCTCCCGGTGCCGGCACGAACGGCTGGCCGTTGGCGGCGAATCCGGGCGGGACGACTCCCGTCCCGGTGGGCGTCGCTCCGAACGCGCCGTTGGGATAAGCCGGGTTCCCGTTCCCCGAGTTGGTTCCGTTGGCGGCCCCGCCACCGTTCATGGCGCCGGGCGCTCCGTAACCGTTGGAGCCGGCGACCTGGGCCGAACCGCTCCCCGTGGGCCCGAGCACGAGGATCTCTCCCGGCTCGAGGGGACGCGCGAGGGTCTGGATCGCGCTGACGCGGTCGCGGACGAGCACGTCGGCGGGCCGGGTCCGAACCGTCGTCCGAGAATCCGTCTGCATCGTGGCCCGGGTGCGAGCCGGCCCCCTGGTGCCGGAGTCCGACTGAATCGCCAGGACCTCCTCCTGGGGCAGGCCCGTCAGCGCCCCGCCGGGGGACTGATGGAAGACCACGACGGTCCCGCGCTGGACCGGAAGATCCTTCGCGTACACCGTTCCGCCGTGGCGCAAGTCGATTCGGTACTTGCCCGGCGCGGCGGCGCCCGCCATCGCCGGAGCCAGGGACACTGCGAATCCCACCGAGAGAAAGCGTTTCATGGAGACCTCCAGTTTTTACACACCCGCTTTTCAGGGGTGCACGATTCCTGCCAATGGACCGTTCCGCGCCCGGCGGTCATACCTGATACAAGGGCGTGCATGAAACTCGGTCGCTGGACCTCGATCGCGGCGCTTCTCGTACTTTCCGCGTCCTGCCACGTCGCCGCTCCGCCGCGCAGTGGTGCGGCGCCTCCGCCTCCGAGCCGCCCGAACCCGTTCTTCGCCGAGAGCGCCCTTTTCGACCAGGCGCCCCCCTTCGACAAGATCCGCGACGACGACTACGCGCCGGCCATCGAGGAG
>JBBRFL010000090.1:0-3373 GCA_038224325.1 Thermoanaerobaculia bacterium | reverse complement strand
TTAACCGTGCCGAATTACGCCTGGAAGGGTAGGAATCGCACCGGCCTCGTCCAGGAGGGCGTGCTGGTCTCGGACTCGAAGGAGGTGGCGCTCGCCACGCTCCGCCGCCAGAACATCGTCGTCACCGGGATCCGGGAGCGGGGCAAGGAGATCTCGCTCTCGAAGATGGGCCGGAAGGTGCCGCCCAAGACGCTGGCGGTCTTCACGCGCCAGTTCTCCGTCATGATCGACGCGGGCCTTCCGCTCGTCCAGTGCCTCGAGATCCTCGCCAATCAGCAGGAGCACAAGACCTTCTCGAAGATCCTCCTGCAGGTGCGCCAGGACGTCGAGGCGGGATCGACGCTGGCCGACGCCATGCGCCGGCACCCCAAGGCGTTCGACGACCTGTTCGTCAACATGATCGCCGCCGGCGAGGCGGGCGGTATCCTGGACACCATCCTCCAGCGCCTCTCCACCTACATCGAGAAAGCGGTCAAGCTGCGCTCCCAGGTGCGCGCCGCGATGATCTATCCGGTCGCCGTCATCGTCATCGCCGCCATCGTCGTGGCGGTCATCCTTCTGAAGGTCATTCCCACGTTCGCCGCCCTCTTCACCAGCCTCGGCGCCGAACTGCCGTTCCCGACGCGCGTCGTCATCGCCGCGTCGAACTTCCTCGCCCGCTATTTCATCTTCTTCGTCATCGGCATCGGCGCGGCCGTGTTCTTCCTCCGCCGTTACTACCGGACCTATCGCGGGCGGCGGGTGATCGACGGCCTGCTCCTGAAGACTCCCATCCTGGGGATGATTTTGCGCAAGATCGCGGTCGCGCGTTTCTGCCGCACCCTCGCGACGCTGACGTCCTCCGGGGTGCCGATCCTCGAGAGCCTCGACATCACCGCGCGCACCGCCGGGAACGCGATCGTCGAGGACGTCATCATCCAGACGCGCAAGAGCGTCGAGGGCGGGAAGACGCTGGTCGAGCCCTTGCGGGACTCCGACGTGTTCCCCAATATGGTGACGCAGATGATCGGCGTCGGAGAGCAGACCGGCGCGCTCGACTCGATGCTCAACAAGATCGCCGAGTTCTACGAGGACGAGGTGGACATCGCGGTCGCGGGCCTGGTCAAGCTGCTCGAGCCGGTGATGATCTTCATCCTCGGCGTCGTGATCGGCGGCATCGTCATCGCGATGTACCTGCCGATGTTCACCCTGATCAACAAGATCGGGTAAACGAGGGCTCGTCCAATGGACGACTCTCCTCTCCGGCGGTCGCTGTTCTGGCTGACGACGATCCGGATCGTCGTCTTCTTCCTGATCGTCCTCTCGGCGATCCTGGTGCAGCTGGGGTCGGGGGCGGACGTCGAGATCTCGTACTTGTACGGGCTCTCCGCCCTCGCCTTCGTCCTTTCCCTGTTCCACTGGACCGTCGGGCGATTCCTGCGCCCGCAGGCCGAGGCGTACCTCCAGATCCTGGGCGACCTCACGCTGGTCTGCCTGCTCGTTTACTCCTCGGGCGGCCCGAACTCCGTCTTCACGTTCCTGTACCTGGTGGTCATCGGCGCCGCCGCGTTCCTCCTGTACCGGACCGGCGCCGTGGTGATCGCCTCGGTCGCCGCCCTGATGCACGGCCTCATGGTGGAGCTCACGGCCTACGAGGTCCTTCCCCGGCCGCCCACGTCGACCGTGCCCCACTGGGGCGCGGAACGGACGGGGTACAACCTCGCCATCACCGTCGTGGGCTTCTACGGCGTCGCCTTCATGGTTTCCTACCTCTCGGAAAAGCTGCGCAGCGCCCGGGAGGAGCTCGAGCTGCGGCAGCTCGCCCTCTCGCGCATCCAGACCCTCTACGCCAACGTGCTCGCCTCGATGTCCTCGGGACTGGCGACCGCGGATTCGAGGCAACGGGTCACTTTCCTCAATCAGGCCGGCGGTGAGATCCTGGGCATCGTGCCGGCCCGGGCGACCGGTCGGCTCCTGGCCGACATCGGCCTGAGGCTTCCGGAGGACTGGGAGGAGATTCGCCACCGCACGCGCGGGCGCGACGGCTACCGGGCCGAGATCGAGATCCCGCGCGGGGACTCGCGGAGGATGCTGGGATATTCGCTTCGCGCCCTGAAGGACCCGGGCGGGGAGGATGGGGCGCTGATCGTGTTTCAGGATCTGACCGAGGTCAAGAAGCTCGAGCGCCAGGCGCGCTTCAACGAGCAGCTCGCGGCCGTCGGAGAGCTCGCCGCGGGAATCGCGCACGAGATCCGCAATCCGCTCGCTTCGATCTCCGGCTCCGTGCAGGTCCTGTCGAACGAGCTCTCGGTGGGATCCGCCGAGCGCCGCCTGATGGAGATCATCGTCTCCGAGTCCAACCGGCTTTCCAAGATCCTGGAGGAGTTTCTCCGCTTCGTGCGGCCCCAGGAGCGGCGGGTGGCGGTCTTCGACGTCGGTCTGAGTATCCGCGAGGTGCTCGAGCTCTTCCGCCGCTCCGACGAGGTCTCCGACGCGCACCGAATCGACGGCGACATCTCCCCGGCCTCCTCGCTCCTGTCGGCGGACCGCGATCAGATCCGGCAGATCATCTACAATGTCGCGAAGAACGCCGTGCGCGCGATGCCCGACGGGGGCTCGCTCGTGGTGGAGGGTCGCGAGGACGGCGCCTGGTATAGCATCAAGTTTCACGACACGGGCCGCGGCATGAGCGAGGATGAGATCGCCCGCGTCTTCACGCCGTTCTCCACGGCCTTCGACGGCGGCACGGGGTTGGGCATGGCGATCGTGCGGCGGATCGTCGAGGACCACGGAGGCGCGATCGATGTCGAGTCGAAGCCGGGTGAGGGAACGACCGTGACGATTCTGCTGCCGCGCAACGTGCTCGCATCGGTGGCCGCGGAAGCGGCGCGGACCTCCCCCGAGGCCGTCCATTGAGCGGGCCGCGGATCCTCATCGTGGACGACGAGAAGTCGCTGCGGGACATGCTGGGCCTGCTGTTCCACAAGCAGGGCTTCGAGGTGCTGACCGCGGCCAACTACACGGAGGGGGTGGCGGCCGCGGTCCGGTCGAGCCCGGACGTCATCCTGTGCGACATCAAGATGCCCGACGGGAACGGTCTCGATCTGCTGAGCAGGGTTCGGGACGAGCACCTGCCGACCCCGGTCATCATGATCACCGCGCACACGTCGACCGAGGACGCGATCCAGGCCATGAAGCGCGGAGCGGTCGATTACATCTCCAAGCCGTTCAACAACGACGAGCTCCTGCTGGTCGTGCGCCGCGCGCTCGGCGAGAAGAAGCTGCAGGACGAGAACCTCTATCTCCGGCAGGAGCTCGCCGGCAAGTACACGTTCGAGAACATCATCGGCAAGGGCAGCCGGATGCAGGAGATCTTCCGGACCATCGAGCGCAT
>JBBRFL010000089.1:0-3704 GCA_038224325.1 Thermoanaerobaculia bacterium | reverse complement strand
GAGTGCTGGTAGCGCCGGGCGAGCTCCTCGAGCTCTCCCTCGAGGGCGAGAGCGTCTCCCACCGCCTTGGGCAGATGCGCGAGGGCGCGGCGCTCGTCCTCCGAGAGGACCCCCGCGCGGCCGCGCGAGGCCCGGAGCTTCGCCGCGAGCAGGTAGAGCACCGCGAGCTGCGTCGTGAAGGCCTTGGTCGAGGCCACCCCGATCTCGGGACCGGCGTGGGTCGAGAACACGGCGTCGGCCATTCGCGCGATCTGGCTGCCGGGCACGTTGACGATGGCTCCAATGGGAGCGCCCGAGCGCCGCGCCTCCGAAAGAGCGGCGACGGTGTCCGCCGTCTCGCCGGACTGGGAGATGCCGATCGTCAGCGTGCGCGGGTTCACGACGGGCCGGCGATACCGGAACTCGCTTCCGTAGTCGACCTCGACGGGAATGCGGGCCATGCCCTCGATCAGGAACTTGCCGACCAGCCCCGCGTGCCACGACGTCCCGCATGCCAGCAGCAGCACCCGCTCGTAGGCGGCGACGCGCTCGGGAGTCAGCAGGGGCGAGTCCATGTAGAGCTCACCGGTCTCGAGCGAAACCTTCCCGCCCAGCGTCTCCGCGATCGCCGTCGGCTGCTCGTGGATCTCCTTGGACATGTAGTGGCGGTATCCGCCCTTCTCCGCCGCCACCGCGTCCCACAGGATGCGGTGGACCTCGCGCTCCTGTCGGTCGCCGTCGCCGTTGACGATGCGGACTCCCGCCGCGTCGACCCGGGCCACGTCGCCGTCCTCGAGGAACACGACGTCCCGCGTCCAAGGCACCAGAGCTACGGGGTCCGACGCCACGAAGTTCTCCCCATTGCCGAGACCCAACACGATCGGCGGCCCCGATCGGGCCGCGACGAGCACGCCCGGCTCGCGGCTCGACGAGACGAGCACCGCGTACGCGCCGGTGAGCTTACGGACCGCGGCGCGAACGGCGGCGAGCAGGTCTCCCGTGAAGGCCGCCTCGATCTCGTGCGCGAAGACCTCCGTGTCGGTCTCGCTCCGGAAGCGGTGGCCCGCGGCCTTCAGCACCGCCTTGCGCTCGGCGAAGTTCTCGAAGATGCCGTTGTGCACGACCACGATCTGGCCCGTGCAGTCGGACTGGGGATGCGCGTTGATCTCCGTCGGCCGTCCGTGCGTCGCCCAGCGCGTGTGGCCGATGCCCGTCGCTCCGGGCGCGGGCGCGCCGTCGAGCTTCGCGACCAGGTTACCGAGCTTTCCCTGAGACCGGAAGACCTGGAACCCGCCGCCGGAGAGCGTCGCGATGCCGGCGGAATCGTAGCCGCGATACTCCATGCGCCGGAGCCCCTCGATCAGCAGGGGGCCCGCTTCCTTGGGACCGACGTATCCGACGATGCCGCACATGGTTAGTCCGAGAGGCCTTCGGCGGGAAAACAGAGGAGCCGCTGAATTGTCATGGGAAGGCCCATTCTACCCGGATTTCTTCTTCTTCGCCCGGCGGCGCTCCGCCCACCCGGTCTTCACGACCAGGGGCGGTCGCGTCAGCGCCAGGGCTCCGTCCGGGACGTCTTCCGTCACCGTCGTGCCGGCGCCGACGTAGGCTCCGTCGCCGATCCGGACCGGCGCGACCAGCTGGCTGTCGCTTCCGATGAAGGCCTTCTCCCCGATCGTAGTCCGGTGCTTGTTCTCGCCGTCGTAGTTGCAGGTGATCACGCCGGCGCCGATGTTCGCCTCGGCGCCTATGTCCGCGTCGCCGAGGTAGGAGAGGTGGAGCGCCTTCACGCCGCGCCGGAGGGTCGTGTTCTTGGTCTCGACGAAGTTGCCCACCCGAACGTCCTCCTCGAGCACGGACGCGGGCCGGATGCGGGAGAACGGGCCGACGCGCGCTCTCGGTCCGATTTTCGCTCCCTCGACGTCGCAGTGCGGCCCGATCGCGGCGCCCGCCGCGACGTGGGAGTCGAGCACGCGGGTGAAGGAGAGAATCTCGCAGCCCTCCTCGATCACCGTCGCCCCCTCCAGCGAGACGAACGGGTGGAGGATCACGTCCGGGGCGAGCCGGACGGAGGGACCGATCCGCACCGTGGCCGGGTCGAGCAGCGTCACGCCCGCGTCGAGGGCGCGCTCGATCGCGCGACGGCGCTCCATCTCCTCGGCTGCGGCGAGGTCCCGCCGGGTGTTGACGCCCCACGCCTCCCGCCAGTCCTCGGCCTGCACGGCCGCCACGCGACCCTTGCGCGCGGCGAGGATCTCGACCGCGTCGGTAAGGTAGAACTCCTTCGAGACCGGATTGCGCCGGATACGGGACAGGGCGGCGTCCAGCGCCGCCGGCGCGAAGCAGTACACCCCGGCGTTGACCTCTCGGATGCGCCGATCCCGCGCGGACGCGACCTTCGACTCCACGATGCGCAGGACCTTGCCGCGCGGGTCGCGGACCACGCGTCCGAAGTCTCCGGGCTCAGGCGGGGCGAAAGACAGAAACGCGAGATCCAGCGACTCCCTACGCCGCAGATCCACGAGGTCGCGGAGCGTCTCCGCGCGGAGAAGCGGCGTATCACCGGCGAGGACGACCACGGGACCGTTCCCGGGGCGCAGGGCCTCGAGTCCCCGTCGGGCGGCGTCGCCCGTGCCGAGGGGCGGATCCTGCACGGTGGGCGTCACGGCGCGCCCGGAGAGGGAGGCGATGACCTCCGCTCGCCCGGACCCGACAACTACGACGACCTGCGCGGGCTCGACGCCCTCGGCCGCGGCGAGCACCGCGTCGAGGAGGGTGCGGCCGCCCACGCGGTGAAGCACCTTCGGCCGCGCCGAGCGCATCCGCGACCCGATTCCCGCCGCCAGGACGATGACCCGCGGCGCTTCCTGCGCCCCAGGCGCCTTGCGTCGGACGGTCGCGCTTCGTTTCATCCGGGAAGTATAGGTCCGCGCTCCGTCGGGGAAACGGATCCCGCTCCGCTCCGGCGGGTGAGGCGCCTCCTCGAGCCTCAGGACGCCAGCAGCTTCTGAAACTCGGGGGTCTCGCGGACCGAATCGAAGTCCGAGTCGTGGCGCGCGAGCACCCGGTGGCGCTGGTCCTCCTCGATCGCCTTTTGGAGGTGGCTGAGCGCGGTTTCGAGGTCTCCCTGGTGGGCGTAGCAGCACGCCAGCAGGAAATCGACCCGGCCGCCGCCGTTCTTCCGAGCCGCCTGGTTCAGGTGCGCGATGGCCTCGGCCACGTTGCCCCGGTTCTTCTCCAGCACGGCGGCGTAGTAAAAGTCCTCCGGCTCGGAGAGGGCCGGCCGGGGATCCCGCCTCTGGCGCTGGCAGATCGTGAGGTAGACGCGGGCCCGGTCGACCAGCTCCCGCTCCTCCGGATACTTCTGGATCAGATCGAGGAAGTGCCGTTCGGCCTCGTCGAGCTTCTTCTTCTGGAGCGACGACACGCCGCGGTCATAGTCCTTCCGGGCGTTTTCCGTGTGACGCGAGAGCTCTCGGAGGGTCTGGGGCCGCTTGGGCAGGGGCGCATCCGCGGTCCCGCCGAGAAGTCCCAGCTTCTCCATCTTCTTTTCGAGTTCGTCGATGCGCACGGCAAGGGCGTCCGCGAGGGCCTGGACGCTCATCTTTTCCGCGTTGTCCGTGAGGAATCGAATCTCCGCTTCCGCCCAGCGCTTGACCATCTCGGTTACACCTCCAGGCCGCGTTGAAAAACGGCGTATTCTAGGGAGGCTTTGGCTCTCTGTC
>JBBRFL010000088.1:0-4151 GCA_038224325.1 Thermoanaerobaculia bacterium | reverse complement strand
GAGGCCACGACCGAGGCGTTCGACGTGGTCCAGTCCGGCGCGCCGTCGAGCGGCTGGCCCTTCTTGTCCAGGATCCTCGCCGTCATCCGTTGCGAGTGGTCGATCCCGTAGATCTTGACCTTCTTCGGCGAGAGATCGATCGATGCGGGGCCCCGCGAGCAGGCGATCGTCGCCAGAGTCGCGAGTGCCCCGATCCAGGCGCGGCGTGGACGCATCCCGTTCACCTCCTGAGAGTTACCGATTTCAGAATAGCACCTTTCACATCCAGCGCAGGATCCGCTGCGCGCGCCGGGCGACTCGCCCGGAATGGCGGACCGGGTCGTAGATGCGAGGCGACGGGATCACCGCCGTCAGGGTCGCCGCCTCCACGCGAGAGAGGCTCCGTGCCGATTTCCCCATGTAGCGCCGGGCCGCCGCCTCGACGCCGAAGGTCCGCGGGCCGAACTCGATCACGTTGAGGTAGAGCTCCAGGATTCGTTTCTTCGAGAGCGCGCGCTCCAGGCGGCGGGCGATCACCAGCTCCCGCAGCTTGCGCCACGGGGTGCGGGCGGGGGAGAGATAGAGGTTCTTCGCGAGCTGCTGCGTGATGGTCGAACCGCCGACCTTGAGCCCGCCCCTCGCGATGTCCCTCCGGAGCGCGGCGCGCATCGCGTCCCAGTCCACGCCGTCATGCTCGAAGAAGCGCGCGTCTTCGGCCACGACCGCCGCGCGCTGCATCTCCGGGGCGATGCGAGAGAGGGGGACCGGGACCCACTCCAGTTTCGCGCTCTGGCCTTGCCTCGCGAGGAGCGCCTTCCGGCGTTCCATGAAGGCCGTGGTTTTCGGCCACTCCGCCGCGAGCGGAGCGACGTCCGGGAGAGTCAGCCAGAAGAGGATTGCCGCCGCGATTCCCGCGGCGAGGAGGAAGAGTCCGAGGCGGCGAATGACGGACTCAGGGAGCTCTTACTTCTGTACCGCCGTGATCGCCCGCCTCAGCTTCCGGACTTCTCGCGCCGCGCTCGACGCGCGGACGGGAGCGGAGAATCCTCCGAACCCGCTCATGAGCGCACGGCGGAGATGGCCCTTCTCAGCTTCCGGACACCTTCATCGGACTCCTCCTTCGAGAGGATCAGGTGCGGACGGAATCGGATCGCCTGCGCTCCCGAGGCGAGGCCCATCAGGCCGTTCTCGAGGCAGGCGGCGAGGGTCCGATCGCGCATCGCCTTGTCCGGCAGGTCGAACGCGATGAAGAGCCCGCGGCCCCGCACGTTCGTCATGACGTCCGGAAACTCCGAGGCGAGCTCGCGCAGCCGGCCCTGGAGGTAGTCGCCGACGACGCGCGCGTTCTCGATGAGGTTGTCCTCCGCGATGATCTCCATGTACTTGCCGCAGCGGATCATGTCCACGAGGTTGCCGCCCCAGGTCGAGTTGATCCGCGAGGAAACCTTGAAGACGTTGTCCGGGACGTCGTCGACCCGGTGGTTGGCCGCGAAGCCGCACACCTGCGTCTTCTTGCCGAACGCGAACATGTCGGGCTCGACGCCCATCTGCTGCCAGCACCACATGGAGCCCGTGAGCCCCACGCCCGTCTGGACCTCGTCGAAGATGAGGAGGAACTCGAGCTCGTCGGCCAGGGCGCGCAGGCGGCGGAACAGCTCCGGACGGAAGTGATTGTCTCCTCCCTCGCCCTGGATCGGCTCGAGGATCAGCGCGGCGATGTCGTCGGGGTACGACGCGCAGGCGGCGCGGATCTCCCGCTCGACGGCGTCCTCGGCGGCTGCGACCTCGCGCACGACCTCGTCGGTCACGGGGAAACGCAGGCGGGGACAGGACAGCCTCGGCCAGTCGAACTTGGGGAAGTACTGGGTTTTGCGCGAGTCCGCGGTGTTCGTCATGGAGAGGGAATAGCCGGAGCGGCCGTGAAACGCGTTCTGGAAGTGGAGGACCCGCGTCCCCTTCTCGCCCTTGCCCCGCGCGAGGTTCTTGCGCACCTTCCAGTCGAAGGCCGTCTTGAGCGTGTTCTCGATCGCGAGCGTTCCGCCCTCGACGAAGAACATGTGGTCCGAGTGAGACGGCGGGATGGCCGCGGTCGAGAACGTCTCGACGAAGCGCGCGAAGTGCTCGGTGTAGATGTCGCTCGTGGACGGCTTGGTCAGCGCCGCTTCCATCAGCGCCTCGCGAAACTCGGGGTCCTCCATCTTCGGGTGGTTGTAACCGATCGGCAGGGTGGCGAAGCACGAGAAGAAGTCGAGGATCGGCCGGTCGCTCCGGGCGTCGTAGAGGTAGGAGCCCTTGCTCCGCTCCATGTCCATGACGACGTGGTACCCGTCCACCAGGATATGGCGGGAGAGGACGTCGAGGACGTTCTTGGGCGACAGCTGCTCTTTGATGATTGTCGGCATGGGACCTCCCGGGCGTCAAACGGGCGAAAGATCGAATCGCGGACCGGCAACGCTAGCATTTCCGGGGACCGTTGCCAACCCCCGGGGATCTTCCTTAGCCGAGCATTGCCGGGATCCGGGCGTCCTCCAGGTTCGCCGCGGTGCAGCGGTCCTTGCCGTGGTCCTTGGCCCGATAGAGGGCGGTGTCCGCGGCGCGGAGGAGCTCGTTCTTCTGCTGCTCAACCGAGGCGCCCGGCGTGGCGTGCGATCGAATGGACGAGAGCCCGAGCGACGCGGTGATCACGCCCTGCAGGTTCAGCGCGGGCTCGTTGAAACCGTACGGGCGAAACAGGAAGGTCGCGCTCCGGATGGCGTGGCGAATCGCCTCCGAGACCTCCAGGCCCTCCTGCAGGTTCTTCCCCGGAAGGATCAGGACGAACTCGTCCCCGCCGTAGCGAGTGAGCGTGGCGCGATCGTCGGTGACGGTGCGGCGCAGGAGGTATCCCACCTCGCGCAGGACCTGGCTGCCCGCCAGGTGGCCGTGCCGGTCGTTCACGGCTTTCAGATTGTCGAGGTCGAGGAACACGACGCAGCAGTCTCCTCCGTCGCGGGAGATGCGCGAGAGCTCCTGCGTCAATCGCAGGTGGAGGTAGCGCTCGTTGTAGAGGCCGGTGAGCCCGTCACGCTTGGCGACCTCGTAAGCGCGCCGCGCATCCAGGAGATTCTGGATCGAGATCGAGGCGTACTCGGCAAAGATCTCGAGCAGTCGGCGGTCCTTCTCCCGGAATCCTCCGGGGCCGGTTCGGTTGACGAGCTCCAGCACGCCGCACACGGACGCCTCGATCCGAATCGGAACGCAGAGCGCCGACTTCGTCTGGAACCCGTCGGTCAAGTCCAGCGTGGGATAGAAGAACGGATCGTCCACGACGTCGTCCGTCATGTAGGCGACCCCCGTCGCGTAGACGTGGCCGACGATGCCGACACGCGCGTTCATGCGCTTGCCCAGGCGCGCCTCCCCGTGGGCGCCGTACGTGGCGATGAAGACGAGCTCGTTCTCCAGCCGGTCGTCGGAGTTCTTCGTCATCGGATCGTCCAGGAGGATCGAGCCGGCCTCGGAGGGGACGAACTCGTTCGCCTTCTGGAGGATCTCGCGCAGGAAGCGATCGATCTCGATCTCGCCGGTGTAGGCGTAGTAGGCCTTGTGTCGCTCGAGGAAATTCTCGAGCCGACGATTTTCCAGCGTATGGACCTGCAACGACAGCCTTTCGATCTCAAAAAGTTTACCATCTGATAGCCTCGAACGCCGTGTTCTCAGTAGCGGGGCGCCATGCCGTCACAGCATGATCGCGGGGCCGGCGCTCCGAGAGCCGGCCCGCCCGTCCGCAAGCGCTGGGGGCAGAATTTCCTGGCGAGCCCGCGGACGGCCGAGCGCATCGTCGATGCCGCGCGCGTCGGGGAAGACGACGTCGTTCTGGAGGTCGGACCCGGGGACGGAGCGCTGACGCGCCCGCTTTCCGCGCGAGCGCGCCTCGTCGTCGCCGTCGAGATCGATCCGATGC
This sequence comes from Thermoanaerobaculia bacterium, assembly GCA_038224325.1. Taxonomy (GTDB): domain Bacteria; phylum Acidobacteriota; class Thermoanaerobaculia; order UBA5066; family Gp7-AA6; genus DAHUXD01. The sequence goes on along the minus strand of JBBRFL010000088.1, from coordinate 232 downwards.
GGGCCGCGGCGCTGGCGGAGGAGTTCGGCGGCGGAGATCGGGTGCGCGTCTTCACCGGCGACGTGATGAAGCGCCCATTCCGGCAATGGCTGTCGTCCGCGGGCCACGACGGCTCCGCGGTCCTGGTCGCGAACCTCCCCTACAACGTCGCGACGCGCATCCTGACGGCGGCGATCGAGGACCCGGGCACGATTCGCCGCGCCGTGGCCACGGTCCAGCGGGAGGTCGCCCG
>JBBRFL010000087.1:0-4378 GCA_038224325.1 Thermoanaerobaculia bacterium | reverse complement strand
ACCAGGGCCTCGCCAGACGGCGGAAGCGTGAGTCCCCGTCCGGGCTGCACGACGTGCGCGATCGTGAGCCCGAGCGCGAGAGCCGCCGTCGTCGCGATCTCGAAGTAGATCAGCGCCTTGATCCCCATGCGCCCGACGGCCTTGACGTCGCCGGTCTTACCGATCCCGACCACGATCGTCGAGAAGATCAGGGGCACGATGAGCATCTTGATGAGGCTGATGAACGCCTTGGACAGGAACCGGAAGGTCTCGTAGGCCGCGGGGTGAGTCTCGGCCGGAAAGAGGGCGCCACAGGCCACGCCGAGGATCAGGGCATAGAAGATGAGGGCGGTCGAGGAGAGCCAGCGGGGTCGCTTGGACTTCACGTCCGTCGGAGTCTAACCCCACCGGGAGAGGCTTTCCAATCGACGCAAGCCGCCGGATCCGGGCACCGCCGCGCTCGTTCAACCCTCGTCCGCGATGGTCCTGCTCGGAATCCGCCTCCGCATCTTCATCGCGTCCCCTCTCCGATCCGAGCAGCCCTGGCTGTAGGCACTGAACGGATTCATGCATGGACGTGGCGATCTTTTCGCTGGCCGGCGCGATCGCCCTGCTCTCGACGCGCTTCATCTGCAGCGAAGGTCCTGGAACCCCCCGTCCTTGATCGGATGTGCCGGACCCGGCCGCCTGGGCAGCCGCCGCCCGAACGGACGGACAAACGGGCCGATGCGACCTGACCCATCGGGCGGCTAACTTTCCTCGGCCTTTCGGGCGACAATGGCTCGTTCCCGACAAACACGGAGGTCGTCGCATGCGCCTGGTCCCGAGGCTCTGGATCGGCTGTTCTCTCATTGGGTGGACGCTGGCGTCCGTCGCCGGGGCCGGAGTCGTCTACGTCGACGCGACCGCATCCGGAGCGGGAAACGGCAGCAGCTGGACGGACGCCTACACCACGCTGACGCCCGCGCTCACCGCCGCCTCGTCCGGAGACGAGATCTGGGTCGCCGCGGCCACGTACAAGCCCACCGCGACATCCGATCGGACCCTGAGCTTCGCGCTGAAGAACGGCGTCGGGGTGTACGGCGGCTTCGCGGGCACCGAGACGATGCGCTCGCAGCGCGACCCGGTCGCCCATCCGACGCTGCTGTCCGGGGACATCGGCGCGGCGGGGATCTCCAACGACAACAGCTACCACGTGGTGACGGCCGATGCGACCGTGACCGCAACGGGCGTGTTGGACGGTTTCACGATAACGAACGGGCAGGCGGACGGGGGAAACCCGGGCGACGAGGGCGGCGGAATGAGGGACAACGGCGGCAACCCGACACTGAGCAATCTCTTATTCACCGGAAACTTCGCGCTGTCGAAAGGCGGCGGGTTGCGGGTCCTCAATGGCGCGCCGACGCTGCTCAATAGTTCGTTCGTGTCAAACTCCGTCGCCAACACAGGCGCAGGCGGAGGGATGTTCGCGGGGAGCGGCAGCAGTGTTTACGCCCAGAACTGCGTCTTTCGCTCCAACGTCATCTCCGGTGCGTCGGTGGGCGGAGCAGGAATGGACGTCGGCGGAACCATCACGCTCGTCAACTGCGTGGTCGCGACGAACAATCCATCGGGAGCCCATTTCTTGGGGGACAACCACACCATCAAGGATTGCACCTTCGCAAACAACACGGTCTATGGCGCCGTGTTCCTCATCGGCAACAACAACACGCTTCACAACTCGATCCTGTGGGGCAATGGTGTGGATCAAATCTTCACGGATGGCAGCTCCACGGCGACAGCCAGCTACTGCGATATCCAGGGCGGCTATCCCGGCACGAACATCAACGCGGATCCGAAGTTTCTCGCGGCGCCTGCGGACCTGCGTTTGGGTCCCGGGTCTCCCGCCGTGGACGCGGGGAATGACTCCCTGGTGCCCGGAGGACTGATTACCGACCTTGCCGGGCTCCCGCGATTCTTCGACGATCCCAGCGTGCCGGACACCGGTATCGGGCCGCCGGGAACACCAATCGTCGACATGGGCGCGTACGAACGCATTCCGCTGACGGTCTCGGACCCGGCCAGCGAGGCCGCGTGCTCCGGCGGCACCGCGGGATTCTCGGTGGTGGCCTCGGGGCAGGCCCCGTTGTCCTATCGATGGAGGAAGAACGGCGCGAACCTGTCCGACGGTGGAGCGATCTCCGGGTCCGCCACGGCGGCTCTGACGATCGATCCCGTGGCCGCGGGCGACGCGGGCACGTACGACGTCGTCGTGACGGACGGCTTCACCCAGGCGCTCGCCTCGAGCCCCGCGACGCTCATCGTCAACACGACCCCCGTCGCGTCGGCCTCCGGCAGCGCCTCGATCTGCTCCGGAACTTCCACTCCCCTCACCGGATCCGGCGGCGCGGGTTGCTCCTGGTCCCCGACGGCCGGCCTCTCCGACCCCCTGAGCTGCACGCCGGACGCCTCCCCGACGATGACGACCGACTACGAGCTGACGGTGACCGCCGGCAACGGCTGCCCGTCCACGAACGCTCCCTTCGTCACCGTCACCGTCAGCCCGTCTCCCGCCCAACCGGTCATCACGGCCCCGCTCACCCTGCCCGTCGGCGCGGCCGGCGCATCGGCCAGCGTTCCCCTCCACGCGAACTCGGTGTACACGTGGACGCTGAGCGGCGGGACGATCACGGGCGGACAGACCACGCACCAGATCGTGTTCGACGCGGGATTGGCCGGTACGACGATGCACTGCACGGTCGTCGAGTCCGTCAATGGCTGCCTCTCTCCGGCGGGATCGAAGAACATCCAGGTGGACTTCAACGACGTTCCTCCATCGCACCCGTTCCACGACTTCATCGACACCGTCGCACGCAACCAGATCACGGTCGGCTGCGGGGGCGGCAACTATTGCCCGGGCCAGAACATCGCCCGCTCGCAGATGGCGGTCTTTCTCCTCAAGAGCAAGTACGGCTTCGGCCACGTTCCCCCTCCCGCCACGGGGACGGTCTTCGGAGACGTCCACATCGGCGACTTCGCGGCCGATTGGATCGAGGAGCTCGCGGCGCTCGGGATCACCGGCGGGTGCGGGAACGGCAACTACTGCCCGAACAACCCGGTGAGCCGCTCGGAGATGGCCGTCTTCCTGCTCAAGACGCTCCTGGGGCCCGGTTACGCGCCGCCTCCCGCGACCGGCGCGATTTTCGCCGACGTACACCTGGGCGACTTCGCGGTGGACTGGATCGAGGACCTCTACGCGCGAGGCGTGACGGGCGGCTGCAACGTCAACCCCCTGCGCTACTGCCCGAACAATCCGAATACGCGGGGCGAGATGGCGGTCTTCGTCACCAAGACGTTCGGCCTCCAATAACGGGGCGGCGGGCGTCAACCTCCGCGCCGCTCGCTCGTCAACTCTCCGGAGGCGGACATGACCAGAGACGCCCGGGCGCCGAGGGTCGCGGCTCTTCTTCTCGCTTCGCTCGTCGCCGGGGTCGCGCCGATATCGGCGCAGGATCCGTCCTTCGTCGCTCCGCCCCTGACCGAGATGGGGCTCTCGCGGAGCTATCTCGGCTTCGAGGGAGGCCTCTATCCCGGCGGCAGCAACGTTCCTCCCCTCGAACACGAGGCGGCGGGTCTCTCGCGCGCGCTCGCAATCCGCCCGCTGGATGCCGCCGGGGCGCCCGACCCCTCGGGCCGGGTCGTCCTGCTCTCGATCGGCATGTCGCACACGACCCAGGAGTTCTGCGCATCGGGAGGCGCGCCCTGCAATCCTTGGAGCTTCGTGGGCCAGGCCCTCGCCGACTCCGACGTCAACCACACGGAGCTCGCGCTCGTCGACGGCGCCCGCGGAGGCAAGGACGCCAAGTACTGGGTCGATCCGACCGAGACCGACTACGACCGGGTCCGCGACGTCGACCTCGCAGGCCAGGGACTGACCGAGGCGCAGGTGCAGGCGGTGTGGCTCAAGCAGGCGGACATCCGGCCGACGGTGTCCCTGCCGGACCCCGCGGCCGACGCCTACTTTTTGGAGACCGAGCTCGGCCAGATCGTCCGGGCGGCCCGCGTTCGGTATCCCAACCTGAAGTGCGTCTTCATTTCCAGCCGGAGCTACGCGGGGTATGCCATCAGCGACTTGAATCCCGAGCCGTACGCCTACGAGTCGGGATTCGCGGTGAAGTGGCTGATCCAGGCGCAGATCGATCAGATGGCCAACGGCGGAGGGATCGTGGATCCCCGGGCCGGGGACCTGGACTACGACACGGTCGCGCCGTGGATCGGTTGGGGGCCGTACCTGTGGGCCGACGGCACGACGCCGCGCGGGAGCGACGGGCTGGTCTGGGTGCCGGAGGACTTCGAGATCCAGGACTACACGCATCCGTCGCAGCTCGGCGAGACCAAGGTCGGAACGATGCTGCTGAAC
>JBBRFL010000086.1:0-4443 GCA_038224325.1 Thermoanaerobaculia bacterium | reverse complement strand
TCACTCCCGCTGGACGCCCGACATGGACCGGCTCGCGATCCCGCTGGAATTCCGCCGCGAGAGGCTGTGGCTGGCGATCGCGCCGCTGTGCGTCGGAGGCGTCGCCGCGCTGGCGGTCCGGTTCCGTCCCCGGCGAGCGGGTCTGGCGGTCGGTGTTCTCGCACTGGCCCTCGTGGCCGCCCGGGTGCTCGAGGCCGGGCACGTCTATCCGACTCTGCCCTCCGCCGCCTTCTTCCCGCGGCTGCCGTTTCTGGATGCGATCCCGCGCGACCGGCCGGTCCGCGTCGTCGGCGTCGGGGATCACCTCATCCCGAACATCTCCGCGATGTACGGCCTCGAGGACGTGCGCGGGTACGAGTCCATGACGCTGAAGGCGCTCTTCGAGACGTTCCCACTCTGGTCGGTGCCGCAGCCGTCCTGGTACAACCGGGTCGACTCGCTGGATCGGCCCTTCCTGTCGTTCCTCAACGTGCGCTACGCCGTCGTCCCGGTCTGGCACGCGCCGCCGGCGAGCTGGAGGCCGCTTTCACGCGACGCGGGGGGCGCCCGCATCTTCGAGAATCCCCGCGCCCTCGCCCGCGCGTTCGTGCCCGCATGGACGCGCGTCGCTCCCGATCCGGCGGGCCGCTTGCGGATCCTCGCGTCCATCACGGATTTCGCAGAGCGAGGCGTCCTGGCGGCGGGTGGCGGATCGTCCTCCGCCTGGACGCGAAACGGTCGGGCTCGCGTCGCGATCCGTTCCTATTCTCCGCAGGCGATGTCTCTCGACGTGGATGCGTTGGAGGAGGCGGTCGTCGGCAGCTCGATTCCGGCGTGGCCCGGTTGGAAGGCCAAGCTCGATCGTTCCCCGATCCCCGCGTTGTCGTACAACCACGCCTTCCTGGCGTTCCGCGTGCCGCCCGGCCGACATCGTCTCGAGCTGTGCTACCTCCCCGACGGCGTTGCGCTCGGCTTCGCCGTGAGCCTCTCGACGCTCGCCGGGATCCTCCTCTTTCGGCTCCGCCGGAGGTCCCCCACGTCGCCGCGCGTGCTAGATTCCGCGCCTTCGCCATGACCGAACTCTCCGGCGCCCGCGTCCTCATCACCGGCGGCCTCGGGTTCATCGGTTCCAACCTCGCGGCGCGGCTCGTGCGCGAGGGGGCGCGCGTCACGCTTTGCGACGCGATGATCGATGGCTACGGCGGGAACCTCGAGAACATCCGGGAAATCCGCCAGGACGTCGTCGTCAACTTCGCCGACGTTCGCGACGAGACCGTCATGGGACAGCTCGTCGAGGGCCAGGACCTCGTCTTCCATCTGGCCGCGCAGGTCTCCCACGTCATGTCGCTCTCCGATCCGTACCCCGACATCGACATCAACATCAAGGGCACCGCGGCGGTGCTGGAGGCCCTGCGCAAGCGGAACCCGAAGGCCCTCCTGATCCGGTCGGGCACGCGCGGGCAGTACGGGCCCGCGGTGCGCCTGCCGGTGTCGGAGGAGGAGCCGTCCGATCCGCGGGGCATCTACGAGATCTCGCAGCTCTCGGCCGAGATGATCTGCCGCACCTACACCCGGATCCATGGCGTGCGCACGGTCCCGCTGCGACTGACAAACGTGTACGGCCCGCGGGCCCAGATGAAGCACTCGCACTTCGGGGTCGTCAACTGGTTCGTTCGGCTGGCCCTCGAGGGCCGCGCCATCCCGATCTTCGGGACGGGAAAGATCCTCCGGGACTTCCTCTACGTGGACGACTGCGTGGACGCGCTCCTCGCGGCCGCCGGGGAGCCTCGGGCCGTCGGCGAGGTCCTCAACGTGGGCCACGACCGGGCATCGACGTTTCTGGAGGTCGCCGAGACGCTCTGCGCGCTCGTCCCGGAGGCGCGCATCGAGTTCACCGAGTTCTCCCCGGAGCGCAAGGCGCAGGAGCCGGGCGATTTCGTTTCCGACATCGGAAAGATCCGGGGCCTGCTGGGCTGGGAGCCGAAGTTCGGCCTGCGCGAGGGCCTCGCTCTCACCGTGGCGTTCTACCGGGAGCGCAGGGCGGATTACTTCTGACGATGTCCGGGCGCAATTCCGATAAGCTACCCAGCAGGCAGCCAGAAACGCGAGTCGCGAGAATGCCGAGAAGTCAGCCGGGGACAGTTCTGCGCTCCTGTCGGCGCGTCGAGCGTCGCTCAAAGTGACGATCTCCATCCACCCGACCGCCCTCGTCGCCTCGACGAATATCGGCGAGGGAACCCGCATCTGGGCATTCGTGAACATCCTGGCGGGCGCGCGCATCGGACGCGACTGCAACATCTGCGACCGGTGTTTCATCGAGAACGACGTCGTGCTGGGCGACCGCGTCACGGTCAAGTGCGGAATCTCGCTCTACGACGGCGTCGAGCTCGAGGACGACGTGTTCGTGGGTCCCGCCGCCGTGTTCTCCAACGACCTTCGCCCCCGCAGCGGCCGCCACCTCGCGGCCCATCCCCGCACCCGCGTGCGGGCCGGAGCGAGCCTCGGCGCGGGATCGACCCTGCTGCCGGGAGTCACGGTCGGGCGTTTCGCGATGGTGGGCGCCGGGGCCCTGATCACGCGCGACGTCCCGGACTTCGCGCTCGTCTACGGAAGCCCCGCCCGCATCCACGGGCACGTGTGCCGGTGCGCCAACGGCCTGCGCTTCGAGAACGGCGCCGCTGCCTGCGCCTGCGGCCTGCGCTATGCGATGGACGCGCGCGGAGCCGTGGGCGAATCGGAATGAGCCCCGGCGCGGTCGGTGCCGCTCCCCGGGTGGCCTTCGGATCCCTCGAGGCCGACTACGCGGAGAAGCGGACCCTGATCGACGCCGCGGTCGCGCGGGTCCTCTCGAGCGGCTGGTTCATCCTGGGCGAGGAGGTCGCGCGGTTCGAGACGGAGTTCGCCGCGTGGCTCGACGTCGAGCACGTCGTCGCCTGCGCGAACGGGACCGAGGCGATCGCGCTCGCGCTCCTGGCCGCGGGCGTGACTCCGGCGGACGAGGTCCTCCTGCCCGCCAACACCTGCGTGCCCACGCTGTCGGGCGTGCGCCTTTCGGGGGCGCGGGCGCGGCTCTGCGACGTCGATCCCGAGACGCTGACGCTCGACGCGGCCCGGGCGGAGGACGCGCTGACGCCGGCGGTCCGCTTTCTGCTCCCGGTGCACCTCTACGGAGGCGTCGCCGACCTCGACGCGCTGCGAGAGCTGGCCGCCCGCCGCGGCCTGACGATGATCGAGGACTGCGCGCAGAGCCACGGAGCGAGCTGGCGCGGCCGGATGACCGGAGGGTTCGGCGCGGCGGCGGCGTTCTCCTTCTATCCCTCCAAGAACCTGGGCGCCTATGGAGACGGCGGCGCCGTGGCGACGCGCGACCCCGGAATCGCCGAGCGCCTGCGTCAGCTCCGCCAGTATGGCTGGAGCCGCCGCGACCACGCCGAGCGGGAAGGCTGGAACTCGCGGCTCGACGAGCTCCAGGCCGCGATCCTGCGGGCGAAGCTCCCGGCGCTCGACCCCGAAAACGGACGCCGCCGCCGCATCGCCGATCGCTACGACGCGGCGTTCGCGGGGCTTCCGGTGACCCGGTTGCGCGCGCGCGAGGGCTCGATCCCCTCGCGTCACCTCTACCCCGTCCGCGTCGAGCGGCGCGACGCCCTCCGCGAGCACCTCGCGTCGCGAGGCGTCGAGACGCGGATTCACTACCCGACTCCCCTCCACCTGCAGCCGGCCTACGCGTTCCTGGGCCACCGGCGGGGCGACTTCCCCGTCTCGGAGGCCGCGTGCGACTCCGTCGTCTCCCTTCCCATCTATCCCGCGCTCGCCGACGCCCAGGTGGACGCCGTCGTCTCCGCGGTGGCCGATTTCTTCGGAGAGGCGGCGTGAGCGGGCCACTCGTCTCCGTGATCGTTCCCGTTTACTTCAACGCCGAGAGCCTTCCGCGCCTCTCCGAGCGGCTCCGGTCGATCGCGGCCTCCGCGGAATTCGACATGGAGGTCCTCTTCGTCGACGACGGATCGGGCGACGAGTCCTGGAAGCGGATCGGGGAGATCGCCCGGGCGTGGCCCGCGGCGCGAGGCATCCGGCTGACGCGAAACTTCGGATCCCAGATGGCCATCGCGGCGGGCCTGCGAGAGGCGCGCGGGGACGCGGCCGCGGTCCTGTCCGCCGATCTCCAGGAGCCGCCGGAGCTGCTTCCCGAGATGGTCGCCGCCTGGCTCAGGGGCGCGACGGCGGTCCTGGCCGTTCGGAAGAGCCGGCCCGAGGGCTGGACCACCCGCGCGGCCGCGGGCGTCTACTACCGCACGCTGCGCCGGCTGGCCCTGTCCCACATGCCGCCCGGCGGCTTCGACTGCTTCCTGATCGGGCGGCCCGCCATCGAATTCCTGGCGGAGAACCGCGAGATCCATACGTCCCTGCCGGGGCTTCTCGTCTGGGGCGGCTTCCCGACGGCGATCGTGCCGTACGACCGGC
>JBBRFL010000085.1:0-5027 GCA_038224325.1 Thermoanaerobaculia bacterium | reverse complement strand
GATCGATCTCTCGCCGAAGAAGGTCAAGATCTACGGGATCGACCACTCGCAACGGATGACGGCGAGGATCCTGGACAAGAAGGGCCAGCCGCTCGACGGCGCGCCGGACTGGACCACGTCGAACGCCTCGGTCGTGGCCTCCGAACCGGGAGGCCGGCTCGTCGCCAGAGGCCCGGGGCGGGCGACGGTCACGGCGACGTATCACGACGTGCACGCGGAGGTGCCCGTCGAAGTCGTTGACGTTTCGACGATCGAGATGGCGGCGCCCGCGCTCTCGCTGATCGGCCCGGCCGGGACGTCGATTCCCATGTCGTACACGGTCAAGGACTCCAAGGGAAAGCCGGTGAACTTCAAGCCGTCCTGGTTCTCGCAGAATCCGAAGGTCGCGAGCATCAACGCGGAGGGGGTCGTCACGTCGCTCTCCGCGGGTAAGACGACCATCATCGCCCGGATCGGCGAAATCCAGGGAGGATGCGACGTCGAGGTGGCCCTGCACGCGATCGCGCGAGTCGAGATCCGTCCCGCCACCGCGCTCGTGCACGTGGGAGACTCCCAGCATTTCCAGGTCATCGCCTACGGGCCGGACGGCATCGCTATCAACGACGTGTCCGCTGCGTTCAAGTCCTCCAACCCGGCGGTCGCGACCGTGGACGCGTCGGGCGTCGCCTCGGGCAGGACCGCGGGCGCGGCGACGATCACGGTCGAGCTCGCCGGGAACGTGGCCGTGGCGACGCTTCTGGTGAACTAGTGGACCATGCGACTCCGCCCTCCGGCCGTGGCCGGCATGTTCTACGAGGCGCAACCCGATCGACTCGAGCGTGAAGTCCGCCGGCACCTCTCCGCCGATGCCGTGGCCGAGGAGGCGTTTGGCGCGATCGTGCCGCATGCCGGCTACGTCTACTCGGGCCCCGTGGCGGGCGCGGTCTATGCGCGCCTGAAGATCCCTCGCACGGCCGTGATCCTCTGTCCCAATCACACCGGGCGCGGCGCGCCGCTCTCGCTGGATCCCTCGGACGCTTGGCGCACTCCGCTCGGAGACGCGCCCGTCGACCGGCGAATGGCGGCGCGGATCCTCGCCCTCGCTCCGAGCCTGCGGGAGGACGCCGAGGCCCATCGAAACGAGCACTCCCTCGAGGTCCAACTCCCGTTCCTCCAGGTCCTGCGCCCCGACGTCCGCTTCGTCCCGATCTCCTTGGGAGAGCCCGATCCGGATCTGTGCCGGGAAATCGGCGCAGCCCTCGCGGCCCTCTGCGCCGAGGAGGAAGAGCCCCCGCTCCTGCTGGCGTCCTCGGACATGAATCATTACGAGAGCCGGGGGGTCGGCCGGAAGAAGGACGACCTCGCGCTCGACCGCGTGCGGGCCCTGGATCCCGAGGGCCTGTTCGCCACGGTCGTTTCGGAATCGATCTCGATGTGCGGGTTCCTGCCGGCAACGGCGCTCCTCTTCGCGGCCCGATCGGCGGGCGCGCCGGAGGCTCGCGTGGTGGCGCGGCGCGACAGCGGAGACGAGACCGGCGACGCGTCGAGCGTCGTGGGTTATGCGGGCGTGATCGTCGATCGAAGGAGGACGGAATGAGATTCATTGCGACCCTGGTGGGAATCGGGCTCCTGGCGGCCGCGGGCGGACTCGGGCAGACGCCGAGGCCACACGTCGAGGTCGCCTCCGCGGAGCCTCGGGCGGCGGACGTCGGAACCATCGACGGGATGGTCAAGGCGTATTACGACGTGATCTCGGGCCCCGCGGGCAAGCCGCGGGAGTGGTCCCGGGACCGGACGCTCTACATCCGCGACCTCCGGTTCGTCGACGTGGGAGTCGACAAGGACGGGAAGCCCGCGCCCCGCATCGTGAGCCACCAGGAGTACGTGGATTCCACGGACCCGTCGTTCGTCTCCCGCGGCTTCTACGAGAAGGAGATCCACCGGGCGGCCGAGCGTTTCGGGCCCATCGCCCACGTCTGGAGCACGTACGAGTCGCGGCAGACGGAGGACGGCCCCGTGATCGCGCGCGGGATAAACTCGATCGAGCTCTTCTGGGACGGAAAGCGCTGGTGGATCGCCAACGCCATCTGGACCGACGAGACGAAGGAGAACCCGATCCCGAAGGAATACCTGCCGGGCTAGGGCGCCTACGTTCCCTTGAGCGTTCCGGGAATGAGGCCCTCGACGGGAACGTGGCGTGGCCCCTTCTCGTCGCACACGGCGAAGCGCACCTGCCGGCCCTTCTCGCCGGCCCAGCCGCGCTCGTCCTCGTCCTCGGCATACATCGCGACTCCCGCGAAGTCGCCCCTCGCGTTCAACGCGTAGAAGTTGATGTTGAAGTTGGGATCGCCGTTCTTGTTGCGCAAACGCTTCTCGACCGTGTGGGAGCGGATGCGTTTCAACGCCTCCATCCCCGCGTCCTTGGGGTGCATGCCCCGCCGCATGTTCTCGACGATCAGGAACGACGAGAGCCCGTAGAGATTCGCCTCTCCGCGCCCCGTCGAGCCGGCCGCGCCGACCTCGCCATCAACGTAGAGGCCCGCGCCGAGGATCGGCGAGTCGCCCACCCGGCCCGGAATCTTGAAGAAGAGCCCGGAGGTGGTCGTCACGCCGCAGATCTCGCCCTTCGCGTTGATCCCGTCGCAGTTGATCGTGCCGTACATGTGGCGCGAGGAGAGCCATCCGTCCCGGGCCATCTGCCGGATCACCTCGAGCGAGGCAATCTCGCGGTCCTTCTCGGTCGGAAAGTGGCCGGGGTCGGTGCGTTGCTTCCACTCCAGCCAGAGCTTGCGCGAGAGCGGCGTGTTCAGGTCGTCCTCGACGGAGAAGCCCATGTTCCGCGCGAACTGCTGCGCTCCCCGCCCCACCAGGAGGTGGTGGTCGGTCCGATTCATGACCTCGCGCGCGACGCGGGAGGGCGTCCGAACGCCCTCGAGGGCGGCGACGCCGCCGGCCCGTTTCTTCGGTCCGTGCATGCAGGAGGAGTCGAGCTGCACCACGCCCTCGGCGTTGGGCACGCCGCCGTAGCCGACGCTGTAGTCCTCCGGGTCGAGCTCGACGAGATTGACGCCCTCGATCAGCGCGTCGAGGACGTCGCCTCCCTGCGTCATCTGCGTGTACGCCTTCTCGACGCACGTCACGCTCCCCCCGTTCTTGAACCAGTTGCCGTTGGCCGACGCGATGACGACCGGCCGGGCCGACTTGCTCGACACCACGGCCGGCGCCTGCCCGAGAATCGCGCGCGGCGAGGCGGCCACGAGGGTCGCCGCGGCGCCCGTCTTGACGAAGTCCCGCCGAGAGAACCGACGACTCATGAGGCCTCCTTGCTGCGAGCGGAGTCTAACTCTTGCCCGTCCATCGCCGGGAAGGTTACCCTGCCGCCGATGGATTACCAGGGACACGTGCTCTCGGGGCGAGCGACCACGCTTCCCGGCCCGTCCTACACCTCGGCGGAGGTCTTCGCGCGAGAGCAGGAGCGGATCTTCGCCCGGCGCTGGCTCTGCATCGGCCGGGCGGAGGGCATCGGGGAGCCCGGCGACTTCCTCGTGGCCCCGATCGGGGCCGAGAGCCTCATCGCGGTTCGCGGGCGTGACGGGCGGGCCCGAGCCTTCTACAACGTCTGCCGGCACCGCGGGACGCGCATCTGCACGGAGGACCACGGCCGCTTCGCGGGGGGCATCACGTGCCCGTACCACGCGTGGACCTACGGCCTCGACGGAGCGCTCACCTCCGCGCCCCACATGGCCGAGGTCGCCTGGTTCGACCGAGCCGACTACCCCCTGCATCCGGTGGCGCTCGCGGAGTGGGAGGGTTTCCTCTTCGTGCATCTCGATCGCCAGCCGGCCGCTGCCCTGGACGAGTCCCTCCGTCCGCTCCTCGCACGCTTCGCTCCCTGGCGCCTGTCGGAGCTCTCGACGGCGCGTCGGATCGACTACGACGTGCGCGCCAACTGGAAGCTCCTCTTCCAGAACTTCTCCGAGTGCTACCACTGCCCTCCCGTCCACCCGGCCCTCGCGCGGCTGTCCCACTATCGAAGCGGGGCCAACGACCTGCGGGAGGGCGGTGTGCTGGGCGGCTACATGACGATCAACGAGGGCACTGGCAGCATGACCGTCAGCGGGCGCCTCTGCGGGGCGCCACCCCCGGATCTCTCGCCGGAGGATCTCCGGCGCGTCTACTACTACTCGGTCTTCCCGAGCCTCTTCCTGACCGTGCAGCCGGACTTCGTCATGGCGACGCGGATTTCGCCCGTCGCCGTCGACTCGACGCGCGTGACCGCCGAGTGGCTCTTCGCCCCCGAAGTTGCGGCGCGGCCGGGCTTCGATCCCTCCGACGGAGTGGAGCTCTGGGACATCACCAACCGCCAGGACTGGCGTATGTGCGAGCTCGCGCAGCAGGGCGTCTCCTCCCGCGCGTACCGGCCCGGGCTCTACTCGGCGGACGAGAGCCTGCTCGCCGCGTTCGATCGGGAGTACTTGAAGAGCCTGGGCGAGTGAGCCGGAGGGCTAGGGCGCGTTCGAGTCGCCCAGGCCGTGGAATCGTCCGCAGATCGGGCAGAACGTGGGCGGGTCCGAGTTGCTGACGCGGTGGCGCACGGGCGGCCGCGACCGGAGATAAAGGAAGATCGCCTTGAGGTCTTCGTCGGTCAGCTTGCGGAACTCGAACCAGAGCATCGCGCGCGTCAACGGACGCACGCCGGCGACCTTGCCGGTCCGAATCGTCTGGATGAAGAGGTTCTCGTCGTAGTACGGGATGCCCGACGGGTCGGTCGTGAGGTTGGGGCTCGTCACGAAGCTCTTCGGCTCCGGCATCTGCGCCGGGGGCGAGGCGAACCCCGGGTCGTCTTCGAGCTCGTCGAAGTACCGCTTCGTCTCGAACCGGCGACCTCCCCCGAACTCGAGGTCCCGGCGGTGCTCCCGGTGCGTCCCGTTCAGCGGCTGCGGGCTGTGGCAGTGAACGCACTTCGCCAGGTGGACGAGATACTCCCCGCGCCCGAACGGCGTCGCGATCTCGGCGGGCGTGGCCGGCCGGCGCAGCGGCTCGTGCGG
>JBBRFL010000084.1:0-5068 GCA_038224325.1 Thermoanaerobaculia bacterium | reverse complement strand
GCTCATGTAACCGAGCCGCGTCTTCCAGCGCTCCGTGTCGCGGGCGACGTCGAGCCCGTCGAACGCGCTCGCGGTGCCGGAGGTCGGCTGGAGCAGGCCCGTCAACATCCGGATCGTGGTCGACTTCCCCGAGCCGTTGGGCCCGAGGAACCCGAAGACCTTTCCGCGGGGGACGTCGAAGTCGACGTGGTCGACGGCGGTGAACTCGCCGAAACGGCGCGTCAGTCCCCGCACGCGGAGGAAGGCGCTCGAGTCTTCCGCCAGCCCCGTCACGCCGCCTCCTCCTCGCTCTTCAGGACGAACACGTCCTCCAGCGAAGGCTGCGCCGACTGTACGTTCTCGGCGGGCACGAGTCCCTCCAGTGCGCGGCGCACGGAGGAGAGCAGCGACTCGAGGGATCCTCCGGCTCCGCGAACGTGGAGCTGCGTGCCGAACAGGGACACGTCGTCCACCTCGGGAAGCGACGCCAGCCTCCCGCGCGCGGCCGCCCGCTCCGCGGTTCGAACGACCAGCAGGGGGCGCGGGTACGAGGCCAGGATCTCCTCGCGCGTGCCGAGCGCCGAGAGCCGGCCCTCGTCGAGGAACCCGATCCGCGTGGCGTACTCGGCCTCGTCCATGTATGGCGTCGAGACGAGGATCGTGAGGCCCTCGTGGTGGAGATGGTTCAGCAGCATCCAGAACTCCCGCCGCGAGACCGGGTCGACGCCGGTGGTCGGCTCGTCCAGGAGGAGCAGGCGCGGGCGCGTCAGGAGCGCGGCGACCAGGGCGAGCTTTTGCTTCATGCCGCCGGAGAGCGCCCCCGCCAGCCGGGCCCCGAAGCGCTCCAGCCCGACGCGGGAGAGAAGATCGGAGGAGCGCGCTCGCGCCTCCTCCCGAGGGATCTCGTAGAGACGCGCGCGCAGGGTCAGGTTCTCGTCGATCGACAGGTCCTCGTACATCGCGAACCGCTGGGGCACGAAGCCGAACGTCGCCTCCGGGTCTCGGCGGAGGGTTCCGGAGGTCGGGCTCAACAGGCCCGCCACGATCCGGAAGAACGTGCTCTTGCCGGCGCCGTCCGGCCCGATCAGGCCGAAGAGCTCCCCGTCCGCGACGTCCAGGTCGATGCCGCGGAGCGCCGTCTTCTCGCCGAAGGTCCGGACGAGAGCGCGCGCCGAGATCATGACGCGGCCCGCGCGGGCGCCGCGATCCGCACCTCCGCCGGCTGACCCGGCACCAGCGGCTCCTTCCAGCCCCGATCGAGATCCACCTTGGCCGCGTAGACGAGGTTGACCCGTTCGCTCCGGGTCTCGACCGGCTTGGGCGTGAACTCCGCGTCGGGAGAGATCTCGGTCACCCGGGCCGGAAAGCTACGGCCCGGGAACGCGTCGACGGTCACGGTGGCCGGCAACCCCGGTCGGACCCGCCCCAGCTGCTGCTCCGGGATGAACGTGCGCACGTACAGGCGATCCGCGAACGCCATCGTGACCGCGGGCTGGGACGGGTTGAGGAGAAGCCCCGGCTCGGCGATGCGGTGGAGGATCACGCCATCGGCCGGCGCGCGGATCTCGGCCTCGCCGGCGACGGCCTCCGATTGCTTCAGGACGCTCCGCGCCCGGTCCATCTCGGATCGCGCCTGCTCCGTCTGGAACTTTCGGGAACCCTCCACGGCGAGCTTGAGTCGCTCCTCGCTCGCCTTGAGGATCGCTCCGGTCCGGTTCGCGTTGGCCTTCGCCCGGTCGAAGTCCTGCTGCGAGCCGATCTTCTTGGAAAGGAGAGCCTTCTGCCGCTCGAGCTCGCGCTGAGCGAGATCAACCTGCCCGCGCTTCTCGGCGACGTCCGCCTCCGCGGCGAGGATCTCGGGCCGGCGGCTTCCCGCCGCCATGTCGGCGTATCGCGCCTGGGCGGAGGCCAGCCCCTCGCGATCGCGCTCCACGGCGATCGCCGTCTCCCCGAGATCGAGGCGCACGAGCACGTCGCCCGCGTGGACGCGGTCGCCCTCGCGCACGCGCACCTCGACCACGCGCCCCGAGACCTTGGGCGCGAGATCGACCAGGGGCGCCTCGAGCCGGCCGTTGAGCCGGATCGTCCCGTCGTCCTTCGGGCGGCAGGCGCAAACGAGAAGGGCCGCGCCGAGGAGCGCGCACAGCAGGCCGCGCTTCATCGAGTCCTCCCTCCCTCGACCACGACGCCGCGTGTCCAGGCCTCGAGCACCGCGTCGAGGTATTGGTCGAGCGGCATCGGCTCCTCGAGCACTTCCATCACCTGCTGCAGAAACACGTAGGAGTGGAGCGTCGCGAGAAACGCCAGCGCGGACGCGCGGGAGTCGCGGATCTTGACCGTACCGTGGCGCCCCGCCCGGCGCAGGTAGTCCTCCAGGAACTTCAGGTTGCGTTGCGGCGGAGTGGGGCGCCGCTTCGGATCGAAGGGGAGCGGCATGCGGCCGATTCCGCGGAGCGTCTTGAAGTACACCCATCGCGCGACGACCTCGCGGATCTTCGTCTCGAGAAACGGGACGAGGGCCTCGCCCACGCTTCTGAGGATCGGGACCGGATCCTCCCGGCCGGAAAAGCCCTTGAGGAACTCGAGAGGCACCATGTCGGGCTCCTCCTCGCCCATCGCGGCGAGGAAGAGGGCCCTCTTCGTGGGAGCGTGCCGGAGCAGTGCGGCGGGACTGACCGCAATGCGCGATCCGATGTCGGCGAGGGTCGCCCCGTCGAAGCCCCGCTCCACGAAGGCCTCCCGCGCCGCTCCGAGGACCTGATCGCGGGTGACCCGTGGAGTTCGCCCCATAAGTAAGTATATGTATAGTAACTTATAATCACCGGACAAGTAACCTTCTAACCTGGCTTACGAAAGTCATACGATCTGCGGATGAGGCTCCTCGCGGTCCACGTCGGAAGGCCCCGCGATGTCATCCACCGCGGGCGGATCGTTCGCACCGCGATCTTCAAGGATCCGGTCCTCTTCCGCGTGGCCGTCCGCCGCCTCAACCTGGACGGCGACAGGCAGGCGGACCTCCGCGTCCACGGCGGACCGGACAAGGCCGTCTACGCGTACGACCTCGGCGGCTACAAATACTGGCGGCGGGAGGTGCGCGTCGACTTCCCGTTCGGACAGTTCGGCGAGAACCTCACGGTCGAGGGAATGCCGGAGACCGAGGTCCGCGTCGGCGACGCTTACCGAATCGGAACCGCCGTCCTCCAGGTCTCACAGCCCCGCTCGCCGTGCTTCAAGCTCGCCCTCAAGATGGAACGGCCCGCCTTCCTGAAGGCCTTCCTCGCGAGCGGACGCACCGGCTTCTATTTTCGAGTGCTGGAGGAGGGCGAGATCGGGGCGGGCGACGACATCCAACTCCTGTCCCGCGAGCCCGAGTCCGTCACCGTGGAGCGGATGACGCGGCGCCTGTGGCCTCAGCCTCGGCCTCAGAGAGTCGAGAGGAACTGAAAGTAATCCTCCGGGGACTCGGAGAGACGCATCGAGAAACCGCTCGGGACCAGGCGCGCGAGCGAAGCGGGTACGCGGAACGAGCGCACCACCTTGCCGCGCACGGTCAACCGCTTCCCCTGGGGCAGGTGCAGGTCCGCCGACATGAAGGTCCCCG
The DNA here is from genome assembly GCA_038224325.1 of Thermoanaerobaculia bacterium. Lineage (GTDB taxonomy): Bacteria > Acidobacteriota > Thermoanaerobaculia > UBA5066 > Gp7-AA6 > DAHUXD01. Next base: position 1,488 of record JBBRFL010000084.1, on the reverse strand, counting down.
GTTCGGGAAGTCGGACCGAGCGGACGAATATGCCCGAGGGAGAGATGTCGTAGGTGAAGCCAGTACACTGCGCGCCCCTCAGCTTGAATTCGACGAGGAATCGACGCTTCTTACGCCCGAAACCGCGGCGTTCAGACACCGTGACGATCGTCCACCCCCGGGGCTGCTCACTGCAAGAGCAATGCCCCGGGATCGCGACTAGGGCGAGACCTCCCTGCGAAACGTCAAATTCTTGACGCGGCCGGCGTCGAGGAGGAACCCGGTCGCGCCTTCCCCGGCGCCTCGCTCGAAAGTCAGCTGCAATCCCTCGAGCTTGAAGGTGTCTCGGATGGTCGGGGTCAGAGGCTTCGGCGAGATTCCGCGATGCCGGACGAAGAGTTTCCCCTCCTGCGCCACGAGCCGCCAGGTCGTTCCGACCTCCTCGCTCGCGTAGACCCCCGCGAGTTGCGCGAGCGCCTCGGGCCCGGGAACCCAGGCGTCCACGGGCTCGAAGGTTTGCCGCGACGGCTCTTCCTCGTCGTCCATCGTCACGACACGCAGGCGCGGGCGCGCGCCTCTCACCCGCTCGAGCTCCAACTCGCGCTTCCCGCCTTCGTACCCTTCGAATCGGAACCGGTTCGCCGCCGTCGCGGAAAGCGGGAAACTGCGGGCGTCCGCGTCCGCGACCAGCTTGCCTTCGCGGACCCCGAGCCGGATCACGTCGGTCGAGACCGGGTCGCGGTACGTGCCGGTGAGGGCCTGGAGGTTCTTGAGGGGAACCGTGATCGGCGCGCGACCCGCCGGGCCGGCCGCCGCGGGGGGTTTCTCCTTCTGCATCGCGTCCCCCAGGTAGACCTCCGCCACCTTGTAGGCGAGGCGGGTGGGATTCGCGTTGCCCAGGTTGCAGAGGCAGGCGACGGAGAAGTGCTGCTTCGGAAAACGCAGGAGCTGCGCGCGATACCCCGCCCAGGACCCGCTGTGGCTGACCGTCGGAAGGCCCCGGTAGGTCCCGATCATCAGGGCCGAGGCGTAGCCGATCTTCTTGCGGCTGTTGAGGACCCCGGTCTCGTGCATCGTCTCGACCAGACGCGAGTCGCCCACCTTGGGCTCGTAGAAATTCTGGTCCCACCTCTGCAGGTCCTCGACGGAGGTCAACACCGAGCCGTCCCCGATCTGCTCCCAATCGGACATCTCGATCCCGAAGCCCGACGGGTCCGCCTTCTGATAGCCAGTGGCGCGGTTGGGGATGATCCGGGTGTGCGAGTCGTTGAACTGCGTGTGACGCATGCCGAGGGGAGCGAAGATCCTCTCGGCGGCGAACTCCCGCAGCGGCTGACCGCTCGCCCGTTTGACGATGACGCCGAGCAGGAAGTAGCCCGTGTTGCTGTAGAGGTACTCCTGGCCGGGGACGAAGTTCGCCGCCTTCTGCTTCGTCAGGATGTCGAGGGCGTCCTGCTCGGTCGTGTAGTCCTCCTCCTGGACGCCCTGGAGCTCCATCGCCACGATGTA
>JBBRFL010000083.1:0-5265 GCA_038224325.1 Thermoanaerobaculia bacterium | reverse complement strand
GGTTCCCGACCAGACGCTGTACGACACGATCTACCAGGAACGCTACATGGGCCTGCCTCAGGACAATCCCGCCGGCTACGCGGCCGGCTCGCCGATCCGGTTCGCGGAGAATCTCGCGGGCAACCTGCTCCTCGTCCACGGCTCCGGCGACGACAACGTCCACTTCCAGGGATCGCAGCGGCTCATCAACCGGCTCGTCGCGCTCGGCAAACCCTTCGATTTCATGGAGTACCCGAACCGGTCGCACTCGATCTCGGAGAGCGAGGGCACGTCGCTCCATCTCCACTCGCTTCTGGCGCGGTATCTGCTGGAGCACCTGCCGGCGGGGCCGAGGTAACGCGTCCGCGACCGCGGTTCTCGAGTACTCGGTCCTCCGCCCCTGGATCCGTGAGCGAGGACGACGTTCGGAACCTGACGGCCCCAATCGGCGTTAGAAAGGGAATGGAAGGAGACAATTTATGAGCCTTCGCCTCCCTGCGCGGATTGCTGCGGCCGTATGGCTTGCTGCAGCCGTGAGTGTCGGACAACCGGTCGCCTCCGCGCGAGGAGGTTCCCGAATCGTCGACACGCGAGTCCACAGCTCCGCCCTCGAGGGCAACCTGATCGGCGATCCGGCGGAGCGGCGCGTAGCCGTCTATCTGCCCCCCTCGTACGACACGGAGCCTTCGAAGCACTATCCGGTGCTCTATTTCCTTCACGGATTCGGGTCCGACGACCAAGTGCCCGAGCTCTCCGCACTCTTCCGCCGCCTCATGGACGAACGAGTCAAGGCCGGTGGTGCTTCTGAGATGCTGGTCGTCGTTCCGAACGGCCGAAACGCGTACTCCGGCAGCTTCTGGGCGAATTCCTCGGTGACGGGACGCTGGGAAGACTTCGTTGCGCACGACCTCGTGGCCTGGACCGACGCGCATTTCCGCACGCTACCGCGCGCCTCGAGCCGCGGTCTCGCAGGACACTCGATGGGTGGATACGGATCCCTTCTGATTGCTATGGACCATCCCGACGTCTTCGGCGCGGTCTACGCGCTCTCCGCATGCTGCCTCGCCATGGAGGGCGACCTCGGGCCGACCCAGAACGCTTGGCACCGGGCCATGAAACTCTCGGCTCGCCCCGAGTTGAAGGAGGAATCGACGATGGACGACTTCTGGGTCGCCGCGCTAGTCGGAATGAGCGCCGCGTTTACGCCGGATCCGGCAGGGCCGCCGCTCTTTGTCGTCCTCCCCTACCGCGAGGAGAACCGCACCCTCGTCCCCAACGGCGACGCATACGCCGCCTTTCAGTCGAAGCTCGCCATCAACCTGATCCCCGCGCACATTTCCGAACTGCTCAGGCTGCGTGGCATCGTCGTCGACGTCGGGATCGAGGACGAGTTCTCTCACATCCCGGCGGGGACCCTCGCTTTCTCGCGGGAGCTTGCGGAGCACGGCATTCCTCACGTTTTCGAGCTGTACCGGGGGGACCACAATCAGGGCATCCTCCAGCGAGTCGAAACGCGCCTGCTCCCCTTCATGGCCCGCATGCTCGATTTCGGGGAAAGTGGCCCGTAGGCTCGTCAGCGCAGGAGGTCTTCGAGCGCCGCCGAGGCGTCCGTCTTCTCGTCGCGATACTTGACGATGACGGGTGTCTGGAGAGAGAGGCCCCAGGCGGCCCTGGCCCTCGCGCATCGCGCGCGAGCCGGGAACCACGACGGCGCCCGCCGGGATCTCCAGGGGCCGATGCGCCTCCCTGCGATAGACTTGGCCCCGGACCACGTCGTAGACCGGCGTGCCCGCCGTCAGGATGGCGCCGGCGCCCAGAATCGCGCCCTCGCGGACAATCGCACCCTCGTAGACTCCGCAGTTTCCGCCCACCAGAACGTCGTCTTCCTGCACGACCGGCACATCGCCCATCGGTTCGAGAACCCCGCCGATCTGGGCGCCGGCCGAGATGTGAACGCGCTTTCCCACCTGGGCGCAGGAGCCGACCAGCGCGTGTGAATCGATCATCGTCCCCGCGTCCACGTACGCACCGACGTTGACGTAGGCCGGCGGCATGATTGTCACGCCCGGCGCGAGGAAGGAGCCCTCTCGCACCGTCGTGCCTTCGGGCACGACGCGCACGCCCGAGGGCAGCTCGAGGTGCTTGACCGGCAGCGTGTCCTTGTCGAAGAACCGGAAGCCCGCGAGCGCGCCCACTTCCGTCAGCGTGCCCACCCGAAAGGCGAGGAGGATCCCCTTCTTGACCCAGGTCCGAGTGACCCAGGTCCCGGACTCCCTCTCGGCCGCGCGAACCCGCCCGGCGGAGAGCTCCACCAGGAGCTCCGCGACCGTCAGGCGCGCCGCGTCCGGTCAGGCGGCGGCGCCCCCCCGCGAGCGCCTCGACCCGTTCCCGGAGAGACGCCGTCAACGCGGCCATCCAGAAGCCCGCTGGCGGCCGCAAGGGCCGCCCCTACGAGAGAAAAGAGGGAGCGACGCGCTCATGAGCGCGACGCCGCCCCTCTCTTGGGAAGGAGCCGAAACGACGCCAGCAGCTTCTCGATCTTCTTGCGGGTCTCGTCGCGCACGGGAACGAGCGGCAGGCGGAGCGTCTCGCCGCACTTCTTCATCGACGCGAGCGCGCACTTGACGGGCCCCGGATTGGACTCCCAGAAGTTCATCTCCATGAGCGGCTGGTAGCGGGTCTGGAGCTCCAGCGCCTTGTCGCGATCATTCTCGAGCGCCGAGTGGACGAGGAGGGACATCTCGCGGGGAATCTCGTTGGAGACGACCGAGATCACGCCGCGCGCCCCGAGGGCGATCGCGGCCAGAGCCGTCGCATCCTCTCCGGAGAACACCGCGAACTCCCGGGGCATCTCCGCCATCAGGCGTGCGATCTTGCCGAAGTTCGACGAGGTCTCCTTGAGGCCGACCACGTGCGGGATCTCCGCGAGGCGCCGGATCGTCTCGACGTCCAGGTCCATGCCGGTGCGGCCGGGCACGTTGTCCACGAGAATCGGCAGATCCGTCGCGTCCGCGATCGCCGAAAAGTGCCGCACCAGCCCGTCCGGACTCGGCCGGTTGAACATCGGCGTGACGGAGAGAATCCCGTCGGCATTGACCGCGGCGGCATCGCTGGCCCAGAAGACGGCGCGCGCCGTGTGATTGCCGCCCGCGCCGGCGATCACCGGGACGCGCCCGTTCGCGACGCGGACGACGGCGGCCGTGACCGCCTTGCGCTCGTCGCGCGAGAGCGTGGCGGACTCCCCCGTGGTGCCGCAGGTGACCAGGAAATCGATTCCCTGCGCGATCTGCCACTCCGTGAGCTCCTCGAGCGCGCCGAACGCGATCCGTCCTTTTTCGTCGAACGGCGTCACGAGGCCCGTTCCGCAGCCTCTCCATTCGACGGCCTTCGGGCCGGATTTCCTGTTGTCCCTCACGCGACCTCCGCTTTCCGTTCTCCGACTCCCGGGGAGCCAACGTATAATCGTTCGTCTCCCGGATCGAGAAAAAACCGTGCCCGAGCCGACCGCAGGTCCCCGATGCCCGCGCTGTCACCGGCCCCTGGCCGCGTGGCGGCTCGAGCACTGCATCTACTGCGGCGAGGCCATTCCGGCGGAGCTCAAGAAGGGATTCGCCGAGCCCGAGGGGCTCCAGTGGGTCGAGCGTCCCCCGCTGCCCGCCGAGGTCTCCAAGAAACTCCAGCTGCTCCGCGTGGTCCCGTCGGATCGCCCCAGGAAGTCGCGCGCGGTCTCGGCGGCGATGGGCCTGATCGCCGTTCCGATCTTCGGCGCGATGTTCTACCTGGCGTACTCGCTGATCCGCCAGCTCTCGCCCTCCTCGGCGATCCTGATCTCCGTAGCGGGTGTTGTCGGGATCGGCTACGTGGTGAGCGTCTTCTTCCGCCGGCGGGGGTGAGGCCGACCTCCGGCTACTGCGTCGTCTTCTGGAAGCGGGCGACGGCCAGGCCGATGATCAGGATCGTGTAGAAGGTCAGCCACGCGATTGGTTCCCACAGGTCCCGGATCCCCGCTCCCCGCAGGATGATCCCGCGCAGCACCTCGATGAAATAGCGCGCGGGGATCGCCCGCGAGATGTACTGGAAGATCTTCGGCATGCCATCGATCGGGAACACGTAGCCCGAAAGGAAAACGAACGGCAGCAGGAAGAACGTCGACATCTGCATCGCCTGCATCTGGGTCTTCGCGATCGTCGAGATCAGCATGCCGAGGCCGAGCACCGCCGCGATGAAGATCAGACCCACTACGTAGAGCTCCAGCAGGGAGCCCTGGATCCGGATGTCGAACAGGTACCGCATCAGCAGGATCGTCATCGTGAGCTGAAAGCAACCGATCCCCGTGAAGGGAACGATCTTGCCCAGGATGATCTCCGCGCGCGTGGCGGGCGTGACCTGGAGCTGTTCGAGAGTTCCCCGCTCCCGCTCCCGGACGATGGCGCTCGCCGTGAACTGGATGAGCGTGAACGTGAGGATGATCGCGATCAATCCCGGGATGATGAAGCTCGCGGTCTTGAGGTCCGGGTTGTACCAGGGCCGGACGCGCACGTCCACGGGCAGGGCGTCGGCCTTCCATCCCGCGCGCGCCGCGAGGATCCGGATCGACGAGCCGTTGGCGATCCCCGCCGCGATCGACATCGCCTGGCTCGCCGTCGTCGTGTCCGACGCGTTGACGATCAGGAGCGCCCGGGCCGGCGAGCCGCGGTGGATGTCCTTTCCGAAGTTGCGGTCGATGACCAGGCCGACCGAGGCCTTCGCGGAGTCGATCTGGCGGCGCAGCTCCGCCAGCGAGGAGACATACCCGACGACGTCGAAGTACTCGGTCGCCGTCATCTTCGCCACGAGCTCCCGGCTCTCGAACGACCTCGCCTCGTCGAGCACCACGGTCTTCAGATGCTTGACGTCGTAGTTGATGGCGTAGCCGAAGATCAGCGTCTGCAGGATCGGAACGAACACGATCATCCGCAGCGTGATCCGATCCCGCCGGAGCTGGAGAAGCTCCTTCCACGTCAGCGCGAGGAGCCGCTTCACACCGCCACCGGATCCGCCGCGGCCGCCTGCTGTCGGGCGAGCGAGACGAACACGTCCTCCAGCGACGGCTCCGCCGGCGTCGGACTCCCGAACCGCGACAGCAGGCGTCCGGCCTCCGCCGTGCGCCCCGCGCGGGCGACGGCCCGGAGGCGCCGGCCGAAGAGGTAGGCGTCCTCGAGGGGCGGCGCGTCGCGAACCTCCGACAGCGCCTCGAAGGGATCGGCCGCCGGGACCACCTCGAGGATGCGGTCGCGCAGGCCCTGC
>JBBRFL010000082.1:0-5550 GCA_038224325.1 Thermoanaerobaculia bacterium | reverse complement strand
GTTGATCGGCGAAGCGGGGATCCCGCCCGGCGTCGTCAACATCGTGCAGGGCGCGGGGCCGGGAGCCGGGCGCGCGCTGACGTCGCACCCGAAGGTCCCGCTCATCTCGTTCACCGGCGGCACGAAGACCGGCGCGGACGTGATGTCCCACGCGGGGCCGCTCTTCAAGAAGGTGTCGCTCGAGCTCGGAGGCAAGAATCCGAACATCGTATTCGCGGACGCCGATCTCGAAGCGGCCGTCGCCACGTCGATCCAGTCGAGCTTCGCCAACCAGGGGGAGATCTGCCTCTGCGGATCGCGCCTGTTCGTCGAGAAGGCGATCTACGGCGAGTTCCTCGACCGCTTCGTCGAGGCGACGAAGAAACTCCGGATCGGAGATCCGCAGGATGCAGCGACCGACGTCGGCGCGCTCGTGAGTGAGGCCCACCTTCGCAAGGTCGAAGGCTACGTCGCGCTCGCGAGAGAAGAAGGCGGAACGGTCGTCGTCGGCGGAAAGCGCCCGGCGGATCTCCCCGAGCGCGTCCGGGGCGGCTACTTCTTCGAGCCGACGGTGATCACGGGGCTCGACTGCGGCCGACGGGTGATGCAGGAGGAGATCTTCGGTCCCGTCGTCACCGTCACGCCCTTCGATTCTCCCGAAGAGGCGATCGCCCTCGCCAACGGCACGCGCTACGGTCTTTCGGCGAGCGTCTGGACGCGGGACCTCCAAAAGGCCCACCGCGTCGCCGCGGCGATCGAGAGCGGCACGGTGTGGGTCAACACCTGGCTGCTCCGGGACCTCCGCGTTCCCTTCGGCGGAATGAAGGAAAGCGGCCTCGGGCGCGAGGGCGGGTCCGCATCGCTCGATTTTTTCACCGAAGCGAAGAACGTCTGCGTCAAGCTGTGAATCGAGCGCTCCGTTTATTCGGGTCCAGCGCGGAGATCGCCGCGGCGGACGCGCCCGTGGAGCCGATCGGCGGCTGACGTTCGGTAATCCTGACCCGCAGCGCCCGGGCCCTGAAGCGCCGGGCCTCGGCCTCTTCCGCCTCGCGGTGTCCCGGAGCGTCTACACGAACGGCCACCTCGAGCATGTGACCGAGGTCACCGCGCGCCTTCGGCGGGAGCCGGAGTCCCTGCGCGGAGTGGGGATCGTCCGGCAGGCGCCCGCTCTCCGCCACTTCACGGCTCGGTTCGGGCGGCTGTAAGGTCGCCCCCGTCCGGTCGGCTACAATTTGCAGCGATCGTGATCACGGGTTTCAACACCGACGTCAAGCACAAGAACCGTGTCTTCCATATTCAAACTGAAGACAAGGGGGATGCGAACCCGTACGTGGAATCGCTGGTCTACGTCGGGGGAGAGATCCTAGCGACCAAGAAGACGTCCTACGCGGAAGTCGCCAAGGAGGGCCCGGACGACCATGCGGTCCAGGACCTCATGGAGCAACAGCACCGCACGATGATCGCGGCGATCCAGCGCGGACGCTTCGACGGCCCGAACGGATCGATCCAGATTCCCGAGGGCATGGCGCCGACGGCGCCGCCCGAGGCGATGGCGAAGCCGCGCGTCCCGCCCCCGGAAGGCGAAGCCGGCGCCGCCATGGTCGTTCCGGAGGGAGAGGCCGCGCCGGCCCCCGGCGCGAGCCCGCATCCGCCGCCGAGCGACCGCAGCCTGGATCAGATGATCCTGGAGTACCTCGCGTCCGACGACGTTCCGGAGGAGGTCGTCCTGACCCTGACTCCGACGCCCGATTTCGCGGCCGGCCGCTCCGTGCAGACGAGGCTCAAGGCGGCGACCGGATCCCCGGCGCGGGCGCTCGGGGGCGCGATGGTTCAGGTCCGCATCCTCTCCACCTCGGCCCGCGCTTCGACTGTCTTTCAGGGCAAGACCGCGTCGGACGGTTCCTGCCCGATTTCGTTCATGATCCCCACGAATCCGGGCACCTCGGCGGCCGTGATCCGGGTGACCTCGCCCACGGCCAGCGCCGAGATCCAGTATCCAATCCGAAAGAAATGACAGCGGAGCTGGAGGTCACCGTCAACGGCGCGCCGATGCGCCTGCCGGAGGGGGCATCGATCGCCGACCTGCTGGAGCGCCTGGGAGTCTCGACCCCGCGCGTCGCCGTCGAGCGCAACCGCGAGATCGTCCCGAAGGCGCAATACCCGGAGATGCGCCTCGAGGCGGGTGACTCCCTCGAAGTCGTCGAGCTCGTCGGGGGAGGGTGAACCGGACGAGAGTGTTACCGCGCCCCCTCCACCAGAAAGAGGTCGGCGCGGCGCAGCGTCGGGGAGTAGGCATAGACGCTCTCGTCGCCCGCGAGCATCGGATTCGAAATTCGGACGACACCGGCGAGATCCGTGGGAGCGAGGGGTCGAACGAGAGTACGCTGTCCCGTCGCGAGATCGATGCTCTCCAGACGCGTGGGCACCTCCGACCAACGGCTGACGAGGATCCCGCGGCCGTCCGCGGTCCAACCTGCCGCGAGATCGTCCGGGGCAAGCGCGGGCACGGGGCGAGGCTCTCCGCCGGCCGAGGGGTAGAGCTGATACACGCCGCGGCCCAACTGGACGAGAACGAGCGCGCCGTCCGGGGAGACGAACCCGGCGCTCGTGCCCTCGGCGGTGACCGGACGCGGCTTGCCGCCCGCCACGTCCTGCACGTAGCACCGCGACGCGTGGCCGCTCTCGACACCACAGCTCAGGATTCTTTTTCCGTCCGCGAAGAAGCGCGCCGAGCTGTAGTCTCCGATGTCGCCACTCTCCAGGCGCCGCGGCTCTCCGGGGCCCGTGGGATAGAGCACGAGACGAGCCGGAGAGGTCGGCACGACGGCGAGGGCCCAGGAGCCGTCCGGGGAAAGATCGGCGGCCGCTCCTTCTCCCAATCGAACGGCCGGTGAACCGTCGGTCCTTCGAAGGCAGACGGCATAGTTCCCCCCGACGGCGCCGCTGAACTCGGAGAAGAGGAGCGTGCGCCCGTCTTTGGACAAGGCTTCGCCCCGAGAGCCGTCGAGCCAGGAAAGGTCTCGCTCCGCCTTCGCTCCAGGAGCCATCACCATGAGCCGGTACTTGACGTCCTCGCGGGCGCCGAGCCAACGCCCCTCACGGGAGACGTCGAAGATCGTCAGACCCCCCGCGCTGGGCAGCGCGATGCGTTTCTTGCCGTCCGGCGTCACGGCATGCACCTCGAAGGACGAGTAACCGGGGCCTGCCGAAAAAAGGATTTCCTTGCCGTCGGCCGACCAGGCCAGTCCTTCGACTCCCCAGAAACCGCCGGCCAGGGAAGTTTTCTTTCCCGCCAGGTCCACGACCGCAACGCCGCCGCGGTCGTCCCAGCGGAACGGATGTTCCAGGAACGCGATCCGATCGCCGGCTCGCGAGAAGCGAAGGTCGCTGACGTACCCCCCCGTGGAGTACAGAACCTTGCCGATCGGATATTCGAGCCGGTCCTTCCCGTCGATTTCTCGGATGATGGCGAGGGCCTCGCCGTCGGGCGACCAGTCCGCTTCGCGCACGCCCTCGAGGACTTCTCTCGGCGCGCCACCGCTCAGCGGCATCCGGGCCAGCGTGCCCGCGAAGAGGCGGTGATGGATGTACCGGGCATGCGTCAGCAACGCGATCTCGCCCTTGGACGAGACCGACAGGAGCTGAGCGTCGGGCACGCCGAGCGGCCGCGGCTCCGGGTAGTCCGGGGCCCGAGTGAAAACCTCGGAGTGGTTTCCCTCCTGGGCCTGACTGAAGACGACCGTGCGTCCGTCCGGAGCGAAGAGCGCACGAAAGATCGGCAACGACCGATAGGTCAGCGGCTTGAACGTCACGTCGTTGGTCCTTCCGGCCGATCCCGCGCGCCGCCCCGCGAAGAACGACGCGAGACCCACTCCGAGGAGAAGGGCGAGGCCCGCGACGACGCGCGTCCACTTCGGCCGGCGCCGGGGGGCCGTCGACACGGCCGGCCCGGAGGTCACCGAGGCGCCCGATAACGCCTCCAGATCAAAGGCCAGGTCATGCGCGGAGTGGAACCGGCGCTCCGGGTTCTTCTCGATGCAGTGGCGCACGACCCGCTCGAGGCCGGGATTGATGTTCTGGTTCGTGACCGAGAGGTCCGGCGGGTCCTCCTTGAGAATCGCGGCCATCGTCTCGCCGGCCGAATCGGCGTGGAACGCCCTTTTCCCCGAGAGCATCTCGTAGAGGATCGCGCCGAAGGAGAAGATGTCGGAGCGCGGATCGGCGGGCCGGCCCTTGATCTGCTCGGGCGACATGTACCCGAGCGTCCCCATCACCATGCCGGGCTCGGTCCCCGCCGTCGCGGTCGGCAAGTTCGAGTGCGCGCCCGATCCCGCGTCCATCTGCGTCAGCTTTGCGAGACCGAAGTCGAGGATCTTGACGCGCCCGTCCTTCGTGACGAACACGTTCTCGGGCTTCAGGTCCCGATGCACGATCCCCTTGCCGTGCGCCGCCGCGAGGCCATGGGCGATCTGCAGTGCATACTCGATCGCCTTACGAGGGGCGAAGCGCCCGCCCGCGAGCTCCGCCCGCAGCGTCTCGCCCTCCAACAGCTCCTGCACGACGTAGGGAGCGCCCTCGTGCGTGCCGATGTCGTAGACGGCGGTGATGTTGGGGTGGTTGAGCCCGCCCGCGGCCTGCGCCTCGAGCTCGAACCGCCGCAACCGATCCGCGTCGCTCGAGAAGGACGGCGGCAGCACCTTAATCGCGACGTCACGCTTCAGCCGCTCGTCCCGCGCCCGGTACACCTCCCCCATCCCGCCCGCGCCTATCGGCGCGAGAACCTCGTAGGGACCGAGACGGCTGCCGGCTGAGAGTGTCATCGGATGATCGCGGCGCTGATTCTAGACCGGCAGGAGGTGGGTGGTGAGCCGTGCCGGACTCGAACCTACAGGAAGTTCACAACAGGTCAGTCACTTGAAGCCGCGTGTCCCAGTCTTGTGTCCGAATCTTGTGTCCGAGTCTTGTGTCCGAGTCTTGTGTCCGAGTCCTCCATCAATTCTCGCCGGGGACGAGCTTCCGGCGAGAGGGCAGGCGGAAAAACTCGGCAGTTGCGCGTCTTTCAGCGGCTCGCCAGACCGCCGGCGATTTCGCCGCCGTCGATGATCACGGGGTGTCCCGTGATGTACGGAGCTTCGTCGGAAGCCAGGAAGGCAAAGAGCGCGGCGATTTCCTTGGTCGTCGCGTGGCGTCGGAGCGGGATCTTCGCGTCCACCGCCGCCTTCATCTCCGGGGTGTACTCGGCTTCCTGCATGGCCGTCCAAACGTACCCGGGACACACCGCGATCACGCGGATGGTCGGCGCCAGCTCCAGAGCCATCGTGCGGGTGAGCTCGATCACGCCCGCCTTCGCGGCGTTGTAGTCGGCGTACCGCGGGGAGCCGTTCATGCCGGACGTCGAGCCCATGTTGATGATCACGCCGCCGGCGCCGGCGAGCATCCGTTTCGCAGACTGCTGGGCCACGTAGAACACGCCATCGAGATCGACGCTCATCACCTTGCGCCAGTCCGCGGGCGTAATGTCCATGAAGTCGTGGCGCAGGCTGATGCCGGCGTTGTTGATCGCGACGTCCA
>JBBRFL010000081.1:0-5675 GCA_038224325.1 Thermoanaerobaculia bacterium | reverse complement strand
GCTCCGTTCGACGGGGAGGGCGTCGCGACGAGGCGCATCGTCCTCGCGCAGAACGGCGCCCGGGCGGGCCGCCTCGAGGACCTGCGGTCGGCCCGGCGCACGGGTCGAAAGCCCACGGGACACGGCGTGCGATCCTCGTTTCGCTCCGCGCCGCGGATCTTGCCGCGGAGAATCTTTTTCGAGTCGGCACAGCCCTGCGCCCCGGCGGAGCTTCTCGCGCGGGTCCGGCGCGGTCTCTTCGCCTCAGCGTTGACGGCTCCCGTGCGAATGGACCTCGCGGAGGATCGCTACGAGATCGAATTCACCGGCGTTTCGGTCGTCGGCGGGCGCGCCCAGGGGCCGGTCGGAGGCGTGCGGGTGTCCGGGCGCATCTCCGAGCTGCTGCGGCGGGTGACGGCGCTCGCGGACGATCGGCAGTTCTTTCCGATGCCCTTCCCCGCCGGGTCCCCGACCCTGCTGATCGAGCACGCCGCCTTCGAGTGACCGAGGTCGCATCGCAGCCGAGCGACCCCGGCGAACCGGCCGGAGTCTAGGAGGGTTCGTCCTCGACGGGAGCGGCGGGAGTCGGCTCGGGCATAGTCTCCGGCGAGGGCTCGGGCTCCGGCGGCCGCACGACGGGCGCCTCGGCCGGAGGCGGAGCGGGAGCCACGGAGGAGCCGGGCGGAGCCGCGATCATCGCCGTTCCTCCCCGGGGCGCCCGTCGGGGCGTCGGAGGAGCCGCGGTTCGCGGTCGCGCCGTCGCGGGCGCGCCGGTGACGTCCCCGGGATTCACGCGTCCGGTCCGCCGGGTCGCCGGAGTGTCCGTCGCGGAGCCGGCGGAGTTGGCGACGCCGATCTGCCGCGGCTCGAGCGCGGACTCGGACTCATCCGATTCGGAGACCTCGCGGGCGCTCACCGCGCGATCGACCGGCACGGAGCGAAATCGCCGCTCCTCCACGTAGGCGGCCTCCCTCATCATCGACGCGACGGCGACGTCTTGCGGGTAGTTGGTCAGCGACGCCTGAAAGAGCAGCTCGGAATCGATCACGAGGGGGTTGCGCCGCGGATCGCGCATTCCCGGATCGATCAGGAGCGCCTTCGCGTACTCCTCGACGGCGTCGCTGCTCCGGCCGGCGTGCTCGTAGAGCCGGCCGAGGCGAAAATGCGACTGAGGAAACCCGCGCTTGCGATCGATCGACCTCTCGTAGGCGCCCATCGCGCGGGAGACCTTGCCCTGCGTTTCGCGCAGGAGACCCAGGTTGTACAGCGCGATGAAGTTGGAACGATCGAGCCGCGCCGCGATCTCGTACTGCTCGGCCGCCTCGTTGGCGAAGCGCCGCTCCGCGAGGAGATTCCCGAAGTCGTTTCTCAGGGACGCGTCCTGCTGCGACGCTTCGACGCGCCGTTCCTGCTCCAGGATCTGGTCGTCGAGCCGGTTTCCCGGGACCAGGTACTTCCGATAGAACGGCTCGCTCGACTTCTTGCTCTTGTCGCCGCTGGACTGCGGTTGCGCCCCGCTCATCGTTCCCGCGGCTACCAGCACCAGCATCAGGGCTCCAGCCCGAACGTTCATCCCGCACCCCGTGGTTTCTTTTTCGCGATCAATCGAACGCGACCGTCGCGCTCGGCGACCTCGAAGACGATCTCGCCGCTACCCAAACGCTCCCCGACCTTCCGCCTCTCCCGTTCGAGGCCTTCGAGGAAGCCCTCCAGACGATACCCGCTCACGTCCTCCCCCCGCGCCTTCTTCGCCGCCACGTAGCGGTCGAAGAGATCCCGCTCCGAGTCCGGGGACACGGCGCGGCGCTCCTCTTTTACGGAGGCCGAGGGGGCGGCGTTGGGGCCGGCGGGGACCGGACTCACCTCCCGAAAGTGGCCGTAGAGACCCGGACGACGTCCGGCTTCCTTTTCCAGCTGGAGCCGCTCCCAACGCTCCGTCAGGATGGCGTAACGCCCCTGGAGCGTCGAGAACCGGTAGCGATCCGCGGCGGGCATGGACTCGAGGGCGTTGAGGCGCCGGAACATCTCCTCCACGTTTTTCCGGCTCTTTCCGGGGGGATGGGAACCGGAACCGTATAGAAAGGCGTCGTACTCCGTGTTGAGGCGGCGCAGCGCCTCCTCGAGAACCCGGAGCTCACGGTCCCAGACGGGGGTGCTCACCGGGAACTCCGGCGCCCGGCCGGCGCTGCGGCCGCGGGGGTGAGCGGCATCCTGTTCACGCTCCCCTATAGTAAAGGAACCGTGAGCCAGCCGACGGCCTCGCCGCCCCACCCGCCCTCGATGGATGTGCTGTTGCACGAGCCGACGGCGGCGGCTCTCATGGAGCGATTCGGGCGGGAGGCTCTCAAGGAGGAGCTGCGGCGGGCCATCTCGGGCGGGCAGACCCGGCCGGCGGCCCTTCTGGAGCGCGCGGAGCAGGAGCTCTCGCGCCGCTTCTCGGCAACGCTGATTCCGGTGATCAACGGCACGGGCGTCCTGCTCCACACCAACCTCGGCCGCGCGCCCCTTCCTGAGGCCGCCCGCGAGGCGCTGGAGCGCGTCGCGGCCGGGTACAGCTCGCTCGAGCTCGATCCGGTCCGCGGCGAGCGGGGGCGCCGGCAGGACCACGTCCGAGCGCTCGCGTGCGACGTCTTCGGCTGCGAGGACGCCCTGGCGGTGAACAACAACGCGTCGGCGGTCCTGCTCGCGCTCGCCGCGCTGGCGCGGGGGCGCAGCGTCCTCGTCTCGCGTGGAGAGCTCGTGGCGATCGGAGGCTCGTTCCAGATCCCCGAGATCCTGGAGGCGTCCGGCGCCCGGCTGCGGGAGGTGGGGACGACGAACCGGACGACCGCCGAGGATTACCGCCGCGCGTTCTCCCCCGAGGTCGCCCTGATCCTCTCCGTGCATCCCTCCAACTACGAGATCCGGGGGTACGTGCGCCGACCCTCGGGCGCCGACCTGCGCGCGCTCGCGAGCGAGGCGGGGGTGCCGTGGATCCACGATCAGGGGACCGGATGCGTCGTGCCCCTCGACGAGTTCGGAATTCCCGACGAGCCCACGGTCGCGCAATGCCTCGCCGCGGGAGCCGACCTCGTCACGTTCTCGGGGGACAAGCTGTTCTCGGGCCCGCAGGCGGGATTCCTGGTCGGGAAACGGGATCTCGTCGCGCGCGCGGCCGCGCACCCGGTGGCCCGCGCCGTGCGGCCGGACAAGCTCGCGCTGGCGGCTCTCGCCGCGACACTGGCAGGTTGGAAGACGGGGACCTGGCGGTCGTTCCCCGTCTACCGGGCCGCCTCCTCCTCCGTCGAAGCGCTCGAGGAGCGGGGCCGGCGAATCCTGGACCTCGCCGTCGGAGGCGGCGGCCCGACGTCGGGAAGCGTCGTCTCCACGCAGGCCGCGTTCGGCGGCGGGACGAGCCCCGAGAGGCTGTTCCCCTCCCGCGCACTCGCCCTGGCGAGCACGGACCTTTCCGCCGATGCCCTGGCGGAGGCCCTGCGAGCGGGGACTCCCCCGATCGTTCCGCGGGTCGAGCACGATCGCGTCCTCCTCGATCTGAGGTCGATCGCGCCGGAGGAGGATCGAGCGGTGGTCGACGCGCTCCGATCGCTCTCGGCGGGCGGGCCCGGGCACAATGGGATAATGCGCGTATGATTCGTCGCCTGGTCCGATTGTTCTGGCCCGTCACGATCCTGCTGGCGGTCTTCGCCTGGCGGGCGGTCGGCTGCAAGCAGCAGCCCCAGGCGGAGGGCAAGGGCCCCAAGCGGCGTCCGACCCGAATGGGGATGTACACGTATCCGCCCGCGCCCCCGACCGCGACCATCCGGCCGGGCGTGACGTCGCTCCCGCAAGAGCCTCAGTAGCTCAGAGCTCTTCCAGTCCGTGCTCGCGGAGCTTGGCCTCCAGCTTGCGGGCCGAGATGCCGGCAGCGGCGGCGGCCGCGGTGCGGTCGCCACGCGCCTTCTCGAGGACGCGCATCAGCCAGAGCCGCTCCGCCGCCATGCCCCCGCGGTCCCGCGCCTGGACGAGGGTCTCCTCCCGGATCGTCTCGCCCGGAAGAGGCTCGGGGCCGAGCCGCAGGTGCCGCTCGTCGATTCCTTCCTCGTCGCACAAGATGATCGCCCGTTCGAGGCAGTTGCGGAGCTCTCGGACGTTGCCGGGCCAGTCGTACGAGCGGAGTCGCTCGCGCGCGGAGGGATTCAGGGCCACCGCGGGCTTGCCGAGCTCGGTCGGTAGGTGCTGGAGATACCAGTCGATCAGCGGGTCGATGTCCTCCGGGCGCTCCCGCAGCGCGGGAATCCGGATCGGAAACACGCGGACCCGGTAGAAGAGGTCCTCGCGGAAGCTCCCCGCCTGCACCATCTTCTCCAGCGGCCGGTTCGACGCCGCGATGATCCGGACGTCGACCTGGATCGGGACCTCGCCGCCCACGCGGTGGAAGGACCGCTCCTGCAGCACGCGCAGGAGCTTTCCCTGGGTCGCCCCCGAGAGCTCGCCGATCTCGTCCAGGAACACCGTGCCCGCGTCTCCCAGTTCGAATTTGCCCAGCCGGCGCCCCGACGCTCCGGTGAAGGATCCGCGCTCGTGCCCGAAGAGCTCGCTCTCGAGCAGCGTCTCCGGGATCGCCGCGCAGTTGATCGCGATGAAGGGGCCTGCGCGCCGCGCCGAGAGCGCGTGGATCGCGCGCGCGAAGAGCTCCTTGCCTGTGCCGCTCTCCCCCTCGAGGAGCACCGTGGCATCCGTCGCCGCGACGCGCTCTGTTTCGGCGCGAACGGCGCGAATGGCGGCCGACTCGCCCACGATCGGGGGCATGGACCGCGACTGCGCCTCGGCGAAGAGCAGGGACTGCCGGGATCGCATGCGCCGCTCGATGCACCGGCGGACCATCAGCCGCAGGAGGTCCGGGTCCACCGGCTTGGTGATGAACTCTTCCGCGCCGTGCTTCATCGCCTCGACCGCGGTCTCGATCGATCCGAAGGCGGTCATCATCAGCACGGGAAGCGTCGCATCCGAGGCGATCGCGGCATCCAGGACCGCCAGCCCGTTCGCGCCCGGCAGCTTCCAGTCGGTCAGGACCAGGTCGAAGCGCTCTCCCTGCTTGAGCCGTTCGACGGCCACGGACCCGGAGTCGACCCCCGTGACGTGGAAGTCTTCGGCCTTGAGCATCTCCTCGAGGGCGGTGCGCAGGGAATCCTTGTCCTCGACGACCAGGATGCGCGGCATGCCATCAAGATTAGCAGGGCGCTCTGTCGGCGGGGTGGTTGCGGGCTCACCGTAGGGGCGGCTCTTGCGGCCCCGCCCGCCTACTACCGATCGGGGCTGGCCGGGGCGGGCGCGGGGACTCTCTGCCCGGCGCTGGGCTTCTGCGCGGCCGGGGCCGGAGCGGGCTTGGGGCCGTTCCAGGTGGGAGCGAATCGCAGCGAGGCGGGGATACGTTCCCCCACGTTGATCTTCACCGTGAAGTCGACGGTGCCGCCGGGTTCGATGAGGCCGTTGGACAGGCTCGCCGGGACGGCGTCGATGGGCTGTCCCTTCTCGTCGAGGACGGTGACGCGGAGGTTGACGTTCTCGGCCGCCTGCTGGGTCGGGTTTCGGAGCTGGCCGGAAACGACGAGGCTCCCCCCGTCCTGCTTCTGGTCGTAGGTCGCGATCTCGACTCGCGCCGCGCCGGCGACCAGCGCCTTCTTGTCCTCCGCGGCCGCCGCTACCCCGGCATTCGA
>JBBRFL010000080.1:0-5795 GCA_038224325.1 Thermoanaerobaculia bacterium | reverse complement strand
CC
Organism: Thermoanaerobaculia bacterium; assembly: GCA_038224325.1. Classification (GTDB taxonomy): domain Bacteria; phylum Acidobacteriota; class Thermoanaerobaculia; order UBA5066; family Gp7-AA6; genus DAHUXD01. Next base: position 5,793 of record JBBRFL010000080.1, on the reverse strand, counting down.
TTCGCCGTCGCCAAACCCTTCTTGCTCAATATCAACGTAATCGCCGCCGTCAACGTCGTCTTCCCGTGATCCACGTGCCCAATCGTCCCAATGTTCACGTGCGGCTTGCTGCGATCAAACTTCTCTTTACCCATCGCTCCCTCGCCAGATGTGAGCCGGGGCACCCGCCCCTCTCACGGCCTGTCTTTCTCGTTGTGTCCTCGTCGTCCCCTCTCGCGTCCTTCGGTTTCTGGAGCCCACGACCAGGATTGAACTGGTGACCTCGTCCTTACCAAGGACGTGCTCTACCGACTGAGCTACGTGGGCGCGTCTCCTCTCGCGCTTTTGGAGCGGGAGACGGGATTCGAACCCGCGACCAACAGCTTGGAAGGCTGTGACTCTACCCCTGAGTTACTCCCGCGATGCGGCTTCGCCGCGTAAACCGTGTGACGTAAACCGTGAAACGCGAAACGGCCAAATCCCCGTTCTTCGTTTGACGCTTGACGCCGGACGACTCCCGATCTCATCCATGGTGGGCAGTGAAGGATTCGAACCTCCGTAGCGCGAAGCGCGGCAGATTTACAGTCTGCTGCCATTAACCACTCGGCCAACTGCCCGAGCTTCGAAACGAATCTGCCGCGACGATGGGCCTACCTGGAGCCGGCGAAGGGACTTGAACCCGCAACCTTCCGATTACAAATCGGATGCTCTACCATTGAGCTACGCCGGCCACGAAACGAATCCACGCGACCTCGCGGTTCTTGGCCCTCAACTGGCCTTCAAAGAGCACACCCATCCCCACCGGCGTGAATCGCGGAGTCTAGCAGCGGCAAATCACTGAATCAAGACCTCTTTTCCGGGCTGCCGAGTCTCTGTCGGACGGCCTCGTAACCCGCCGCGGCCGCCGCGGTGGAAACGTTCAGGGAAGCCACCTCTCCCGTCATCGGAAGCCGGGCCAGCTCGTCGCACCCCTCGCGAACCAGGCGCCGGATACCCTTCCCCTCCGCTCCGAACACGAGGGCCAGATCCCCCGTGAGATCCGTCTCAAAGAGGCTCCGGCCGCCGCCGTCCAGACCGATCACCCGAAACCCCTCATTCTTAAGGTGATCGACGAATCTACGGAGGTTCTTGACCCGAAAAATCGAGACCCTCTCGATCGCGCCGGCAGAACTGCGGGCCACGGCGTCGGAAAGGGGCGCCGACCCCCGCTCGGGAACGACCACTCCCGCTCCGAGAGCCTCCGCCACCCGCAGCACCGCGCCCAGATTCTGGGGATCCTGGACCTCGTCGAGGACGAGGAGGAAGCGGCGTCCCGGTGCGCCCGCCGTGGCATCCTCCTCGACCAGATAGTTCCTGACCGCCAGTCGGGCGACCACGCCCTGGTGCCCCGGCCCCGACAGCCGATCGAGAGCGAGGCGCTGGCCGTGGCGGATCACGACCCCGTTTGCGCGGCACAGGCCCTTGAGCACCTGCATGCGGCGGTCGTTGCGATCCGAGTCGAAGATTACCCATTCAATCTCGCGCGGGCGCGCCTTGACGGCCTCCTCGACCGGGTGGATGCGGGAAACGATCATCGAGACTTCAGGAGGACGATCGCCATGGCGGCGACGCCGTCGGATCGACCCGTGAATCCAAGGCCGTTGGTGCTGGTCCCCCGAACACTGATCACGCCGGCCTCGACCTCGAGGATCTCCGCGATCCGCGCCCCGATCCCCACGGCGTACGGCGCGATCTGCGGGGACTCCGCGATCACGACCGCGTCCACGTTGCCGACCTCGAAACCGCGCGATTTCGCCATGTCCCGCGCGCCGCGCAGGAACGTCGCGCTGTCGGCTTCCTTCCACCGCGCATCGCCCGGCGGAAAGTGATCGCCGATCGAGCCGAGCCCCGCGGCGCCCAGTACCGCGTCGGTCACGGCGTGGAGCAGGGCGTCTCCATCCGAGTGGCCCTCCAGCCCCTTTTCGTGCGGGATCGCAATGCCGCCCAGCCGCAGCTCTCGCCCCGGGACGAAGGGATGCGCGTCGAAACCGATGCCCACTCGCTGCGTCATGTTCGGGGCCTCCCTCGTGCGGCGGCTCGAAAGAACCGCCTCCGCGAGCTCCAAGTCGGCGGGGGTCGTGATCTTGAAGGACAGGCGCGAAACCGGAACGAGGGCCACGGGGATCCCCAGCTCCTCGCAGAGCGCCGCCTCGTCCGTGGCGTCGCCGCGAGAGAGCGCCTTCTCGAGAATTTCGGCCCGGAATGCCTGGGGCGTGCCCGCTCCGCAGAGCTCTTCGCGGTTGAGCGTCCCGACGATCGCTCCGCCGGCGATGCGCTTGACCGTGTCCACAATCGGTGTCGCGGCCGCGGCGGCGCCGTTTTGCTCCGCGGCCTCCAGCACGGCGCGGATCTCCTCAGCGGTGACGAGCGGCCGGGCCGCGTCATGGATCGCGACGACGTCCGTGGCCTCCGGGGCCAGGGCCCGGACGCCCCGGCGGACGGAATCGGATCGCGTCTCCCCTCCCGCGACCACGCGCCCTCGGCCCCCGATCAGCGAGGCGAATTCCTCCACGCGATCCGCGGGTGCGGTCACGACGACGCGCGCAAACGCACCGGGCGCGACGGAATCGAAGGTCCAGTCGAGCAGCGGCCGGCCGGCCAGCGCGACGAGGCCTTTCGGTATTTCCCGGCCGAGGCGAGTGCCGCTGCCCGCCGCGACAATCAGCAGGAGGCGCGCCACTAGACCGCCAGGATCTCCTGCTCCTTGGCCTTCAGGAGATCGTCGACCTCCTTGATCTTCTTGTCCGTGAGCTTCTGCGACTCCTCGAGGCCGCGCCTCTCGTCGTCCTCGGAGATGGTCTTGTCCTTGAACATCTTCTTGATCCGGTCGTTGCCCTCGTGCCGGTACCGCCGGATCTCCACGCGCGCCTCCTCGGCCATCTGGTGCGCCTTCTTGGCGAGGTCCTTGCGGCGCTCCTCGGTGAGGGGCGGGATGGGCACGCGAACCACCTTTCCGTCGTTCTGGGGATTCAGGCCCAGCTCGGCCTTACGGATCGCGCGCTCGATCTCGACCGCCATCTTCGGATCCCAGGGAGCTGCCACGATCAGGGTAGGCTCCGGCACCGATAGGTTGGCGACCTGGTTGATGGGAACGTCCGCGCCATAGGCGGATACGAGCACGCCGTCGAGCATCCCCAGGTTGGCGCGTCCGGTCCGAAGAGTCCGGAAACGCTCCTTCAGGGCCCCGACGCCCTCCGCCATGTGCTTTTCGATGTCCTTGAGCTCTTGCATCATCTGTCAGGCACTCCCTGCGGAAACCAGCGAGCCGATGTCTTCGCCGAGCACGACCCGCTGGATGTTGCCCTTGACCTTGAGGTTGAAGACCCTGATGGGGATGCCGTTCTCCATGCAGAGGGCGACGGCCGCGGCGTCCATCACCTGGAGGCCCGCGTCCAGGGCCTGGCGGTACGTCAGAGACTTGAGAAACTTTGCGTCAGGGACGCGGTCGGGGTTTGCGTCGTACACGCCGTCCACCTTCGTGGCCTTCAGGAGAACTTCGGCGTGGATCTCGTTGGCCCGCAGCGCGGCCGCCGAGTCGGTCGTGAAGAAAGGATTGCCCGTGCCCCCCGCGAAGAGGACCACCCGCCCCTTCTCCAGATGACGCATGGCGCGGCGGCGGATGAACGGCTCGGCAATCTGACGGAGCTCCACGGCCGACATGAGCCGGTTGGGGACGCCTCGCTTCTCCAGGGCGTCCTGCAGCGCGAGGCCGTTGATCACGGTCGCGAGCAGGCCCATGTGGTCGCCGGCGACCCGGTCGATCCCCTGGGCAGCCGCGGAGACGCCCCGGATGATGTTCCCTCCTCCGAGGACGACGGCGGTCTCGACGCCGAGGGCGTGGACGTCCTGGATCTCGTCCGCCAGCCGGGCGACGACCTCCGGCGCGATGCCGAAGCGCTGGTCTCCCATCAGCGCTTCCCCCGAGAGCTTCAGGAGGATGCGTCGATAGACGGGGCTCTCGGTCGGCATGTCTGGACGCGCAGTCTAGCTGGAAAGGTCCGGAAGGAATAGACCGAGCATGGCGGCCCTAGCGCCTCGCCGCGCATGGCATGACTCCACCTTCGGAATCGACCCAGTAGCCGCGCCCGACCGCGCCGTCCATCGCGCTCGGGCAGCCCATCCGGAGCCTCTCGGGGCCGACGACTTCGGCTCGCAGCGTGGGATCCGAGCAGGAGAGCTGAAGCGCCGCCGCGAGAGCCGGGTCGGCGTGGGGACCATCTCCGATCGTGTCGGTCCCTCGGAACCCGTAGAACCCGTACCGCGTCGACATCGTGCCGCCCGGCGCCGCCGCGACGCGAATGGTTCGGTCGGCGGAGCTCGCTGCGGGGCAGGGTATGGATGCCAGAATCCGGGCCGCCGTTTTCGCGCAGAGCGCGACCCGTTCGTTGCGCACCCAGGTGGCGGCGGCGAACAGAATGAGGAGAAGGGCGACGGCGCAGCCGACGATCCGTCTTCCAACCGGTCCGGACGCGGCATGCAGCCGCCCCGCCAGAAACGCGATGAGCAGCGAGACGAAAGCCGCCGGCAGATAAAGATAGGTCTCGGAGGGATGCCTTCCGAACAGGAGGATCGGCGCGAGCTGGATCCCGATTCCGAGCGTGAGGAAGAGAATCCCGGCCCGCTCTTTCCCCTCGAGCCGCTCGCCCCGCTTCCGCAGCCATCCCGAGGCCGCCGTGACCAGCGACAGTGCGATCCCGACGAGGACCACCGCGACGATGCCGAGGAGGGCCCTCGAGAGATGGACCTGCGAAGGAAAAGGAGCTCCGAAGGCGGCGTGGGCGAGCACGGGGTCGATGGGTGTCGCCAGCGCCCCGGCGTAAAGCGTGGCGTCGCTCGCCAGTTGAGAGGGCGTCGGGAAGCTCGATCCCGCCTTATGGAAGCCGGAGGGCACGAAGAGGAGGCGCAGGGTCAGGTACGCGACGCCGAGGACCAACGTCGAAACCACGAAGGTCGGGGCGCAGCGACGGTCGACCGTGCCCGGAGCCAGGCGTGCGCGCAATCCGAGGGCGAGAGCGACCAGGGGGAAAACAACGACCGCCGGATCGTAGGTCAGCAGCCCGAGCCAGCCCAGAAAGAGCCCGAGGATCAGAGGAGCCGGGCGAAAGGGACGCGCGTTCGCGGCGCGAATGCACAGCAGGCACGCCCCGAGGACGAACGTATATGCCATGGCGTTCGTCACGACCGCGCCCACGAGGGTCTGGTTCACCAGCGGATGGATCGCGAAAACGCAGGCGCCCAACGCCGCGATCCGGCGCGGCCAGGAGAGGGCGAGGCCGAGGCCGTAGAGGAGGGCCACATTCACGATATGGAACGCCACGTTGCGCCCCCGGAATGGCAAGCCCCTCGGGCCTCCGAGACGGTAGGTCAACTCGTTCGCCGCCCTGTTGAGCGGCCGATATCGTTGACTTCCGAAGTGAGCGGTCGTGAAGATTCGCGCGGGATCCCGGGCATCCTCGAAGGCCGCCCGGCGCACCTCGTAGAAGTCGTCGTACGAGCAGAAGAACGCGCCGACGACGCCGGAATACAGAAGGACGCACAGGAGCGCGATGGGCGCCAGAAGGACGCCATGACCCGCCATCCTTCGCATCCGAGTCAAGGAGAGGCCGTCCCCCCGGGGAGTCTCGGCTCTAGGCCGCTTCCTCGGCGCGGCCCAGTCCCTCGCCGAGCTTGAATCGGACGAACCGGAGATCGAGCGCCTCCTTGCCCGCGCGCTCGACCACGACCTGCCCGACCGTTTTCTCGGGGTCCTTCACGTACGGCTGCTCGGCGAGAACC
>JBBRFL010000079.1:0-5968 GCA_038224325.1 Thermoanaerobaculia bacterium | reverse complement strand
GCGAGGGCCTGGACGCTCATCTTTTCCGCGTTGTCCGTGAGGAATCGAATCTCCGCTTCCGCCCAGCGCTTGACCATCTCGGTTACACCTCCAGGCCGCGTTGAAAAACGGCGTATTCTAGGGAGGCTTTGGCTCTCTGTCAAATCGGCGGAATGAAATCGGCCGGGGAAGAGGTTCTTCTTACGTCATGAAGCGAGCCATTCTTCTTCCCTGGGCCGTGTTCCTGGCGGCGGCGATCGCCGCGGCCCGACCCCCCGCCTCGGCCGACAGGGTGCCCGTCGCGACCGGCACCATCGCCCGGGTCACCGCGTCGCAGCGATCCGTCGAGGTCACCCTTTCGGACGGGTCGTCCGAGCAGTTTTTCTGGAACGCGGACACGAAGATCAGCGGGACCCTCACCCCCGGCGCCGGCGTCACGGTGCGTTATGCGCCCGGAGCCGACGGAAAGAAGCTCGCTCTCCAAATCACCGTGGCTCGGAGCTGACCGAATCCACCCGAGGAGACGTCCGGCCCCCTGCTAGAATCTGCCGGCGCCACGGGAAATCGCGGCGGGGAGGAACTCGATGGGGATGTACATCATCGCGGAGCCGTGCATCGGCACCAAGGACACCGCATGCGTCGACGTCTGCCCGGTCGACTGCATTCACCCGCGCAAGGATGAAAAGGAATTCGAGACGGCCGAGATGCTCTACATCGACCCGGACGTCTGCATTCAGTGCGGCAACTGCGAACCGGCGTGCCCGGTGACCGCGATCTTCACGGAAGAGACTATTCCCGAGAAGTGGAAGCACTTCCTGCAGATCAACGCGGACTGGTACAAGAACCGGCAGGCGTGAGACGCGTCTCGACGGCGCCCTCCGGGCCGCCGAAGGCGGGGACCAGCCCCGCCGCTACTTCCTAAGCACCTTCGCCAGAAACGCGTCCGCCCGCGCGTCGGCGTCCTTCGCGTCGTCCGGGCGGAAGACCGCAGGATCCTTCGAGGAAGCGAATCCGTGTCCCGCCTCCGGGTAGATCTTGAAGTCCACGCTCGCACCCGCCTTCCGGGCCTGGTCCGCGAACGCCCGGACGTCGGCCGGCGGGATTCCCTCGTCCTTGCCGCCGAAGTTTCCGAGCAGCGGGACGTTGATGCTCGCGATCGTCTTGGGATCGGTGACGAGGTGGCCGTAGTAGATGACCGCGCCCGCGAGCGCTGGATCCGCCAGGGCCAGCGCGAGCGAGTAGCCGCCGCCCATGCACCATCCGATCGAGGCGACCCGGGCGCCGTCCACGTCCGGCCGGGTCCGCAGATACGCCGCGGCGGCCTTGAGATCCCGGATCGCGCGATCCTCCGGGAGCCCGCGCATGAGCTGATGCGCCACGTCCGGGTTGTCGGCGACCTTGCCGCGGTAGAGGTCGACGGCGAGCGCGACGTACCCCTGCTTCGCGAATCCGTCCGCCTTGCCCTTCGCGAAGTCGTTCATTCCCCACCACTCGTGGATGACGACGATCGCCGGCTTCTTTCCCGGCCCGTCCGGAACGGCGAGATAGCCCGCGACGGTCTCCGACCCGCTGGGGTACGACACCATGGTCCCGCCGGCCGCGTGCAAGGCCGCCATCGTCCAGCAGGCGGCCATCAACGAAACGACCCTTCTCCACATGAGAGTCCTCCTTCCGCCCGCGCCGTGCCCGATCGGTCCGGCAAGGTCCGAGGCTGCGCTATCTTATTTCGGTGGAGCCGCTGTTCGCGATCGAGGAGGCCCAACCGGTGGATTGCCTGCAGCGACTCTACGATCGACTGGCGGCGCGGTTCGGGTTCGACCCGGCCCGCGTGCGCGTCTCGTCCCGGAAGCTGACGGGCGGGCGGATCGTGTACGGCGCCCCCCACCGCATCACGATCTCGGGCCACCTCGGGGCCCGTGATCAGGAGGACACGCTCCGGCACGAGGCGGCGCACGCGTGGGCCTGGCGCCTGGAGGGTGCGCGGACCGGACACGGGTCCCTGTTCCGCAGGCTTGCCCAAACCCTCGGAGCGCGCAGCGGCGGCGCCCCGGAAACGCCCGCCCTGCTGGACTTTCGGACGCGGGGGGCGCGGTACCTCTATCGCTGCGACGGCTGCACCCGGCTCTTCCGGCGTTTCCGCCCGTTTCGCGGCGCTCGCGAATGCCTCGCCTGCCACCGCGAGGGCCGCCCCGCTCGCCTGCGCCGCGTCGCACCGCCTCCTCCATGACCTCGGAGCGCCGCGGCATCATTCTCGTCGCCGCGGCCGCGCTCCTGTGGTCGACGGGCGGGATCGGCATCAAGTTCCTGGCGGAGCCTCCCCTCAAGATCGCGTTTTACCGTTCAGCGACGGCGGCGGTGGCGCTCCTGCTCTTCTTCCGGCCGCGCATCTGGAGGTGGTCCGCGGCCTTCCTGATCGGGATCGTCAGCTACGCCGCCTGCCTGACGACCTTCGTCCTCGCGACGAAGTGGACGTCGGCCGCCAACGCGATTTTCCTGCAGTACTGCGGCGTCGTCTGGGTCCTGCTCTTCTCGCCCCTCGTGCTCCGGGAGCCGTTTCGCCGGCGCGACGCCGCGGCCATAGGGATCGCGTTCGTCGGGATGCTGCTCTTTTTCGTCGGCCGGTTCGAGTCGCGGGGCTTCGCCGGCGAGCTGAGCGCGCTCGCTTCGAGCGTCTTCTTCGCGACGCTCGTCCTGGCGCTGCGGCGCGAGCGCGGACGCGGGGCCGAGGCCGTCGTGACCTACGGCAACGTGCTCGCGGCGCTGGCGCTGCTGCCCTGGGTCCGCGCCGACCTGGGCGTCACCCCGGTCTCCGCGGCCGTGCTGGGCTTTCTCGGGATCGTGCAGATCGCGGGGGCGTACGCCCTCTTCGTGCACGGCCTGCGGTACGTCACCGCGACGCAGGCTTCGCTCGTGGGCATGCTCGAGCCGATCGCCAATCCGATCTGGGTGTTCCTGTTTCTCGGCGAGCGCCCGGGCGGGCTCTCGCTGCTGGGAGGAGCGATCGTGCTGGGAGCGATCGGCTGGAGAACGCTATCGGCCGGGCCGCCGGCCGCGGAGGCGGTCCCGCCCGACTAGCCCGTTTCCGGTTCTCGCGGATCGCGGCCCGACGCGCCGGGCAAGCCGAACTCCCCGCGGATCCGCTCGCCGTCCCCGTCCAGCGCGGGCGGAAACTCCAGGCGCCGCGCGTGCCCCGAGACCCGAATTGGAGAGGCGACGAACTCGACGCCTCGGCTGGTCAGCACGGTTTGAAGCGCCCGCGCGGTTTCGGACCGCAGCGCTTCGAGAGGCCCGCGGACGGGTCCGGCCGGGATACCCGCGGCTCGGCAACGGGCGACCCACGCCTCCCGCGTGTCGCCTCGAAGGATCGGTTCGAGCTCGCGCTCCAGGGCCGCGCGGTTGCGCACGCGCGCCCCGTTGGTGCGAAACCGTTCGTCCGCGGCCCACTCGCCCCGCCGGAGCAGCCCCGCGAGACGCTCGAACTGGCGGTCTGTTCCCACGCCGAGGACGAAGGCGCCGTCCGAGGCGTCGAATGCGCGGTACGGAACGATCTGCGGGTGGGCGTTGCCGTGGCGTTCGGCTTCCCGTCCCGTCATCAGAACAGACTGCGCGACGTTGATCAGAGACGCCAGCGTCGCGGAGAAGAGATCCGTCTCGACGTGGCCCCCGCGTCCGGTCTTCTCCCGCGACACGAGGGCCGCGAGGATCCCGACGGCCAGGTAGCAGCCGGAGAGAAGGTCCGACACGGCGATGCCCCCCTTCGTCGGACCTCCCTCCGCGGTGCCCGTAATCGCCATGAACCCCGCGCCCGCCTGCGCCAGGAGGTCGAAGCCGGGAGCGGAGGCGTCGGGTCCCTCTCTCCCGTAGCCGGTCACCGAGGCCGTCACCAGGCCGGGCGTCTCCCGCCGGAGCTCCGCGAGGGACAGTCCGAACTTCTCGAGGCCTCCGGGCGGAAAGTTCTCGACGAGCACGTCCGCGCGGCGGGCGAGCCGGCGCACCGACTCGGCCCCGTCGGGGGAGGACAGCTCGAGCGCGATCGACTCCTTGTTGCGGTTCACGGACAGGTAGTACGCGGACTCCCCCGTCGCCTCGTCGTACGGCGGTCCCCACCCGCGCGTGACGTCGCCGTCCCGCGGGTGCTCGACCTTGATCACCCGCGCGCCCAGGTCCGCGAGCATCATCGTGCAGAACGGCCCCGCCAGAACGCGGGACAGGTCCAGGACCACCACGTCCTCGAGCGGCGCGCCCACGTTTCCTACCAGGCTACCGCGCCGCGGCGGCCGCGGGACGCCAGCCGAGCGGACCGGGCTGAAAGTGAAAGAGCCCGAGCGGCGACACGGTCACCCCGTCGACACGCTTCGCAATCGCCCAGTACTGATCGGTCCCCCACAGGAAGTCGGCCGGCGGATCGGCCGCGAGGATCCGGTGCACTTGCCGGTACAGATCGAGCCGCTTCGCGGCGTCGAGCTCGGCGCGCGCGGCCTCCATGACGCGATCCGCCTCGGCGTTCTTGTAGAAGCCCACGTTGGCTCCCCGCGGCGGCCACTGGCTCGAGTGGAAGAAGGGGTACGGGTCGAGATTGGGCGGGAAGAAGAGGCGGCCGGTCAGCTGCGCCTCGAACTCTCCCGCGTCGGCTCGCTGGGAAAACGCGGCCCAGTCCATCGGCCGAAGCGTCAGCTCGACGCCCACCTTCTCGTAGGCGCCTCGCAGGATCTCGGCGAGGTTCGTGTAGATCGACTGGCCCGCCGGAAAGAGGAGCTCGAGGGAGGCTGTCTTGCCGCCCCGTCGGCGGAACGGCCCGGACGCCTTCCAGCCCGCCTCGTCGAGCAGGCGCGCGCTCTCGACCGGATTCGGAACGGGAGGGGCAACATCGGGAGCGGCCTCGGGGACGCCCGGGAGATACGGCCCCGATGCGAGGGCCGCCCCGTCCGGCGGAAACAGCCGCTTCGCCGTGTCCTGCCGCGGCCATGCCAGCGCGAGCGCGCGCCGGACGCGGGCGTCGGAGAGGAACGGCGTCCTGCAGTTCCAGATCACGAGCACCTCGAGAAACTGCGGAACCTTGAGGATCCGATTGCGCGCCAGGAATTCGGGCGACGCATCCGCCGCCTTGCGCTCGTCGCGGCTGACGCGAAACTCGTCCAGCTCTCCCCGGGATCCGGCCTGAAAGCGGACGGCGCCGTTCGGGATCACCCGAAACACGACCTCCGAGAAACCGGCCTCGGAGGGCCGCGCGTCGGCGCGCCGCACGAGACGGATCCTCTGATTCGAGTCCCAGGACACGAACCGGTACGGCCCGCTACCCACGGGATGGCGATCCGTCTCCGCCGGACCCCGGGCGTGCCGGAAGGCCGCCGCGGAGACGATGGGAAGGTTGAACGCGAGCAGCCGCTCCGCGTACGGCTCGCGGAACCGGATGCGGACGGTCGAGGGATCGGGGGTCTCGATCGCGACCAGGTCCTCGAAGGCCGAGCGCCACGTCATGGCGGGGACCTTGGGATCCCGGATCCGCTCGAGGGTGAAGCGCACGTCGTCGGACGTGACGGCCTTTCCGTCGTCCCACGCCGCCTTCGGGTCCAGCTTGAACTCGAACACCCGGGCGTCCGGCGACACGGTCCACGACGCCGCGAGGGCGGGAATCGACTGGCGCTGCGCATCGATTCCCACCAGGGGGCGGAACATCAGCTCCTCGACGAAGAGCGCGTTCTCCTCCGTCGTCGTCGTCGGGTCCAGGGTGCCGGGATCGCCCGCGAGGTGCCTCGACAGCGTCGCCGGGGGCGGCGGGGACGGCTCCCGTCGCGCGCAGGAAAGCGCCGCCAGCGCAAGCAGGATCCACGAAAGGCGCTTCATTGGGGGCGGCGGACAGAATAGCATCCTGGCGTGGCGACCGTCGTCCTCGACATCGAGACCACCGCGGCGGCCTGGGACTCCTTCGACAACGCTCAGCAGACCTACCTGCTGCGAAACTCACGCTCGGAGGAGGAGCGCGAGCGCC
>JBBRFL010000078.1:0-6127 GCA_038224325.1 Thermoanaerobaculia bacterium | reverse complement strand
AGCTCGCGAAGACGCTGGAGGCGGCGGGAGTCAAGGTCCGCAAGTACCGCCCCCTCCGGCTCTTCTCCATCTACAAGGTCGGCAACCGGACTCACCGGAAGATCCTGGTCGTCGACGGGAGGGTCGCCTACACGGGCGGGCTCGGCATCGACAAGCGCTGGCTGGGCAATGCGCGCAATCAGAACGAGTGGCGCGACACTCAGGTCCGAGTGGAAGGTCCCGTGGCCTCCCAGATGCAGGCGATCTTCGCCGAGGACTGGACCTACACGACCGGCGAGATCCTGGCCGGCGACGACTTCTATCCCGAGATTCCGAAGGTCGGCTCCATGCGCGCCCAGGCGATCAAGGCCTCGCGCGCCGACTCCTCATCGCTGTCGAAGATGCTCTACTTCGTCGCCATCCAGTCGGCTCAGAAGAGCCTTCACATCGCCAACGCCTACTTCCTTCCCGACAAACAGGTGCGCGACGCCCTGGTCCAGGCGGTCCGGCGGGGCGTCGACGTCCAGGTCATGGTGCCGGGCAGCCACATCGACATGCCGATGGTGCGCTTCGCGTCCTGGGGCCATTACGGCGAGCTGCTCAAGGGCGGAGTCCGGATCTTCGAGTACACGCCCACCATGCTGCACAACAAGACCATCGTGGTCGACGGCATCTATTCGACGATCGGCTCGATCAACTTCGATTCGCGCTCGATGAACCGCAACGCGGAGGAGGCGTTCGCGTTCTTCGACCGCGACTTCGCCCGAAAGATGGAAGAGATGTTCGAGCGCGACAAGAAGAAGTGTCGCGAGATCACGTTCCAGGAGTGGGACCACCGCGGGCTGCACCGGCGAATGACCGAGACGATCTTCTGGATATGGAAGCCCTATTACTGAATCGCGCTCGGCCGAGGAGGCGCGAAGCGGGGCGCCGCCCGATTGAGCACGTTCAGGATCGACTGGAGCGTGATCGGCTTGGTCAGGTGATAGTCGAAGCCGGCCTCGAAGGCCCGCGTGCGGTCCGCCTTCGAGCCGTAACCGGACACGGCGACGAGAAGCACCCCGTCTGAAAGCGCCGGCCGCAGGCGCGCGGCGACCTTGTAGCCGTCGAGCTTCGGAAGGCCGATGTCGACGAGGATGACGTCGGGCCGCCGCGCCAGGGCCTTCACGACCCCGTCCTCGCCGTCCGCGGACTCGAACACCTCGTGGCCGACGTTCTCGAGCAGCCGCTTCAGGCCCTCGCGAAGGTCGGTGTTGTCCTCGATGACGAGAATGCGGCGGGGCGGGAGCATCTCGACGGCGAGCGGGCGAGCCGGCGGCTCCACTCGACGCGCCGTGCGGGGCAGGCGGACCACGAAGGCGCTTCCCGCGCCGCGACCCGAGCTCTGGGCCTCCACGGTGCCGCCGTGCAATGCCACGATGTGGCGCACCAGCGTCAGCCCGATGCCCAGCCCGCCTTCGGATCGATCGATGGTGCTGCTCGCCTGGGTGAACGGCTCGAAAACGCGGGGGAGAATCGCGGCGTCGATGCCGACGCCCGAATCCTTCACCCGGATCTCGCCCCCGGCGTCGTCGGAGGCGGATATGCGGACCTCGACGCTGCCGCCGCGCGGCGTGTACTTGATGGCGTTGGTCAACAGGTTGTTGACGACCTGCTCGAGGCGGACGGAGTCGCCGATGGTCGTGAATCCCCCGTCGCACACATCCAGGGACAAACGGATCCCCCCTGCGGCCGCGGTCGGCAGCATGGTCTGGACACAGCGCGTGGCGAGCTCACCGATGTCGACGGGAAACCGGGTCAGGTCGATCTTTCCCAGCGTCAGGCGGGAGACGTCGAGCAGGTCGTCCACGAGCCGCGAGAGGATCCGTGCCTGTCGGTCCAGAACCGAGAGCTCCCTCGGTGGGGAACCCTGCGATCCGCGCTCCATCAACTCGATGGCGGTCAACATCGCCCCGAGGGGATTCCGAAGCTCGTGCCCGAGCATCGCGAGGAATTGATCCCGCTCGCGGACGCTCCGTTCCAGCTGTTCCAGCAGGTCGCGGACCTCGTACTGCCGTCCGCGCGCTCGCAGCGCGGCCTGAACCGCGGACACCAGCGTGACCTTTCGGGTGGGACGGTCGATCAGCGTGATGTCCGCGTGCTCGGAGAGTTGCCGGATCGCGGAGGCGACGCGCTCGGCGTCTCCCGCTCCGACGGACACGACCAGGAGCGGAAGGTCCGACCACGCCGGCTGGCTACGAAAGATCTCGGCCAGAGACGCGATGGTGTTCGGGGTCAGGGTCTCTTCGGTGACCAGGATGGCGCCCGCGCCGGACTCGATTTCCCGCCGCAGGCAGTGGACATCGGCGCAGGCGAGCGCGCCGAGATCGGAGCCCTCCAGAACCTGCGCCGCCAGCGCCCCGTCCCGGCCCGTCGGGGCCAGGATGAGCACGCGCTGCTCCGCGGAAACAACCGCCAGCCTATCCATTGGTCCTGGAACCGGACCTGGAATCCGGGAGCAGATCGTCGTGAACGCCCACGTATTGCGGGGTTCCCGAGAGAACGCCTCGGAACCGCTTGAGGGATTCCCCGATGTGCAGACCCCGGGCGTCCAGCGCGAGCTCGCGAATGGCGAGCTCATGGGCGCCGCTACGCTTCTTCGGCACCGAGATGGCCCGGTGGATCTGTCCGCCGGCCTCGAAGTACCGAAGCGAAATGACGGTGTCGGCCAGGAAGGTCACGTCGATCGGTGTGGTCATGCTCCCCAGGAAGCCGTGCTGCGCCATGGTCAGCAGGACGACGACGCCGCGCTGCCGCAGGAAGCCGAAGAGCTCGTGAAGCTGCAGCGTCAGGAAATTCTCTTCCGGCATCGCGCTGTAGTAGCCGTTGAGACTGTCGATGGCGATGACGCGCGAACCATGCTCGTCGACCGCGGTTCGGACGAACTCGCTGAACTCCCCGGGCGTCAGTTCCGCGGGGTCGATCCGTTGCAGGCGGACGCGGCCCGCCTCGATCTGTTCCGCGAGCGGGATCCCGAGAGCTGCGCTGCGCTGGTACAGCGTATTGGGGCTTTCTTCGAACGTGAAGAGCGACGAGCTCTCTCCGTTGAGCGCGGCGGCGGCGACATACTGGCTCACGATCGCGGACTTGCCCGTGCCCGCGGGTCCCATGATGAGGACGGTCGTACCGCGTTCGATTCCGCCGCCGAGCAGCTGATCCAACTCGGTGATCTGGCTCGACCGCCGGCCGGCCGGCTGCGGGGGCGAATGCGCGGAGGGCGACATACGGGGAAAGACCCGGATCCGCCCGGTCTCGAGCTTCATGTCGTGGAAGCCCCCCCGAAACTTCACCCCGCGCAGTTTCAGGACCCGAAGCCGCCGCCGCTCGGCGCCGTAGGCCGGCGCGAGCTGCTCGAGCTGAATGACCCCGTGCGCGATCGATTGGAGGTGCGGATCCCCCTCGTTCCCGCCGCCGTCGTCCAGCAGCAGGACCGTGCAGCAGCGGGAGCCGAAGAACTGCTTGAGCGCGATCACTTGCCGCCGGTATCGCGAGGCGTTCTGCGACAGCAGGCGAAACTCCGAGAGCGAGTCGATCACGATGCGGGTGGGCTGAACCCGCTCGATGACTTCCAGGATCTCGCGCGTGGTCTCGACCAGCTCGACCTCCGAAGGATAGAAAAGCGTGTTGTCGTCGCCGTGGATCAGATCGGCACGTGGCATGAGCTCGTGAATCTCGACCCCCTCGAGCGACCAGTGGTGCGAGGTTGCGGCGTTTAGCAACTCGTCCCGGGTTTCTGAAAGCGTGATGTATAGCCCCTTCTCGCCAGACGATTGGCCCTCGATCAGGAACTGGAGGGCCATCGTGGTCTTCCCCGACCCGGGCTGGCCCTCAACGAGATACAGGTAGCCGCGGGGGAACCCACCCTCGAGAACGTTGTCAAAACCCGAGACCCCCGTCCGCGCGACTCCTGTGCGGATATTGGACGATGGTTCGGTCGACATAGCATTCCCTCAAAAGAGACTGAGAGCCTCCAATAGCCGAAAGGGTGCGAAAACCGTGCCCGCGTCCGAACTAAAACCCCACCGATCCATTCCGCCATAGAATGCCCGCTGCTTTGAAGGAGGATCCATTGAGAAAAAAGACAATGAAGGCCGTACAGCTCTCCGGCCATCACGCCGCCCAGGCGCTGCAGATGTTGATTGAAGACGGGAAGATCGCGGGACGGGACGTGCTCGCCGCATTGAAGCGTCGCGAGAAGACGGTGGCGGACCTTCGCGCCCGTCTGACCGCGCTGGGAGAGGATGTCTCGAACGCAGTCGTCAGGGCGAGCAAGTCGCCGCGCGCGAAAGAGGCGCGCAAGCAGATCTCCCGGGCGCAGCGTACCGCGCGCCAGGCGCAGGGGCGATACATGGCCGCCGTGAGGCGCCTGTCCAAGGAAGCGCGGAAGAAGGTCAAGGCGATTCGCGAGAAGTCGGGCGTCGACGCCGCCATCCGCGAAGCCAAGCGTCTGGCGAGTTAGTCCCGGGCGCTCAGCGCGCCCGCCGCCAGAGAGAGGTCCGCGACCAGGGCGTCGAAGACGCGCGCCCGCCCCGCCTCGTCCTCCGCACGCAGGACCGCCGACGGGTGGAACGTCGCCAGCACCTTCGGCGCGAGAGTGGAGTCCAGGAACCGGCCGCGCTGCTTCATCAGCCGGAAGTCGGGGCCGAGAAGCGCCTTGGCTGCGGTGGCTCCGAGGCATACCAGGACTCGCGGAGACAGCACCGCGAGCTCCGCCGCGAGCCAGGGGCGGCACGCCTCGATCTCCGTCGAGCCCGGGGTCTGGTGGATGCGGCGCTTCGGCGTGCGGACGAACTTGAAGTGCTTGACCGCGTTCGTGACGTAGATGAGTCCCGCGAGAGCCCGGCCGCCTGGAGCGCGCGGTCCAGCACCTCCCCGGCGGGCCCGACGAAGGGCGCCCCCCGGAGATCCTCCTGGTCGCCGGGAGCCTCTCCGACCAGCACGACCTTCGCGGTTGCCGGGCCCTTGCCGAAGACGGTCTGCGTGGCATGCCGATAGAGGTCGCATCCGCGGCACGACGCCGCTGCTTTCGCCAGCTGCGAGAGGTCCGAGTCCGGCGGGACGAACGACGCGGCGCCATCCGGGTCCGAGGATCCCTCCGCGCGATCGGCGGGCTGAGCCGCCGCGATCTCTCGAAGCCGTTGAAGCTCCGGATCGCCTCTCCGGAGCAGGAGATCGCGGTCCCCCGCCGCGATCCGCCACAGCACCGAGTAGAGCAGCCGCCACCGATCGGCGTCCGCGCTCGCGATAACGGATTCCGCCAGCGCGAGGAATGCGCGCGGCACGCGGAGGTCTGCCGCCTCGTTCGATGCGGCCGCGTCGGAAGGAGGAGTCGGCGGCGGATCGAAGAGCCCGGGATCGGGCGTCGGTTCCCTCGACTCGCGCCAGCGGATCTCCTCGGGACGCAGACCCTTCGCGATGGCCAGGCGCGCGGCGCGGCGCCAGCTATCGAGAGTGGGCTCGATCCGGATCTCGCGCATCTCTTCCATCTCCATCGAGTCGAGCGAGCGGACGTGCGAGAGGCATGCCCCTCCCGCCTCGCCGGCGCTGGCAGCTCGGGCAGGCCCACATCCGCCGGCCGCTGAGTGGGAACTCGCGAATCGCGCTGCCGCAGCGCCGACAGGCCTCGCGCCGATACACGTAGAACGCGTCCCGCGCGGAACCCTCCGAACGTTCGTGGGGCATCTCCCGGCGATCGACGGTCGCGATGCGGCCCTCCCTCAAACCCATCCGCATCAGCCGGGTGATCGTCTCCCAGAGGCCCCGCCACTCCTCGCGGGTCAGCCGAGTCGACGGCCGCAGGGGATGAATGCCCGCGAGGAACAGCGCCTCGTTGCGATAGATGTTCCCGACCCCCGAGATCACGCGCTGATCGAGGAGCGCATCGCCGATCGGGCGGCTTCGCCGGCGCAGCTCGGTCCAGACTCGCTCGGGGTCGGCGTCCGAACGGAGCGGGTCCGGCCCGAGCCGGGCCTCGATCGCGCGCCGCTCCTCCTCCGAGATGAGCTTGCACGTCGGCGGTCCGATCAGATCGGTCGTGATTCCCGGAACCGACAGCCGCATGCGGACCGTGCCCCGCGGCGCGGGGACCTTGCCCTCGAAGCGATAGAAA
>JBBRFL010000077.1:0-6234 GCA_038224325.1 Thermoanaerobaculia bacterium | reverse complement strand
CTCGCGCACGGACTTCGAGAGGATCGCTCCCCAGACCGCGCGCATCGTGCCCGAGGCCAGCGGATCCCGGATGAGGATCTTTCCCTTCCACTTCGGGTCCAGCAGGTCGTCCCACTCGCGCGGCGCCTGGTCCGCGGGGATTGCCTTCGAGTTGTACACGGGCATCGCGGGAGTGCGGTAAAGGCCGAAGTAGAGATCGCCCGCGTGGCGGGACTCGGGCGCGATGGCGTCCGCCCAGGCCGGCCGGTACGCGGCGAGCAGCCCCTCCCGCGCCCCGCGGCCGAAGATGGTGTCGGGCCCGCCGTACCAGACGTCGGCCTGCGGGTTCGCCTTCTCCGAGCGAAGCCGGTCGTAGACCTCCTGCGAGCCCATGTCGAGCCACCGCACGTCCACGTCCGGGTGCGCCTTCTCGAACTCCCGCTCGACGAGAGTCAGGAGGTCGCGGCCGTGCGGGGAGTAGATGACGAGGGGGGTGCGCGGATCCCGGCGGCAGCACAGGGCCCCCGCGAAGAGGAGGAGGAGGGGCCACGGGGAACGACCCGGAGGGCGAAGGAGGCGCGCTCGCATTCTGGGAGTGCCCTCAGGGCTTCGGCGTCGTATGGCCGCGTTTCTTCATCGCCTCCTCGAGTTCCCTCCGCTGTTCCGGCGTCAACTTCCCGAGCGCCTTGCCCATGCCTTCGAGCGCGGAGTCGGTCAGCTTGTAGCCGGCTGGCACCTCGAAGAGCGATCCCGGAATGGACTTCTTCTCGAACCGGGACAGCTCGAACGTCATCCCGCCGCTCTTCGAGCCCCGGGAGCGGACGGACAACCGGATCGGGAAGCCTTCGATGGCGTGGTCCTTCAGCGCCCCCATCCACGAGATGGAATCGTGCTGGCGGCGGCTCATGGCGGAGATCCATTGGCTCGTGGCCTCGATGTCTCGGGTCATGCAGACCTCGATCTCGGATCCCGTCGAGGACGTCAGCAGCGCCTTTTCACAAGACAGGCCAGCCACCGTGTCTCGGCCGAGCTTCTGGACCGTGTAGGTCTCCCGGTCCTTGGCATCCTTCCGCTGGCTCTCTCCCATCTCGCGCATCTTCTTCAGATCCATGACCGAGTAGGTCTTTCCCGGGTCGTCGATCATGTACAGCTTGTCGGGATCGGACAGCTTTGCGATCATCGTCATGCGAAACGTCGGCGCGGCCTTGTCGGAGTCCTTGCGCCCCTGGACGATCGGCGCGTAGTCGATCTGCGACTCGGCGCGGTAGGCGCCTTTCGTCAGGTAGATCTTGCTCGTGCCGATCACGGCCTTCCCCGCCTCCGTGTTCATCGTGGACTTGAACTCCGCTATGCCTTCGGTCTGACCGAGGGCGGAGACCGCGGCGAGAGCCAGGCATGCGGCCAGAACCGATTTCTTCAAGAGATCCTCCGATCGTCGGTCATTTCCAGGCGAGCAGATTCGCGAACAGGCGGTAGGCCCCGGGAACTCCCGCGGGCAGTTGCCGGAAGAAGGCGAGGCCGGTGTACACGTAACGCCCCTTCCCGACCCTCGCCGCGAGCAGGGAGCCTTTCTGCTCCGGCCCTCCGGGATCGGCCATCGTCAGCATGGGTGTGTATTCCGGCGGCCAGGTGTGGGCGAAGTAGAGCCCGCGCTCCTGGACCCAGCCGTTCCAGTCCTCGGGTCCGATCCGATTGGGCGTGGACCAGACGGAGCTCGCCGGGTCGAGGATCTTGACCTTCGCGGTCTCGTCCGTGACGCGGTCGTGGGGGCGCGCGATCTCCAGGGGGAAGGGAGCGTAGCCGCCCTGGATGAAGGCGTACTGCTGGTACTGCACGATCAGGAGGCCGCCGCCGCGCGCGTAGTCGAGCAGCCGCGTGTTGGCGCGCGCGAGCGCGGGATTGGTCTCGTACGCGCGGCTCCCGACGACGATCGCATCGTATCGGGAGAGATCGCCGCGCTCGAGCTCATCTTCGGAGAGCAGGTGCACGGGAACCCCGACGCCGAGGAGGGACTCCGGCACCCGATCCGCGGCGCCGCGCACGTATCCGACTGCGGAGAGCTTCGGCAACTTCAGGTCGACGGCGGAGAGGGCCACGCCGGCCGCCTTCGGAAACGGCGTCGGCCGGATGTGCACGTAGTCGATCAGCGGGAGGCTGACCGCAAAGCGCGTCCCACCGGGGAGGACCGCCGCCACCGAGATCTCGGACCGGCCGGGGCTCGGAGAAGAGGGAGGGGACAGCGCGCCTTCGATCACGACGCGGTCTCCCTTGCGCGCGAGGGAGAAGGCGGACGGCGGGATCGGGGGCCATCCGGGGGGGAGCCCGAACTCGACGCGTCCGGCGATCGGCTCCCTGCCGTTCGAGGTGACGGTCACCGCGATCGGGCGAGGCGAGCGGCGATCGAGCGGCCAGACGATCGCCGCCGGCTCGACGGACACCTCGAGGTTCGGCACGACGCGGAACGGATGGCGGATCTCGCCCGCGACCTCGTCCCGGATGCGGTACGTGACCTCCCGGGCCAGTCGGATGCTCATGCCCTGGACGCGGGCCCTGGCCACGGCGGTCAGGGGAGGCCGCGCGAACGGCTCGCCCTGAAGCGCGGGGGCGACGCCCGTCCAGTCGTAGAGATACTGCTGGAGCGGTCTCCGCAGGAAATAGGGAGCGGTCGGCCGCAGCCCGGCCGGCACCGCCGCCTCGAACTTCCACTCCTCGAGCTTCCCCGCGCCGACCGCGCGCCCGGCGGACGCCGGCGGGACCGTCCACCCGTCGGGGCTCTCGAGCGACACCGACTCGACCTCTACCGACTCGCCGCCCGCGTTCCAGACGCTCGCCGTGATCGGGACCCGATCGGCCTCGGTCGCGGTCTCGCTGTCGGAGATCGCGTCGAGCGTCAACTCCGCGGCCGCCGCCAGAGCCCCCTCCGCGGCGGCGATCTTCTCGTCGAGCAGCATCCGCGCGCCGGCGTCCTCCGGAGCGAGCATCGCCCGGGCCGACTGGAGGTCGCGCAGCATCCGGGCGATGGGCGGCGCCGTTCCGGCGATCGCCGCCGGGCTCAGGGTCCGGCGAACGGCCTCCGCAGCGGCCTGGACGCCGTCGAGCGCATTCTCAATCCGGGTCCGGCGGCTCGCGTCCGCGACATCCGCGGCGATCGAGCGCAGGCGCGTGTCGACCCCCGCGAAGAGCTCGCGGCCTCCCGCGCCCGCGCGTCCCGCGACCCAGATCGCTCCCGTCTCGCCCGGACCGGGACGCTGGAGCGCGCCGGTGCCCTGAGAGCGGTGCAGGCTGCGCGACGCGACGGCGATCTGCTGATAGGACTTGCCGGCGAGGGGCTCGACCTCGCCGGTCGAGATCGGAAACGAGCCCTCCGCGTCGAACCAGTTGGATCGGAGCAGCGTCGAGGGCGCCCAGGGCGGAAGCCCCTCGGCCGCGGTCTCGGGGAAGGCGGCGGGATCACCCGCCGCGCGAAACACCTCGCGGGCGATCACGGCCGAGGCCTGGTGCTGGCCGTGGCCGTCGGCTTCGGATCCCGTGAAGGTACTGAAAACGACCTGGGGGCGGAAGCGTCGCACGACCCGGACCGCGTCGGCGAGAAGCGAGTCCTTCGGCCAGAATCGGAGAGTCTCCTCGAGCGAGCGAGTGAAGCCGAAGTCGTAGGCCCGCGTGAAGAATTGGCGCGCGCCGTCCAGATGGCGAGCCGCCATGAGCTCCTGCGAGCGGATGAGACCCAGCCCCACTCCGAGCTCGTCCCCGATCAGGTTCTGCCCTCCCTCGCCGCGGGTCAGGGACAGGTAGCCGGCCTCGCCGCCCATCCGGCGCGAGACGACCGCCAGGAGCGCGGAGTTCTCGTCGTCGGGATGCGCGCCCACTATGAGCAGGCGCCGGTTGTTGGTCAGCTTCTGCAGCAGCGGATCGAGCGCCGCGACGCCTCCCGTCGCGGGGGGCGCGAGCTCGGTCCCGGGAGAGGCCGCCGCCGCTTCGCGGGCCAGGCCGGCCGCGAGCAGGCCGAGCGCGACACCGAGCGCGCCGGCGCGCCGAAGGGAACGCACTACTTCTTGAATCGCCTGCGGACGAGGGGCGCCGAGGCCGCTGCGGCCGCGCCGAGGAGCGCCGCGAGAATGCGCGCCTTCTTGCGGGGATCCATCCCCTTCCACTCCCGCGCGAGTCGGGTGATGGTCTTGCGCGAAGAGGCCGAGGCGCTGCCGAGCGCTCTGACGACCACGGTCGCGCTCTGGCCAGACGCCTCGGCGATCGCGGCGCGCGCCACCGCGACGCCCCCGGTGATGGTGTTGATCACGCTCTCGAAGGACATCGTCCACCCCGCGGCTTTTCGGCGGGCGGCCGGCTTACGCCGGACCGCGGTCTTGCGGGTCCCGGTTCCCGAGGCCCGCTTACGGGGCGCCGCCTTGCGCCGCTTGGCCTCCGGCGTGGCTTTGACCGAAGTGTTTTCTTGCTCCATCGTCCCCTCCCGGTTCTTCGTCGAGGCCTCGTTTCCCCCGGCGGCCGCCCGGGGGTCCCCCGGGAAAAACGCGATCGGCCGCGGGGTGTCGTCCATCGCGGGCAATCTAGCATCTTCCTTGCAGATATATCTTGAGGGATGCCTACGGCCGTCGGATTGGACCGGGAGACCCTGGCGGCGTGGTATCGGCGCAACCGGGAGCGCACGCTCGCGCTGTTCGACATCGTGCGGCCGGAGTCCTACGAGGCGCGCCCGATCGCCCTGAGAAACCCCATCTGCTTCTACGAGGGACACATTCCGGCGTTCGCGGTCAACACGCTCTTGAAGCGCGGCCTGGGGGATCCTGGGATCGACGCGGACCTGGAAGTGCTCTTCGAGCGGGGGATCGATCCCGAGGACGAGGGCCATGTCCCCTCCCAGTCGAGCCGGTGGCCGTCGCGGATCGAGATCCGAAGCTACGCCGCCGCCGCCGACCGGGCGATCCTGGACGCGGTCGCGAACCGCGACGTCGAGAGCGACGACAGTCCCCTTCTCGAGGGCGGCCTCGCGCTCTACACGATCCTGGAGCACGAGGCGATGCATCAGGACACCCTGGCCTACATCTGGCATCGGCTCCCGTACGACCAGAAGGTGCGTCCGGTGTCCCTCGCTCCGCCGACGGCCGGCTCGGAGCCTCCCACGCCGCGCTCCGTTCGAATCCCGTCGGGGACGGCGAGTCTGGGCTCGGACCCCCGCTCCGCTCCCTTCGCGTGGGACAACGAGCGTCCACCCCACTCCGTCGAGGTCGAGGCCTTCACGATGGACGTCTACAGCGTGACCAACCGCGACTACATGGAGTTCGTCGATGCAGGAGGCTACTCGCAGCGGGATCTCTGGGACGAGGCCGCCTGGGAGGGGATCGGCGCCAGCTCTACCCGGCATCCGCTGTTCTGGGAGTTGCATCGCGGCGTGTGGTTCTGGCGGGGATTCTGGGACCTGATCCCCCTGCCGATGGCGTGGCCGGTCTACGTCACCCACGAGGAGGCGCAGGCGTACGCGCGCTGGAAGGGCCGCCGGCTTCCGACCGAGGCCGAGTTCCATCGAGCGGCGTTCGGAGCGCCTTCCGGCCGCGAGCAGGCGCACCCGTGGGGCGACGACCCTCCCGAGCCGGCGCACGGCAATTTCGACTTCCGGATCGCCGATCCGTCTCCCGTCGGCTCGTATCCCCGCGGGCAGAGCGCGTGGGGGATCCACGACCTGGTGGGGAACGGGTGGGAGTGGACCTCGACCGTGTTCGCGGGCTTTCCCGGATTCGAGCCGCTCCCCACATACCCGCAGTACTCGGCGGACTTCTTCGACGGCAAGCACTTCGTGTTGAAGGGTGCGTCGCCCTCGACTCCGAAGGAGCTCCTCCGCCCGGGCTTCCGCAATTGGTTCCGCGGGAACTACCCGTTCGTCTACTCCAAGTTCCGGCTGGTGAACGAGTGACGATCCCGCTGACCTCCCAGGCGCCCCCGCTCGAAGCGGTCCGAGGCTTCGCGGAGGAGGTGGGGCGGGATCTCGCGCTGCACCCCAAGCAGCTCCAGTCCAAGTACCTCTACAACGGGCTGGGCTCCGCGCTCTTCGAGGCGATCTGCCATCTTCCCTGGTATCGGATCACGCGGGCGGAGGGGCGCCTCCTCTCCCGATTCGCCCCGGCCATGGTCGAGCCGCTGGCCGATCCGATCACGATGGTGGAGCTCGGCTGCGGCAGCGGCGAGAAGCTAGCGATGCTCGCCGAGAGCCTGCGCAGCCGGCGCAAGCGGGTCCTGGTGCACCTG
>JBBRFL010000076.1:0-6924 GCA_038224325.1 Thermoanaerobaculia bacterium | reverse complement strand
GTCGTGAACGTCTTGTTGTTCTCGTAGTCGCCGCCGACCTTGATCTCGTGGTTCGCGGCGTAGAAGGTGCCGTTCAACTGGTAGGCGTCGCGGGTCGAGTGGTTGTTGTTCGTGGGTCCGAAGATGGATCCGAAACCGTTGGAGACTACCAGCGATCCGGACGTGTAGTTGCGTATCTGCGGGCCATCGCCGCCGGCCACCGGCGAGAGCTCGAACCGGTCCGCGTGGCGGCCGTAGCGGGCCGTGATCAGCGCGGAGCTGCCGAAGAGCTGCGTGAGCGCTCCCGAGTAGTCCGTGGCGCCGACGTTGCGCAGGGCGTTGCGAACGAGAGAATTGCTCGAGGTGAGGTTCCGGATGTTGCCGGTCCGCTTCTCGGGGTCGCCGAAGACGGTGCCGACGATCGTCGTGCCCTGTCCCATGCGGAACGTCATTTTGCCGGAGTAGATGTTCGCGGTCGAGTCGAAGGGAAGATCCTGTCCCGCCGTGGCGTACAGCGGCGAGCTGCCGGAGCTGATGATCTGGCTATTGTTGTAGGTCACGCGGTTGTAGGCGCCGAAGAACCAGATGTGGTCCTTCATCATGTAGCCGCCGAGGTCCGCGCCGTAGTCCTGCCGACTGACCTGGCTGTTGTCGACGACGTACTCCGCGTCGGTCCCCGTGTTGGTGAAGTTGGTCTCGTCGGCGTTGAAGATGACGTTGGAGAAGCCCTTGTAGTTCGCCGTCAGGCTCTTGTTGTCGAAGTAGCCGAACGCGTCGCCGTGGAAGTCGTTACCGCCGGACTTCGTGACGACGTTGATCACGCCGCCCGTCGAACGGCCGTACTCGGCCTCGTAGCCGGACGACTTGACCTGCACTTCCTCGATGAACTCCTGCGAGAGCGCCTTCCCCTGGAAGCCCTTGATGACGTTCGTCGTGTTGACGCCGTCGACCAGGTAGGAGTTCTCGACCGAGGTCGCGCCATAGATCGTGAAGGCGAGGGCGCGGCCCTGCGTCTCCGATTGATCCGTGTTCACGCCCGGCTGGATCGCAACGACGCTCGAGTAGTTGCGGCCGACCGGAAGCTTCTGGGCGATCTCCTGCCGGATGTTGGTGCCGGATTCCGCCGTGGTCGAGTCGACCACCGGCGCCTCACCCGTCACGACCAGCTCTTCCTTGGCGGAAACCTGGAGCTGCATCTGGACGGTGACGGCCGAATCCAGCCGGACTGTCGCGACTCTCTCCACCGTGGTGAAGCCGGACAGGTTGCCGCGAACCTTGTAGGTACCCGGCGGCAGCGAGATGAACCGGAACTGCCCGTCGTTGCCCGTGACGCTGACGCGCGTCCCCTGCAGCGAGGGGCTCGACGCCTCCACGGTAACGCCCGGTAGTGGGCGGCCATCGGTCCCGTTAACCGTCCCCTGGATCTCGCCGGTGGTCTGTGCGAACACGACCATCGGAGCGATCAGGAGAAGACAGGCCGATAGAGCCAGGCTAAATCGGAAAACTGACTTCATTCCCTTCCTCCTTCTTTTGGAACTCTTTCAAAACGCTGTGAGCTTTCTCACTCAGGCTCGAAATACAAAGCAATGCGACTGCCAAGATTTTCCGAGGTTCTGCCGAACTCTAACTAACTGTGCCGACATAAGAAAGGGGTAAATTCGTGACGAGGGCCGGTTTTAAAAGTACCAGCGCCTTGAATCGGAGTCCGGTTTTTTGGATAACCGACTGGTCAGTCAGCGCTGGCGACCCGGTCCGTCAGGAGGGCTCCTCGTCGGCTCGGAGGACCACCATGATCGCCCCCCCTTCGACGGCCCTGCCCGCCTCGACCCGGATCTCCGCCACCGTTCCGCCGCGGGACGCTCGGATCTCGTTCTGCATCTTCATCGCCTCGAGAACGAGGACGAGCTCCCCGGCGCCGACGCGCTGTCCCCGCTTCACCGCGATCTCGATCACCCGGCCCGGCATGAGGGCGCGGATCTCCTCCTCCGCCGGGCTGCCCGATTCGGATTGCGCCGCGTGGGCGATGCGGTCGCGGAGGGGATCCGCGAGCGCGATCTTCCTCCGGGACGACCCCGTGACCACCTCCAGATCGCCCCCGCAAAGGACGCGAACCCTTCCGCAGATCTGCCTTCCATCCTCCAGGAGGAGCGACACGCGCCCGTCCGGGAGGCGCGCGATCGAGGCCGGTTCGGAGCGGCCGCCCCGGGAGAGAACGCACCGCTGGAGAGAGTCGTCGACCTCGATCGAGAGCTCTTCGGGGCCTCCGTGCCCCCGGTGGATGAACGTGAACCGCCGCATCAGTCCCGCAGCGCTTCGCGCCGCGCGGCTCCCCTCCAGAGCGAGGCGGAGCCCCCCGCGGATGCCGGCGCGAGAGGTGCCTCCGCCTGGGCCATGGCCGTCGCCGCCAGCCAGATCTCGGAAGCGCGCGGGGCCTCTGCGCCCAGCAGTCCCCCGGACAGCCGCCGGTCGAGCCACTGCACGTCGAAGTTTCCCCGGACGAATTCCTCGTCGGCGCACAGCGCCCGGAAGAGGGGAAGCGTCGTATCGACCCCCGAGATCTCGTAATCGGAAAGGGCGCGTGCGAGACGCTTCAGCGCCGCGGCTCGATCGGCGCCGTGCGCGATGAGCTTGCCGAGCATGGGGTCGTAGTCGATGGGAACGACCGATCCCGCTTCGACCCCCACGTCGTTGCGGATTCCCGGGCCCTCCGGCAGCCGCAGGGACGCGATGCGGCCGGGTGACGGCGCGAAGCCCCGACTCGCGTCCTCGGCATAGATCCGGCACTCGATGGCGTGCCCCCGGGGGCGAAGCCGCGAGAGGTCCGCGGGAAGCGGCTCATTGAGGGCGATCCGGATCATCGCGGCGGCCAGATCGACTCCCCAGACCTCCTCGGTCACGGGATGCTCGACCTGCAGGCGCGTGTTCATCTCGAGGAAGTAGAACGAGTGATCGGGCGCCACCAGAAACTCGACGGTCCCGCAGGAGGTGTAGCCGACGGCCCGAGCGGCGGCGACGGCGGCGTCGCAGAGGCGCCCGCGCAACGCGTCGTCGATCGCCGGAGAAGGGCACTCCTCCAGGACCTTCTGATGCCGCCGCTGGATGCTGCACTCCCGCTCGCCCACGGCGAGGACGCCTTCTCTCGGGTGGCCGACGACCTGCACCTCGATGTGCCGCGGACGCTCGATCCGCTTCTCGGCATAGACCGACGGGTCGCCGAAGGCGGCCTGCGCTTCGGCGCAAACCCGCGTGAAGGCCGCGTCGAGGTCCTTCTCCGAGTCCACCTGGCGCATCCCCTTTCCGCCGCCTCCCGCGGAGGCCTTGAGCAGGATCGGATAGCCCGCCCTCCGCGCGAACTCCTTGAGCTCGGCGGCGCTGCGCGCGGGCTCTACGGTGCCCGGCACGACCGGCACGCCGGCTTTTTCCATCATCCGCCGGCTTCCCGTCTTGGAGCCCATGGCCTCGATCGCCTCCGGGGACGGCCCGACGAACACCAGGCCCGCCTCCGCGCACGCCCTCGCGAAGCCGGCGTTCTCGGCCAGGAAGCCGTACCCGGGGTGCACCAGCCGCGCGCCCGTCCGACGCGCCGCGTCGAGCAGCGCGGGGATCGAGAGGTAGCTCTCCCGCGAAGGGGCGGGCCCCAGCCGGACGGCGTGGTCCGCCATCGTGACGTGGGGCGACTGGCGATCGGCGTCCGAGAAGACCGCCACGGTCTCGATTCCCAGATCGCGGCAGGCGCGAAAGATCCGGACCGCGATCTCGCCCCGGTTGGCGACGAGGAGTCTCATGGTGCCTCCCGGCTCAGAGCGGGATGTTTCCGTGCTTCTTCTTCGGCAGCGTGACGCGCTTGCCCTCGAGGAACTGGAACGCCGCGATGAGCCGGGGGCGGGTCTCGGAGGGCTCGATGATGTCGTCGACGTACCCGCGCTGCGCGGCGATGTAGGGATTGGCGAAGTTGGCGGCGTACTCGGCGACCTTCTCGGCGCGCGCGGCGGGCGGCGCGTCGGGGGGCAACTCCCGGCGGTAGAGGATGTTCACGGCGCCCTCGGGCCCCATCACGGCGATCTCCGCCGTCGGAAACGCGAAGTTGAAGTCCGTCGCGAGATCCTTGGACAGCATCACGCAGTAGGCCCCGCCGTACGCCTTGCGCGTGATCACCGAGACCTTCGGCACGGTCGCCTCGGCGAACGCGTAGAGCAGCTTCGCGCCGTGGCGGATGATCCCGCCGTACTCCTGCTGCGTTCCCGGGAGGAAGCCGGGGACATCCTCGAACACGAGCAGCGGAATGCCGAAGGCGTCGCAGAACCGCACGAACCGCGCGCCCTTGACCGAGGCGTCGATGTCCAGCACTCCCGCCAGATGCATCGGCTGGTTCGCGACGACTCCGACCACGCGGCCCGCGAGGCGAACGAAGCCGACCAGGATGTTGCGCGCGAATCCCGCGTGCACCTCCAGGAAGATCCCCCCGTCCGCCACACGCCGGACGAGCTCCGCCATGTCGTAGGGACGGTCGGGCTCCTCCGGGATGAAGTCGTTGAGGTCGCCGGCGGAGGCCAGCGGCTCGCGAGGCTCGGTCCGTGGGGGCTCGTCGAGGTTGTTCGAGGGAAGAAACGCCAGGAGCTCCCGAATGCCCGCGAGGACCGCCGCGTCGTTCGCGCGAACGAAGTGGGCCACGCCCGAGACGCTCGAATGCGTCCGCGCTCCGCCGAGGTCCTCCTTCGTCACCTCCTCGTGCGTGACCGTGCGAATCACGTCGGGCCCGGTGACGAAGAGGTAAGACGTCTTCTCGGTCATGAAGACGAAATCGGTGATGGCGGGCGAGTAGACCGCCCCCCCCGCGCACGGCCCCAGGATCGCCGAGATCTGGGGAACCACGCCCGAAGCGCGGGTGTTGCGTAGGAACACCTTCGAGTAGCCCGCCAGGGAGACCACGCCCTCCTGGATCCGCGCTCCCCCCGAATCGTTCAGGCCGATGATGGGAGCGCCGTTCTGCACGGCGAGGTCCATCACCTTGCAGATCTTGTCGGCGTTGGACTCGGACAGCGATCCGCCGAAGACCGTGAAATCCTGAGCGAAGACGTAGACCGGACGGCCGGCGACGGTCCCCGAGCCGCAGACGACGCCGTCGCCCGGGATCGAGATCTTCTCCATGCCGAAATCGCGGCACCGGTGGACCACGAACGGGTCCAGCTCGAAGAAGGAGCCGGGGTCGAGGAGCAGATCGACGCGCTCGTGCGCCGTCAGCTTGCCTTCGCGATGTTGGCGCTCGATGCGCTCCCGGCCCCCGCCCTCGAGGCGGCTTTCCCGCAACGCCTCGAGGTCCCCGATCCGCCGCTCGAGTGTCAACGACCTCTCACAGGACGATCTCTCACAGGACGATTCCGCGCTGCTCGGCGAGCTTGCGGCGAATCCGGCGGAACAGCTCGTGCCCGTCCACCCGCCCGGCGGCGATCTCCTGGCGCGCTCCGTCCATCATCCGGCGCGCCTCCTCGTCGAGCGTGCGCTCTTTCTCGGACTCGGCCTCGAGGGCCGCGAGCACGGCGGCGCGCAGCGCGCCGGGCGCCTTCTCGGCGTAAAGCTTCCGGGAGGCCAGACCCCGCGCCGTCTTTCCGGCGACGAAATCCTTCTTCGTGTCGGCCAGACTCATGTTTCCCTCGGCGGATGTTATTACACTGCGCGGAAGTGCTCTGGGATGAAACCGGAATCGCTCGCTGGCTCGAGCCCCTCGCCTCCCGCGAGGGCGAGCTCGCGGAAGTCTTCGGCGAGAGCCTCCGCGAGACCACCCTCGAGTGGCGCGACGGGGAGATCACCGACTTCGCGATTCGTAGGGAGGAGGGTTCCAGCGCCCGGTGGCGCTTCGGGGGCGAGGAGCGCCTGGTCCACGTCCCGGGAACCGACGAGTCGGCCGTCCGCGAAGCGGTGCGCGCGTTGCGGTCGTCGGCCGGGCGCGAGCCCCTGCCGATCCGGGCTCCCCGGACGGCGCCGTCCGAGGAGGAGGCGCCGGGAGCCGAGGCCGACCGCTGGATTCGGCGGCTGATCGGCATCTTCGCCCGTCACGCCCCGCGCCACCAATTTCGATTCCGCGTGCGAGCGACCGAGCGCCGCGTGGTGTCGCCGGGACGGCCCGCGACTCTTTCGACGAGGCGACTCCTGTCCTTGGACGGACGCTTCACGGCCGCCTCGCGGCAGGGCGACGAGCAGCGAACCTTCTCCTTCCACGCCCCGGACGGCGATGCCGCGGTCGATGAGCTGAAGACGCTCCTCTCCGCCGCGGGCGCGCCACGCGACCGGCCCGTGCCGCCGCCCGAGGGCGAGACCGACCTGGTCCTGGCGGAAGGTTCCGCCGCCGTTCTCTTTCACGAGATCCTCGCGCACGCTCTGGAGGCAGGCGTGGGCGGCTCGCCCCTGACAGCCGTCTCGGAGTCGCGCCTGGCCGTCGCCGATCTCGACGTCGTGGACGACGCCCGCCGGCTGGACCTGTTCGGCGGGTACGAGCACGACGACGAGGGCACGCCGCCCCGGGTGGTCCGCCTCATCCACGCGGGCGCGCTCGGCGGACGCCTGACGGACCGTGCCCACGCGGGGCCCTCGGGCTCGACCGGACACGCGCGTCGCGCCGGCGCCTCGGAGCCGCCCCTGCCGCGTCCCTCCAACGTGGTCGTGGGAGCGGGCGCCGCGACGCGGGAGGAGATGAGCCGCCGGCTGCAGAACGGGCTCTGGATCGACGAGTTCCTGGGCGGATCCGTGGATCTGGCGGCCGGAACCTTCCGGCTCCGCTTCCCGCGGGCTCGGCGAATTCGACGCGGCGTTCCCTCCGACGAGATCGGGCCCGGAATCCTCGCCGGTGAGACGCTCGCCGCGCTGCGAGCCATCGAGCCCGCGATCGGGCGGCAGGTCCGCGTGTGCCGTTCGCTCGGGTGGTGCGCGCGCGGAGGCCAGGTGGTCCCC
>JBBRFL010000075.1:0-7038 GCA_038224325.1 Thermoanaerobaculia bacterium | reverse complement strand
GCGCGAGATCTTGCGACCCCGCTTTGATCGTCAGGACTTTCGTCCCAAAGATGTCATGCGGTATTAGCTCGAGTTTCCCCGAGGTATTCCCCACTTCCGGGCAGGTTACCCACGTGTTACTCACCCGTCCGCCGCTCGACTCTGGGAGTTGCCCCCCAGGCCTCGCTCGACTTGCATGTGTTAAGCACGCCGCCAGCGTTCATTCTGAGCCAGGATCAAACTCTCCACTTAAAAGTGTTCTCCCGGGGCCGAAACCTTGCGGATCCGGCACCGTTTGATTCGAGTCAAACCCTGATTTTTTGAAAAACAGGAAAAAACTCTGCTTTTTTTAAAAAAGCAGGAAAAATGACGTCTGGCACGCTCTACTCAGTTTTCAAGGAACCGCGTCCCCGGCTCAGGCGCCCTGGAACCGCGCCGTACTTCCGGCGCGTAATCGATGAGAAATCCGCCTTGCGACGGACCTTTCAGTCTAGCGATCTATTCGGGCTTCGTCAACTCAAGATCGGCGATCTTCGCTCCTGAACGAGCGGACGGCTCGCGCCGCGACGAAACCCCTGGAAAGAACTGAGCCCTTGCGGGGGAACGGGAATATAGGACCCGCCGCAAGGGCCTGTCAAGCGTTTTCGAAAAGACGCGAAAACGCTCGCAAAAGAAGGCCTCGAAAAGCCGCGGCTGCACAGCAATCTGTGCGTCGGGAGCTCAGTGTTCCCCGCGTTCCGCCAGGACCCTGGCGATCGCCTCCGGGTAGGCGCGGTGCTCCTCCGCGAGGATCCGGTCCGACAGCGTTTCCACCGTGTCGCCCGGCAGAATGCGAACGCGCCGCTGCAGGATCACCGGCCCGCTATCGGTCCCCTCGTCCACGAAGTGGACCGTGCAGCCGGACTCGGGCTCTCCGGCCGCGAGCGCCCGCCGCTGGACGTCCAGGCCGGGAAACTTCGGGAGAAGCGCGGGATGGACGTTGAGAATCCGGCCCGGGAACCGTCCTACGAAATCGGCCGAGAGCAGCCGCATGTAACCCGCCAGGCAGATCAGGTCGGGTCGCGCCGAGTCCAGGATCGCCCGGATCTTGAGTTCGTGCTCGGCGCGCGAGTCGCTCCCCCGCGGAAGAGGAAAAGCGGGAAGTCCCCGCTCGACGGCCCGATTGAGCCCGGGAGCGTCCGCGACGTCCGAGATGACCGCGACGATCTTGCCGTTCGGGATCGCTCCGTCGTCCACCGCGTCGGCGATCGCCTCGAAGTTGGATCCGCGCCCGGACAGGAGAATCGCGAGGCGGTGCTTCCGAGCCATTCAGGACCGGGCCACCGGCTCGACGGTGACCCGCCGGTTGCCGCCGCCCTTGACGTTCCCGATCGCGAACCACCGCTGGTTCATCCCCTTCCAGATCTCCGTCGCGCGCGTCAGGTCCGCCGGCGCCAGGAACAGCACCATCCCGATGCCCATGTTGAACACCCGATGCATCTCCTCGAAGGAGACCCGGCCCTCCCGCTCGATGACGTCGAAGACCGGGAGGACGTCCCACGCGCCCGCCTTGATGACGACGTCAAGGCCCTCGGGAAGGACCCGCGGGATGTTGTCGTAGAACCCGCCGCCCGTCAGGTGCGCCATGCCGTGCACGATGCCGGCCTCGAGCAGCGGGGCGATCGGTTTCCCGTACGACAGGTGCGGCGCGAGGAGCATGTCGCCGATCGCGCGGCCGCCCAGCTCGTCGAGCCGGTCGGTCGGAGTCCGTCCCATGGTCTCGAAGAAGACCTTGCGGGCGAGCGTGTACCCGTTGGTCTGCAGGCCCACGGAGGGCAGCCCGACCGCGATGTCGCCGGACGCGATCCGCGACCCGTCGACGATCCGGTCCCTGTCCACGACTCCGACGATCGTGCCGGCCAGGTCGTACTCGCCGGACGCGTAGAAATCCGGCATCTCCGCCGTCTCGCCGCCGAGAAGCGCGGTCGCGTTTTCGCGGCACGCGCGGGCGATTCCCTCGATGACGCTCTGGATGACCGCCGGGTCGATCTTCGCCGCCGCGATGTAGTCGAGAAAGAAGAGCGGGCTCGCTCCCTGGACGAGGATG
Organism: Thermoanaerobaculia bacterium; assembly: GCA_038224325.1. Lineage (GTDB taxonomy): Bacteria > Acidobacteriota > Thermoanaerobaculia > UBA5066 > Gp7-AA6 > DAHUXD01. The sequence goes on along the minus strand of JBBRFL010000075.1, from coordinate 4,973 downwards.
TCGTTGACGCAGTGGTTGACGAGGTCCGCTCCGCAGGTGTCGTGGCGACCCATGGCGATGGCGACCTTGAGCTTGGTCCCGACGCCGTCGGTCGAAGCCACGAGGACGGGCTCGCGGTAGCTCGAGAAATCCGGGCGGAAGAGGCCGCCGAAGCTCCCCACGTCGCCGAGGACTCCCGGGGTGAAGGTCCCCCGGATCGCCGCCTTCGCGCGCGCGAGCGCCGAGGCTTTCGCGTCGATGTCGACTCCGGCTTCGGCGTAGCGGGATTCGGTCAAGGCGCCGGATTATAGCGGTCGGCGCGCCGCCGAGGCTCGCCTGCGGGAGTCGCGCGCGGTAGAATTCGTGCATCGAACAGCGGACGAAGTCGGTTGAAATCTCGGTCGTAGTGCCGGTCTACAACAGCGAGGGGTCGCTTCCGGCGCTCGTCGCGCGAACCCAAGCCGCCCTCTCGCCTCATCCGCACGAGATCGTCCTCGTCAACGACGGAAGCACGGATGGCTCCTGGGGCGTGATCCGCGAGCTCTCCGCCGGCCACCCGGCGGTGCGCGGCCTGAACCTGATGCGGAACTACGGCCAGCACAACGCGGTGCTGGCGGGGATCCGCGCGGCGCGGGGATCGACGATCGTCACGATCGACGACGACCTCCAGCATCCGCCGGAGGAGATCCCCCGGCTGCTCGCCGAGCTCGCCCGGGGGTTCGACGTCGTCTACGGTTTCCCGAGAAAGATGCCCCACTCGTCGTTCCGCAACGCCTCGTCCTGGATCACCAAGCTCGTGCTGCAGAAGGGGATGGGCGCCGAGACCGCCCGCGGAGTCTCCGCGTTCCGGGCCTTCCGCACGCGGCTCCGCGACGCCTTCGGCAATTACCAGAGCCCGTTCCTCTCCATCGACGTGCTCCTGACGTGGGGCACGCGGCGCTTCCGCTCGATCGCGGTCGAGCACCGCCCCCGCGAGATCGGACGCTCGAACTACACCCTTCGCGCTCTCGTCACGCACGCGCTCACCGTCGCGACGGGCTTCTCCACCCTGCCGCTGCGGGTCGCCAGCCTCCTCGGCTTCTCCTTCACGCTCCTGGGCGTCGGCGTCCTGGTCTACGTCATGGCCGTCTACTTCATCCACGGGGGAAGCGTTCCGGGATTTCCCTTCCTCGCGAGCATCATCGCCATCTTCTCGGGAGTCCAGTTCTTCGCGCTCGGGATCATCGGCGAATACCTGGCCCGAATTCACTCGCGGCTCATGGAACGGCCCACCTACGCCATCGCCGAGACTACCGGCGAAGAGGAGCCGTCGTGACCGGACCCTCGCTCGGCCGCGCGGGCGATCGGTTCGTGGCCGACTATGCGGCTCTCGGAGAGGACCTTCGACTCGGAGAGGTCGCGATCCTGCCGTGGGACGCGGAGATCTTCGGATTCAAGGTCGCCGACTACCGGCCGGGCCTTCTTCGGGCCGCCGACGCGCGCGCTCTCGCCGAACGCCCGGAGGAGCTCACCCGGCGGTTGCACTCCTGGGCGGACGCGGAGGCCGTGGAGCTCGTTGGCTGCCGGATCTCGCCGGGACCGTTCGGCGCGATCCTCGAGGCCGCGGGTTTCCGATTCGTCGAGGTCCAGTACCAGGCCACGATTCCCCGCCTTCGCGCGACGGACCTCCGACCGGCGCGCCTCACGATCCGGACCGCGGAGCCGGCCGATCACCGCGGCGTCTCCGCGATCGCCGGCTCGGCATTCACGCTCGGCCGGTATCACGCGGACCCGCGCTTCCCCCGGGATCTCGCGGACCGGCGATACCGTCTCTGGGTTGAACGCGCGCTGGCCGAGCCGGGACACGGCGCCTGGGTGGGAGTCATCGGGCCGCCGGGGAGCCCCCAGGGCTTCCTCTACGCCGAGATCGCCGACGCCGCCGCCGACATCCGCCTGGCGGCCGTCCGTCCGGAAGCCGGCGTCGCCGGTCCGGAGCTCTTCCGCGGCGCGCTCGCAGCGCTCGCATCGCGGAACGTGTCGAAGGTGACCGCTCGCATCTCCGCCGTGAACGTGGCCGTCAGCAACATCTACGCGGCGCTCGGATTCCGCTTCCACGATCCGGAGATCGTCCTGCACTGGCACCGGCCGGAGTCCTCCCGGCTCGTCTCTCTCGTCCGGGCGCTCGAACAGGAGGAAGGGGCGAATGGACAAGAACGCGGTCGTTGATCTGATCATCCGCACCGTCGACGACTACCGGCTGACGATGCAGGGATCGAGCGAGGCGATCGGGCCGGAGACCCACCTGTACGGCCCCGCCGGCGTTCTCGACTCCCTCGGGCTGGTCTCCGTCCTCGTCGAGATCGAGCAGAAGATCGCCGATCGGGGGGCCGGACCCGTCAGCCTCATGAACGACGCCGCCGTCTCCCGCGCCTCGAGCCCCTTTCGGACGGTCGACTCTCTCGCCGAGTACCTGATGCCGCAGCTCGCGGGATCCGAGGCCTGACATGGCCGACGCTCCGATCGCGCTCGTCACCGGATCGCGCAAGGGCATCGGCCGCCACCTCGCCGAGCGCCTGGTCGCCGGGGGATACCGGGTCGTCGGATGCAGCCGGCAGGACGCGGGCTGGTCGCTCCCGTCCTATGAGCACGTGGTCGCCGACGTGACCGACGAATCGCAGGTGATCGCCCTGGTCTCCGGCATCCGGCAGCGCTACGGGGCGCTCGACGCGCTCGTGAACAACGCCGGTGTCGCGTCGATGAACGCCGCGCTCCTGACGCCGGGCGGCACGGTCGAGCGCATCTTTCGCACCAACTTCCTCGGCACCGTGCTCGTTTCCCGGGAGAGCGCGAAGGTGATGATGACGCGGCGATTCGGCCGGATCGTGAACCTCACTTCGGTCGCCGTGCCCATGGCGCTCGAGGGAGAGGCGATCTACGCCGCGTCGAAGAGCGCGGTCGAGACGTTCACGAGGATCCTGGCGAGGGAGCTCGGCGCGTCCGGGATCACCGTCAACGCGGTAGGACCGCCGCCGATCCCGACGGACCTGACCCGCGGAGTCCCTTCCGAGAAACTCGACGCGCTCGTGGGGCGCCTGTCGACCGGCCGCCCCGGGACGCTCGAAGACGTGGCGAACGCCGTCGAGTTCTTTCTGCGCCGGGAGAGCGGGGCCGTGACCGGACAGATCCTGTACCTCGGGGGACCGTGACCCCCGGCTGGCTCTTCGAGAGACTGGCCGAGGGAGGCGACCGCACGGCGCTCGTCTGGCGCGGCCGCGGCCACTCCTACGCGAACCTGCTCGGCCGCGTCGAGGAGCACGCGCGCGAGCTCGAGTCGCGGGCGGTTCCGCCCGGCAGCGTCGTCGCCATGGAGGGGGACTACTCCCCCGAGACCTGCGCGTTTCTCCTCGCCGCGATCGACCGGCGGGCCATCATCGTTCCCATCACGACGGCCGCCGAAGGGCACCGCGAGCGGTTCCTCGAAATTGCCGAGGTGCGGACGGTCGTCCGATTTCCGGAGACGGGGCCCCCGGAGTACGCGACGCGCCCGGCCGTCGCCCGCAACCCTCTGCTCACGGCGCTGCGGGACGCCGGAGACCCGGGGCTCGTCCTGTTCACGTCCGGGTCCACCGGGGACCCCAAGGGCGCCCTCCATTCGTTTCCACGCCTCCTCGAGAAGTACCGCACGAGGCGCCCCTCCCTGCGGACCCTCGCCTTTCTGCTCCTCGACCACATCGGGGGGATCAACACGCTCTTTCACATCCTGGGCAACGGCGGCACCGTCGTCGCCGTCTCGGAGCGGAGCCCCGACGCCATTTGCGAGGCGGTCGAACACCACGCCGTCGAGCTCCTTCCGACGACGCCGACGTTTCTGAATCTCCTGCTCATCTCCGAGGCCTACCAACGCCACGACCTGTCCTCTCTCCGGCAGATCACCTACGGGACCGAGCCCATGCCCGCCGCGACCCTGGACCGGCTGCACACCCTGCTTCCGGACGTCCGACTGTCACAGACCTATGGGCTGTCCGAGCTCGGAATCCTGAGGGCAAAGTCCCGATCCTCGGATTCGCTCTGGGTCCGACTCGGAGGGGAAGGCGTCGAGACGAAGATCGTGGACGGAATCCTGTGGATCCGATCCGCGTCCGCGATGCTCGGGTACCTGAACGCCCCGAGCCCGTTCGACGGGGACGGATGGTTCGACACTCAGGACGAGGTCCGGGTGGACGGAGATTTCCTCCAGATCCTGGGTCGCCGGTCCGAGATCATCAACGTCGGAGGCGAGAAGGTCTATCCCGCCGAAGTCGAGAGCGCTCTGCTCGGCCTGGCCAACGTGGGGGACGTCGTCGTGCGCGGCGAGGCCAACCCGATCACCGGACAGATGGTCGCCGCCTTCTTCAATCTCCGGGAGCCCGAGGCGCCCGAGGACCTGCGGCGGCGCGTGCGCGAGCACTGCCGGACGCGGCTGCGCCGATTCCAGATTCCGACGAGGATCGAGATCGTCGATTCCGAGCAGTATTCCGCCCGATTCAAGAAAACCCGTACGTCCCGCCCCGAGGACGCGCGGGTCCCGCCGGTTTGAGCCGCATGCCTCCCCGAATTCCATTCAACCGGCCGTCGATCGTGGGAAACGAGGCCCTCTACATGGCCGAGGCGGTCGCGCGCGGGCACATCTCGGGCGACGGAGAATTCACCCGACGCTGCCAGGACCTGCTTCGCGCCGAGCTCGGCGTCGCGGCGGCGCTCCTGACGACCTCCTGCACGCATGCGCTCGAGATGGCGGCCCTCCTCCTCGAGATTCAACCGGGAGACGAGGTCATCGTGCCGGACTTCACCTTCGTGTCGACGGCGAACGCGTTTGTCCTGCGGGGCGCGACCCCGGTCTTCGTCGACGTTCGAAGCGACACCCTCAACCTCGACGAGCGCCTCGTGGAATCCCGCATCACGCCCCGCACGCGCGCCATCGTCCCCGTGCACTACGCGGGGGTGGGCTGCGACATGGAGGTCATCGGCGAGATCGC
>JBBRFL010000074.1:0-7108 GCA_038224325.1 Thermoanaerobaculia bacterium | reverse complement strand
CCGCGCACCGCGTACTTCTTCCAGTCGCTGTTGCCGGGGATGCTGGTCCGGCGTCTGCTCGTCGGCCGCGGCCGCGCCGTGGGGGATGAGGGCCGGCGCGCCGCCCAGCATCGGGCGCTCGACTCCCCCGCGCCGGCGCTCAACGCCCTGTTCGCCCGCCTCTGCGACGTCGAGAGGGGGATCCACCGCGTCCTTTCCCTCGGTGCCGTCCCCGGCGCCTCGCTGTGGTTCTCCGCCTCGATCGACCGGCCCTGAATTCGCCGCGGCTCCTGATCCCGCCGGATCAGCGACCGCTCACGGCCGCGCCCGCGCGGCGAAGAACCTCGCCGCTTTCGTCGCGCGCGACGACCGCGTACCGCCCCGACCACCAGGCGACGAGCGAGGGAGCGTAGGTCCGCCCGAGCTCGACCGCTCCGAACTCGGGCATGGGACGCCGGAACACGACGATCTCGTCGGGTTCCCAGCGCTCGAGGCGGGCCAGGATGTCGGCTTCGACTCTCGGACTCAGCCATCCCGGGAGCACGTCGACGAGCGGGCTGACGTTCCTCGCTCCGAAGAGGACGTCGACCCCGTTGGACTCCGGTATCAGGAAGACGCGATCGGACGCGCGCACCGTCCTCCCCAGGATGCCCAGGAACCGCGCGCTGGGCGGCGAGGCAAACACCGTTCCCCGGGGCGTCTCGACGGCGACCTTCGCGTCGGAGCGCAGGCTCCCGACTCCCTCCGCGAGCGTGGGCGCCACGACAACGAGGATCCCGAGGGCGAGGAGCCGCGACGCCCACCTCCGGGCTTCCGGATCGGGCACGAGGAGGTCCGGCAGCAGGAGACAGAGCAGCAACACCCAGGCGAGGCAGGCCGCGAACCGGCCGGGCCCGTCGTAGGTTCCGCCGGTGAAGGGAGAGAAGGCGCACCGGACGCCGGTCAAGCCGGCGAAGACTCCGAAGCCGATGAGGAAGGCTCGCTCCGGGATGCGGGGCCGGCACAGGGCGATCGCGGCCACCGACAGCGCCGCCAGAGTCGACAGCGACGCGAACCGCGGAACCCCGTTGAGCGCGCGGCCCTCGACCGCCCACCAGACGCCGAGCGCGAGGAAGAGCGAAGCGAGGGGGGCCCACGCCCGCGGAGCGCGGATCTTCCTGCCGAGCATCACCGCGGCGAAAACGAGGGCGACGTACCAGAGGAGCCACCACAGGGAGGAGCGGATCCCGACGGCCCAGTGGGCGCCTTGGATGCCGGCGGCGTTGCGGAAGAGGACCGAGAGATCCCCGGGCGTCGCGATCCGCAGGGGCCAGAGAGCGTCGAAGTCCCTCAGGACGTCGACGGGAGCCGCCGAGAGGATCCGGATCGTCAGCGGCACACACACGAGGGCGGCCCCCCCCGCGATCGCGAGCGCGGCCCGCCACGACCTTCTCGCGTCCGGGACGAGGGACGCCCCGAGCCCGGCCAGGGCCGCGACGCCGATCTCCTGCTTGCACGCGAAGGCCAGCGCGGCCAGGGCCCCGGCGCCGATCCCGCGGACGAGAGTCCAGCGCCCCTCCCGCTGGATGAGCATCACCGCTCCCAATCCGAGCGCGAGCGCGTGCACGACGCCCGGATAGTAGGGATACACGAGGCGGCCGCTTCCCGCGGCGAACACCGAGAGCCCCAACAGGAGTGACGCGACCGCGAGCCGCTCGAGCGTCCCAAGATGGCGGCGCGAGGCGAGCAAGAGGAGAAGGCCCGCGACGATCGCCGGAATCCAGTTCACGAGGAGCCACGAACGGGCGGAGAAGCCCGCGGCGCGCTCGATGGGCGCGAGCACGTCGATCGAGAGGGGCGTGTACCCGACGAAAATGTCGCGATAGAGCTTCTCTCCCCTCCCGGCCCGATACACGAGCGACCAGGAGAATCCGGGGTCGCCGAACGGGTCGAGCCAGCGCCCGCCCGCCCACAGCCCCGCCGCCGCGGACCCAAGGAGGTAGAGCGCCTCCGGCAGGGAACGGAACCGGCCCGGCGCCCCGCGGCCTGCGCCGTTCACGCGCCGTTCCGGAGGAACAGGAGCGCCCCGTTCCGCCGTCTCCCGTCGGAGGGGAGCGGCTCAGCGTGGTAGCCCGCACGGATCCAGCGGCCGAGCCGGCTGTTCGGATCGGCGGCGGATGGCGCCTCGCCGTACTCGCCCGCGGGGCGCGGCCAGAGCACGATCGCGGCGGGCGGATCCCGCTCGAGCTCGCCGACGATCTCGTCCTCGTTCTCGCGTGTGACGTAGCCGGGGATGTAGAGCTTGTGACGCAGCCGATTGGGCCGCTGCGAGAGGAAGTTCAAGACCTCGCCCTCCGGAAAGACGACGAGCCCGGCGCCGGCGGGAGTGTTCCTCCGGACCTCGCCCGCTACCTCCTCGATCTGACGCGCAAGCTCCGGCCGCGCGGAGAGCATTCCCCCGGTTCCCCGGATCGCGACCCGCTCGTCGGACGCGTACGCGGCGAATCGTCCGAGGAACGCGAAGGCGACGAGGACGCAGAGGGCCGCTCCGAACGCGATCGATAGCCGCCGCCGCGCGGCGGGCAACGGCTCGCGCCGGACCGCGAGAAGGAGAAGCCCCGCCGCGCACACGAACGCGAAGAGCAGCGGGGGCGCGACGTACGGGGCGTCGTCGATGAAGAAGAAGCGGCGGTGCGAGGCGATCAGGCCCATCCAGCCGAAGCCCGCGAGAGCGGCCGAGTCCGGGCTCCGCCCGCCGCGCCTGCCGAGCCCGCCCTCGACGAGCGCCGCGAGGCAGATGAGCGGCGCGGCGCTGAAGAGCACGGGCCCCGGCACGGCTCCCATCGCCGCGCATCCCAGCGCCACGAGGAGCGCGGCGGCGAGCGCGTACAGCAGGCGCCGGCTCCCCGCCGGCTCTACGCGCCGGAGGGCGAGGAGCTCGATGCCGAGAACGACTCCGAGCCAGACGCTGGCGGAGTAGAGCAGGTTCCACGATCCCGTCCGCCACGCCCGCAGGCCCGCGAGACCGACGTGGCTCCGCGTCGCCTCCGGAATGCGGAGCAGGAAGACGGGCTCGCCGCGCAGCAGAACGTCCCAACCGGCTCGAGCGAAGAAGAACGACCAGACGCCGCAGAAGACGAGCAGGAATCCCCCGGCGACCACGGCGAGCGAACGCGCGAGGCCACGTCCCGACTCGCGGAGCGCGACGACGAGTACTGCGGCCGAAAGGGCCGCCAGGCCCCACTCCGTGCGACAGAGGCCCGCGAGCGCCGCGAGGGCGCCGGCGCCCGCCCAGCGGAGGACGCGGCGATCGTCGCCCGCGGCGACCGCGATGGCGAGAAGGGAGAACGTCGCGGCGTGCCAGATGCGGAAGCCCATCCCCAGGACCGCGCCGCCGGCGTTCGGCATGAATACCAGCGCGGGAACGGCGAGCGCCGTCCAGAGAAACGCCGCGCTCCGGTCCGCGACCCTCACGAGCGCGATCCAGAGCGCCGCCAGCGCGGCCAGGGCGGCCGCGCATCCGGCCACGACGAGCGTCGCGAAGCTCGACCCGAAGAGGCGGAAGAACGCGGCGTGGGCATAGGGCGTGAGCGGGCCGAACCAGTAATCCACGTCGCGATAGAGCAGGGCCCCCTGCGAGAGCGCGTCCGGGACGATCCACTCGCGGCCCGAATCGATCACGGCGTCGGACCACTTGCCGCGGGAGACGACGAAGAGAGCGGCGGCGGCTCCCGCCACGAACAGCGCGGCGAGGCCCCGGCGTGCGGACTGGGAGCGCGCCACGCCCTATCCCCCGCCGCTCGGCGACGCGGCGGCGTCCCGTCGAAAGTAGATCCGCGTCCGGCTCCGCTTCGCGGGCGACATGGTCTCCTCGTAGTTCTCCCGGATCCACCGGGCGATCCGGGTTCCGTAATCCACCCCGAAGAGACCCGGGCCGTACTCGTTGGTCGGCCGGTACCAGACGACCAGGGCGCGCGGCCGCGCGAGCCGCAGCTCGTCGAGCACGTCCGGCTCGTTCGCGGCGGTCAGGTACCCGGGGATGAACAGCTTGTAACGCAGCGGATTGTCGCGTCCGGAGAGCTGGTTGAGGACCTGTCCCTCCGGAAAGACCACGAGCCCGTCGCCCGGCCGCGTCCGACCGCGCACGAGCTCGGCGGTCGCGGAAATCTCCCGGGCCTGCTCCGGCGGGGCGGTGAGCATCCCACCCGTCCCCGGCACCGGGACGCGGTCGTCCGCGGCGTACTGGGCTCCGCGCCCAACGAAGGCGAGGATCACGAGGGCCGCGAGACCCGCCGAGTACGCGAGACGGACCCTCCGCCGGTCCCCCGGCGCGCTGGGGAAGCTCGCGGCGAGCGCGAGCAGTCCGCCCGCGCACACGAGCGCGAAGAGGAGGGGCGGCCCGACATACGCCGCGTCCGTGACGTGGAACGGGCGCCGGTGCGACGCGAGGAGACCGGCGACGCCGAACGCGGCCAGCCCGGCTCCCCGCGGCGTGTCCCGCCGCCGGAAGCCGGCCACGAGCGCGACCGCGCACACGAGCGGGGCCGCGCTGAAGAGGACCGCTCCGTGGACGCCCCCGAGAATCGCTGAGGCGCAGAGGGCGGCGAGGATGGCGGCGAGAGCGATCGCGAGCGGCCGTCCCGGGCGCAGGCCCTTCCGCAGGGCGACCCAGGTCGCGAGGAGGACCACGAAGGCCCACAGGGCGCTCGAATACACGAGCTCCGCGAGCCCGAGCGGCCAGCTCTCGATCCCCGAGAATGCCAGCAGGAATCGGCGCGTCTCCGGAGTGACGCCCGTCAGCAGGATGTGCCCGTCCCGGAGAACGGCGTCTCTTCCCGCCCAGGCCGCGAACGCGCCCACGCCGGCGGCGAAGACGAGCGCGGCGACGCCGGCGGACTCGGCCGCTTCGAGCGCCCGGCGCCTGGCCGAGAGCAGGAACGCCGTTGAGGCGCCCGCCACGGCGATCAGCCCCCACTCCGTGCGGGAGAGTGCGGCGAGCCCGCAACACAGGCCGACCGCCGCGGCCCGAAGGGCGGGAACGCGGCCGCGCGGCCGGCTCGCGAGCGCCACCGCGACTAGCGTGAACGCGGCGGGATGCCAGATGCGATAGCCCATCCCGATGATCGATCCGCCCGAGTTCGGCATGAAGACGGCCGCCGGGATCGCGAGGACAGTCAGGAGCGCCGCGTCCACCTCGCGGGCGACCCGGCGGAGCGCGCAGCACAGGGCCGCCAGCGCGCCGAGAGAGCCCGCGATCCCGGAGATCGCGAGCGCGGTGAAGCTCGATCCGAAGAGACGGAGAAACGCCGACTGGAAGTACGGCGTGAACGGTCCGAACCAGTAGACGACGTCGCGATAGAGCACGCGGCCCCGCGCCAGCGAGTCCGCGTACATCCACTCGCTGCCCGAATCCACGATGGCGTCGGACCACTTGCCCCGAGAGATCGCGAACAGGACGACCGCCCCGAGGAACCCCGCGACGAACACCCCGGGTAGGAGCCCCCGTCGGCGCCTCACGTGACGATCGCCGGCCGGTCCAGCCGCCACCACGCGCCCGTCTCCCGGCTCTGGTCGATCGTCGAAAACGCCGCGTCGAGCTCCGCGTCCTCCGTGTAGAAGTGCGGCGACATGCCGACCCTCACGCCCGCCGTCGCCCTCGGCGTCGCACCGAGCGAGTTGGAGATCAGATAGCGCGTCGTCTCGAGGATCGGGAACTCGGTCCGCCAGTGAAGCAGCGGATCGGCCGTCACCGGATCGGGATCCGCAGGGCCCGGCCCCTCTTGTAGACGGCCTCGATGCGCCGGACGGCCTTTACGTCGCGCAGGGGATCCTCCGACAGGATCAGAAAGTCCGCCGCCATCCCGTGCACGAGGGTGCCGCGGTCCGACCCGACGTCGAGGGAACGCGCGGCCGTCTGCGTCGCACAGCGAATCGCCTCGAGGGGCGTCAGCCCCGCGCGGACGTAGAGGTCCATCTCGATCGAGACCCCGAGCCCCGGGAACGCCCACATGTCGGTCCCGAGCGCCACGGGAACGCCCGCCGCGTGCAGCCGGCGGAGATTGTCGCGAAGGATCGGAAGGCGCCGCCGCAGCGCCTCGAAGTTCGGGTATCGCTCGCGGTAGCGCGCGGCGTAGGCCTCGGAGCGGAGCTGCGCGAGCGAGGCGGCCGAGACGCCCTTCTCGGCGGCCGAATCCGCGAGGACGCCGTCGACGAAGGCCCGCGGGTCCGAGAGGAGCTCGAAGATGTCTATGGTCGGCACGTAGAAGACGGGCCGGCTCCTCATGGTCGCGATCGTGGGCTCGTCGATCGGGTCGAGGACCCCGTGCGCCAGGGCCGTGGCCCCGGCGGCGATCGCCGCGCGGGCGTCCCCGAGGCCGGGCGCATGGACGATGGCTCGCAGGCCCAGGGAGCGCGCCTCGCCGATCAGCGCGGAGACCACTTCCGGCGCCGGTTTCGGCAGCGGCGGCTTCGGCGCGCGGCACCAGTCCATGTCGTCGAGCATGAGCTTGATCTCGCGAGACCCGAGCGCCCGGGCCCCGCGGACAGAGGCGCGGGCCTCCCCTTCCGTGGCCGGGAATCGGTCGACGTGCGCGTCGGCGGGCTCACCCTGGTCCCACCAGCCGCCCTTAGCCGTGAAGATCGGCGCGGCCGGGAAGACCTCGGGGATATCGGCCCGATCGCGGGACGCCTCGGCGAGTTTTTCGGCGGCGGCCACGTCCTCGGCCATGAGCCGCACCGAGGTCACGCCCCATCGGAGCATCGTCTGGAGGTCGGCGTCGGACTCCGCGTGGACGTGCGCGTCGATCAGGCCGGGGACGATCCATCGCCCCTCGGCCGAAATGACGGTCGCCCCTTTCGGGAGGGCCGCGAGCGCCTCGGGAGTGGCGGCGCCGACGGACACGATCCGGTCGCCGGAAAGCACGAGCAGGCAGTGGGGGATCGGAGGACGGCCCGTGCCGTCGATGAGCGTCGCACCGCGGATGGCGATCGTGACCGCAAGCAGGATCGGGCCCCTCACTTTGCGGACGGGCGGCCGCGAGGGCCGCCCCTACGGCCGATCTGAGAGCGCGTGCTCTTTCTCGCGCTCCTCTTCCTCGATCTCCACGGGATAGATGCCGGTGAAGCATGCCGTGCAGGTGGCCTGGAGGGG
>JBBRFL010000073.1:0-7408 GCA_038224325.1 Thermoanaerobaculia bacterium | reverse complement strand
GCTTCCTCGGCGCGGCCCAGTCCCTCGCCGAGCTTGAATCGGACGAACCGGAGATCGAGCGCCTCCTTGCCCGCGCGCTCGACCACGACCTGCCCGACCGTTTTCTCGGGGTCCTTCACGTACGGCTGCTCGGCGAGAACCGCCTCCTGGTAGAACTTCTCCACCTTGCCGTCCGCGATCCGCTCGACCACGTTGGGGGGCTTTCCGGCGGCCACCGCCTGGGCCCGGGCGATCTCGCGTTCCGTCGCGAGGATCTCGGGGCTGACTTCCGTGCGGGCGGCGAATCGCGGGTCGGACGCCGCGATGTGCATCGCGAGGTCCTTTCCCAGGGCGTCGTCTCCGCCCCGGACGCCCACGAGAACGCCGATGCGGCCGTGGCCGTGAATGTAGCTCGCGAAGCGCTCGCCCGGCCGCGGGGTCCAGCGCGCGAACCGTCGGACCTGGATGTTCTCCTTCAGCGTCGCGACCAGCTGGGTGACGGCGTCCTGGACGGTCTCGCCTCCCGGCCAGGAGAGCGCGAGAGCCTCGGCCGAAGCGCCCGCGCGCGTGTCGCCGAAGGCGTCATGCGCGGCGATTCGGTCCGCAAGCTTCTCGGCGAACGTGCGGAAGTCCTCGGTGCGCGCGACGAAGTCGGTCTCGCAGTTGACCTCCAGCAGGACGGCGCCCTTCACGGTGACGTGAGCGACGACGAGACCCTCGGAGGCGGCGCGGCCCGCCTTGGAAGCCGCGGCGGCGAGGCCCTTCTTGCGAAGGATCTTCTTGGCTTCCTCGAAGTCCCCCTGGGACTCGACGAGGGCCTTCTTGCAATCCATCATCCCCGCGCCGGTGTCGGCGCGCAGATCAGAAACGAGCTTCGAGCTGATGTCCATGGATCCTCTGATGAGTTGTCACTTGTCAGTTCCCGGTTGCGCGTGGCGACCGACCGTGTCTCGAGAACCGTGAACCGAAAACCGTGAGCTGAAGACTTCCCTAAGAAGCGTCCGCGACGACTGCGGTCTGCGAGAGCTCCGGCGTCCGTGGCCGCTCCTCGGCGGCGGCGGCGTTCTCGGCTTCGCGCTCTCCGTGCGCGTGCAGTCCCTCGAGAATCGCGTCCGCGACCTTGGCCGTGAACAGGCGGATCGCGCGGATGGCGTCGTCGTTGCCCGGAATCACATAGTCGATGACGTCGGGGTCACAGTTGGTGTCTACCACCGCGACCACGGGAATGCCAAGAATGTTGGCTTCCTTGACGGCGATGTATTCCTGCTTCGGATCGATCACGAAGAGCGCGTCCGGCAGCTCATCCATCTCCTTGATGCCCGTCAGGTTCTTCTGGAGCTTCTCCTTCTCGCGCTCGAGCCGGAGCCGCTCCTTCTTGGTCAGATTCTCGTTGTCATCCTGCGCCAGGACGCCTTCGATCTCCTTCAAGCGGTGGATGGACTTGCGGATCGTGGAGAAGTTGGTCAGCGTGCCGCCGAGCCACCGGGTGTTGACGTAGAACATCCCGCAGCGATTGGCCTCTTCGTAGATCGCGTCCTGGGCCTGGCGTTTCGTGCCGACAAACAGCAGGTTCTTGCCCGCCGCCGCCAGATCGGTCACGAATTTCGAGGCTTCCTTGAACTGCTTGAGCGTCTTCTGAAGGTCGATGATGTAGATCCCGTTGCGCTTGCCGAAGATGTACTTCTTCATCTTCGGATTCCAGCGTTTCGTCTGATGACCAAAGTGGACGCCAGCCTCGAGCAGTTCCTTCATTGAAATAGATGCCAGATCACACCTCCTTGAGACGTAAAGCGTGAGACATGAGACGTGTGACGCGAGACGCCCGATGGGAAAGACGGGTATGCATCAACGCTTGCTGAACTGGAACCGCGCGCGGGCTCCGCGCTGGCCGTACTTCTTGCGCTCCTTCATCCGGGGATCGCGCGTCAGGAAACCTTCCTTCTTGAGCTTTTTGCGAAGCTCCACGTCGTACACCGTCAGGGCGCGCGCGATGCCGTGGCGAATCGCCCCCGCCTGGCCCGTGGGGCCGCCGCCCGCGACCGTCGCGTGGATGTCGAATTTCTCGGCGGTTTCGGTGAGCAGCAGCGGCTGCTTGATGACCATCTTGAGGACGTTGTTCGGGAAGTAGTCGTCGAGGGATCGCTTGTTGACGGTGATCGCGCCCGTTCCGGGCACGAGACGAACGCGCGCCATCGACGTCTTGCGCCGTCCGGTCGCCCGATGCTGGATGTCGACTGCCAAGACGCCTCCGAGTTAGTTTCTCCCGCCCTGGCTGGCGGGGACCTTGAGGGGGCGAGGCTGCTGCGCCTCGTGCGGGTGAGTGGCCCCGCGATAAACCTTCAGCTTCTTGATCTGCTTACGGCCGAGCTTGGACTTGGGGAGCATCCCGCGCACGGCCGCCTCGATCAGGCGCTCCGGGTACTTCGCCTGGAGATCCTTCGCGGGAACAGACTTCAGGCCGCCGGGATATCCGGAGTGACGATGGTAGACCTTCTCCGCGAGCTTGTTGCCGGTGAGCCGAATCCGATCGGCGTTCGTGACGATCACGAAGTCGCCGGTGTCGAGGTAGGGGACGTAGGTCGGGCGGTGTTTGCCCGATAGAACGCGTGCGATCCGCGTGGCCAGACGCCCCAGGACCAGACCGGAAGCGTCCACCACGAACCAGTCGCGTCGAATGTCCGCGGCCGAAACCGCTCCTGTGCCGGAAGCCATTTCCAAACCCCACAAATCGGACTCTCAAGGTGACCCGCGCGTCGGCGAGCCGGGACGGACCCCTCTCGGGAGGGCGCGTAAGAATACGTAAGGCGACCCGGGCTGTCAATCCCAAGCCGGCCGCGAAAGGGGCGCTTTCAGGGCAAAGCGAAGGTCCGGGACAGAAAAGACGCCATCTGCTCTCTCGGGGTGGGATCGTCGGGGCAGTACTTGTTGGTCATGCATCCGGCCGTGATCCCCTCGTTGAAGAGCTCCTCGATCCAATCCCGGGCAAAGGCACCCGGAGGCACGTCGACGAAGATGCCCGTGGCCGGAGGCGGAACGTACGAGGCGCCGTGCTTGGCCTTCAGGAGGAAGACGGCCATCTGGGCCCGGGTGACGGGCGCGTTCGGGCAATATGTCGTGGGAGTGCACCCTCCGGTGATCCCCTCGTTGAAGAGCTGCTCGATCCAGTCCCGCGCGAACGCCCCGGGCGGAACGTCGGTGAAGATCCCCGTGGCCGGAGGCGGAACGTACGAGGCGCCGTGCTCCCCCTTGAGGAGGAAGACCGCCATCTCGGATCGGAGCACGAGGCGCGCGGGACAGTAATTGGCCGGATCGCATCCCGCGGTGATCCCCGCCCGGAACAGCCTCTCGATGTCCGCGTGGAAGGGCTCGGACTGCGGCACGTCGGAGAAGTCCGCGAGCCAGCCGTTCACGAGGCTGCCGCTGCCCCCCGGGTTGGTGACCTGGACCGTGTTCAGCGTCCCCGGGGCGAGAACTGGAGCCGTGGAGGACAGGAGGGTCGGGCCGATGTATGCCGAGGAGGCCGACGCGCCTCCGAAGGAGACGGTCGACGCCGGGACGAAGTTCACCCCGTGAATGAACACGGTCGTGCCGCCCGCCGCGGAACCCGAGGTGGGCGCGATGCTCGATACCCCCGGCTGACCGGGCAGGGGCGTCGGCGTCCGGGTCGGCGTGCGCGTCGGAGTCGGCGTCCGCGTGGCGGTCCGGGTTGGCGTCGGGGTCGACGTCGGCGGCGGTGTCGGGGTGCGTGTCGGCGTGCGGGTCGAAGTCGGCGTCGGGGAGGAGCCCGCGGTGACGCTGACGTTGTCCATGGTGGCCGTGCAGAGCACGGTGTTGTTGTGACTCGTCAGCGGCAGGCCGAAGAAGACGCTGGCCGCCATCGTGATCGTGTCCGAGCCCACGAGCGTCCAGACGTTGCCGTCCGGAGAGCTGTAGCCGGAGAAACTGGCGCCACTGCGCACCATCTTGACCCAGTAGGGGGCGACGACGCTCGCGCCGGAAGTGTTGACGGTGCCCCCACCCGTCGTCAGGCGGCGCTGGAAAGCCACGCCGTTGCCGGGCGTCAGGACCACCATCGCGTGCTTCGCGTTGGCGGCGAGGCTCTCGCGAATCATCACGCCGCCCTTGGCCCAGGGATCGGTGTTCTGGATGCTGGCCACGCGCGCGACGATCGTCCCGTCGCCGCTCAGCGGCTGGTAGACGTAGTGGAACTGGTCCGAGGTGCTCTCGATGTCGGACCCCGAGCCGTTGATGGTAAAGGTTCCGCTCGCGTACCCGGCGCCGCCGGCGACTCCCACCGCGCCGATGTCCTGCTGCACCCATGGGGGCGGGAGCGCGGCCGGCGTCGGGGTCGGCGTCGGAGTCCGGGTCGGAGTCCGTGTCAGCGTCGGCGTGGGCGTCGGAGCTCCGGTGAACGTCGCCGTGTAGGTCGTGCTCGTGGCGGGGGTCGAGATGTTGTGCGTCTGCGCCCCGCCGTCCGACCAAGACAGGAAGACGTTGCTGCCCTGCGGCGAGATTGCCGAGATCGTGCGGACGATTCCCACCACCCCGACCACGCCCATGGGAGCCGTGAAGGGCTGCCCGTCGATCGTGAGCATCAGCCCCGTCGGGCTCGTCGCGAACGTCATCGTCGAGAGCCGCGGGAGCACGTCGCGGGTGACTTCGGTCACGAGGCCGCCCGAGTCCACCACGGAGAGGTGAATGCGATACCAGACGTTGGGCGACGTCTCCCCGATCGTCGGGATCACGAACGAGCCGCTCTTGATGCCGCTCGTGGGCGGGAAGAACGGGTGGAAGTGCGTGTCGTGGTGGAAATTGACCCACCAGGTGAACGCGCTCGCCGGTAGGGTGCCGTCCTCCGGATCCGTCCCGGTGCCGATGAAGGTGATGGTGTCCCCGCCCGCATAGCTAGTTCCCGCCATCGGCGCCGTGATCGTTGGGACCGGCGGCTGGTCGGACGTCACCGTCAGGACCGCCTGCGCGCTGGTCGCGCTTCCGAAGGAGTTGGAGACGACGCAGCGATACTGGGTGTTGTTGTCGGCGAGCGTCACGGAGGCGATCGTGTATGACGACGAAGTCGCTCCCCCGATGTTCGAGCTGTTCTTCTGCCACTGGTAGGTCAGCGTCGGCGCCCCGCTCGCGGCCACGGTGAAGGTGACCGGGTGTCCCACGGAGATGAGCTGGCTCTCCGGGTCCTGGGTGATCGCGGGGGCGTTGCTGCCCGTGTATGTGATCTTCGAGACGGCGCCCGTGGTGCTCCCGATGCCGCGCTGCAGGTAATACAGGGCGCCGTCGTATCCGCCGACGATGTCCACGGGTGAGGAGAGCCCGGTCGCGAAGCTCGACACGGGAGGAGGCGAGCCGGATGCCGCCGGATCGATGTATTTGATCCAGCCCGCGCAGTAGTCGGCGAAGAAATACTTTCCGACGTAGGAGGCGGGAAAGCCGGAAACCTGGGGACTGTAGAAGTCGCCCGCGGTGATCGCGCATTGCCCGCTGACGTGCTGGTACCAGTAGAAGGGGTCCTGATAGAGCGGATTGTGCGGGCTGCACGGCCCCTCGCAGAACGCCCATCCGTAGTTCGCCCCCGATGTGCCGACGTTGATCTCTTCCCATATGCCCTCGCCGACGTCGT
Source organism: Thermoanaerobaculia bacterium (assembly GCA_038224325.1). Lineage (GTDB taxonomy): Bacteria > Acidobacteriota > Thermoanaerobaculia > UBA5066 > Gp7-AA6 > DAHUXD01. The sequence goes on along the minus strand of JBBRFL010000073.1, from coordinate 1,797 downwards.
CCACGTAGATCAGCCCTGTCTGCGGCTCGATGCCGAAGGTGAAGGGGTTTCGCAGGCCGTAGGCCCAGATCTCCCACCGGTCCCCTGAGATGCCGAAGAACGGATTGTCCGAGGGAATCGTGCCGTCGGAGTTGAGCCGCAAGATCTTCCCCAGAAGGTTCGTGAGGTTCTGGGAGTTGGCGTTGCTCGCGTTGTTGCCGGAGGCGATGTAGAGCTTTCCGTCCAGGCCGAAGTGGAGAGCTCCCCCGTTGTGGTTCGTCGCGGAGGAGAGGTTGTCCAGCTCGAGAAGGTGAACCTCGCTGCCGGGGACCGCGACGTCGCCGTTGGCGGTGAACCGGCTCAGACGGTTGTGCACCGGCGACGGGACCGTGTAGTAGACGTAGACGTACTGGTTCTGGGTGAAGTTGGGATCGAAGGCGACGCCCAGCAGCCCCCGCTCGCCGTTGGCATCCACGGTCAGAGTCACGAACGGGGTCGCCAGCAGGGCGCCGTTCTTGATCACCCGGAGCTTGCCCGATTGCTCGCAGGCAAAGATGCGGCCGTCGCCCGCGAGAGCCATCGCCGTCGGGTTGGCCAGCGTCGTCGCGAGGAAGGTTTCGGTGAAACCGGTCGGCAAGGTTGCGCCGCGCACACCCGCCGTGAGCAGGAACGCCGCAAGGGCCGTGGCCAGTTGCAATTGCCGCATGATTGTTTCGGAGAAGCGAAGGCTATGCCGGCGTGAAGCCGGCGTCAATCCGAGAACGAACCTTACCTAGGTGGGCCGCTCGAGCTGCGTGTAGGTCAGCAGGATCAGGTCGGCCCGGCGCCGGACCCCGTACTTTGCCAAGAGATTGGAAACATGGAACTTGGCAGTCCGCTCGGACATGTTCAGCTTGCTCGCGATTTCTTTGTTGGAGAGGTTCTCGAGTAGCGCGTCCAGAACCTCGCGCTCGCGCCGCGACAGCCGCGTGGGGCCGGCGGGACCGCGCGGCCGGCGAGCCGTGCTGATGGTCTCGTCGACGAATCGGGATAACAGCGCCCTTGGGACCCAAAAACCCCCCGAGGCGACCTCTTGGACCGCACGCCCCAGCTGCTCGTTGGCGTCGACGAACGTCATCAGGCCCTTGGCCCCGAGCCTCAGGAGCGGGAACGCACTTCCCTGCTCGAATTTTTCGGAGACCAGGATCACCCGGCCGGTCGGATGGCGGCCCAGGACCCCGACCACCAGGGCCTCGGTCGTGGGCCGGTGGGCGTGGCTCTCCAGGACGTACACCGAGGCCCTGGGAACCGTCAGCTTCGAAGGATCCGCCATCAAGTCGGGCTCCAGCCTCCGGGCGTGGACGCTGAACGGCAACTCGGAGAGAAGGCGCTCGAACTCGGAAAGCACCAGGGGATGGAATGCCAGAAGGCAGACGGACGCCCTGCGGGGGGATCGCACAGCCTTAGACACTGACGCTCAGGTTACGCAATTTCCCTGTCCTCGGCAAGCTGTCTCCTGTTCCCGGGGACGGGGGTATTCCCGAGCGGCCCGCTGTCCGAATGAGGCCTGGCCGGCCAGTAGTCTTCGAACCCCTCCGACCCGCATTCTCCTTGTAAATGAAAGCGCATTCGGGCCGGTTCCTCGCTCCCGCGGCCCTCCTCCTCATCGCGTTGGCCTCCCCGGGACACGCCGCGGACTTCTACGTATCGCCGACGGCGAGCGGGAGCGGGACGGGGAGCTTCTCCAATCCGTGGCAGCTGCAGACGGCGCTGGGCCAGCCGGCATCGGTCCACCCGGGAGACACGATCTGGCTGCGCGGAGGGACGTACCCCGGGACC
>JBBRFL010000072.1:0-7479 GCA_038224325.1 Thermoanaerobaculia bacterium | reverse complement strand
CGGACTTCTCCGCGATCCGGTAGAACTCCCAGAGGGCGCCGAGGGCGATGAGACCGACGAGCGCGTTGAACACGATCGGAGGCGCCAGGAAGAGAGCGGCGAGAACCAGCGGGATCGCGACCGCCCCCGCGAGCTCGCGCTGCCCTAGCGCCACGGGCGCACGCTACGCAGAATCGGCGCTCGCCCCGGGCAGGCGGCCCTCGTCGATCACGCCGCCGTAGCGGCGCTCCCGTTTCTGGAAGTCGAGGATCGCCTCGAAGAGATGCCGTTTGCGGAAGTCGGGCCAGAGCGTCGGCGTGACCCAGATCTCGGCGTACGCGATCTGCCAGAGAAGGAAGTTGGAGACCCGCATCTCCCCGCTCGTGCGGATCAGCAGGTCGGGGTCGGGCAGCCCGGCCGTCCCGAGGCGCGACCCGAGCGTCTCCTCGTCGATCTGCTCGGGCGTGAGGCGTCCGGCCCCGACGTCGTTGGCCAGGGAGCGGCACGCGTCCACGATCTCGGTGCGGCCCCCGTAGTTCAAGGCGATGTTGAAGGTCATGCCGCGGCAGGAGGACGTCGCCGCCAGGCCGTGGGCCAGCGCCTTCTGGACGGAGGGATCGAGCTCGTTCATCCGTCCGACGACGCGGAACCGGATGTCGTTCTTGAGCAGGTTCGCCAGCTCCCGCGCCAGGTACTCCTTGAGCAGGGACATGAGCGTCACGATCTCGAAGCGCGGCCGCTTCCAGTTCTCGACGGAGAAGGCGTAGAGGGTCAGGGCGTCCAGCTCGAGCCGCGCACACGTTTCCACGGTCTCGCGGACCGACGCGATGCCGGCGCGGTGGCCCTCGACTCGCGGGGATCCGCGCTGGCGCGCCCAGCGCCCGTTCCCGTCCATGATGATCGCGATGTGCCGGGGCAGCCGGCTCAGATCGATCTCGTCGAGCAGCCGGCGTTCGGAGGTCCCCGAGGGCGCCAGCAGCTCCGCGTCGATCACGCGCACAGTTTACTCCCCGTAGCGCACCCTCACCAGCGTGAGGCCCCGCGCCGGAGCCTTCGCGCAGAGGAGGGCGCGATCCCCCGTCTCGAGCAGCTCCGCGACCCGCTCGATCGGCACGCGGCCCCGGGCGGCGTCGGCCATGACGCCGCACATCGAGCGCACCATCCCGCGGAGAAACCCCTCGCCGCGGAAGAGCGCGGAGAGCTCGGCGCCGTCCTCGTCCACGCGAACCGAGTGGAGCGCCCGCGTGGCCCAGTCGCCCGGAACTCGCTTGACGGCGAAGACGCCGAAGTCGCGCGTGCCCGGAAGATGAACGGCCGCCGCGCGCATGCGCGCGAGGCTCGCTCCGGGCGAGATCGGCGCCACGAAGGGCGCGTCGCGCGGGACGATCACTCCGGCCCGGCTCCACCGGTAGACGTATTCCTTCCAGAGCGCGTCGCGGCGCGCGTGGAAGCCGGGCGACGCGGCAGCGACCTGCAGGACGCGGACGTCCTCGGGCAGTCGATGATTGACCGCGTCGCGAACGACTTCCGGCTCGAGCGGCCGGGAAAGGTCGAAATGAATCACCTGGCCGTCGGCGTGGACGCCCGCGTCCGTGCGGCTTGCTCCCTCGACGCGCACCGGCTCGCGGGCCAGGCCGTGGAGGGCCTTCGACAGGACCGCCTGCACCGTTCGGGACGCGTTCTTCTGGACCTGCCATCCATGGAAATCGGTGCCGACGTAGGCGACCGTGGCGCGGTAGCGCGCGGCGGGACTCACGCTTGCGCTCCGAGAGCGGCCGCGCGGCGCCGCGATCGGACGAGCGTCCCGACGAGCAGGACGAGGAACGGGCCGTACTCCAGGAGGCGCACGACGCCCGCGGTCAGGCCGGCCAGCGGATACAGCAATCCGTAGGAGAGCGGAACGGCGAAGGAGAGGTAGAGGAACGCGGGTTCTCTCTTCCTGGCCGCGAACGGAAGCATCCAGAGGAGGTACCACGGGTGCAGCGTCGGCGAGGCGAGCAGCAGCGCCCCGAGCGACGCGAAGACCGCCGCCTCGGTGTCCTCGACCCGCAGGGCCACCGCGACGAGCACGATCACGAGCGCGAGGAGGAGAGCGACCCGCGCGAAGAAACCGGCGTAGAAGAACGGAAAGATCGACTGTGTCCACGCCGGGTGCCCCAGCGCGGCCTTCGCGTGGAGAAACGCCTCCTTCGCGCGCTCCGGCAGCTCGATCCGCTCGAAGACCGACGTCAGCGCCGGGTAGGCGGCCGAGTTGAACTCCCACCGCGTCGCGTAGTCCCCCAGCCCTCCGACGGGCGGCACGCCGCCCCGCACCGACGTGAGCCAGATCGTGGCGCCGCAGACGAGCACGGCCCCCGCCCACCGCGAGCGCCCGCCGCGCAGGAGAGGCAGCGCCGCGAAGACCGACACGTACTTGGTCAGAGCCGAGAGGGCGAAGGCCACGCCGGAGCGGACGGGGCGTCTCCTTCTCAGCAGCACGAGACTCGCGAGCAGCAGGGCGACTCCGAGCGAGTCCAGGTGCCCCCCTCCCGCGCTCTCGAGGATCGCCAGCGGATGGAAAGCGTACAGGGCCGCCGCGAAGCCGGCGCGCTCGCCGCCCAGGGCGAGGATCAACCCGACGATCGAGAGATCGGCCAGCGCGAAGAGGGCCTTGAGCGCGCGCGGTCCGTTTCCCAGCACGAGCCCCGCCGAGAAGACCGCCTGGGCGGCCGGCGGATAGACGGTCCGCACGTCGGGATGGGGAACCCGGGCCGCGAGATCGGGGGCGACGCGAGAAAGCGCCGGATCCGCGGGCGCGTACGCGTAGGGCGAGATTCCCGAGCGCGTCACGTTCGCATCCCAGACGTACCGGGACAGGTCGTCCGAGAGGTCGGGCGGACGGAACAGGAGCGTCGCCCGGAAGAGCGCCGCGCACAGCAGCAGGAAGCGCCCGCGCGAACCGGATAGACTTCGCGCCGCGGTCAGCGCCAGGAGGGAACCGACGGCATAGAGCGCGAGGTAGATCCCGAGGTGGGACCGGGCGTCGGGAGCCACCAGCAACCCGACGGCGACGGCCTCCCCGCCCGCGAGAATCAGCCACCGTCGCGCTCCACGCTGCGAGGACCCCGAATCATGACGAGCGAAATCGGCCAGGTCCTGACTCTCGCCGCCTACTACGGCGTGCTCGGCCTGCTCGCCATGTACGGGGCTCATCGGGGCTGGATGGTCCTGCTCTACTACCGGCACCGGGCGCAGTCCCCGCGTCCCGCAGGGGAGCTCGCGGGCCTTCCGCGCGTGACGGTCCAGCTGCCCATCTACAACGAAGTCTACGTCGTCGAGCGGCTCGTCCAGGCGGTCGCGGCGATCGACTATCCGCGGTCGCTCCTCGAGATCCAGATTCTCGACGACTCGACCGACGACACGCGGGAGCTCGCGCGGAGCACGGCGGAGCGGCTGCGGCTTTCCGGGTACGACATCGCGTACCTCCCCCGCCTCAGCCGCACGGGATTCAAGGCCGGCGCTCTTCAGGAGGGCCTCGCCGCCGCGAGCGGGGAGTACCTCCTCATCTTCGACGCCGACTTCGTGCCGCGGCCCGACATCCTGCGACAGTGCCTCCCGCACTTCGCGGATCCGGGCGTGGGAATGGTCCAGTCGCGCTGGGAGCACCTCAACCGCGACTTCTCGCTCCTGACGCGCATCCAGGCCGTCCTCCTCGACGGGCACTTCGTCATCGAGCACACGGCGCGGAACCGCTCGGGCCGCTTCTTCAACTTCAACGGCACGGCCGGGATCTGGCGACGCTCCTGCCTGGAGGACGCGGGAGGCTGGCAGGCCGATACGCTGACGGAGGACCTCGACGTCTCCTACCGCGCGCAGATGCGGGGCTGGAATTTCGTGTACCTTCGCGACTGCGCGACCCCCGCGGAGCTGCCCGTGGACGTCCACGGGTTCAAGAGCCAGCAGCATCGCTGGGCCAAGGGATCGATCCAGACGGGGAAGAAGCTGCTCCCCGCGATCCTCCGGAGCCGGCTTCCCTGGAAGATCAAGGCCGAGGCGTTCTTTCACCTGACGAACAACGTCTCGTACCTGCTGGTCCTCTGCCTGGCCCTCCTGATGGTGCCGGCGATCGTGATCCGCGACCGCATCGGGTGGCAGAAGCTCATCGCGCTCGACTTCCCGCTCTTCTTCGGGGCCACGTTCTCGTTCCTGGCCTTCTACATCTCCTCGCAGCGGGAGCTCGGCCGGAGCTGGGGCGCCACGCTGCGCTGCCTCCCCGTTCTCCTCTCGCTCGGGATCGGGCTGTCCGTCAACAATGCGCGCGCCGTGCTCGAGGCTTTGTTCGACCGCGAGACCGAGTTCACGCGCACCCCGAAGTACCGCATCGAGGGCGCGTCCGGAGAGTGGAAGTCCAAGCGGTATCGCGCCGCGCGTGACGCGTCGCCCGTGGGCGAGGTCGTGCTCGCGCTCTACTTTCTGGCGGCGCTCGCCTTCGCCGTCGCGTTTCGGTACTGGGCCTCGGTGCCGTTCCTGCTCGTCTTCTTCAACGGCTACGCGTACATGGCGGGCCTCTCGCTGGCATCCGCCTGGGGCTCTCGAGAGCGCCGTCCCCCGCTCTCCGCCACGATCGCCTCGCCCGGATAGGGGAATGGTCTTCCTGTGACCCCGGCGCTGCGCGTGACGGAAATCTTCCGGTCGATCCAGGGGGAATCGACCCGCGCCGGCTTCCCCTGCGCGTTCATCCGCCTCACGGGGTGTTCGCTCCGCTGCGTCTGGTGCGACTCCGCCTACGCGTTCTCGGGCGGCTCGGAGATGTCGGTGGCCGACGCCGCCCGCAACGTGATCGCGCTCGGGACCGAGCTCGTCGAGGTCACGGGAGGAGAGCCGCTCGAGCAGGACGCCGTGCACGATCTGATCGCGCGCCTGCTCGACGCGGGCAAGACGGTGCTTCTCGAGACCGGTGGGCACGTCCCGATCGCGGGCGTCGATCCGCGAGTCGTCAAGATCGTGGACGTCAAGGCACCGGGCAGCGGGATGCAGCACGCCAATCTCTCGGAGAATCTGCTCCGTCTGTCGGCGCGCGACGAGCTGAAGTTCGTCCTCGCGGATCGGCGCGACTTCGACTGGGCGCTCCGGTTCGTCGCCGAGCGCGACCTCGATCGCCGCCACCCCGTGACGTTCTCGCCGGTATGGAGCTCGCTTCCCGCCGAGGAGCTCGCCGGCTGGATTCGCGACTCCGGGCGCAATCTCCGGCTGGGCCTCCAGCTCCACAAGTTGCTCTGGGGCGACGTGCCCGGCCGATGAGCCCTCGCGCGATCGTCCTGCTCTCCGGAGGCCTGGACTCCTCGACCTGCCTCCTGGTCGCGCGCTCCGAGGGTCTGGACGTCCACGCCCTCTCTTTCGACTACGGCCAGCGTCACGCGATCGAGCTCGAGCGGGCCCGCTCCGTGGCACAGCGCTACGGAGCCGCCGCGCACCGCGTGGTTCGCATCGACCTTCCCGGACCGGAAGCCTCGGCGCTGACGAACCGCGCGATCCCCGTCCCCCGCGACAGCCTGGGAACCGTGGAGATCCCGATCACCTACGTGCCCGCCCGCAACACCCTGTTCCTCGCGCACGCCGTCTCCTGGGGCGAGGTCCTGGGCGCCGAGGAGATCTTCATCGGCGCCAATGCGCTGGACTACTCGGGCTACCCCGACTGCCGCCCCGAGTTCCTGGAGTCCTTCGAGAGGACGGCCAACCTCGGGACCCGGGCCGGCGTCCAGGGGAAACTGGCGTTCCGGATCCGGGCGCCCCTGCTCCGGCTGACCAAGGCCGAAATCGTGACTCTGGCGGCGGATCTGGGGCTGGACTTTGCGCTGACGTCTTCCTGCTACGAGCCCGGGCCGACGGGCAAGCCCTGCAGGGCCTGCGACTCTTGCCTGTTGCGCCAGAAGGGTTTCGGGGAAGCCGGCGTTGTGGACCCGCTGGTAATGCTGAGTGTAGATTAGTCAGGTTTCAAGGTTTGAAAACTTGACATACTGGGACTCATGTATTATCTTCCGGTTCGTTTCCGGAGGCCATTCCGACGAGCCGGCCCCGTGAAGGAAGGATCGAGATGCGCTTCGACCAGCTCACCATCAAAGCCCAGGAGGCCGTGCAGGAGGCCCAGAGCGACGCCCGCGCCCGCGGCAATGCGGAGCTGACGAGCGACCATCTGCTCCTCGCACTCCTTAGACAGGAGGACGGGGTCGTCGTCCCCGTCCTGCAGAAGCTGGGGGTGAACCCGCAAGCGCTCTCCGCCGAGGTCTCGTCGGCTCTGGAGAAGCGGCCGTCGGTTTCGGGGGCCTCGGCGGACGCGGTCATCGCGCCCGAGCTGTCGCGCGCCTTCGACCGAGCCTTCGAGATCGCGAAGGACTTCGGTGACGAGTACGTCTCGACCGAGCACTTCCTGCTCGCGATCACAGAAGCGAGCGGAGACACGGCGAAGCGGCTGAAGGCGACGGGCGTGCAGAGAGACGCGCTCCTGAAGGCTCTGAAGGAGGTCCGGGGCGCCACCCGGATCACGGACCCCAGCCCGGAAAACAAGTACCAGGCCTTGAAGCGCTACACGCGCGACCTGACGGACCTTGCCCGCCGTGGGAAGATCGATCCAGTCATCGGGCGCGACGAGGAGATCCGGCGCGTCATCCAGGTTCTCTCCCGCCGCACCAAGAACAACCCCGTCCTGATCGGCGAGCCCGGAGTGGGCAAGACAGCAGTCGTCGAGGGCCTCGCCAGCCGGATCACCAACGGCGAGGTGCCGGAGCTTCTGAAGAACAAACAGATCTACACACTCGACCTCGCCGCGCTCGTTGCCGGCTCGAAGTACCGCGGCGAGTTCGAGGAGCGCCTCAAGAAGGTGATGAAGGAGATCACCCAGCGCGGCGACATCATCCTGTTCATCGACGAGCTGCACAACCTCGTCGGCGCCGGCGCGGCAGAGGGCGCGATCGACGCGGCCTCGATCCTCAAGCCGGCACTGGCGCGGGGCGAGCTGCAGACGATCGGCGCCACAACGCTGGACGAGTACCGCAAGTACCTGGAGCGGGACTCGGCGCTCGAGCGTCGCTTCCAGCAGATCCGCGTCGACCAGCCGTCGATCGAGGAGACCGAGCAGATCCTCAAGGGCCTGCGCGACCGCTACGAGCAGCACCACCGCGTGGAGATCACCGACGAGGCGCTGCACGCTGCCGCCGAGCTGGCCGACCGCTACATCTCCGACCGCTTCCTGCCGGACAAGGCGATCGACCTGATCGACGAGGCCGCGTCGCGCATGCGGATCAAGTCGATGACCTCCCCGCCCGTGTACCGGGAGCTCGAGGAGGAGATCGACCGCACCCGCCGCGACAAGGAGGGCGCGATCGAGGCGCAGGAGTTCGAGAAGGCAGCGAACCTGCGCGACAAGGAGCGCCAGCTCACCAACAAGAAGCGCGGGCTCGAGGAGCAGTGGCGTGCCGGCGAGTCCGGTGAGCGCCCCGCCATCGCGGAGGAGGAGATCGCCGA
>JBBRFL010000071.1:0-7855 GCA_038224325.1 Thermoanaerobaculia bacterium | reverse complement strand
GCTCTCCCGGGCGATCGCGACGAGCAAGTTACTCGCCAATGATCCCGGCTAGGCGCGCCGAGCCGCCGCGGCTTTTTTCTTCAGGTACTTCCACATCCTCGGCTTGCCCTCGCCGATCCACTCGACCGCGGTCGCGAGCCGCTTCGCCCGCGTCCCATCGGTCTTCGCCTCGACGATCCACTCGGAGTACTCGCGCTGCTGGCTCGAGCTGAATGCCCGGAACCGCTCAGTCGCGCCGGACGTCTTCTTCAGGGCGGCGAGGAGCTCTCGGGGTGCGGGAAGCGGCGCCTTCTTGCGGCGAATCGGACCGATCTTCGTCCCGGCGTCGGCGAGGCGCCTGGCCTCCCGGACGTATCCGAGCAGGACCCGGTCCGGGGGGAGATCCGAGAGGCTCGTGATGCAGCCGAACTGACCCATCGCGCCCTTCTCCCTCTTCACGTCGAGGGCTCGGTTCCAGAAGCCGAACGTGCAGTGGGCCTTGAAGGCCGCCATTCCGCAGAACATGCCCTTATAGAGGAAGTGGGGCATGCTCCACTTCAGGTCCTCCTCGACCTCCGGGCAGCCGCGGTGGACGAGGTCGCGTAGATGCTCGAGGACGGGTCTTGCGAAATCGGCGGAGTTCGCAATGTAGGCGTCGACGCGAGGGTCTTTTTTTCCCATGGACGATCTCCTGTCCTTCGTCAGCGCGATCCGACCTCGACCATGTCCCGGTGCACGCGCCAGGCGCCGTCCTCCCGGCGCATCACCGCTTCCCCGTGCATCGCGTCGATGGAGGAGTTGCTGGCGTCGAACAGAACCAGGATGGCGCCGCCGCCGCGGCGTAAGGCCACCATCCATCTCCGGGCCGGCATCTCCGCGAATCCTACCGTTTCCGCCGCGCGGTCACGACGATCCGCGTCGAGCCTCGCGAGAAGGGGCTTCGATCGAAGCCGCCCCACAGAGTCACGATCTCGAGGCCGCAGGACGCGAAGAGCCCGCGGATCGTGGCGGGATTCCACGCCCTCGCCAAAAACGCGGCGGCCGCCGTCCGCACCGAGCCGTCCCGCTCGCGGTCGCGGTAACCGTAGCGCGCGTGCCAGAGTTCCCGGATTCCGATCGGCGACCAGTCTTCTTCGATGGACAGCACGCCGCCGTCGTAGCGGATGCGGCGCCGCGCCGGCTCCGTCCTGGCGCGCCGACGGTAGAGGCCCTCGAGCACGAAGACCCCGCCCGGCGCGAGCTGGCGCGCGACCGCGCGCAGCGTCTGCTTCCGGTCCGCGAGCCGGGTCATGTGCGAGATCGGATCTCCGGGCGCGACGATCAGGTCGAAGGCGGGGCCAAACGCCGTGTGCCGCGCGTCGGCGGCGACGAAGAGAGCGCAGCGACCGACGCGAGAGCGCGCGGCCGACAGCATCTCCAGGGACACGTCGAGCCCGACGGCCGGCGCGATCCGGGAGAGTGTGGCCGTGATGCGCCCGAAGCCGGCGCCCACCTCCAGGATGCGCCGGGGGCGGAGCTCCCGGGCGAGGCCGCGCCAGAAGTCCAGGTGCGCGCGCGACACCGACTCCTTCTCGTAGAAAGGCAGGATCTTGCGGTAGTAATCGCGGGCGTCGGATATCTCGGCGACCTCTCTCATCTCCCACTCCCTTCCGCCCAGTATGGCCGCTTCGCATATCCTTGCCCGGAACGCTCGGCCCAGGCGAGGGAACGTCTCGAGCGAGAGGGGTGAGGACAGCATGTTCAACGGATCGTGGAAGCTCGCGTTGGTGGTGATCGCGCTGGTGGTCGGGACCGCCAGGGCGAGCGGAATCGACGTCGCGGGGATGGATCGATCGGTCAACCCCGGGGACGACTTCTTCGCGTATTCCAACGGCGGCTGGCTCAAGTCCACGGAGATTCCTCCGGACCGGTCCGCCTACGGCACGTTCTCGATCCTGGAGGAGGAGGTCAACAAGCGCACCGCCGCCCTGATCCGGGAGGCCGGAAAGTCGAAGGCGGCCGCGGACTCCGACGCCCGCCGGGTGGGCGCCTACTACGACGCCTACATGGACGAGGAGGGGATCGAGCGGCGGGGCCTGGGCCCCATGAAGGCCGAGCTCGCCGAGATCGAGGCCCTCGCCGACAAGAAGGCGCTCGCCCGTCTGCTCGGGCGCCAGCTGCGCGCCGACGTCGACGCGCTGAACAACACGGTTTTCCACACCGACCGGCCGTTCGGCCTATGGGTCGCGCCCGACTTCGCCCATCCCGACCGCAACGTCCCCTACCTGATGCAGGGAGGGCTCGGCATGCCCGATCGGGACGGCTACCGCAACACCGACCGGAAGAGCGCGGAGCTGCAGGCGAAGTATCGCGCCCACGTCGCGGCGGTCCTGAAGCTCGCCGGGGTTCCCGACGCCGACGCCCGCGCGACGCGAATCTACGAGCTCGAGCGCGCGATCGCGGACGCGCACGTCAGCCGCACCGACTCCGTCGATGTCCTGAAGGCGAACAACCCCTGGCGCCTATCGGATTTTTCCGCCAGGGCGCCCGGTCTCGACTGGGCGGCCTATTTCGAGGCCGCGGGGCTCGCGAACCAGCCCATGATCATGGTCTGGCATCCCTCCGGGGTGTCTGGCATCGCGGCGCTGGCCGGCAGCCGGCCGCTCTCCCAGTGGAAGGAGTACCTGGCCTTTCACGCGATCGACCGCGCGTCCTCCCTTCTGCCGCGGGCATTCGAGGAGGAGCGATTCGCGTTCTACGGCACGGCCCTGAATGGGACCACAAAGCCCCGCGACCGCTGGAAGCGCGCGGTCGCCGCGACCGGGGGGGCGCTCGGCGACGCGGTCGGCAGGCTCTACGTCGAGCGCTACTTTCCCCCCGAGGCGAAGGCGCAGGCCCAGGACATGGTGAAGAACATCGTCGCCGCATTCGGGCGTCGGATCGATCACCTGGAGTGGATGTCGCCGGCGACCCGGGCGAAGGCCCGGGCGAAGCTCGACACGCTGTACGTCGGGATCGGCTACCCGGAGCACTGGCGGGATTACTCCGGCCTGGTCGTGGACGGCGACGCGCTCGAGAACGCCCGGCGGTCCTCCCTCTTCGACTATCGCGCCAGCCTCGCGAGGCTCGGCAAGCCGGTCGACAAGACGCAGTGGTCGATGACTCCCCAGACCGTGAACGCCGTGAACCTCCCGCTGCAGAACGCCCTGAACTTTCCGGCCGCGATCCTGAATCCGCCCTTCTTCGACAAGGACGCCGACGCAGCCCAGAACTACGGCGCGATCGGCACCGTCATCGGCCACGAGATCAGCCACAGCTTCGACGACCAGGGCAGCCAGTTCGACGCCGACGGGAGGCTCTTCAACTGGTGGACGCCCGAGGACTTCGCGCACTTCCGCGCCGCAGCCGACCGGCTCGCCGCGGAGTACGACGCCTACGAGCCGCTGCCCGGCCTCCACGTGAACGGCAAGCTCACGCTCTCCGAGAACATCGCCGACGTGGCCGGAATCTCCGCGTCCTACGACGGCTACCGGAGCGCGGAGCCCCGCGCGCCCGAGCTCCAGGGCTTCACCGGCGATCAGCGTTTCTTCATCTCCTTCGGCCAGGCGTGGCGGAGGAAGACGCGGCCCGAGGCGTTGCGGGGATTGCTGATGACGGACGGGCACGCTCCCGGCGAGTTCCGCGCGGACGCGGTCCGCAACATCGACGCCTGGTATGCGGCGTTCGACGTCCAGCCGGCCCGCAAGCTCTACCTCTCTCCGGAGGCCCGCGTCCGCGTCTGGTGAGCCGCTCCCCGTACCTCGCGTCGTTCCGACGGATCTAGCGCGCGGGCTTGTGGACGCGTCGAGTCGAAGCCGGATGGCGCGCGAGCTGCGCGGCCGGCCGGATAGGCCGGTGGACGAGCTCTCCTCCGCAATTGGGGCAGATCCCGAGGAGCCGGCGCGCGCAGTCCACGCAGAACGTGCACTCGAACGAGCAGATCCTCGCGTCCGCGGATTCGGGAGGGAGATCGCGATCGCAGGATTCGCAGCCGGGTCGGAGCTCCAGCATCGCGGCGACTATAGCGCGTGGGATGACGGGCGCGGTGGCGATCCGCGCCCGTCGCCCGTCCGTGGCTAGCTGTGCTTGAAGATCCCCTCTTTCGCGGCGCGCATCACGACGACGCCCGAGAAACCGAAACGGTCGAGCTTCGCCCTGACCGCGTCCTGATCCTTGACCTCCGCGTCGGAGACGAACATGTCCCCCGGGACGCCCTGGCCGCCCAGCTCCGTGATCTCGCGAGCCATCGCGCCCTCGGCCGCGCGGCGGGTCGCGGATTCCGGCTCATTGAAGATCCCGACGACCTTCTTGCCGGCGAGCTGGATGGGGCGGGCCTCCGGATCGCGCCAGGTCGATTCGAAGGTCGTCGTGGAGCAGGCGAGCGTCGCGACGATCAGCGCGGCAATCGTTGTCTGGATTGCGGGCTGAGATTTCTTCGTGGCATTCTCCCTTTCGCCAGAAGGATCTCCACAGGAAAGGCGCCCCCTAGTTGATGTCCTTGCCCGCCTCGAGCTGCTGGAGCAGGCTCTCCAGGTTCTTCTTGTTGGCCGCATCCGGCGACTGCGCGATCGCAAGCCGGGCCTCCTCGATCGCCTTCTTCCTGTCGCCCATCGAGGCGTAACCCCGCATCAGCCCGACGTGCACGGGCCACTGGTTGGGGAAGCGCCTGGCGTTCAACTGGAAGAGGCGAAACGCCTCCTCCTTCTCTCCGCCCGCCATCAGCTGCCTCGCGGCCTGATGGATCAGGACGGCTTTTGCGGTCGAATGATTGACGGCCTTCTCGAAGGTCTGCTTCGCGTCCGCGGAGCGCCCGTTGAGCTGCTGCAGGTGCGAGAGCGTCAGGAGCGTCCCGAAGTTCTCGTCGCCGCCGGCCCACGTCGGGTCCGAGACCGCTCGCTGTGCCCACGTCAGCGCCTCGGGCAGGTTGACCTTGTTCTGAGCGCAGAAGTCCGCCGCCTGCTGCCAGTTCTGCCAGGAGAATCCCGCGGCGCCTCGCAGTTCCGCCCGCATGCCGTCGACCCAGATTCCGTTGACGTCGTCGACCGAGATCGAGAAGGGGACTGCCAGGTTCTCCCACTCCAGCGCGGCGGTGACCTTGTCGGGAGTGCGCTCCGGGAACTCGTAGGTCAGCCACTCGCGGTAGTCCCCATTGGCGGGCCGGGTCTTCACGCGGAGGGCGTCGTGCTTCGGGTCGTACCAGAAGCTTCCCCACGAGTTGGCGTCCCGGGAGAAGATGACGGTCCACTCGTCCGGTCCCGGGATGAAGTGAAGCCCGTACTTCCCGGCCGCGAGGGGCTGGCCCTGCACCTTGACGTCGTGGGTGACGGTGAACGTCGTGTTCTCGTTCGCACCCCCCCTCCACGGGCAGTCCTTGCAGCCGTTGAACCCGAGATCCGACAGGCCGAAGGGCACGAGATCGCCCCAGATCTTGCCCTTCCGATCGTTCGGGCCGCGCACCACGCGGGGGCTCGAGTAGTCGATCGTCACGCGGACCGGTCCGATCGCCTGCGTGACTGAGGACTGAGGATTTTCGCCGTTGGGCGGGAGCGTGAGTCCCTGAGCGCCGAGCGCTTGACCGGCCGGTTGGACGATGCGGACGAAGAGCGCGAAAAGAAGGCCGAAGCGGCCGAATCGGGAGCCGGTGGATTTCATGCGTGTCCTCCTGTCGAATGCCGACAAAAAAGCTTCGAAGGTCATACGCATTCGGAGGCTCCGTGTTTCGCCTCTTCGTGCACCGGACGCCGCGGGGTCCAACTTCGCGAGCTGATCGTCAGCGGGCGGGAGGCTTCAACCCGCGCTCCTCGAGGAGCGGCTCGACCACGGGGTCGCGGCCGCGGTAGGCGCGATACATCGCCGCCACATCCTCGGTGCCGCCGCGCGAGAGGATCATGTCGCGGAAGCGCTGGCCGTTGGCGCGCGTCATGCCGCCGTTCTCCTTGAAGCCGTAGTAGGCGTCGTCGTCGATCAGCTCGCTCCAGAGGTAGGCGTAGTACCCCGCGGAGTAGGCGCCCTCCCAGACGTGCGCAAAGTACGTCGTGTGGTATCGCGGGGGCACCTCGGGCAGGTCCACCGCGAATCGCCGCAGCGCGGACGGCTCGAAGACGTTCACGTCCTGCTCCGGCGCCTCGGTCGGGAGCTCGTGCCAGGCCAGGTCGAGGAGCGCCGCGGCGAGATACTCCGTCGTCGCGTAGCCCTGGTTGAACGTGCGGGCCCTCTTGATCTTCTCGACGAGCGCGGGAGGCATCGGGCTTCCCGTTTGGTAGTGCTTCGCGTAGTGCGCGAAGACGCTCTCCTCGAGAGCCCAGTGCTCGTTGATCTGGGAGGGGAACTCGACGAAGTCGCGGGGCACTCCGGCCAGCGTGGGATAGCGCACGTCGGCGAACATCGCGTGGAGCGCGTGGCCGAACTCGTGGAAGAGCCCGGTCACGTCGTCAAACGACAGCAGCGCGGGCTGGCCCGGGGCGGGCTTGGTGAAATTGAGCACGGTGACGACGACGGGCCGCGTGCGGAGCAGACCGCTCTGATCCACGAAGCTGTCCTGCCAGGCGCCCCCGCTCTTGCTCGGGCGCGCGAAGTAATCGCCGTAGTAGAGGGCGAGGGACTTTCCGTCGGCGTCGAACACCTCGAAGACCCGCACATCCGGGTGGTACACGGGAAGGTCCTTGCGCTCCTTCACGGTGATCCCGTAGAGCCGGTTGGCGGCGTAGAACACGCCGTCCTGGAGGACGCGCTCGAGCTCCAGGTACGGCCGGATCTCCGTGTCGTCCAGATCGTACTCGGCCTTGCGGACTTTCTCGGAGTAGTACTCCCAGTCGGCGGCCCCGAGTTGGAAGCGCTCCCCGCCCGCGTCGATCAGGCTCTGCATCTTCGCCGCTTCCTCCCGGGCTTTTCCGGTGGCGGCCGGCACGAGGCCCGTCAGGAGGCGTTCCGCGTTGACTGGACTTTTCGCCATCTGATCGTCCAGCACGTACGCGGCGTGGCTCGAGAAATTGAGGAGTTTCGCCCTCTGCGCGCGCAGGCGGGCGAGGCGGGTCACGATCTCCCGCGTGTCGTTCGGGCCGCCGTGGTTGCCGCGGCTCACCGAGGCCTGGAAGAGCCGCTCCCGCATCGCGCGGATCGCGAGCGACGAGAGCTCGGGCTGTTGCGTCGTGTTCTGCAGAGCCAGGACCCAGCCGGACGCGAGGCCGCGCTCTCGGGCGGCCTGCTCCGCCGCCGCGATGTCGCCGTCGCTGAGGCCGTCCAGATCCTCCTTCCGATCCACGACCACCGCCGAGGCGTTCGTGTCGGCGAGAAGCCGCTCGGTGAATCGGGTGGTGAGACCGGACTCCTCCTGGTTGAGCGCGGTCAGAGTGGCCTTCTCGGCGTCGGATAGCTGAGCGCCGGCCCGAACGAATCCGCGGTAATAGCGTTCCAGCAGGTAGCGTGACTCTCGATCCCGATCGGGCCGGTTCCGCGTATTGTAGAGCGCCTTCACGCGCGCGAACAGCTTCGCGTTCAGGAAGATCGCGTCCTGGTGGGCGGCGAGCTTCGGGGCAACCTCGGCCCGGATCTTCTGTATCCCGTCACTGGTGTTGGACTGCGCGAGGTTGAAGAACACCTTGGTGACCCGAGTCAGCAGCGCGCCGGACCGCTCCAGGGCCTCGACCGTGTTGACGAACGTCGGCGGTTCCGGATTGTCGGTGATGGCGGACACCTCGGCGAGCTGTTGCCGCATCCCCTCCTCGATGGCCGGCGCGTAGTCGTCGTCGCGGATCTTGTCGAAGGGGGGCGCCTGGTCGAAAAGGGCGCTCTCGGCGAAGAACGGGTTCGGGCGGCTCGGAGGCGGAGGCGCCGCACCACTGCGCGGCGGAGCGGCGAC
>JBBRFL010000070.1:0-8457 GCA_038224325.1 Thermoanaerobaculia bacterium | reverse complement strand
GCCCGCCCGTGTAGGCGACCCTCCCGTCGACGACCAGGATCTTCCGGTGAGTCCGGTTGCCGACCTTGTAGATGGAGAAGAGCCGGAGGGGGCGGTACTTGCGGACCTTGACTCCCGCCGCCTCCAGCGTCTTCGCGAGCTCCTTCAGCTTGCCGCCCCAGGCGTCGATGAGGAGCCGCACCCGCACGCCTCGCCGCGCGGCGTCCATCATCGCGTCGGCGAACTGCCGACCCGCCTCGTCGGGCTGGAATATGTAGCTCTCGAGGTTGACCGATCTCTTGGCCTCCCGGATGTCCTCGATCATCGCCGGAAAGATCTGGTCCCCGTTCTCCAGGAGCCGGGCTTCGTTGCCCTCCAGCATCGGGCTGCCCAGGGCTTCCGTGGAACGCCGAAACGCGGCGCTGTCGGCGGTGAAGGGATGGTCGAACTTGTAGACGTCGCGCTTCTCGGATCCCCGGATGTCGTTGATGACTGTGCAGGCGGAGTCGCCGCACAGGGCGGCGGCGGACAGCAGGAGCAGGGGAAGCTTCGAGCGCAGGAGTCTCATGCTGGACCGTATTCAAGAACCCTGCCCGCAACTGCGCGCGGCTCGGAGATTCGGACTTCGGGGCGCGCATCTCCTTGCGAACCCCCGGGTTAGGCATTTCCGGCCGCCGCGGAAGGAGCGCCGAAAGTTTGTCCACCTAAAATGCGGCCCGAACTGGGAGGTTCCATGTTGCGACACGCGCTCTCGACGATTCTCTTCCTGGCCGCCGCGCTCTCGCCCGGGCAGGAGCCGGCCACTCTGTCCCTGTCGTTGTCCGAGGCCTCGCGGCGCGCGCTCGCGCGCAACTCGACGCTGCTCGTCGAGCGCGAGAACCTGGCGCAGGCGGACTTCGCGATCACACGGGCGCGGGGCGCCTACGACCTCTTCTGGAACGCGGACGTCGGCTATCGGGACCAGACCGCTCCGGCAAACTCGACGTTCTCGGGCGCGCCAGCCGGTGGCCTGGCGCCGGACGTCGCCGGAGTCACGGCGTCGACGAGCTTCACGCAGCTCTTTCCGACGGGGGGGACTCTGTCGCTCTCGTCGGACTGGGGGCGCGGCACGACCAACAACGTGTTCATCCCCCTCTCACCGGCCTACACGGCCGGCTTCGGCCTCTCGCTCCGGCAGCCGCTCCTGCGCGGGCTCTGGAGCGATCCCGCCCGCGAGGCGATCCGGGTGGCCTCGGCGCAGCGCGGCCAGTCGGAGGCGCGCCTCCGACGCACGGTGTCCGACGTGCTCGCCCAGGTCGATTCGGCGTATTGGAGCCTGGTCACGGCGCGGCGGGACGTCGCCTCGTTCGAGAGCGCGGTGGCGCTGGCGGACCGTCAGCTTTCCGAAACGAAGAGCCGGGTCGAGGCGGGCGTCCTCGGCGAGACGGAGACGGCGCAGCCCGTGGCCGAGCGCGAGCGCCGGCGCGGTGACCTCGCACTGGCCCGGCAGCGCGTAGCCGAAACCGAAAACGGGCTCAAGCGACTCGTGCTCGGCGATCCCGACGATCCCGTCTGGTCCCGCGAGGTCCTGCCCACGGACGATCCCGAGTCCCCGCTCGAGACCCCGGAGCTGCCCTCGGCGCTCTCGACCGCGCGGGAGAAGCGTCCCGAGATCGCGGAAGCGCGGGCGCAGCGGACGGTCTCGGAGATCGAGGTGGCGGCGCGCCGCAACGACGTGTTGCCGCGGCTGGACATCGTGGCCGCCTATGCGCGCCGCGGACTGGCCGGGGCGATCAACCCCGACGCCGAGAATTTCAATGGCGGCCCCATTCTGGTCCCGGATCCGATCGTCGGGGGCACGGGGCGTGCCCTGGGGACGATCGCCGAGAACCGCTTCCCCGACGCCTCGATCGGGGTCTCGTTCTCGGTGCCGATCGGCAACCGCACGGCGCGCGCGAACCTCTCGATCGCCCGGTCGCGGTTCCAGCAGGCCTCCATCGGGATTACGGCGACGCAGCAGCAGGTCGAGGCCGAGGTGCGTAACGCGGCCGCGGGGCTGGCGACGGCCCGCCAGCGGATCGAGGCGGCGCGCGCCTCCCGCGTCGCGGCGCAGACGCAGCTCTACGCCGAGCAGGAGCGTTTCCAGGTCGGGCTCTCGACCAACTTCCTGGTCCTGACGCGCCAGAACGAGCTGACCCTCGCCCGGGTCACCGAGAACTCCGCGCTGACGGACTATCGGAAGGCGGCGACCGAGCTCGAGCGCGCGACGGGAACTCTCCTCGAGCGGCGCCAGGTCACGGTCGACCCGGACACGCCGGCGCCGGCGAATCCGGGGGGCTCGCGCGGGGCGGGCGGGGGAGGGAGATGATTCGGGTCCGCCGCTCGGCTGAGCGTGGCCACTTCGACCACGGGTGGCTGAACACGTACCACACGTTCTCCTTCGGCGATTATCGCGACGAGGGATTCATGGGCTTCCGGGACCTGCGCGTCCTAAACGAGGATCGGGTCAAGCCCGGCGACGGGTTCGGCACGCACGGGCACCGCGACATGGAGATCGTGACCTACGTGCTCGAGGGAGAGCTCGCGCACCGGGACAGCATGGGCAACGGCTCGGTGATCGTTCCCGGAGACGTGCAGTACATGAGCGCGGGCACGGGCGTCCGGCACAGCGAGTTCAACGCCTCGGACACGCGGCCCGTCCACTTCATCCAGATCTGGATCCTCCCCGCCGCCGAGGGACTCGCGCCGCGATACGACCAGAAGAGATTCGACGATTCCCAAAAGGCGGGCCGGCTCTGCCTCGTCGCCTCGGGCTCGCCGCGCGATGGCGCAATCGAGATCCGCCAGGACGTCCGCCTCTACGCGACGGTGCTGAAGCCCGGCGGATCGATCTCGCTCGACCTGGAGAAGGGCCGGTACCTCTGGGCGCAGGCGCTGCGCGGCGGCGTCGACCTGAATGGAAACCGGCTCGAGGCGGGCGACGGCCTCTCGGCTTCGGAGGAGACCGCGTTTCAGTGCGCGGCCGGGGAGTCCGGCGCGGAGCTGCTGCTCTTCGATCTCGCCTGATCGCCGGAAGCGGCGGGACGCGGATCCTTCGCCTGCTGCTCCATCACGTCGTCCTGGAGCTCGATGGATGTGACGGGATGGATCTCCCAGGCGGTGGCGCGCGTGATCGAGGGGCCCCCCATCGCCGCGGAATTGAGCGCCGTCGAGGCGTTCTCGGAATCGAAGAGGAGCCAGCCCCGCACGGTGACCCAGCGCTGGAGGTATTGAGCCCGGAGGGCCGCGGTCGACCAGTCGACGCGATCCGCCGCGACCATCTTCCGCCACTGGGGCGTGACGACGGCGGAAACCCGGTGCGCGCGATCGATCGCCTCCGGCCCCGAAACGAGTTCGAGAATGGTGTCGTGATCGGAGCTCCGCGGAGAGTGACAGTTCGAACTCGCCGGTCCGCCGTCGCGCACGACGATCACGTACGCGGTGATCTCCACGCCCTGACCCTCCTGCCAGCGCAGGCGATCGTCTCCGGGCTCCAGCAGCGATTCCATCGTCACCGTGTCGTCCACGTCGTCGTCGCCGACGTCGTCCAGCCGCGCCCTGCTCTCGTTGAGACGCTGGGACTTCGTCCGGGTCGCGTCGCCCTGCGGCGGGCAAGGCCGTCCGTCGATCGCCTGGGCACTCAGGGAGCCGCCCCAGAGGAGACCGGTGCAGCAGACGAGGCAGAGAAGGGCAAGAGGTCCTGTTCGCATCGCGGGCCGCGCCAAGCGTAGCAGGTTGGGAGGAGCCGGTCCGAGCCGCCGGCTTCTCTGTGTCAAGCTTCCGCGCGATGGGCCAGGGCGGAGCGGGCGTCGAGGATCCGGCGCGCTGGGGCGCACTGGTGCGGATCGCGCTGGCGGAGCTCCTCGCGATGTCGCTGTGGTTCTCGGCCTCCGCGGTCTCACCGGCGCTCCAGGCGGAGTGGTCTCTCTCGGCGGGTGCCGCCGCGTGGCTCACGCTGGCGGTGCAGCTCGGGTTCGTCGCGGGAACGCTCGTCAGCGCGCTCGGCAATCTGTCCGACGTCGTTCCGACCCGGGCGCTCATCGCGGCCTGCGCGTGGCTCGCCGCGGCAAGCAATGCGGGCCTCGCGCTCGAGGCGCGCGGCGCCGCCTCCGCGATCGCGCTGAGGTTCTGCACGGGCTTCTTTCTCGCGGGCGTCTATCCGCCGGGCATGAAGCTGATGGCGAGCTGGTTTCGCCGCGGCCGCGGCGTGGCGCTCGGGACGCTCATTGGGGCGCTCACGCTCGGCAAGGCGATGCCCTACCTGGTGAACGCGGTCGGGAGCGGTCGCTGGCGCACCAACGTGCTGGCCATCTCCGCGCTCGCCGCCGTCGGCGGCCTCGTCGTCCTGCTGTTCGTCGGCGACGGGCCGCACGCAGCGCCCTCCGCGCGCCTGGACATCGCGCAGATCGCGAAGGTCTTCCGCAATCGCGGCGTCCGCCTCGCCGACTTCGGATACTTCGGCCACATGTGGGAGCTCTACGCGATGTGGACGTGGGTACCGTTCTTCCTGCGCGCGAGCTTCTCCGCGCGAGGCGCGGCGCCGGCCCTGGCGGAGCTCGCGTCGTTCGTGGTCATCGGCAGCGGCGTCGTCGGCTGCGTTCTCGCGGGTGTGCTCGCGGACCGCATCGGGCGCACGGCGGTGACGTCGGCCGCGATGGCCGCCAGCGGGGCCTGCTGCCTCGGCATCGGCTTCCTCTTCCACGCGCCGCCGGCGGTCCTCGTCGTGGTCGCCGCGATCTGGGGCGCGACGGTCATCGCGGACTCGGCTCAGTTCTCGGCGTGCGTAACGGAGCTGTCGGATCCGCGGTACATGGGCACCGCTCTGACCGTCCAGACCTGCATCGGGTTTCTCCTGACGATGGGCTCGATCGAGCTGATCCCCGTGCTCGTGTCGTCGGTGGGATGGCGATGGGCGTTCGCGTCGCTCGCGCCCGGCCCCGCGCTGGGAGTGCTCGCGATGCAGCGCCTGCGCCGGCTGCCGGAGGCGGCCAGGATCGCGCAGGGGAAACGCTGAGGGTGCTCTACGGGCTGAGGAACGTCCTCACGAGGAAGGTGGCCATCTGCTCGCGGGGCACGTTGGCGTCGGGGCAGTAGCGCAGGGGGCTGGTGCCGCAGCCGGCGGTGATGCCGCCGTTGTAAAGGTCCTCGATCCAGTCGATCGCGAAATAACCGACGGGGACGTCGGCGAAGATGCCGATGGCCGGCGGCGGGACGTACCCTGAGCCGAGCAGCGTCTTCAGGAGGAAGACGGCCATCTGCCCGCGCGTGACGGGATCGTCGGGGCAGTAGTTCCCGTTGCCGCAACCGGCGGTGACGCCCAGAGTCGAGAGCTCGTCGATCCACGCCGCGGCAAACGCATCCGAGGGGACATCGGCGAAGATCGGATCGACGGGCGGAGGCGGCGGGACGTGACCGGCGCCGTACTTGGACTTGAGCAGGAAGACCGCCATCTCGGCGCGCGAGACGTTGTTCGACGGGCAGTAGCTCGTGGTCGTGCAGCCGCCCGTGATGCCCGCCGTCGCGATCGTGATGATGTCGGCGTGGAAGGGGTTGGAGAGAGGCACGTCGTCGAACTCGACGGAGAGGATGGCCGCGTTGGACGTCGCGTTGGTGCACGAATCGGTCACGACGACGTCGTAGGAGCCGGCGTCGGCGAAGGCGGCGGGGTCGATCGTGAGCGTGGCCGTGTGCGATCCCGAGATCGAGCCCCCGTCGGACAGAGGGACGCCGTTCCTTCGCCACTGGTAGGTCAACGGGCCGACGCCGGACCCGGATGCGGCCAGAATGGCCGGTGACCCAACGATGACCGACAGGGTCGTGGGCACGGTCACTCCCAGGCGTGCGTTCAGCAAAGTCTCGAGCGAAGAGCTTCCGCCGAGGACGATGTCGAGCGCTCCATTGCCGTCGAAGTCGCCTGCCACGAGGAAGGAGGGGCTCTGACTCAAGAATTGAAGCGGCGCCTGGAAGTGTCCTGTCCCGATGCCCCGGAACAGCAGGAGAGGTCCCGCGACAACCGCGAAATCAAGCTTTCCATCTCCGTCGAAATCGCCGACGACGAGTCCCGAGCTGCCCCTGGCCAGAGCGATCAGTATCGGGGACTGAAAACTCCCGCCGCCATTTCCAAGCAACAGCGCCACATTGGGATCGGTCCCGCTCAGAAGAAGGTCCGGCTTTCCGTCTCCGTTGAAATCCCCGCTTGCCGCCATGGAGTATCCGGAGTCGGTGGTCAGCTCGATCGCGGCGCCGAAGGTGCCGTCTCCGTTGCCCGGCAGCAGCTCCATGCCGGGGTTCGTGTCGATGACGAGGTCGATGTTCGAGTCCCCCGTCAGGTCGGCTGCGAGGAGGATCTGGAGGATGCTGACGCCATCCGTCTCGATCGCCGGCTGAAAGGCTCCGTCCCCGATTCCGAGGAGAACTTGCAGAGCCGAAGGGCAGCAACTCGAGGAGACGACAACGTCGGGGTTGCCGTCGTGATTGATGTCGGCCACCAACGGGATCCCGAACTGAGAGCCCGAGAGGATCGTTTCCGCCGGTCCGAAGACCCCGGCGCCCAGATTCGGAAATCTCAGGAGGTTGAAGAAATCCGAGACGATCAGGTCCGGTCTGCCGCTGCCGGCAAAGTCCCCCGCCGCGACTCCGTTCACGCTCTGAAAATTTGGATCCGGGATGGACAGCAAGGGTTCAAATCGCCCGTGTCCGTCGCCGTGGACGATCACTACGAAATTCCCCGCGGGCCAGGCGAAGTCCAGGTGGCCGTCTCCATCGAAGTCCGCCTCCGCGAAATTCGTCGAGATCGGCCCGGGGTTGAAGGGAGAGAGCGGAGCGGCGAACAGTGTGCCGTCGGCCTGGTCGAGGAGAACCGAAACCGCCTGATTGTCGAGATCCGCGGTGACGAGATCGGGCAACCCGTCTCCGTTGAGGTCCCCCACCGACAGGCCGCGGGAGCTCTTCCCACTGAGATAGATCGCGGATGGGCCGAAGGAGCCGTCGCCCCTGCCCGGCAAAACGGCAATGCTTCCCTGCCCGCCATAGAAGCTTCCGGCGATCGCGCCCACCGCGGCGTCCACGAACCCGTCGAGGTCGAAGTCTGCGAGCACGACGGTTCCCATGGGAACGCCCGAGGAATACTGCAGGGCCGCCTGAAAGGTCCCATCGCCGTAGCCCAGGAGGACCGAGATGTACCCGTCCGTGGTGGTGACGAGGTCCAGATTCCCGTCGCCGTCGAGATCGGCGGCGTCGATTCCGCCCAGGTTAGCACCGGCGAGAGAGTCGATCGGCGCGTTGAAAGTGCCATCCCCTACGCCGAGGAGCACCGAAATGGTACCCACGCTGCTGTTCGAAGTCGCGAGGTCCAGCTTTCCATCTCCGTTGAAATCCCCCTTCGTCAACGCGCCAGCCGCGCCGATGAAATACGTGGTCGGCGATCCGAAGGTCCCGGTTCCCGTGCCGAGAAGCACAGTGACATTCCCCGTGTTGCTGTATCCATCGATGACCGCGAGATCGAGGGAGGCGTTGGCGTCGAACGTCCCCGTCACGATTCCGAGGATGGGACCGTTACCCGCCTGGTAATCGACGGGAGCATCGAAGGTGCCGTCTCCGTGGCCCAGCAGGACTCGCACATCCCCGTAGTAACCGACCACGAGATCCGTGTTCCCGTCGCCGTCGAAATCGCCCGTGGCGATGGACGGCTGCGAGCTCGAAAGAAAGGTGACGATGGGCGGCCCAAAAGAGCCGTCGCCCAGGCCGATGAGAACGGATATCGAGTCACTGTTCACCGTTACGATGTCGAGAATCGAGTCCCCATCGATGAGCGCCAGTGTCGTGGCGGTCGTTTGAGCATTTGTCGGGTACTCGGCGGCTTCCACGAAGAGCATCGAGCCGCAGGTCGCGGCCAATGCTCGGGTCGCGATCAGCGCGGCAAACAGACACAGCGAGAGAGATCGCTTCATTTCCAGCCTCCCGAAAGAACTGCGCCCGACAGTCATGTTGGAACCGGAAACTCTGTACACAGAGTATATCGACGGAATGTGTCTTGACGGAACCGATGATCCGGCCGGAGACTCCCTTCGGAAGGGGACGTTCCGCATGTTCATGTTCCTCGGCCACTTCGGGCTCGGTTTCGCCGGAAAGCGCGTGGCCCCAGCGCTTTCGCTCGGCGCGCTCTTCCTGGCGGTGCAGGGAAGCGGTGGACTTGGGGCCTGTCCTGATTTCTGATTTCGGTCTAGCTGTGGCCCGCGTGGATCTCTGATGTCGGGCTTGTGGCGGCGCTGCAAAGGATTTGGCTGTGGCTGAGACGGTGCAAACGGGCTCGGGTCCGGGTCCCGCTCGAGTCGGCTCTCGAGCCTTGCCCAGGGGACGCGCGAAGGTGGAATCGTCGCGATTCAGGCGCGGAGCGACGGGCCATTCCGAGCTCCTCAATTCCGAATTGTCGCGGGAAGGAAGCGACGATCGCAGCGAAAT
>JBBRFL010000069.1:0-8492 GCA_038224325.1 Thermoanaerobaculia bacterium | reverse complement strand
GGACAACATCATCTTTCTCGGCCAGCCGGTCGATGACACGATCGCGAACCTGATCATCGCGCAGATGCTGTTTCTGGAGTCCGAGAACTCCGAGAAGGACATCGCCTTCTACATCAACTCTCCCGGCGGCTCGATCACCGCCGGGATGGCCATCTACGACACCATGCAGTACGTCAAGAACGACGTCTCGACGATCTGCGTCGGCCAGGCGGCGTCCATGGCCGCCGTCCTGATGGCGTGCGGGGCGCCCGGGAAGCGGTTTTCCCTCCCGAACTCGCGCTTCCTGATCCACCAGCCGCTCGGCTACGGCCTCCAGGGGCAGGCGACGGACATCGAGATCCACGCGAGGGACCTCCTCAAAATGCGCGAGCGGATCAACCAGATCCTCGCGGATCACACCGGACAGCCCATGGAGAAGATTTCCAAGGACACGGATCGCGACTACATCCTCGAGGCCGAGGACGCGAAGAAGTACGGCTTGATCGACGCGATCTACCACCGGCGGGACGAGGCCGCGCTCAAGGTTGCCGGCTGAGGCTCGTTCGCCTCGTTGAATCCTGCATTCCCGATCAGGCGTATTGCGGGATGTGGTTTCGGAATACCCTGACAGGTCGCACGTTACGTTCGATGAGGGGTATGTTAAATTGATGTCTGTCCGCGAATTGGTTGACGTGGGGGGCGGGCCGATCCTAAAATTCCCGCATCCTCTCGGAGGCTGAATGTCGAAGAAAACCGGGAACGGTGATGTCCTCCGCTGCTCCTTCTGCAACAAGAGCCAGCGCGACGTCAAGAAGCTCATCGCAGGGCCGACGGTCTACATCTGCGACGAGTGCGTCGACATCTGCCTCGACATCATCGCGGAGGACCGCGTCCTCGAGACCCAGGCTCCCGAGGCGAAGCTCCCCAAGCCGAAGGAAATCAAGGAGTTCTTGGACGGCTACGTGATCGGCCAGGACCAGGCCAAGAAGAAGCTGGCGGTGGCTGTTTACAACCACTACAAGCGCATCGACTACCTGGAGAAGAACCGCAAGCTCGACGTGGAGCTCCAAAAGTCCAACATTCTGCTGATCGGCCCGACCGGGACCGGCAAGACTCTCCTGGCCCAGACGCTCGCCAAGCTCCTCTCCGTGCCCTTTACGATCGTGGATGCCACCACCCTGACGGAGGCCGGCTACGTCGGCGAGGACGTCGAAAACATCATCCTGAAGCTCTACCAGGCGGCCGGGAACGATAAGGAGAAGACGGAGCGCGGCATCGTCTACATCGACGAGGTCGACAAGATCGCCCGCAAGGGCGAGAACCCGTCCATCACCCGCGACGTCTCCGGCGAGGGCGTGCAGCAGGCACTGCTCAAGATCCTGGAGGGCACCGTCGCCAACGTCCCGCCGCAGGGCGGCCGGAAGCACCCGCACCAGGAGTTCATCCAGATCGACACGACCAACATCCTCTTCCTGTGCGGCGGAGCCTTCGTCGGGCTGGAGGAGATCATCAACCGGCGGATGACCGAGAAGTCCATGGGCTTCGGTGCCCGCATCGCGACCAAGAAGGAGAAGCGGCAGAGCGCTCTCCTCGAGAAGGTGCACCCCCAGGACCTCATCAAGTACGGCATGATCCCCGAGTTCGTGGGACGGCTCCCGGTCGTGGCCACGCTGTCCGAGCTGGATCAGGCCGCGCTGGTGGAGATTCTCCGCGAGCCCAAGAACTCGCTGGTCAAGCAGTACCAGACGATGCTGGAGTTCGAGAACGTGCAGCTCCGGTTCACCGACGACGCCATCGAGGCCATCGCCGAGGAGGCCCTCGCCCGCAACGTGGGCGCCCGCGGCCTCAAGATCATCATCGAAGACCTGATGCTCGACGTGATGTACCAGATCCCCTCCGACGACGACATCGAGGAATGCGTCATCACCCGCGACGTCGTCAAGCACCACACCAACCCGATCACCATCCTTCGCAAGGCGGGGTAGCGCCCGACCCGCGCCCCGCGTCGCTCTCGAGCCGGGCACCCTAAAGGACGCCACGATTCATATGAAAACCTCCGACCCCACCAACGCCTCGTTGGAAAACCTGCCGCTCGTCCCGCTCCGGGACATGGTGGTGTTTCCCCACATGATGCAGCCGTTCGTCGTCGGCCGCGAATCGTCCATCCGTGCCCTCGAGGCGGCCCTCGCGACGCCGACCAAGCGCCTGTTTCTCGCGGCGCAGAAGGACCCGCAGCTCGACGAGCCGCGGCCCGAGGACATCTACGACGTCGGCGTCATCGCGACGGTTGCCCAATCGCTCAAGCTTCCCAACGGGCACATCAAGGTGATGGTGGAGGGGGTTCGGCGCGGCCGGATCCTGACCTTCGAGCGCCGGGGCGAGTTCCTGGCTGTCATGGTGGAGGTCGTGCCGGCCCGGCCCGCCGACGCGGAGAACCTCAAGGACTACATGGGCAAGGTCCTCGCCCTGTTCGAGCAGTACGCGAAGCTCTCGCACCACCTCGCCTTCGAAGGCCTGGCCGCCTCGCTCAAGATCGACGACCCGGAGCGGTTCGCCGACACGCTGTCCGCGCACCTGACCGTGACGACCGCTGAGAAGCAGATTCTCCTCGAGGCCGAATCCCCGTACGAGCGTCTTCAGAAGCTCCAGGACCTGCTGGAGGTCGAGATCGACAAGGTCAACATCGACCGCCGGATCAACAACAAGGTCAAGAAGCAGATGGAGAAGGCCCAGAAGGAGTACTACCTCAACGAGAAGATCAAGGCGATCCACCAGGAGCTCGGGCGCAAGGACGACCGCACCGACGAGGTCGAGGACCTCAAGAAGAAGATGGAGACCTCCGGGATGCCCAAGGGCGTCCGGGAGAAGGCGGAGCAGGAGCTCCGGAGGCTGGAGGCGATGCCCCCGGTCTCGGCCGAGGCGACGGTCTCCCGCAACTACATCGAGTGGCTCGTCGGCGTGCCCTGGAAGAAGGCCTCGCGGGAGTCCAAGGACCTGACCCGCGCGGAGAAGATCCTGAACGAGGACCACTTCGGGCTGGAGAAGGTAAAGGAGCGGATCCTCGAGTTTCTCGCCGTCCGCCAGCTGGTGCAGAAGACCCGCGGCTCGATCATCTGCTTCGTCGGCCCGCCCGGCGTCGGGAAGACCTCGCTCGCGCGCTCGATCGCGCGGTCGCTCAACCGCCAGTTCGTGCGCCTCTCGCTCGGGGGCGTTCGGGACGAGGCGGAGATCCGGGGCCACCGCCGCACGTATATCGGCGCGTTCCCGGGACAGATCATCCAGATGATGAAGAAGGCCGGCACCGTCAACCCGGTCTTCCTCCTCGACGAGGTCGACAAGATGTCGTCGGACTTCCGGGGCGATCCCGCGTCCGCCCTGCTGGAGGTCCTGGACCCCGAGCAGAATCACACGTTCGTCGACCACTATCTCGACGTCGAGTACGACCTCTCGAAGGTCATGTTCATCGCGACCGCCAACATCGCCGATCCGATCCCGCCCGCGCTGAAGGACCGGATGGAGCTGATCCCGCTCTCCGGCTATACCCCCAACGAGAAGGTGGCAATCGCGCGGCAGTTCCTCGTCCCCAAGCAGCGCGAGGCCAACGGCCTGAAGCCCGAGCAGATCGAGCTCGCGGACGACACCGTGCTCTCGATCATCGAGAGCTATACGAGGGAGGCCGGAGTCCGCAACCTGGAGCGCGAGATCGGCGGCGTATGCCGCAAGGTCGCCCGACGGATCGTCCAGAAGAAGGCGGAGACTCCCATCCGGGTGACGCCCGAGACGCTGAAGGAATTCCTGGGCAAGACGCGGTTCCGGAACCGGCGCAAGGGCGAAGTGTCCGAGATCGGCGTCGCGACGGGCCTGGCTTGGACGGAGGCCGGCGGCGAGATCCTGATGACGGAGACGAGCCTCCTGAAGGGTAAGGGCAACCTGACTCTCACCGGCTCGCTCGGCGACGTCATGCAGGAGTCGGCGCGCGCGGCGGTCTCCTACGTGCGCAGCCGCGCCGAGATGTACGACGCGGACCCCAACTTCCACGAGAAATACGACATACACATCCACGTCCCGGAGGGCGCGATCCCCAAGGACGGGCCCTCCGCCGGGATCACGCTGGCCGTTTCCCTGTTCTCCGCCGTCACGAAGATCCCCGTGCTCAAGGACGTCGCGATGACCGGCGAGATCACCCTCCGGGGCAAGGTCCTGCCGGTCGGCGGCATCAAGGACAAGATCCTCGCGGCCTATCGCGCGGGAATCCGCACGATCGTCCTGTCCACGGAGAACGACAAGGACCTGGACGACCTGCCGGGAGAGATCCGCG
The DNA here is from genome assembly GCA_038224325.1 of Thermoanaerobaculia bacterium. Lineage (GTDB taxonomy): Bacteria > Acidobacteriota > Thermoanaerobaculia > UBA5066 > Gp7-AA6 > DAHUXD01. The sequence continues at coordinate 4,195 of JBBRFL010000069.1, read as the reverse complement.
GCGAGATGGAATTCCACCTCGTCAACACAATGGACGAGGTGATCAAGGTCGCGATGGAGGGCCCCCGCCCCGCCCCCACGGCGATCGACCCGGAGACGAAGCCCGCGGAGGGGAGATCCGTCGCGAACTGACTGCCGGATCCCGGCGTTTTTGAAATAATCTACCCAGAATTCGAATTCCGGGGTCTGGAGGAGCGGTGCTTCTCCCGGCCGCCGGGTCACCACCCACGAATCCCGACACCCCAGAGAATCACACCGCAAGAGGACATACAAAATGGCCAGACGAAAGGGAACCAACGACTCCGACGTCGAGACGCTCGAGGCTCCGCCCGAGGCCCCGCCCGAAACCCTGGCCGAGGGGCTGCCCGACACCTCGAATGAGGAAGTCGCCATCGAGCCCGGTGACACGCTCGACATCCGCGCGCTCCACGAGATCAAGATCCCTCAGCTCCTGAAGATCGCGAAGGACCTCGAGGTCGAGAACGCGACCGGGATGCGCAAGCAGGATCTGATCTTCAAGATCCTGCAGGCGCAGACGGAGAAGAAGGGCCTGATCTTCTCCGAAGGGGTCCTGGAGTGCCTCCCCGACGGCTTCGGATTCCTGCGGGCGCCCGAGTACAACTATCTCCCCGGTCCCGACGACATCTACGTCTCCCCGTCCCAGATCCGCAAGTTCGACCTGCGTACTGGCGACACCGTGTCGGGGCAGATCCGCCCGCCCAAGGAGGGGGAGCGGTACTTCGCGCTCATCAAGGTCGAGGCAGTCAACTTCGAGCACCCGGACGTCGCGCGCGAGAAGATCTTCTTCGACAACCTGACGCCGCTCTACCCGCAGGACCGGATTCGCCTCGAGGTCCCGTCGAACATGACCTCGCGCGTCCTCGACCTGGTCGCGCCCGTCGGCAAGGGACAGCGCGGCCTGATCGTCGCGGCGCCCCGGACCGGCAAGACGATGGTGCTCCAGTCCCTCGCCAACTCGATCTCGACCAATCACCCCGAGGTCACCCTGATCGTGCTCCTGATCGACGAGCGCCCCGAAGAGGTCACGGACATGCAGCGCTCGGTCAAGGGCGAGGTCATCTCCTCGACCTTCGACGAGCCGGCGGCGCGCCACGTTCAAGTGGCGGAGATGGTGATCGAGAAGGCCAAGCGCCTGGTCGAACACAAGCGCGACGTCGTGATCCTGCTCGACTCGATCACGCGGCTGGCGCGGGCCTACAACGCGATCGTGCCTCCGTCGGGCAAGGTGCTTTCCGGGGGCGTCGACTCCAACGCGCTGCAGCGGCCCAAGCGCTTCTTCGGCGCCGCCCGCAACGTCGAGGAGGGAGGCTCGCTGACGATCATGGCGACCGCCCTGATCGACACGGGCTCGCGAATGGACGACGTGATCTTCGAGGAGTTCAAGGGCACCGGCAACATGGAGGTCCACCTCGACCGCAAGCTCGTCGACAAGCGCGTATTCCCCGCGATCGACATCAACAAGTCGGGCACCCGCAAGGAGGAGCTCCTGATGGACAAGCAGGAGCTCAACCGCGTCTGGGTGCTGCGGAAGGTGCTCAACCCCCTGTCCACGGTCGAGGCGATGGAGCTTCTGACTGAGAAGCTCGAGAAGACGAAGGCCAACAGCGAGTTCCTGAACCTGATGAGCCAGGGGTGACGGGAGGATTGGCGATCGATCGCCAATTCCAGTGAATCTCCGCGTCTCAGTCGTCGACTTCCTGAACGCGCGGCCCCTCACCTGGGGACTGCTCCACGATCCGCCGCCGGGCGTCGAGATCAGCCGGGACACGCCGTCCGCCTGCGCCGCGAAGCTCGCCTCCGGGGAAGTCGACGCGGGCCTGATTCCCTCGATCGAGTACCAGCGAATCCCCGGGCTGCGGGTCGTCCCGGGTCTCGGGATCGCGGCGTCCTCCGAGGTCCGCTCCGTCCTCCTGGTCTCCGACGTGTCGCGCGAGCGGATTCGCTCGGTCTCGCTCGATCCGGCTTCGCGCACGTCCGCGGCGCTGACCCGGATCCTGCTGAAGCGCGTGTACGGGCTGGAGCCCGAATATCGGGACGGAGCTGCGGACGCCCGGCTGATCATCGGCGATCCGGCTCTCAAGACTCGCCTGAACGGCCACGTCGTCCTGGACCTCGCGGCCCTCTGGCGAGCATTCTCGGGGCACCCGTTCGTCTTCGCGTTCTGGGCGATCCGCGAGTCCGCCGCGACGCCGGAGTCCGTGGAACTGCTGCGCGGCTCCCACGCGGCGGGGATGACCGAGTTCGACCGGATGGTCCGCGAGGAGGCATCGGCCTCGGGGCTCTCCGAAGCCGTCGTCGGGGATTACCTCCGGCACGCCCTCCACTTCGAGCTCGATTCGGGAGACCTCGAGGGCCTCCGCCTCTTCTACGAGCTCGCGGCGCAGGACGGGCTCATCGACCGGGCGCGGCCCATCGATTTTACCGCGGCGCCGTGAGCTCCGCCGCGGACGGCGACGCGCCCGGGAGGCCCTCGATCGAGCGCCGGATCGCCGCCCATCCGGATGGGGTCGCGCTCGTGATCCTCGCGCTGGGGCTGGTCGCGCGCCTGCGCGCCGCCCGGAGCCCGTTCGTCACTCCGGACGAGCTGCTCCATCTCCGCCTCGCCGCATCCCCGGGCCTGTGGGCGACGTATCGGGCGAGCCTCGGGAACGCGCACCCGCCGCTGTTCTTCCTGCTGCTTCACGGGTGGCGTCGTGTCGTGGAGACGGGCTGGCAGCTTCGCCTCCTTCCGGTGGCGTGCGGCACCGCCTTCCTCTGGGCCGCCTACCGGTGGGCGGCGTCGACGTTCGGGCTGGCGAGCGGACTGATCACGCTCGCGTTCCTGTCGTTCCTGCCCTCCGTCGTGCTGGTCTCATCGGAGCTGAGGGGCTACGCGCTGCTCCTGCTGCTGATCGCCGCGGCGCTCTGCGCGCTCGAACGCGCGTTCGCTCGAAAGTCGCCGGCCGGCCTGGGCCTGTTCACCCTGCTCGCGGCCCTCGCGCTGCTGACCCACTACGTCGCGATCCGGTTCATCGCGGCCGCCTTCGCGTACGCGGCCGCGCGCATCGCGATCGACCGGCCGCCGCGGCGGTTCGTGGCCGCGTGGGCGGCGGGACAGGCCGCGCTGGCGGCGCTCCTTGCGTTTCTGTTCGCGAGCCACCTCTCGCACCTGCGGGGGAGCTCGCTCGAGCGGGAGGCCCAGACGACGTGGCTGCGCGAGAGCTACCGGAGCGCCTCCGAGGGACCGCTGCGATTTCTCGGACGGCAGACGCTCGCCCTCTTCCAGTTCCTGTTCTCCTCGCCGGCCGCCGGCGCGGTCGCGCTGATCCTGTTCCTCGGAGGGGCCGCCTGGCTCGCCCTCCGGCGGCGCCCCTCCGCGATCCTCCTCGGCGTTCCTTTCGTCCTCGCCGCGGCGGGCGGCCTGCTCGCGCTGTATCCGTACGGGGCGACGCGCCACTGCGCCGACCTCGCAATCTTCGCCTCCGCGGGAACGTCGGTGGCGCTCGCGCGGCTGTCGGGCGAACGGCTCTGGGTCGCCGTCGCCGTGGCCGCGGTCCTGGTCGCGGCCGGATTCGCGGTCTCAGGCTAGACGCGGACTCTGGGCGGGCCGCTTCGCGGCCCAACCGGAGGGAGAGGGGAAGTCACTGCGGTGCTCTCTCCCTGAAGATCAGTCTGCGGAACGATAGAATTGGGGGGTGGGCGTGATCCGGACTGAGGGGATCCTGGCTCGGACGCTGGCCGGCGAGCGGTTGACCGCGGCCGATGCAGAGACGCTGCTTCGGGAGGGAAACCTCCTGGCCCTGGGCGCGGCCGCCAACACGGTTCGCACCCGCCAGAACGACCCTTCGATCGCGACGTACATCGTCGACCGCAACATCAACTACACGAACGTCTGTGTCTATCGGTGCCAGTTCTGTGCGTTCTACCGCCCGTCCGCGGAGCATCCGGAGGCGTACGTTCTCTCGCACGAGCAGATCGGCGAGAAGATCCAGGAGACGATCGATCTCGGCGGCACGGGCGTTCTCCTCCAGGGGGGCGTGCACGCCGACCTTCCGTTCTCCTTCTACGAGGAGATGTTCCGGTACATCCGGAGCACCTTTCCCACGATCCACCTGCACGCCCTCTCGGCGCCGGAGGTGTACTTCCTGCAGAAGATCACCCGGTGGCCGATGCGCGACGTCATCGCGCGGCTGCGG
>JBBRFL010000068.1:0-8666 GCA_038224325.1 Thermoanaerobaculia bacterium | reverse complement strand
GGCCGTCGGGCGCATGGGGATCAAGGCGCTGATCTACTTCGAGATCGCGACGACGGCGGCTCTCGCGCTCGGGCTCACGATCGCGCACGTCGTGCAGCCCGGACGGGGACTCACGCTTCCGCCGTCTGGCGAGGCCCTGGTCAAGCCAAAGACGCTGGTGGAGACGCTGCTGCACCTCTTTCCGTCCAACGTCGTGGACGCGATGGCGAAACAGGACATCCTCCAGGTCGTCGTCTTCGCGACTCTCGTCGGAGTCGCGGCCGCGCACGTACAGCAGAAGTCGGGCCCGTTCCTCCGCATCATGGACTCGATCGTCGCGGTGATGTTCCAGCTGACCGACTACGTGATGGCGCTGACGCCGCTCGGAGTCTTCGGCGCGATGGCGGGATCCGTGTCGCACCACGGAATGGCGGTCCTCGCCTCCTACGCGAAGCTCGTGGCCTCGCTGTACGGCGCGCTCGTGCTCTTCGCGCTACTCGTCCTCGTGCCGGCGCTCCTCCTGGCGCGGGCGAACCTGCGCGCCTTCTTCCACAAGATCCGGGAGCCCTTCCTCCTCGCGTTCTCGACGGCCTCCTCCGAGGCCGCGCTTCCGCGCGCCCTGGAGAAGATGGTCGAGTTCGGCGTTCCCGAGTCCGTCGCGGGGTTCGTGATCCCGGCGGGATACTCCTTCAACCTGGACGGCTCGACGCTCTACATCTCGCTGGCGGCGCTGACCATTGCGCAGGCCGCGCACATCGACCTGCCGCTCCCCACCGAGCTGCTCATGATGCTCACCTTCCTGATGACGTCGAAGGGCGTCGCCGGCGTCCCGCGCGCGTCGCTCGTCGTGATCGCGGCCGGCTGCGCCTCCTTCGGGCTGCCGGGGGAGGCGGGCGTCGCGATGATCCTGGCCGTGGACGAGCTGATGGACATGGCCCGGACGTCGATCAACGTCATGGGCAACTGCGTTGCCTCCGTCGTCGTCGCGCGATGGGAGGGAGTGCTCGGCCCGCCGCTCCCGGTCCGGAACGAGGATGCCCCGGGCGCGGAGCTCGCGAAGGAGGCGCGGCCCTAGGACTACCGCAGCGCCGCGAGCGCCGCGTTGATCCCTTCGAGGTCGAAGGCCTCGGGATCGAAGTTCGGGTCGAGCGAGCCTTCCGCGGACCGCGGGTCCTGCCGCCCGTCCAGCATCCGGACGTATCCCTCGGGACCGCCGAGGGCTTCCGGCGGGCACGTGCGCTCGCCCGCGAGGCACAGCGGGCGCTGGTTCGTCGGGTCCCCCTCGGCGATGTTCTCGATCCGGACCTCGTGCTCCCAGCCGTCGCCCGACGCGTAGGCGTAGAAGAACCGGCGCGTGTTCCGGCTGAGCAGATCCTGCAGCGTGATCCAGCGGGAGTCCTTCAGCTTCTCGGAATCGCCGTCGGGCACGCCGAAGACGTCGTCCCCGATCTGGAAGTGGTGCAGGTGCGCGTCCCTCCATCCCATCAGCTGTTGCAGGACGGCGTTCAGGCGGCGGAGGGTGTAGTTGGCCGGGACCTGGAAGCGTCTCCATACCGGAGGGACGAGCTCGAGCAGCGTGACCTTCAGCCGGACGACGGGCACTACCGGGCCGGCGGTCGCCGAATCGGCCGAGGGCCTGCGGTTGCGGGAGGGCGCGGGTACGAACACGTCAGAGCGTCCGAACGTAGTCGGCCGGTTCTTTCTTCCAGACGACCACTCCGCAGAAGCGATCCCCCTCGGGGCAGACGGGGCGGACCTCGGCCAGGTGGCGGAGAGTGCAGGGCGGCATCAGCCACGGGCCGATGCGCGGATTGACCTCACGGATCTGGAGCGCCTCGTCGAGCGACGCGCGCCAGATCTCCTCCTGGGCGTTGTAGCAGAGTCGCATGGCGAACTTGTGGTGGAGGTTGAGCAGATCCGCCGACTCCGTAAACCGGATGGCCACGGCGTTGGGCAGCAGGTAGGCCGCGAATTCGTCGGAGACGCCGCGGGCTCGCAGCTGCGCGATGGCGGCCCAGCTCTCCTCCATCGTGCGGCGATACAGGTCGGCCGCCTCGGGGACCTCGGCGATGAGCATCGGCACGACGTAGTCCGGCTCGTCGGAGAGGTACGCGGGCAGCGCCGGGCGGGAGGCTGGCGTCATGCGGTGCCGCTGGTCCTGGCTGTCCGCCGTGTGCGAGAGCTTCTTGCGGAACGTGTAGGACGGGTGGAAGAGCGCGCGCGAGAGCTTGTCGTGCGTCGTGAGCGTCAGCGTTTCGCCGAGGATCCGGTTGCGCGACGGGTCGAGGACCATGCGGATCGCCTCGTCGTCCGGGAGCCCCGCGCGCGGAACTCCGAGGATCTCGCGCACCGCGGAGGCCAGGATCTCCTCGTTGTTTGCTTTCCAGTCGACGAGGCGCGAGACGCGGCCCGCGAGCTCCGAGTCGAACTCCTCCCGGAAGGCGCGGCCCGCCGGGCGGACCCGCGGGAGCGCCCGAAACGCCGCGTACTCGGGAGTCTCCTCGAGCGGAAGCGGGTCCTGGAGGATCTTCCCGTACAGTGGGTCGTGCCGAAGAACCTCCGCGATCATCTGCCCCACGACCTCGCGCTGCTCCGCCGGAGCGTCCAACGACTCGCACAGCCTCCAGTACCGGAAGAGCGTCACGCCCGAGACGGTGTGGTACAGGTAGGAGAAGGTCGCGATCGGGAGCACGTACCGGGCGATCTCCTGGGCGCGCTTCTGAATCGCGCCGGAGAAGCGCGCCAAGCCGTCGCCTCGTGTGCGCCCGGGAAAGAGCCCGAAGTATCGCTCCGCGGCCACGGGCGTCAGCAGCTCGGTCAGGCGCGAGTACGCCTCCCCCTGGCTCCGCGCCGTCCTCTCGTAGATCTCCCGCTCGGCGGCGCCCATCGGGGGGATCGCGTAGTTGCTCTTCTTGACCTCGACGTATCGCTGGGACACCTGCTCGGAGTTGTAGAAGGGATGGGAGTGCAGGAACGTCCACAGGAACTGGCGCGAGACGTTTTCGAGGGAGAACTGGAAGTGCGCGTGCTGGAACGTGGTGTGGTGTCCGGCCTCGTAGATCGAGCGGGCGATCGCGTCCCGCCGATCCGGGCGCGCGGAGGCCTGATCCTCCGTGATGATCCCCTTGGCCGAGTAGCACGTCCTCGCGGTGGCGACGACGTTCTCGTACGGCCGGTCGAAGGCGTGCACGAGGCGAACCCTGGGAGGCGGTGAGGCGAAGCCGAAGGCGGGAGTCACGGCGCGGGGCAGGCTCGACACCCCGCCATTATAGCTTCCGGCCGCGGGAATCCGACGCGGGACGGGCGGCCGAGAGCTCCGAAAACGAGAGCGACTGTACCGTAGCTCACCGATGGCGACCGCGCCTCGCGACGCGCGGCATCTAAGCGCGCTAACCCCAGCGCGGCGAATCGTCGGGATGAATCCCGAGGGCCGTCTTCGCGACCAGCTCGTGCGTGAACGCCGGGTTGGCGGGATGGAAGCGGCCGGCCCGCGCGTCCCGGAACAACCTCTCGAGCTCGCTCTTCTTGAACATCCCGAAGCCGCCGGAGAGCTCGAGGGCCATGTCGACCACTTTCCATACTCCCTCCGTCGTACGGTGCTTGCAGATCACGATCTTTGACGGCCAAGCGCCGCCGTGATCGACGCCGGAGGACCAGTCGAGCGCGGTCTTATCGATCAGGGGCTCGAGGGCCTCGAGCTCCATGAACATTTCGGCGACTCCGTTCTGCATCCAGGGATGGTGGGCCATCGAAGTCGACACCGCGAGAGAGGTCCGTTTCTTCAGTCCCTCCAGGGTCAGGTCCAGCGCCCGCCTGCCGAGCCCGTAGTACACGTTCGCGAATCCGATCAAGGCCAAGGCGAAGATCGACAGCACGAAGAGGTCCACGCCGGCGGCCCCGGGCGGGACGATGCGCGCGATCCGCGAATCCGGCACGAACGCGCCCTCGAGAAACGTATCGTCGCTCCGGGTCGCCCGCATCCCGAGCACGTCCCAGGTCGGCTCGATGCGATAGGCCTTCGCCCCGCGGTCCAGAAAGCCGTGGACGATCCGGGGAGCCCTGGGATCGCTCGTGTCCATCCCGTGGATCCCGAGAAGGTTCCAGACGGGAGAGAGGGTCCCGAAGGCCTTCCTTCCCGTGAATGTGTACCCGCCCTCGACCCGCTGCGCCTTCGTGGTCGACAGGAGCACGGGCACGTCGTGCCCGGACTCCGCGTGGCCGGCGGCGAAAACCGCGCCCTTGACCGCCGCCTCCAGCATCCAGTCGCAGGAGGAGTCTCCGGAGTTGTGCAGCTGTGCCGCGACGCCGCACCAGTACACGTGCATGTTGGTCCCCAGCGCGGTCGCCGGCGCGTGGTACGCGAGGCGGCGCGTCTCGCGCGTGCACTCCGCGAGCGTCATGCCGAGGCCGCCGAACGCCTTCGGAACCGGCATCGTCAGGTAGCCGGTCCCGCGCAGGTCCTCGAAGTCCTCCGCGAAGAACCGGTTCTCGCGGTCGTACACGGGTGCGCGCTCGTGGAACGTCGCGAGCAAGGCGTCGGAGAGCAGTCCGGTGGGAGTCGAAGCCATGTCCCCCTCCTTATCGAGAGAGTCCGCGAAGCATAAGCGAACGCGCGGGGGCGGCGATATAGTGAGCACCCGCCATGCAGCTGCCGATTTACATGGACTACCACGCCACCACGCCGGTGGATGCCCGCGTCCTCGAGGCGATGACGCCCTACTTCACGAAGTCCTTCGGAAACCCGGCCTCCCGGGGGCACGTGTTCGGCTGGGAGGCGGAGGCCGCCGTCGACGCGGCGCGCGCCGCGATTGCCCAAGCGATGGGCGCCTCGGACCGGGAGATCGTGTTCACGAGCGGCGCCACCGAGTCCGACAATCTCGCGATTCTGGGCGTCGCCCGGGTCTACCGGGAGAAGGGCGATCACATCGTCACGGCATCGACCGAGCACAGCGCGGTGCTCGACGCCTGCCGCGCGCTCGAGCGCGATGGATTCAAGGTGACCTATCTCGCGCCGGAGAAGACCGGCCAGATTCCGCCCGAGCGGGTGCGCGATGCCCTGACGGATCGGACCATCCTGGTGTCCCTGATGCTCGCCAACAACGAGATCGGGACCGTCCAGAGGATCGCGGAGATCGGCGCGCTCTGCCGCGAGCGGAACGTCCTCTTTCACACCGACGCCGTCCAGGGGTTCGGGAAGATTCCCTTCGACGTCGAGGCGATGCACGTGGACCTGGCTTCCGTGACGGCGCACAAGATCTACGGGCCCAAGGGAGTGGGCGTGCTCTATGTCCGTGCCCGCAATCCGCGGGTCCGGCTGGCGCCGATCGTCCACGGCGGCGGCCACGAGCGGGGGATGCGCTCCGGGACCCTCAACGTGCCCGGGATCGTGGGGCTCGCGCGAGCGGCCGAGATCGCGGTCGAGGAGATGCCCGAGGAGTCTTCTCGCCTCCGCCGCCTCCGGGACCGGCTCCATCGCGGAATCGCCTCGCGGATCGACGACGTGTTCGTGAACGGACCGGAGCTCCCGTCCATCGATTCGGACGGCGCGCTCGCCGGCGGAGCGCCGGAGCGGCGGCTGCCTGGAAACCTCAATCTCTCCTTCGCGGGCGTCGAGGGCGAGGCGCTCCTGGTCAGCATGAAGGACGTCGCCGTCTCGTCCGGCTCCGCATGCACGTCCGCGTCGCTGGAGCCCTCGCACGTTCTGACGGCGATCGGAGTCCCGGCAAATCTGGCGCACGCCTCGATCCGATTCGGCCTCGGCCGCTGGTCGACCGAGGAAGAGGTCGACTACGCCGTCGAGACGGCGGCGCGGGCGGTCGGGCGGCTGAGGGAGAACTCGCCGCTATCCAAAGCCAAAGCCGTGAGATCGTAGGGGCGGCCCTCGCGGCCGCCCGGGCGGGGACGGCCCCCGCCCCTACGCAACTCTTGCTCAGGGATCTCGTCGCCGGTCTTCCCCTCTATGCGGAACTCCTCCCGGGGATCCGCCGGGGCGATCGTCTGCTCGTCGCAGGCGGCGTCGGCGCGCTGCCCGCGGCGATCCTCGCCGCGCTGCGGCGGGACCTGGGGCGTCCCCTCGCGCTGGTCGTCGCGAACGAGAAGGAGGCCGAGCGCTGGATCGGCGATCTCGCCGCGTGCGGCCTCGCCCGGGTGTTCCACGCGCCGGCGCCCTCGCTGACGCCCTACCAGCGGATCCCGCCCTCGCTCAAGTCCCGCCGCGACGAGTTTTCCCTTTTGACCGCGCTGCGCGGAGGCCCGGAGGGATGGGACGCGGCCGTCCTGCCGGCGAGGTCGCTCTTCGTGCGCCTGCCCGACCCGGCCGGGTTCCAGGCCCTCTTCCTGCGCCTCGCGCGCGGCGACGAGGTGTCCCTGCCCCGCGTCGTGCAGCGGCTGACCCAGCTCGGCTACCGGCGGGGCGACCTCGTGGTCGAGACCGGAGACCTGTCCGTGCGCGGCGGGCTGTTCGACGTGTTTCCGCCGGATCGGGACCTCGCGGTGCGCGTCGAGCTCGACGGCGACCGGGTGGAGTCGCTGCGGCTCTTCGACCCCGACACGCAGCGCTCGACCGAGCGACTCGAGGAGGTCTGGCTGCCCCCCTTCGCGGCCTCCGAGGAGTCCGACGCGGAGCGGCGGCTCCTGGCCGAGCGGATCGGGCGGCCGCCATCGGAGGCGGAGGCGATCGTGTTCGCCCCCGCGGTGTCCCCCATGCCGGCGTGCTGGCTCGACCACGCCGGGGAGGCGCTGACGGTGATCTTCGAGCCGGACTCCGTCGGCGAGGAGATCGCGGGCTTCCAGGAGCGGCTGGAGGCGGACCGGGATCCGGATCGCGATGCCTTCGCTCCCGAGGAGCTCGTCCATCCGGAGGGCGAGATTCGGCGCCGGCTCGCGGCGATTCCTCTCCGCTTCGACCGCCTCGGCATCTCGGACTCCGGGGCCGCGACGCTGCGACTTCCGGCGGAGTCGATCGCGGGGCACGCGGGCCGCGCGGCCGAGGCGGCCGCCGATCTGACGCGCGCGCTCGCGGCGGGGGAGGAGGTGTTCGTGGCCGCGCGGCCGACGGGCGGCCTCGAGAAGGTGCGCCGCCTCGCGCTCGAGTACGGCTTTCACGTGTCCTCCGAGCGAAGGCCGGGCGCGGTCGTGACGATCCCCGCGGAGATCTCCGCCGGCTTCCGGCTGCGGGATCCGCGTCTCTCCGTCTACTCCGAGGAGGAGATCTTCGGCGAGGAGCGCCGCTCCGCCGCCGCCCGCCGCAAGCCGTCGGAGGCGTTTCTCTCGGATCTCCGCGACCTGAAGCTCGGCGACGCGGTCGTCCACGCCGACTACGGCATCGGGCTCTTCAAGGGCCTGAAGCGCGTTCGCGTCGAGGGCGAGGAGCGCGAGTTCATGGAGATCGAGTACTCCGAGGCCAAGACGCTCCTCCTCCCCGTCGAGCGCTTCGACCTGGTGCAGAAGTACTCCGGCGCCGAGGGGGTCGAGCCGGTGCTCGATCGTCTGGGCGGCGCCGGGTGGGCGCGCCGGAAGGCCTCCGTGCGCAAGGCGATGCGCGACATGACCGACCAGCTGCTGAAGCTCTACGCGCGGCGCAGCGTGGCCGACGGGTTCGCGTTCTCGAAGGACGCGCCGTGGCAGAAGGAGTTCGAGGACGCCTTCGAGTACGTCGAGACCCCGGACCAGGCGCAGGCGATCGCAGACGTCAAGCGCGACATGCAGTCCTCCAAGCCGATGGACCGGCTCCTCTGCGGCGACGTGGGCTACGGGAAGACCGAGGTGGCGATGCGGGCCGCCTTCAAGGCCGTTCTCGACGGGAAGCAGGTGGCGGTCCTGGCTCCCACGACCATCCTCGCGGACCAGCACTTCCGGACGTTCAAGCGGCGATTCGCCGCGTTCCCGGTGGTCATCGAGCTTCTCTCGCGGTTCCGATCGCGCGCGGAGCAGAAGGAGGTCGTCGCGAAGGTCGCGGACGGCTCCGTGGACATCCTCATCGCGACCCACCGGATGCTGGGCAAGGACCTCGCGTTCCGCGACCTGGGACTCCTGATCGTCGACGAGGAGCAGCGGTTCGGAGTCGCGCAGAAGGAGCGGCTCAAGGAGTGGAAGGCCTCGATCGACGTGATCTCGATGTCCGCGACGCCCATTCCGCGCTCGCTGCACCTCTCGCTGTCGGGCCTGCGCGACCTCTCGATCATCGAGACGCCGCCCCGGGATCGGCTGGCGATCGAGACGCAGGTCGTCCCGTCGCGGCCCGAGATCATTCGCGAGGCGATCGAGGCCGAGATCGCGCGCGGGGGGCAGGTCTTCTTCGTCCACAACCGGATCGAATCGATCGGGCGGGTGAAGAGAACTCTCGAGGAGCTCCTGCCCTCGGTCCGGGTCGCGGTTGCGCACGGCCAGATGCGGGAGGACGAGCTCGAGAAGGCCATGCTCCGCTTCTTCTCTCGCGAAGCCGACGTCCTGCTCGCGACCGCGATCGTCGAGAACGGGCTGGACATCCCTTCGGCCAACACGATCCTGATCGACCGCGCGGACACGTTCGGGCTGGCGCAGCTCTACCAGCTCCGTGGCCGCGTCGGGCGGAGCGACAAGCCCGCGTACGCGTACCTGCTCATCGAGCCGACCGCCACGCTCTCGGAGATCGCGCGGCGGAGGCTGGCCTCGATCCAGGAGTTCTGCGACCTCGGCGCGGGATTCCG
>JBBRFL010000067.1:0-9200 GCA_038224325.1 Thermoanaerobaculia bacterium | reverse complement strand
ACATGCACTTGCGGGAGTAGTCGGAGAAGAAGAACGCTCCGCCGTAGGAGGCGGGATAGTTGCTCCCGCCCTGGTAGAACGCCATGCCCGCCACCGAGGAGCTGCCCGTGAGGCACCCGTCGCCCGGCACGACGGAAGCGCCGTGGTTGTAGGTGAAGAAGGGCGCGATCGTCTGGGCCTGCGACGGACAGATGTTGAAGCCGGTGAAGTAGACGTCGGGACCCTCGAAGCAGGGCCAGCCGTAGTTGCGCGCGCTCGTCAGATCGGGGATATGGTCGATCTCCTCCCACGCTCCCGAGCCGACGTCGGCGACCCAGACGTCGTTGGTGCCGGGCTTGATGATCATGCGGAACGGGTTGCGGAAGCCGTAGCCGATGATGCGGCGCTCGTTGGCGTCGCTGCTTCCGAAGAGCGGATTGCCCGGGACTCCCGCGCCGGTCGCGGGATCGACGCGCAATACCGAGCCGTTCAAAACGCGGGGCTCACCCGCGGTCCGGCGGGGGCTCTGGCTCCGGAGCGAGCCGCCCTCGGCGGTGGGCGGCGTCTGATCGCCCCCCACGGGCACGGGCGGATCCCCGCAGGGATTCTTGGGAGTGGGCGGCGGGGTGCCGGAGGTGCCGCCGAACTGACCCCAGTCGCTGTTGGTGAAGCTCGCGCCCTCGCCCCCGCTCAGATAGAGCATCCCGTCCGCGCCGAATCCGAGGGCCCCGACCGAATGGCTGGGGAACTGCTGGCACCAGTCCTCGATCAGGACCTGCTCGCTCGCAGTCCAGTCGGAGCCGACGGCCGTCAGGCGGGAGACGTGGCTGCTGATGACGCACCCGTCGGTCGTCGCGCCGGGCGGGGTGGGGCAAGGGTCCGAGATCCCGTCGCCCGGCCCCCACCGGGGCGGGGTCCCGCCGATGGCGGCGTCGTGGGAGTAGAGGACGTAGATGTAGTGGTTGGTCAGGAAGTTCGGATCGATCGCCAGGCCCAGCAGCCCGCGATCCCAGAAGTTGTGAACCTTCGTGGTCAGGTTCGCCACTAGCGTGGGTGGGTTGGGGTCCGTCAGGCTGGCGAACTGCTTGATCTTGCCGCTCTTCTCGACCACGAGCACGGTTCCATCCGGCAGGAACCGAACCGTGGTCGGATTCACGAGCCCGCTGAAAACGACGGCTTCCGAGAACCCGGGCTGTTTATAGCTCGTGCTCGCGGCAGATACCCCGGAGACGAGGATCCATGCCGTGAAGGCAAAGGTTCCCCGCCAACGGACATAAGGATTTGGCTTCAACGCACCAGCCTCCCGGCGGTCCGGCTCAAGTCGGAACCCCTTTTATTCGTTAGATCAGCGAGTATCTAGCAGCACCGGCTAGAGATCAAGCAAGTCGTGTTCCAGAAAAAGGGCTTCCGGTGGCAAATTAGACCGCCGGGTGTGTAACCCAACCGGTAAGCGCCGGGGAGTCAGCGTTTAGCCCCGGCCCCGCTCTTTCTCACGGGCAGGTCCTCAGGGCCCCGGTGTCGAGAATCGGCGCGAATGGCGTGCCGATCGGGTTCGAATAAACCTTGAAGGCCTCCGTCTTGGTATCCGTCACGGTGAGCTCGACGCCCAGGTTCGTGAGGCCCGAGGCGAAGACCCAGTACGAGTCGAAGGGCTCGAAGCACCCGTTCAACACCTTCACGACGAGCTCGACGTTGTCGGGGTCGACGAACCAAAAGTAGCCCGTCTTGTCCGTGAGCTGCGCCCCCGAAGCCAGAACCAGGGGTCCGAGCGGCGACGCCTGCCAGGCGGCGGTCACGGAGAAACGGTTGTTGTTCAGGCAAATCGCGTGCGGGTCCGAGGAGCAGAGCGGCGTCCCGCCGCCGGCGACGTTCAGGCGTTTGATCTTGTTGTTGGCGTTGTCCGTGAACCAGATGTTGCCGTCCAGGCCGGCGACGAGGTCGTAGATGACCGATCCCGGAGTGTCGAAGCGCGTCAGTGCTCCCCCAGGCGTGATCCGATAGATCGATAGATAGTCCGTGAACCAGACGTTGCCATCGCGGCCCGTCGTCATGTGGGTGGCGCTGACCTGCGCCGCGACCGTCGTGACCTGGCCCGACATGGAAATGCGGCCGACGCCGCTGCCGCCGAACCATATGGCGCCGTCGGGGCCCGCAATCAGATCGGTGGGATGGCTGCCCTGGGCGGAGAACGTCGTCACGATCCCCGACGGAGTCACGCGGCCGATCACGTCGTGGTCCTGGTCCGCGAACCAGAGGTTGCCGTCGGGGCCCAGCGTGATGGCGTAGGGCTCGATCGGTGTGAGTCCCATCGGAATCGCATAGAACGTGATGTCCCCGGCGGTCGTGATCCGCCCGATGCGATTCCCGTCGTGATCTGCGAACCAGACTGCACCATCCGGTCCGCTGGTGATGTCGGTGACGTTGGCACCGATAGCTCCTGGAATCACGTCCGGCACGGGAAAGTCCGTGAACTGGCCGGCGGGCGTCAGACGCCCGACGCCTCCGTCTGCGATCCAGAGGTTCCCATCGGGACCGGCCGTCATCTGATAGGGAGGGCTGCCCTGTGTCGAAAATTCCGTGATCGTTCCGTCCGAGGCGATCCTGCCGATCTTGGCCGTGCGCGCCTCGCCGAACCAGATCGCCCCGTCCGGACCGAGGCTGATGCTGTAGAGGTCGGTGGGCGGCGCCGTGGGCACGGCGAACGCTGTGACGGATTGAGCAAGGCCGAGTGTCGAGACGCTACACAGAGCCAGAACGAGGACGAGACACCTCAGCGCGGAATGATCCCCTTTGGAGAAACGAATCGGCATGGTTCCCTCCCTTGGAAAATGGGCATGCCCGATCGTACAGCCGTTGGAGCCCAAACGTCGACGTCAGAACATTTCATGGGCACACCTTCAGGGCCGAGACGTCGAGGATGCGTTGGAAGGGCGTGCCCGGCAGGTTCGTATATGTCTGGTGGGCTCCGGTCAGCGTGTCGGTCACGTCGATCGTGACCTTTCGAGGAACCAGAAGTAGCCGGATTCGTCCGTGAGGCGAACCTCAGTCGCTCGCGCGACCAGGGTGTGGGCGTCCGCGGCGCAGCCCGCGGGCGGGGGAGGGGAACTCACGTCGAGGCGTCCGATCTTGTTCGCCGCGGACGAACCAGATGTTCCCGTCCGGTCCGGAGACGCCGGTGGCCCTCGCTCCACTCACCGGATGCTGCCCCGGAAGATCAAACTCGGAAACCGCTCCCATCTACGGGAGCGCGAAGGTCAGGGTCAGGAACACCGCCATCTGCCCGCGCGTGTTGGACGCGGCCGGACAGTACCGCGGTGGGCTCACCGAGCAGCCGCCCGTGATGTGGCGGCTGTAGAGGTCCTCGATCCAGTCGGCCGCGAAGTCGCCGGGGGCGACGTCCGCGAAGACGGCTCCGGTCGCGGGCGGGGGCGCATAGGCGGCGCCGTTCGCGGTCTTCAGGAGAAAAACGGCCATCTCGGCGCGGGACACCGGCGCGTCGGGACAGTACTTCCCGCCCCCGCAACCGGCGGTGATGCCGCGCGCCGCGAGATCCTCGATCCAGTCCGCCGCGAAGGCACCCGCCGGGACGTCCGCGAACACGGTTCCGGCCGCGGGCGGAGGAGCGTAGTTGGCGCCGAGCTTCGACTTGAGGAGAAACACGGCCATCTGCGCGCGCGTGACCGCGGAGTCGGGACAGAAATCGGAGGCGCCGCAGCCCGCGGACACGCCGTCGTCGGCCACGGTCATGACGAAGTCGTAGAAGGAGTGCGAGGGTGGCACGTCGAGGAAATCGAGCAGCGTGACCGCGAGCGTGGCGGAGCGCGCCGGCAGCGTCAGCGCCAGAGAGCCGCCTGCCGGCGGGGCCGTCCCCGCCGATCCGAGGCGCACGGCGGGGTCGAACCTCCACAGGCGGGAGCGCCAGTGGAGGGGCGACGCGGAGGAGATCGCTGCGTCCCGGCTCGCGGTGGCCTTGTTGAAGAGGAGGAGAAAGAGGCGGGTGCCGCTCCCCGCGACCGCGTAGGCGCCGAGGTCGTCCACGTTCGCGCTGATCGCCTGGACCGAGTCGCCCGCGACGGAGGAGCCGCTTCCGTCGTAGTCGCGGTAGATCCGAAACGCATCCTCGACTCGGGTGCCGGGCGCAGGCGCGACCCAGCGCGTTGCGAGGTCCACGCCTTCGCGGCCGAAGATCGCCAGCGCCTCGGCCTGAGCGAGGGCGGAGCTCGCGCCGTCGTCGCCGCCCCAGCTGTACTCGGAGACCGCGAGCCGCGCGCCCGGAAGCCGCGCGTCGATCCACTCGCGCATCCGGGGGATCAGGCGCACGGGCTGGCCGATCCAGGACTCGTCGGTGTAATTCGAGTCGTACAGCGACTTCAGGGAGCGCAACCGCAGCGCCGCTGTGGCGCTCGACTCGTCGTCGGACAGCGCGACGCCGGACGCCTGCGGGTAGTAGTGGATGTCGAGGTAGTCGACCAGCCGGACGCCGTGGGCGACCTCGTAGTCGTGGACCTGCTGGAGGTACCACTCCAGGAAATGCACGCCGCCGTGCGCGGCGAGATCGGGGCCGCCGTCGCCGCATCCGTCGAGGGCCGACCAGAAGTAGGCGCACCAGCCCCAGTCGGCCGGGCCCAGCACCTGGGCGGCCGGGTCCTGCGCCTTGATCGCCGCGGCGTAGTCGCGGGTCTTCTGCCAGAGCTCGTCGTAGCTCGTCAGCGTCGGATGGACGTCGCGGTGCGTGTAGGGCCACAGGGAGGGCTCGTTGTCGAGGGCGAAGAACCGTACGCCGCCGCTGCCCGCGCTTCCGACGCGACCCGCGATGTGCGACATCCAACTCGTGACGAAGTCGGGGCCGACCACTCGCGAGGTGTCATAGGGATCGTTGCCCGTGACGGGCGATCCGTCGGGATGGTTGCCGTTACCCGCGTCGGGCTCGCACCAGGCGGGAAACCCCGTGACCGTGCATTCCGTGTTCTGCTGCGGCCCGTACTTCGACACCGAGAATCCCCAGCGCCGCACCCGGTCCGTCGGCATCCAGCCGATCAGCGGAACGGTGATGACCGGCTCGCCTCCCGCCTGGCGCGTCTGGTCGATGAATACGTCGGCGGAGGAACCGTCGGGCAGGGTGCCGGGATCGGGACCGGACTCGATGTTGTAGAAGAACCAGTCGCTCGCGTGGTTAGCGATGTCGTCCTGCCAGGAGTAGCGCGTCGTCGAGTTGCCGCCCCAGCGCCGCACCGGCAACCGGAGCGCCGCGGCCTGAGCCGGGTCGCCGAAGTTGACGCCGTAGATGAGCGGTGAGATGGCGCGGCGGCTCGCGCCGGGATCCACGGCGACCGGGATCGCAGCGTCCGGGCGCTGGAGCGCGAGGATGAAGAGCGCTTGCGCGATTCCGATCAAGGGCGCCTCCCACCCGTCTTCGGAGAAGGGAAACGCAGCCTTTCGGGAGGGTCCCGCGTCGGGACTCTCCGGAAAAGTCCGTTCCTCAAGCGATGTCCGGGTACCGCTCTAGTCTAGGGCGTCGGGCCCCTCGCGCGCAGCTGGTCGCATGGGCAGGCGTCCACGCCGTCTAGGACAGCCCGAACGTCAGCGTCAGGAAGACCGCCATCTGCCCGCGCGTGTTCGCCTCGTCCGGGCAGTAGTTCAGCGGCGGCGGATTCGGGCTGCAGCCGCCCGTGATGTGCCGGTTGTAGAGGTCCTCGATCCAGTCGATCGCGAAGTAGGCGGACGGCACGTCGGCGAAGATCCCGGTGGCCGCCGGCGGAACGTAACTCGTTCCGAGCTTCGTCTTGAGCAGGAAAACCGCCATCTGCCCGCGTGTCGCCGGGTTGTCCGGGCAATACCGCAGCGGGTCTCCGGGAAGCTGGCATCCGCCCGTGATCTGGCGGGTGTAGAGATCCTCGACCCAGTCGCGCGCGAAATAGCCCGGCGGAACATCCGCGAAGATTCCGCTCGCGGCGGGGGGAACGTAATCCGCTCCCATGAGGGACTTGAGCAGGAACACCGCCATCTCGCCCCGCGTCACCGAGGAATCCGGGCAGAAGCTCTTGCCGTCCAGGCAGCCCGCGGTGATCCGGTTTCGGGCGATGGTGTTCACGAAGTCGTGGAACGGGTACGCGGGCGGGACGTCGAGGAAGTCGACGGAGATCGGCTTCGAGGACTCCGCCGAGTCGCAGCCCAGGATGGAGTCGACGACCCCGAGCTGCATCGTGGTCCCGGGCTCCCCGGACTGGAACGTGACCTGGGCCGTGCCCTGGCCCGCCGTGATCACCCCGCCCGTGAGGCTCCAGGTCTCGGTATGCCCGGGATTCGCGGGGACGCTGGCGGTGAGTCCGTCGGTCAGCGAGGGAACCGAGACGGGCGCCGTGATCGCCGGAGCGGGAGGCGGGCAGGACTCGACGGTCGTCATCTCGACGGCCGAGTCGTTGGTCGCATTCGGATCGGGCACGCTCCCGGACACCACCGCGGTGTTGGACATCGTCCCCGCCGCCAAGGGCGTCACGACGACCGTCATCGTGGCCGAGGCGTCGACGGCGAGCGTCCCGAGCGCGCACTGCGCGGCCAGCAGAGTGTGCGAGCAGGTTCCCTGGCTCGACGTGGCGGAGACGAAGGCGCCGTTGGTGGGGAAGTCGTCCCCCGCCACGACGCCGGTGGCTGTCGCGGGCCCGTGGTTGGTCACCGTCAGCGTGTAGGTCACGGAGGTCCCCGGGATCGTGGGATCCGGTGCGTCCGTCTGCGTGACCTCGAGGTCCGCCGCGATGGAGTTGACCGCGGCCAGCGCGTCAACGCGGCCCCAGCCGTAGGTGTTGTTGGGGATCGCGCTGCCGGGCACGCCGTTGCACGTCTGGGTCGTGGTGCGCGGAACCGCCGAGGAGCTGATGAGCGGCTCGATCGAGTCGGGGTCCCGGGCGATGCCCGGGTCATAGGAGAGCAGGAGCGCCACGAGCCCGGCGACGTGAGGGCCCGCCATGCTCGTTCCGCTGAAGACGGCATAGCCGTTGACCGGTACGCTCGATCGGACCCCGACGCCCGGCGCCGAGACGTCCGGCTTCAGCCGGCCGCTCCCGTCGATCGTGACGGCGCCGCGGCTCGAGAAGCTCGCGATGATGTCGCTGCTGTCGGTCGCCCCGACGCTGAACGCGGCGTCGTAGATCGCGGCGGGAGTGTCGACGGAGCCGCAGCCGGGGCCGCTGTTGCCGGCGGATACGACTACCACGATTCCGGCCGCGCGCGTGTTTTCGACCACGGTCTTCAGGACGTTGGGATCCGTGCAGCCCTCGCTCGTCGGGCAGCCCCAGGAGTTGTTGATCACGTGCGGAGCCTTCGCAGGGTCGGGGTTCAAGCCGGCGAGATCGGTCGGCGCGATCATCCACTGGAAGCACTCCGTGTAGGTCGCTGGAGTGCCGTTGCCCTGATCCATGTTGCGGCAACCGATCCACTTCGCTCCGGGCGCCATGCCGATCTTGTTGCTTCCGCCGTCGTCGCCCACCATGGTTCCCATCGTGTGCGTGCCGTGGTCGGTGTCGTCGCACGGCGCGGTGGCGTCGTGGCCGCAGGAGCCCCCGCCCGAGTGGATCGAGTCGTGCCAGTTGTAGTTGTGGTCGGCCGTGGTTCCGTTCCAGCCGCGGTACTTCATTTTGATCGCGGGGTGGTCCCACTGATAGCCGGTGTCCTCGCCCGCCACGACGATGCCCTGCCCGGTGTAGCCCAGCGCCCAGACGTCCGGCGCGTGGACTTTGCTGATGTTCCACTCGATCCCGGCGGGAGCGGACGCCGCATTCGATCCGAGGCGCTCGAACGGCGCGTCCAGGTGGACGGTGGGGTTGGCGTACACGTGGAAGACGTCGTCGCGCGACCCGATCTCCTCGACGAGGCTCGCGCCGCCGCGGACCCAGATCATGTTGGCGATCCAGAAGGACCGATGCTCGACGCCCCGCGACGCGAGGAGGGCGCGCAGGGGCGCCTGCGTCCGGGCGGCGGTTCCCTCGAGCGCGTCGCGGACGAACGCGCCCCTCTCGCTCTTGACGGACAGGACGGCGGCGCCCCGCACGTCCGCCTGTTCCCGCAGCAGGACGAGAAACTCCGCGTCCCCCCTCGCCACGGTGCTCAGGACCCATGGGTCGACCTTCGATCGCCAGTCCGCGGCGCCGGCGGCCGCGGCCAGAGTCAGTCCGAGCACGGCGCATCCGAGGAACGTCCTGCGCATGAGTTCTCCTACCCTGTAAGGGTCGGAGGATTATGTCGGAACTCTAGGGCAGGGCGAAAGTTTTCGTCAGAAAGACCGCCATCTCGCCGCGGGTATCCGGCTCGTCCGGGCAGTAGCGTAGCGGATCGGTGCCGCAGCCGCCGGTGATCTGGCGATTGTAGAGGTCCTCGATCCACCGGTCCGCGAAGGAGCCGATGGGGACGTCGGCGAAGACGCCGGTGGGATCGGGAGGCGCGTATGCGGCGCCGAGCCGGGTCTTCAGGAGAAACACGGACATCTGCGCCCGGCTGACGGGATCGGTCGGGCAGTACTCGCCGTTGCCGCACCCCGCCGTGATGCCGAGCGAGGCGAGCTCCTCGATCCAGTCGGCCGCGAAGTCGCCGGGATGCACGTCGCCGAAGATGGCGCCCGTGGCGACGGGCGGGGCGTGGAAAGCCCCGAGCTGGCTCTTCAGGAGCAGGACCGACATCTCGGCGCGCGTCACGGGCGACTCGACACAGTAGCTTCCGCCGCCGCACCCCGCGGTGACGCCCGCGCGAAGGATCGACTCGACGAAGTCATGGAAGACGTGCCCCTGCGGCACGTCCAGGAAATCGGCGAAGAATCCGTGGACGATCGTTCCGCTGGACGAGTCCGGGTTCCGGACGACGAGGTCGTTTTGCGTGCCGGCCAGGAGCGCCGGAGTCGTCGCGGTGATCTGCCCGGGCATCACCGCGACGCCGAGCGCCGTGGCGCCGCCGACGGAGAGCGTCGCGCCGTCCTGGAACCCGGTTCCCGTGACCGCGATTGCGGTTCCGGCGGCGTCCCCCGACGTCGGCGTCGACGCGAGGCCGCGCAGCGCGGGAAACCAGGGACGCGTCCGCGGGTCGTTCTTGAAGAAGTTCAGCAGCATCGTTCCGACCTTGGTCTCGCCGAGCTGCGACGGATGCGTGTAGTCCTGGATCTCGAAGTCCTCCGGCACCCAGACCAGCCCGTCGCTCCCGCGCGGCGTCGTGCCGTCGGCCCACAGGTACGGCCCCCA
>JBBRFL010000066.1:0-9301 GCA_038224325.1 Thermoanaerobaculia bacterium | reverse complement strand
GTTGTTGAGCGCGTCGACGTCGGCGCGCAGCTGGCTCCCGAGCAGACGGGCGAGCGCCTTCTTGTCGGCGAGGGCCTCGATCTCGGCGAGCTCGGCCTTCATGGGGCCCAGGCCCCGCCGCTCGATCGCCTCCTCGTCCATGTAGGCGTCGTAGTAGGCGCCCACGCGGCGGGCGTCGGATTCCGCGGCCGCCTTCGACTTTCCGGTCTCCCGGATCAGGGCGGCGGTCCGCTGGTTGACCTCCTCCTCCAGGATCGAGAACGTGCCGTAGGCGGACCGGTCCGGAGGAATCTCCGTGGACTTGAGCCAGCCGCCGTTGGAATACGCGAAGAAGTCGTCCCCGGGGTTGACCGACCGATCCATCCCCGCGACGTCGATTCCGCTCGCGCGGACGGTCCCGACCACCAGCGCGATCCCCACCAACGCGAGCTTCCACGATCCGTTGAACATGCTGTCCTCACCCTTCTCGCTCGAGACGTTCCCTCGCCTGCGCCGAGCGTTCGGGGCAAGGATATGCGAAGCGGCCATACTGGGAGGAAGGGAGTGGGAGATGAGAGACGCCGCCGAGATATCCGACGCGCGCGATTACTACCGCAAGATCCTGCCCTTCTACGAGAAGGAGTCGGTGTCGCGCGCGCACCTGGACTTCTGGCGCGGCCTCGCCCGGCAGCTCCGCCCCCGGCGCATCCTGGAGGTGGGCGCCGGCTTCGGGCGCATCACGGCCACGCTCTCCCGGATCGCGCCGGCAGTCGGGCTGGACGTGTCCCTGGAAATGCTGTCGGCCGCGCGCTCTCGCGTCGGGCGCCGCGCTCTCTTCGTCGCCGCCGACGCGCGGCACACGCCGTTTGGCCCCGCCTTCGACCTGATCGTCGCGCCCGGAGATCCGATCTCGCACATGACCCGGCTCGCGGACCGGAAGCAGACGCTGCGCGCGGTCGCGCGCCAGCTCGCGCCGGGCGGGGTCTTCGTGCTCGAAGGCCTCTACCGCCGGCGCGGCAGGACGGAGCCGGCGCTCCGCCGCATCCGCTACGACGGCGGCGTGCTGTCCATCGAAGAAGCCTGGTCGCCGATCGGAGTACGGGAACTCTGGCACGCGCGCTACCGCTACCGCGACCGCGGGCGGGACGGCTCGGTGCGGACGGCGGCCGCAGCGTTCCTGGCGAGGGCGTGGAATCCCGCCACGATCCGCGGGCTCTTCGCGTCCTGCGGCCTCGAGATCGTGACGCTGTGGGGCGGTTTCGATCGAGGCCCCTTCTCGCGAGGCTCGCCCCGGATCGTCGTGACCGCGCGGCGGAAACGGTAGGATTCGCGGAGAAGCCCCGGAGATGCATGGCGGCCTTACGCCGCGGCGGCTCGGCGGCCTAGCCGATGGTTGGCGAGCAACTCGCTCCTCGCGATCGCCCAGAGAGGGATCGGCCGCAGCAACGCTGCCCAACCCGCTTCCCGGCACATTCCCGCGCATGGCCCGCCGCCCGCGGCCGCTCCGATATCCCGGACATCGAAGGCACGGCTGCCCCGCTGCCAGAGAGGCCCCGTCGCGGCGCTGCCCTTGAGCGGCGCGCCGGACAGGACCCGGGGCGCGCCGTGCACCCCATGAGGAGAATCGCGAGGGTCCCGATCTTTTCCGTCTCATGGGCGAAAACCCGGGACGGCGCCCGCTCCTGAGACAATCGCCCCAGGAGAGATCGAATGAACGCTTGGAAAACCCCCGGATTCGCGCTGCTCGCGGCGACCCTCCTGCACCCGGCGGCCCCCGTCCCGGGGATTCGGGTCACGCTCCTCGGCACCGGTTCTCCCGCGGCGGTCACGAACCGATTCGGCCCGAGCATCCTGGTCGAGGCCGGACCTCACAAGTTTCTCTTCGACGCGGGCCGCGGCGCAGCGCAGCGCCTCAACCAGGCGAAGGTCAACTGGCGCGACGTCGACGGCGTGTTCTTCACGCACCTGCACTCCGACCATGTCGTGGGATTCCCCGACCTGTGGCTGACCGGATGGATCACGGAGGGCCGCGACGCCCCCCTTCGGGTCTGGGGACCGAGGGGCACGAAGACGATGACGTCCCACCTCGAGCAGGCCTACGAGGCGGACATCCGGATCCGGCTGTACGACGATCATGCCGCGCCGGAGGGCGTGGTGATCCTCGCGGAGGACGTCGGCGAGGGAGTGATTTTCGAGCAGGACGGTGTTCGGGTCACCGCGTTCGAGGTGGACCACGCGCCCGTCAAACCCGCGTTCGGCTACCGGATCGACTCGGGGGGACGCTCCGTGGTGCTCTCCGGAGACACGCGGCCCTCCGAGAACCTGGTCCGGCACGCCCTGGGCGTCGACGTTCTGATCCACGAGGTGGCCTCCGCCGAGAGCCTCGCCCGAGCGGGCCGGCCCCCGGAACGCGTCAAGGGCATCATCGCGCATCACACGACGCCGCAGCAGGCGGGAGAGCTGTTCTCCCGGGTGAAGCCGAAGCTGGCGGTCTTCTCGCACATCGTCCATCCGGCCGCCACCGAGGCGGACCTGCTCGTTCCCGCGCGGACGGCCTACGCGGGTCCCCTCGAGCTGGGGGAGGACCTGATGGTGATCGAGATCGGGGAGAAGGTGACGGTGCATCGGCCGGCCCGTTCCACGCCCTGAGGCGTCGCGCGGGCGGCCGAGGGCCGCGCGAATCAGGCGTGGATCTGTCCCTGGACCTGGTTTCGGAACTCGAACGGATGGGCGAGGGTCTCGAACGTCTCCTTCGTTCCCCCTGTGCCCGTGACCGTGATCGTTCCGAACCCGAGGAGGCGGCCGCGGAGGTTCTGGTCGACCGAGATCGCCTCGACCTTGTTGAGGATCAGCTCCAGGGAGTGCCGCTGAATCCAGCCGACCTTCAGCATCACGCGCCGGTTCGTGACCGCGAACTCGGCGGACCGGAAATAGACGAGCCGCACGAGGAAGACGACCAGCGCGACCGCGAGGACGACCAGGGCGATCACTCGAATCGAGTCCGATGAGTCGTCATGCGCACGCGCCATCGACCAGACCGCCAGCGCGAGCGCGGAGGCGAGGAAGGCGATGGGAACCAGCAGCACGTTCCAGTGGAGCCCCGTCCGGTAGACGACCTGCTCGCCCGGCAGCAGGTTGTTCTCGACGTAGCTCACGGTCGAAACGGTACACCAGGTCCCCGCTCCGATCCCGACGGTCCGGCGGCAAGAGGGATAATGCGATGTCATGAGCATGGCGAAGGGGACCTCGGCGGGCACTCTCTTCGATCCCGTCAGCCGCGGGTCCATCCTCGAACGGCTCGCCGGCCTCACGCCCTCGGCGGCGCGCCAGTGGGGAAAGATGAATGCGGCCCAGATGCTGGCTCACTGCTCGGCCGCCCTCGAGGTGGGCACGGGCGAGAATCCGCGCAAGCAGGCGTTGATCGGAAGGCTTCTCGGCCGCTTCGTCCGCGCGTCGCTCCTCGGGGACAAGCCCTTCGGCAAGGACTCCCCCACCGATCCGACGTTCGTCATGACGGGAGACAAGGACTTCGCCGCGGAGAAAACGCGCCTCACCGCGCTCGTCGGCCGCTTCAGCGAGCTCGGGCCGGCCAACGCCGGCGCCCAGACGCACTCCTTCCTCGGCCGGCTCAGCGGCGAGGAGTGGGGCGTGCTGATTCACAAGCACCTCGACCACCACCTCCGCCAGTTCGGCGCCTAGCCCTCCATCAACGCAGGAGATCGTCGATCGCGGCGGAGAGCCGCTCCTCGGTCATGCGCGTCGGCGAGTAGCGCGTGACGACGCCCTTGCGGTCGACGAATACGAAGGTCGGAGTCGCGGAGACGCCGTAGCGGAGCATGCCCTCGTCGGAAATCGGGACCGTGACCGAGTCGGGCAGCTCGTAGGTTTCCCGCCAGGCCTTCTCGATCTTCGCCTTCTCCTCCGCTCGGTTTTCCGTGTAGTAGCGCGTCGGAGCGATGAAGACGACGCCCCTGCGGGCGTACTTCTCGACGGTCTTCCGGAGAGCGGCCGCCTGCATCTTGCAGTCGCCGCACGACTCCCACCAGAAGAACAGGACGACCGGCTTCCCGCGGAGCGACTCGAGGGAGGCGACCGGGCCGCCGACACGGTCCTCCGCCGCGACCTCCGGAGCCTTCTGGCCCACGAGCTCGATCTGGTTCCGGCGCTTCCAGATCCGCGCGCGCAGGTTGTAGGGCGCCTTCGCCTGCTCCTTCGCGCTCGCGTCCAGGAGGCGGATCGCCTCCGCCTTCTTGCCCGCGACGGCGAGCGCCTGCGCCTCGACTTCGATCGCGGTGCCGAGCGCATAGGCCGCCTCCGAGTTGTTCTCGAAGACCGCGGGCGTCCCGAGCCTCGCGGTCGCGAGATCCCGCGCCGCCTTCGCGTACCGCGACGCCGCCGGCCAGTCGCCCAGAAGCGCCGCGCCGCGCGCGACCCACGCGACACCGAGCAGGTACTCGGCGTCCTGGCCCTTCTCGGCGCGGTGGACCTCCAGGATCGACTCGGCGCTCGGCAGGTCTCCGGCGGAGATCTTGAATCGGATGAACCGCAGATCGATCTGCGGCGGCGGAGTCGGAGCGGCCGGAGCCTCAGGAACCGGCGTGGCGGTCGACGGGGATTGCGCCGCAAGTCGCGCAGCGACGCAGAGCAGGAGAGTTGCGCTGGCGAGCAGGTGGACTTTCATCGACACTCCTTCGGATTTCGAGCTTTCGAACGGCGCGCGCGAGTCACCCATTCCCGGAAAGCGCGGACACGGTCAGCGCTCCCCGGGCTCCGAGCGGGGCGCGGGGAGGGCGAGCCGGACGATTGCAAGCGCGAGCGCGACCAGCCCGGCCGCGATCCCCGGAAGGAGGACGCGGAGGGCGGGGGCGAAGGGTCCCAGCCCGGCGGGAATCGCCCGGTAGAGGAGCGTGGAACCCGCGCCCGTCAACTGCGCCGCGTACGTCGCGAAGCCGGCGCCGGCGCTCAACCACCGGGTGCGGGCCCGGGGGGCGCGCGTCCAGGCGGGCCACGGCGCGGTCACGATCGCGAAGGCTCCCGTCGGCGGAGCCCCCATGGCGAAGAGCATGTAGGCGCCGAGCGCGAGGTCGTCGGCGAGAGGCTCCGCCGGTCCACCCGCCCCGCGCCGCCGGGCGTGGAAGAGCAGGAAGGCGAGAGCGAACGCGCCGAGGTAACCGGCAGCGAAAAGCAGGAAGGCGGAGACGAGCGCCTCGCCCGGCGAGCGATCGGGGGAGGTCTCCACGCGATCGAGCCCTCCCTCCTTCCGGCCGCGCGGCTAGGTCCCCGGATCGTCCGCCGACGGCCCGTAGATCGAGGGCACCTTCGCGCCCATAGGCCGCAGGTAGCTCGAGAGCTGGCCGCGGTGATGGATCGCGTCGAAGAGGAAGCCGAACAGCATGTCGCCGAGCGACGATTCCCAGGCGACCTTCCCGTCCATCAGGAATCGCGCGGGCTTGTCCCATGCGGCGTCGTCCAGCCGGGACAGCCGCTTCTCGATTTCTCCCGCGTTCTTCTCGAACGCCGCGATGGAGTCGGACACCTTCGCGGGCGCCGGCTGAACGGCGTAGTTCACCTCGCCCTTGTCGATGAGCTCGAGAGCGTCGCCCCACTCGCTCGCGATCAGCCACCCGATGTCGGCGGCGGAGGAGGACCGCTCGTGCGGTTTGTGCGCCCCCTTGTCGGCCGGCACGGCCTGGAGGACCCGCAGGAACCTCGGCTTTTCGGCGCGGAAGCACTCCGCGAAGTACTCACGATTGTTTTTCACGAATCTCCCTTCTCGTTACCTCGGAAAAAACAGCAGAACCGTCAGAACCGACCCGATGGCCAGCGACACCCACGCGTTCGAGACGAAGTAACCGTATGCCATCAGCGCGACCCCGAGGACCACCGGCCTCATCTCGCCGTTCTTACGACCGTACCGGAACGCGGCGAACCCCACCATGCCGAAGACGACCGCGACGAGAATGGTCCCGAGCGTGATGTCCTCGAGGTTCAACGCGGGGTTCTCCTACTTCCGCTTGTTGCGCAGGCGCCACAGGAGATCCTGGTAATCCGCCGAGTCCTCGGCGAGGCGCAGCCCGAAGCCGGGCGCGGTGCGGGAGGACGAGGGGTCCTCCTCGCTCCGGACGACGCGCCCGGTCAGGATGATCGTTCGTCCTTCGGGAAGATTGACGGTGAGCCGCAGGGCCGCGCCCGTGCCCGGCACCCGCGACGAACGAACGAACATCCCGCGATGCGAGAGGTCTCCGATCGTGCCCGTGCCCCGGAAGGCTCCCTCGGTGAACTCGACCGTCATCTCGGCCTTCCGCCGTCGCGCGGTGCGCTTCTCGACCGCTCCGGTGTCCCGCCGCGCCTGGACCGGGCGGGCGGTCAGGATCCGGTCCATCTCGCCCGCGGATTCGGGCTCGCTCGCGATCGCCGCCGCGGTCGGACCGGACGTCAGGTCCCGGGACGACTCGACGCCGCGAATCGATCCGCTGACGGTCCGGCCGTCGACCGGAACGGCACAGCGAAACTCGACGGGGAAGATCTGGCCCGGCTCCTTGCCGAAGTCCCGCCACTGGCGGGACAGGACCTCCGCCGCCGGAGGGACGTCGAACCAGAAGGCCACGTGCCCCGAATCGGCGACGATGACGGGCTGCAGGTAGTCGATCCCCGAGTCGTCGGCGGGAAAGCAGAAACCGGAGTGCCGGCTGGAATCGAAGAGCACGAACTCCGTCGCGGCGAGAAAGATCTCGTCGTCCATCTGCGACAGCGACGCGCGCTTCGAGGGCGTGAGCAGCGCGTTCGTCCCGGACCCCCCCTCGTAACGCCAGACCGGGTTCGTCGCGAGGTCTCCGGCGGTCAGCTCCACCAGCCGTTTCACGCGGGTAGCGTATGACAGGCGGGACCCGCGGGATCGTCCGATTTGCGCCCGGTTGGGCTCAGGCCGCCCCCACCGGCGCGTGGACGCCGGGCACGGGCAGAGCGCGTCAGCTCATCCTCTCGTTCATCGCCCCGTGGGAGACGATCCCCTCGAGCGAGGAGTAGGTGCCGCGCTCGGAGACCTCCTTCACGAGCCGTTCGAACAGCGTCAGCGCCGCGCGCATCGGTCCGGACCCGAGGGACACCCGCGCCACCCCGAGGCGCGCGAGCTCCGCGATCGACGGGCTCCCGGCTGACGCGAGGACGTTGATCGGGCAGTCGAGGCGGAGGACCAGCGCGGCGATGATCGCCGGATCGGTGACCCCGGGAACGAAGACGCAGTCCGCCCCCGCGCGGTGGTAGGCCTTCCCGCGCCGGACCGCCTCGTCGAGGCGCTCGCCCTCGGGCCCGACGGCATCCAGGAAGACGTCCGTTCGCGCGTTCAACACCAGGGGGACACCCGCCAGCTCCTCGGCCTCCCGGACCGCGCGGATCTTCTCGACCTGGAGGGCGAGCTCGACGAGAGGCTGGCCCGCTCCCCCGCCGCCGTCCTCCAGGTTCAGCCCGGCCGCGCCCGCCTCGAGGGCCCCGGCCGCGGTCCGATACGCATCCTCGGGCGACGCGCCGTAGCCCGCCTCCACGTCCGCGGTGACCGGAACCGCCACGGCGCCGCAGATGCGGGCGACGGCCTCGAGCATGAGATCGCGCGAGATCTTCTCCCCGTCGGGATAACCGCACGAGAACGCGATTCCCGCGCTCGTCGTCGCGACCGCGGGGGCGCCGGCCTCCGCGAGAATCCGGGCGCTCGCGCAATCCCACGCGTTGATCAGGACGAGGGGATGTCCCGGGCGATGCAACGCCCGGAGCGCCTCCGCCTTCTCCCGCTGGACGTTCCGAGTCGGCCTGGTCTCCGAGTGGAGAGGCGCTGGCACTCGAGGTCGCATCAAGGAAACGGTCCCGCGCCGGCCGAACGATTCCACTGTCCTTCCTGGCGGTACCCGGGAACGGATCGCATACGCTATTCTGTCCGAAATCATGCAATGGGGTTCCCGCGGCCTGCGGGCATGCGTTTGTCTTTGCGCTCTCCTCGCTCCGGGTGTCGCCGTCTTTGCGGCGGAGAAGGAAGGCGCGGAAGAGCTGGCGAAGCTCCTTTCGCGTCCGCCCTCTCCCGGCGCGCTGGCGTTGCTCGCGACGCACCTCACGGAGCCGGCTGTTGCGGAACGCCTGAAGCGAGGGCTCGCGAGCGGGGATTGGAAGACACGCGCCGTGGCGGCCCGTCTCATGAATCTGGGGGCGTTGCGAGACCTGATCCCGGACGTTCAGAGGGCCCTTGAAAAGGAGGCGGAGGCTCTCGCGGCGGAGGAAGAGCTCCGCGCGCTGCTCACGATCGGCGGTCCCTCGTTCGACGAGGAGGCGCTAGCGGCCGAGCGGCGTTTCTCACCCCGGCTCGACGTCCCCTTCGCCTCCATCCTCGCGCGCGCTCGTGGGCCCCACGCGATTCCGATCTACTTCGGCGTCCTCCGGACATGGCAGCTCTCCCAGTGGACGACTCGGAATTTCTTCCGGCTCGCAACGCGCGGTCAGCACGACTCCCTGATGGCGGCCTCAGCGCTCGCGCTCAGCCACCACGACGCGCTGGCCTGGCAGGCCGTCCTCGACGTCGCGGGCGACTTGAGCGTCCGGATCGATGAACCCGTCCTCGCCGCGGCGCTCGGCTCCCGGGAACCGCAACTGCGGGGCGAAACGGCGTGGTACGCGGCGCGTTCCTACCGCGAGCCGGGCCATCCAACGCGAGTGCAATCCTCGCCGCACTCGACGAGGGGGAGCAGGGCGCCGAACCAGTGCCCCCGGAGCTGCGCACGGGCCGCAACGCCGCACGACGGGCTCCTTCACTTCGGAGATTCGGGGTTCCCGCTCAGCTCTCCGAGGGGGACGCGGTCGCGTACCGCTCGCGCAGGACCGCCATGTGGTGCTGAAGATGGCCGGCCGTGATGTAGGCCAGCGCCCGGACCGAGACAGGGTTGTCGCTGGCGATTCCCCGGCGCGTCCAGGCCTCGGCGGGGAGGTTTCCGAAGAACGAGATCGTCGCCGCCCGGATCGCCCGGAACTCCTCGACGTGCCGCGCCCAGGAGACGCCGTCCGCCCCCGCGGCGGCCGAGCCGGCGTCCTGATCGAACGCCGGCAGCGCGCTGTCGAATCCGCGCGCGAACCAGAACGCGCGGAACACGAACAGCCGTTCGGTGTCGTTGACGTGGTTGAGGACCCTTCGAATGCTCCACTTCTCGGGCGCGTAGCGGAAGAGAGAGCGATCTTCCGTGATGGGCTCCAGAAGGGACGCCGCCTCCGCCCGCTGCGCGTCGAGCACGCCGACGATGTCGCCGGCCCCCACGCGGTCGATGTACTTGAAGTAGTAGGGCGCGGC
>JBBRFL010000065.1:0-9621 GCA_038224325.1 Thermoanaerobaculia bacterium | reverse complement strand
CCCGGTGGCCGCGTGCCCGACGGGCGCGTTCACGGCCGGCTCGACCAACCTGGTCGTCGGCAGCTTCTCGAACCTGTCGCCGACCTACATCGCGCAGGCTCCGCTGAAGGACGGGTGGCAGCATTTCTTCACGTACAGCCTCTCGTCGACGTCGCAGGCCTACAACATCAAGGCCCTGGGCCGCGACGGCGCCGCGGACGGCACGGTCAACTGCGGAACGTCGACCAACTTCAACAACGACATCATCTATTCGAACGGCACGTTCCTGCAGTGGCCGGAGGGTGCCCAGAACTAGACCTGATCCTAAGGAAGAGTTCGAGCCGGGGATCCTCGCGGGTCCCCTTCTTTTTGCCCGGCGCGCGAGCACGGGGCGGCTAGAATCGAAAGGTGCTGCTGCGTCGAAGGCTCGGATCCTCGATCCTCGCGGCCGCGGCGCTTCTGCCTCCCCTCCTCTGGCTCGCCCCCGCCCTGTTTCTGAGGCTCGCTCCTTCTTTCCGGGACCAGGGCGATTTCTTCTATCCCCTGAAGCTCCACACGGCTGATCGGATGCGCGCTGGCGAGATCCCGCTCTGGAACCCTCTCTCCGGAACCGGCGAGCCCTGGCTGGCCAACGGGCAGTCCGGGGTCTTCTATCCGCCGAGCCTCGTCTTCCTGATCCCGTCGGCGGCCCTGGCCGCCGGGCTCTTCCTGATGCTGCATTTCGCGATCGCCGTCTGGGGAGCGCGGCGGTTCCTGAAGGACGAGAACGTCTCGGACGCGGCGGCGCTCTTCGGCTCCGCGGCGCTGGCGGCCTCCGGCATGGCGGCGTCGTTGTCGGCATACTGGAACCACTTCGGCGCGTTCGCGTACCTGCCCGGCATCGCGGCCCTCGCGCGCGGCGGCCTCCGCTCCCGCGCGTCGATGCTGGGCCTGGCCGCGCTGGTGGGGCTCCAGGCGATGGCGGGCAGCCCGGAGGTGTCCGCGGCGACGATTCTGCTGGCGATCTTGCTGGCGGCGTCCCCTCGTCCCGAATTCCCCGAGCCGGTCGTGGCGCAGCCTCCCTCCGCGACCTTCCGCAGGCTCGCCGCAGGCCTCGCGCTCGGACTGGCGCTCGCGGCCTGGGTTCTCGTTCCCATGGGAGAGCTCGCGATGCGCTCGGACCGGCGGCATCCGCTGCCGCCCGAGTCCCGGGACTACGGGGACCTCGCCGCCGCCGCCGCGTTGTCCGCCGCCGGGTTTTCTCCCCCCGCCGGCGCGGGCGCCTACCTCGCTTCCCTGTACGCGGGACCCCTGATCCTGATCGCCGCGGCGTCGGCGTTCGGGGAGGACCACCGGCGCCGTCTGGCGCGGATCCTCGCGGCGATGGCGCTCCTGGGAGTGCTCCTCGCGATGCACGGCCCGCCGGGCGCGTGGCTCCGCGCCCTGCCGCCGCTCAACCGCGTGCGGTATCCGGCAAAGTGGCTGGTCTGGACCGCGTTCTCGGTCGCGATCCTGTCCGGCCTCGGAGTCGACAGCCTGCGGTTCGCGATGGGGAGGCGGCGGCGCGCGGCTTTCGGCATCCTCGCGCTCTGCGGGGTGGCCGCGTGCGCGCTCTCGCCGCTACCCCTCGCCGTTCGCCTGGCATCCGCCGCGGGTTGCGGAGCCCTCGGCCTGCTCGCGATCTTCGGGAGCGGGCCGCCCGTCGTGGGCTCGCTGTTCGCCGGCGGGGCCGCGGCCGGCCTGGTCGTCGCGCTCGCGTACGCCTCGGTCCCCCTCGCGCGGTTTGCGCCCGAGGCCGAGCTCCGGAGCTGCGCGCCGGACGTCGCCGCGCTCGCGCGGATCTCCGGCCGCGTCGTGACTCCGCCGATGAGCGAGCTGTGGGGCTGGGTTCTGCGCGACGACCGATTCGACGGCGGGATGCTGCGGCGCCAGCGGCAGGCGCTGCTCGGCTACACCAACCTGACTTGCCGGGTCCCCGCGCTGCGCACGGCGGCCCCGCTCAAGACCGCCGGCGCGGCGGCCATCGAGCAGTCCGTCGGCGCGGCCGAGGACGCGCTCCCCGCCGGCGCCGCGAGCGCCAGGGCGTTGTGGACGCCGTTTCCTCCGGCCCGTCTCCCGTCCCGAAAGATCGGTGAGTTCTTTCGGGCGCCGCTCGCGCCCTACCGTCCCCGGCTGTCCTTCCTCCACGGGTATCGCGTGGAACCCGATGCCGACCGCGCCTGGGACCGCGTCGCGGCGGGACAGATCGACCTGACCTCCGAGGTGCTCCTGGACCGGCGCCCGGTTCCCGATCCGGCCGCCGCGGGGGCGCACCCGCTGCTGGTGGCGCGCCTGGCCGAGGACGCGCCCGAGCGCGTCGTGGCCGAGGTCAGCACGAGCAACCCGGGACTCCTCGTCCTGACCGATCTGCACTATCCCGGGTGGATCGCCGAGGAAGAGGGAAAGCGGCTGCCGATCCTCCGAGCGGACGGCTTCTTCCGCGCGGTCGCGCTCCCCGCGGGAACGCATCGCGTCGTGTTCCGTTACCGGCCGCAGGCCTTCTACGCCGGGGCCGTCGTGTCGGCGCTCGCGCTGCTGACTCTGCTCGGGCTCTGGCACGGGGGAGAACCCGTGCGGAGGCGCGCGCGTTGAGCGGCCCCGCGAGCCTCCTCGGCGCGTACGGCGTGTCCGCCGCCGCCGTGATGGGCCTCCTCGTGGGAAGCTTCCTGAACGTCGTCGCGCATCGGCTTCCGCGGGACGAGTCCGTGGTCTCTCCGCCCTCGCACTGCCCGAAGTGCGACTCGCGCGTGCGCGCCTACGACAACATCCCCGTTCTGTCCTGGATCCTGCTCGCGGGCCGTTGCCGCGTGTGCCGCGCCCCGATCGCGGTTCGGTATCCGATGATCGAGCTGGCCAACGGACTCCTGTGGGTCGCCGTCTTCCTCCGCGCGCCGTCGTGGGGCGACTTCGCCTCGGGCGCGTTCCTGGCCTCGGCGTCTCTGGCGCTCCTCGCGATCGACGCCGAGTTCCAGATCCTCCCCGATGCGATCACGCTTCCGGGGATCGCGATCGGGCTCGCGCTCTCCTTTGTCTCGATGCGGCGCACGCCGGTCCAGGCGGCCCTCGGCGCGATCCTGGGAGCCGGAGGGCTCTACCTGCTCGCGGTGACCTACGAGAAGATCACCGGCCAGGAAGGCATGGGCCTGGGCGACGTCAAGATGCTGGGGATGATCGGCGCGTTCCTGTCGCCGGCCGGAGTGCTGGTCACGATCCTGATGTCGTCGCTGGCGGGCAGCCTCGTCGGCGTAGCCCTGATCCTCGCCCGGCGGGGCGACGGGAAGACGCGGCTCCCGTTCGGCGTCTTCCTCGCCATGGGTGGGGTCGCCTCGTGGTTCTTCGCCGATCCCCTCATCGTGCGGTACCGGTCGCTATGGCCCTAGAGCGGGAAAGCGGCGTGACCTCGAGTCGCCGCTCGTCGCACGCGATTTTCCTCGCCTGTGCCGTCCTCCTCGTCGCCGGCCGGCTCTGGGTCGCGGTCCACGCTCCGAGGCTCTACGAGTTCGATCACTACTGGATCCCGATCGCACAGGCGCAGGCGGAGGGCCGCGACCTCTGGCGCGACACGGACTACCACTTCTTCCCTCCGTGGGCCTGGCTGCTCGGCGGCTTCCAGGCGGCGGTGCGCCGGGGCGCCGACTTTGCGGCGGTCCAGCGCTCGTTCCTGACGGTCGTCGACGTGGCGATCGCCGCGCTCCTCTACCGGTTGTGCGCGCGCGTGCCGGGAGCGGTGAGCCCGCGCGTGGCGGCGCTCTCGTATCTGGGCAATCCCGTTTCGATCTGGGTCGCGTCGGTCCAGGGACAGTTCGACGGCCTGTCCCTCGCGCTGCTCGTCGCCGCGGTGCTCGCCGGGACCGTCCCGCGCGGGAGGAGAGGCTCCCTCGCGACGGGGTTCCTCCTCGGCTGCTCGGTGGCCGCCAAGCAGGTCACGCTCTTCCATCCCCTCCTCTGGTTGCGCCGGCGCTCCGGGGTTGCGGCCGTCGCCCTGGCGTACGCGGTTCCCCTGGCGACGCTCCTTCCCTACGCCGCGGGCTGGCGAACGATCGGGAAGAGCCTCCTCGTCTACTACTCCGTCCCGCGCTCCTACGGGCTCTCCGAGCTTGTCCTGTGGGACTCCCGCTTCGGGCCCGTCGTCGGCGTCGTCGGCCTGGTCGCGGCGCTGGGCGCGATCCTCTGGCTCCGAGGCCGAGAGCCCGCGCGGTCGTGTCTCTTCCTCTTCCTTGTGCTGCTGTTCTTCGCGCCGGGCCTGGGCTCGCAATACCTGCTGTGGCCCCTTCCGTTCGGGGCGCTCTTCGGGGGCGTGCCCTACCTGGCGTTCTCGGCCGCCTCGATGCTGTGGATCCTGGGATCGCACTTCGGGCTCCCCGGCAGCGGACAGTGGATGGGGCAGATCGTCTGGCTCTCCGTGGGTTTCTGGATGCTGGCGGAGAGCCGGGCCCTCGGCTCGAGGCCCGCGGAGAGGCCCGCGTGAACCGCGCCGCGGAGCCCTCCAATGTGCCCCGTACGTTCCGGCGGGAATCGCGCTGGTTCCTCTGGATCGCCCTGCTGCTCATACTGTTTCTCAATTTCCTGACACTCCTGTTCTTCCGCTCGGCCGTCGCCTGGGGAAACCAGGAGGCGGAGCGCCGGGCGGACTCCATCCTTCGCCGCGCGGCGCTCTCCGGCGCCCGCCCGGACGGTGGGGAGGAGACGATGGAGCTCGAGGCCCTGGAGTCCGACGTCGTCTACCTCGCTGTGTACAACGCGCGCGGTCAGCGGATCCGGTCCCTGGGATCCCGCTCCGCGGAGGCGCCCCTGATCCTCCCCGGACAGCGGCCTGCGCCCGGCCGCATCGCCCACGAGTGGAACTCCGGCGGCCAGCGGCTCTCGACGATGACGGTCGACCAGAGGTTCTTCGTCCTGGCCGAGGAGCCGGGCGCGGGCGAGGCCCTGCGCGCCTATGCGCGCCGGCTCTCGATCTTCGTGCCCCTTGCCGCCGTTTCGCTGATCGTCCTCGCCTCGTTTTACCTGCGATCGATGCTCGCTCCGTATGAGCGATTGCTGGAGGCCGCGGGGGAGGCTCCGGCAAATTTCCGCGAGCACGGCGACGAGAGGGACTTCCTGATCGCGCGCTTCGAAAGCACGATCCAGACGCTCCACGAGAAGGAGCGGGAGCTCGAGCGGCTCGCCCGCCGCGAGAAGGAGCGCGCCGACGACCTCGAGACCGCTGCCCGCACGCTTTCGCGCAACCTGCCGACGGGGCTCCTCTCCGTGGATCCCGGCGGACAGGTGGTCGAGCTCAACGAGGCCGGCCGGGAAATCCTGCGGCACACGCGCGAGGCGCGCGGCGAACGGTTCGACGAGGTCCTGTCCGAGTCCCCCGATTTCCGGGCGCTGGTGGGAGAGGTCCTCGAGAAGCGGGTCGTGGCCGGCCGGCGCGAGGTGCACTGGCGGCGGCCGCCGCAACCCGAGCGGATCCTGGGGGTGACCGCGACGCCCGCCGAGGGCGCCGACGGGCGGTTCCTGGGAGCCGTCGTGCTCTTCTCGGACCTGACGGAGATCCGGCGCCTGGAGGGACGGGTCGCCCTCGTGCGCCACCTGGCCGACCTCGGCGAGGTCTCGGCGGGGGCGGCGCACGAGTTCCGCAACGCGGCCGCGGCCATCGACGGCTTCGCGGACCTGGCGCTGCGCTCGACCGACCCGGCGCGCTCGGCGGACTACGTGCGCGCGATCCGGCAGGAGGCGCAGGAGATGAGCCGGGTGACGAGCGACTTCCTGCTCTTCGCCAAGCCCGAGGGCTTCGTCCCGCAGCCCGTCAACCTGTCCGAGGTCGCGGAGGCGGCGGCGGCCGAGACCGAGCGGGCGTATCCCGGTGTGACAGTGGCGCAAACCGGCGAATTCGCGGCGGTGTCGGGCTCCGCGGTGCTCCTCCGTCGCGCGATCGCGAACCTCCTCCGCAACGCCGTCGAGGCGACCGATCCGTCCCGGCGGGGAGCCCCCGGGACGGTGGCGCTGTGGGGGAGCCGCGGCGCCCGCGAGGTCTCGGTGTCGGTCGGCGACCGCGGCCCGGGCGTCGCGCCGGCCGAGCGCGAAAAAATCTTCCTGCCGTTCTTCTCCTCGAAGCCCGGAGGGTCGGGGTTCGGGCTGGCGATCGTCGCCCGGATCGCCGAGCTCCACGGAGGGACCGTCGAGATCACCGACCGCCCCGGGGGCGGCGCTGTGTTCACGATGCGGGTGCCGGCCGCCTGAGCTATTTCTTCAAAAGACCGGCGATCGTCGCCTTGAAGGACTCCTTGTCGATCGCGCGCTCGAGGGCCTCGCCGGGCTCGACGATTCCGCTCTTGATGAGTTCCGTCAGCGACTGATCCATGGAGATCATCCCCTTCGACTTGCCCGTCTGGATCTGGTTGTTGATGCTCGAGGTCTTTCCCTCGCGGATCGAGTTGGACAGAGCGGTCGAGCCCAGCAGGATCTCGTAGGCGGGGATCCGCCCCCCGTTCTTCTTCCGCAGCAGCTGCTGCGCTACGACGCCGCGCAGGACCTCGGAGAGGACGATCCGGACCTGTTCCTGCTCCGCCGCGGGGAAGGCGTCGATGATCCGGTCGACCGCCTTGGCCGCGGAATTCGTGTGCACGGTCGCGAAAACCAGGAGGCCGGTCTCCGCGGCGGTCAGCGCCATCCGCATCGTCTCGAGGTCCCGCATCTCGCCCACGAGGAGACAGTTCGGGTCCTCGCGGATCGCGGCCTTGACGCCCTCGGCGAAGCTCGGCACGTCCGGGCCGATCTCGCGCTGCGTGAAGATCGACTTGTCGTTGGTGTGGACGAACTCGATCGGGTCCTCGATCGTGATCACGTGGTTGGAGAGCCGCTTGTTCATGCGGTCCAGGATCGCGGCCAGCGTCGTGGACTTGCCGCTGCCCGTCGGTCCCGTGATCAGGATCAGCCCGCGCTGGACGGCGTAGAGGCCCGACACGGGCGTGGGCAGGTTCAGGTCCTCCGCCGTGGGTACCTTCGAGGGGATGAGCCGGAACACCGCGGCCGAGCCGCGCTCCTGCTGCAGCAGGTTGACGCGGAAGCGCGCGGCCTCCCCCATCTGGTAGGCGAAGTCGACGTCGCCGGATTCCTCGAACCGCTTCCACACCCCGGGGTCGGTGATCGGGCCGACGAGGTTGTAGAAGTCCCCCTCGGTCAGGACCCGGTAGCGCATGCGCTCGAGCTCTCCGTCGATGCGCACGATCGGAGGCGAGCCGACCGAGAGGTGGAGGTCGGAGCCCGAGCGCTTCGGAAGGATCGCGAGGAACCGATCGATCCGGTTCCCGGCCGCGGCCGCCGCGAGGGCGCCCGTATGTCCGGAGGTCGGCGCGGGCGCGCTCACGCGGTGGCTCCTTCCTCGGCCGCGAGGAACGGCTCGAAGGCCTCCTTGCGCATCGCGCGGTCGTACGCCACGCGCGGATCGATGGTGCCATCCTGCACGAGCGCGAGGAGCGCGGCGTCCATCAACGCCATCCCGCTGGCGCTTCCCGTCTGGAGCGCGGTCGGGATCTGGAAGGTCTTGGCGTCGCGGATGAGCCCGGAGATCCCGGAGGTGTTGCGCAGGATCTCGTACGCCGCCACGCGGCCGGAGCCGTCCCGGCGTGGCAGGAGGGTCTGCGAGATCACCGCCTTCAGCGAGTCGGCGATCATCATGCGGATCTGACCCTGCTGGTCGGGAGGGAAGGCGTTGATGATGCGGTCGACGGTCGAGGACGCCGTCGTCGTGTGCAGCGTCGCGAGCACCAAGTGGCCCGTCTCGGAGGCGGTGATCGCGAGCGAGATCGTCTCCAGGTCCCGCATCTCGCCCACGAGGATGACGTCGGGGTCCTCGCGCAGGGACTGCCGGAGCGCCTTGGCGAACGAACGCGAATGGGCCGGGACCTCGCGCTGGTTGACCAGCGACTCCTTGTTGGGGTGGACGTATTCGATCGGATCCTCAACCGTCAGGATGTGGCCGCGCTGCGTCTCGTTGATCCGGTCCACGATCGCGGCGAGCGTGGTCGTCTTGCCGCAGCCCGACGGTCCCGTCACGAGGATCAGGCCCTGCGAGTAGGTCGTGATCTCCCAGAGGCTCTCCGGCAGGCGGATGTCGGTCAGGTTCGGGATCTCGTACGGAACGAGCCGGAAGACCGCGCTCGGCCCCTTACGCTGGTAGAAGAGGTTGGTGCGGAAGCGTCCCAGCTCCGGGTCCTTGTGGCAGAAGTCCAGCTGCCGCTTCTCCTCGAGCATTTCCTTGCGGCCGTCGAGCAGCAGCGAGGACAACCAGGTCCGCACCTGATCGGGGCTGCTCGGGGGCATGGGCAGCGGGCCGAGCCGGCCGTGGAGGCGCAGCTGCGGAACGGTCCCCGACGAGAGGTGCAGATCGGAGGCGCCGACCGCCCGGGCATGGCGCAGGAGATCGCTCAGAGTCGGGCGCGGGTGGGCCTCGAAATCGAGCGGCTCGAATACCCGACCCACCATCCCACCGGTGACGGCCGTTCCCGACCGCTGGGCGGCAATCCGTCCCGCCTTCTCTTTGACCAGCGGATCGGGATCGACCTGCACGATGTTCGCGAGCAGGGGGGCGATGCGCGGGTCGTCGATCTTCCCGAAGGCGTCGAGAATCTCGAGCCGGAGCTCCTTCTGCGACTTGGCCTGCTTGTAGGCCTCGAGCAGCGCGGGGAGGGCCTTCGGGTGCCCCCAGACGCCCAGGGCCGCCGCTGCGGACAGGCTCGACTCCGGGTTCTGCAGCATCTTGAGCAGGTGGGGGAGCGCCACCTCCTCTCGGATCTCCGCCAGCGCCAGCGCCGCGCGGTCGCGCAGCCACCAGTCGTCGGAGGTGAGGAAGCGGATGCAGTGAGGGACTGCCTCGGGCGTCCGGACGGTGACTGCGATCGACACCGCGAGGGCCTGCTCCGCCGGGTCCGTCGAGGCGTCGCGGTCCAGGAAGGCCCGGAGGAACTGCGGCCCGAGCTCCCGCAGGGCGTCGACGGCGAGGTCCTTTGCGGGGCCGTATGTCGTTCGAAACGTCCGGAGAAACGCGTCGGCGATGT
Organism: Thermoanaerobaculia bacterium; assembly: GCA_038224325.1. GTDB lineage: Bacteria > Acidobacteriota > Thermoanaerobaculia > UBA5066 > Gp7-AA6 > DAHUXD01. The sequence continues at coordinate 583 of JBBRFL010000065.1, read as the reverse complement.
GGGCCGGATTCTGCGTGGCGATGATCCGCGACGCCATCTGGCGCACCCGGGGGTTCGAGTCCGAGAGCAGGGGCAGGAGCTCGTCGTTCCACTTCTCCGTCTTGGCCAGCAGGGGCCCCAGCACGGCGATCGCGGCGTCCTGGACCCGGTGCGAGTCGTTGCGGCAATGCGTCAGAAGCGGCGCGATCTGCGTCTCCGAAGGGTACTTGGCGATCACCTGGATCGCGCGAAACCGGATGTCCTCGTCGTCGTCGTCCAGGGCCTGGAGCGCGATCGCGGAGACCCGCGGCGACACCGTCGCCTCGATGATCGAGAAGGCCTTCTTCCGGACCGCCGGCGGGTTGCCCGCCGAGAGCGCCCGGGCGACCCAGGGCAGCGCGCGCTCGGCGGGATTGCGGCGAAGGTAGTCGAGCGCCATGTGCACGACGACGGGGTCCGGGTTGCCGAGGAAGCCCTGCATCTTCTCGAGAAAGCCCCCGCCGGCGAGGTGCTCCAGCGACTGGACGGTCTGGCGCCGGATCGCCTCCGTCTTGGACGACAGGAAGGGGAACAGCGCCGAGGAGGCCTCCTCGTAGGGGTAGCG
>JBBRFL010000064.1:0-9695 GCA_038224325.1 Thermoanaerobaculia bacterium | reverse complement strand
CAACGGAACCGCGAGCTCTCTACAGAAATTGAACCCCTCAGACGCCAGCTGGCCCTCGCTCTAGGACACGCGCGGCGACGGAACACCAGCGGACTCTGAGAGAACCCGATGTCGAACGCTGTACCTGGTTCTGCTGGACGTGTATTTTCTGCATCAGAGACAAAAGTGAGCGGGGGACTCAAAATGCAAGAAGCGGATGCTGGAGCGGAGTCACGCTGGACTAAAGCAGCGTCGAGGGCGCAGGGCTTGACTGACCTTGGGATAGGTGGGGCGGTCCGCCGGTACTTTTTGGTGCATTTCCCATTGACAGTTTTAGCTGGACTGGTCGTCGGATTCGCCCTGGCCTCCCGTTGGCCGGACGTCGCCGGGGGTTTCCTTCGGTCCGGGCTGTATTTAGGCTCGCTACTGGGAGGCCTCGGCGTTCTTGTTGTTGGCTGGGTCTATGGGAGCAAGAAAGTGTCCCCCATGGTCCGGGACCACCCAATCGGAGTCACGTTGGGCTTGACGGCAGAGGAAGTGAAGCACGTCCGACGCCAGGTTCTGGGCAAAGAGCCGATCGACGTCAACCACATATCGGTCCTCAGAGGTGCGGCAGTTCAGATCCGGGCGGGTCTGGCCAAGCAATTGCTCTGGTCGCCCGGTCTCTTGATCTACTTCGCCGGGCAATCCCTGTCTCGAGGCATCCACTCCTTCCTAGACGTCATGATGATCGTGCTGCTGCTGGGCATGGTTGTGCTCTCAGGTCTTACGGCCCGCCAGTTCCACCAAACCGGCTTGTTCCTCACCTCCACGTCCCCCTCTGGATCCGACGACCCGAAGTGATCAGGATGTTGTGCGGCCGTCGCGTCACCGAATACCTCGGAACAATGGAGCAGTCGGGCCATTAGACGCTTCCAGCCGCAAAGGAACCGTTTACTGGCGGAAAGACCGCAATTGCCACTGCAAACGACTTTTAAAAACGACGCTGAGGCTGCAGCCGTTCAGCAATCAAGCATCGGACGTATCACGATTTTCAGTTTGCTCCTCGGGCACGCGGGCCTGTGAGAGATGTGTCGTGGACACTTTCCACATCGGATGTGCCGCGCCATCTAGGCACCGACCAAGAGGGACTAAAGATATGGGTCGATTACGGCGCGCGGAAGTCAGCGGATGACGAAGGCACCGGATGCGCTGCCTGGGCCCACTGCATCTTAAGAGTCGACGCTGGAACCGATTCGCTGCGGTTCCGCATTGGTGCGCGCACACTACAGGAGGTGTCATTGCGGCGGAGGTCACTTGCTGTGGCTCGCCAGATAGCGGTGTGAAAGCCTGCCCCTTACCCGGGAAGGTCACATGAATCTGGCTCTGTAATATCCTGCCTGCCGCGAACACCCCCAAGGGGGCCTGAGGCGACGTAGCATCAAGGCAGGGGGCAGCCAGGAGTGTGGCGAAATGTTTGAGCGATTTACGGACCGTGCCCGTCGCGTGGTTGTGCTTGCCCAGGAAGAGGCACGCATGCTGAACCACGGTTACATTGGTACCGAACACATCCTCTTGGGTCTGATCCGCGAGGGTGAAGGTGTTGCCGCCAAAGCCCTTGAGACCTTGGGTATCTCGCTCGAGGGCGTCCGCGAGCAGGTGCAGGAAATCATCGGCCCGGGCCAGCAGTCCCCGTCCGGCCACATCCCCTTCACCCCACGCGCCAAGAAAGTGCTGGAACTCGCACTCCGGGAGGCCCTGCAGCTGGGACACAACTACATCGGAACCGAGCACATCCTGCTCGGCCTCATCCGCGAGGGTGAAGGCGTTGCCGCCCAGGTGCTGGTCAAGCTCGGCGCGGACCTGAACCAGGTCCGCCAGCAGGTCATCCAGCTGTTGTCCGGTTATCAGGGCAAGGAAACCACCGGCGCCGGCGTCGGTCCCGGCCAGGACCAGGCTGAAGCGACTCCCGCCGGTTCCGTGGTCCTGGACCAGTTCGGCCGCAACCTGACCCAGGCCGCGCGGGAGAACAAGCTGGACCCGGTCATCGGGCGCGAATCCGATATGGAACGCGTCATGCAGGTCCTCTCCCGCCGCACCAAGAACAACCCCGTCCTGATCGGCGAGCCCGGCGTCGGCAAGACCGCGATCGTCGAGGGGCTCGCCCGGCGCATCCACATGGGCGACGTGCCCGAGGGGCTGAAGAACAAGCGGGTGGTCTCGCTCGATCTGGGCGCCATGATCGCCGGGGCGAAATACAGGGGAGAGTTCGAGGATCGCCTCAAGGCTGTGCTCAAGGAGATCGAGGACGCGCAGGGGACGATCATCCTCTTCATCGACGAGCTGCACACGCTGGTGGGCGCCGGCGCCGCCGAGGGGTCCATGGACGCTTCGAACATGCTGAAGCCCGCGCTCGCGCGTGGGGAGCTGCGCGCCATCGGCGCCACGACGCTCGCGGAGTATCAGAAGTACATCGAGAAGGACGCGGCGCTCGAGCGGCGGTTCCAGCCGGTGTATGTGGAGGAGCCCACAGTCGAGGATACGATCGCGATCCTCCGGGGACTGCAGGAGCGCTACGAGATCCACCACGGCGTCCGCATCACCGACGGCGCCCTGGTCGCCGCCGCCCGCCTGTCCTCGCGGTACATCACGGATCGCTTCCTCCCCGATAAGGCCATCGACCTGATCGACGAGGCGGCGGCTCGCCTCCGCACCGAGATCGATTCCGTGCCCGTCGAGATCGATACCCTCGACCGCCGCATTGTCCATCTCGAGATCGAGAAGAGGGCCCTGCAGAGGGAGAAGACGCGGGAGGCCAGAGAGCGTCTCGCGGAGATCGAGAAGCTCCTGGCGGACGCGCGCGAGGAGGCCAGCCGGCTGCGCGCCAAGTGGTCGGCTGAGAAGGAGGCGATCCAGAAGATCGGCCAGGTGAAGGAATCGCTCGAACGGGTCAAGGGAGAGGCGGTCGAGGCCGAACGGCAGGGCGACCTGCAGCGTGTGGCGGAGCTGCGTTACGGGCGTCTGCCGCAGCTCGAGAAGGAGCTCGCCGCGGAGAACGCGCGGCTGGCCGACCTCCAGAACGGCCAGCGGATGCTGCGCGAGGAGGTCACGGAGGAGGACATCGCGGCGGTCGTGTCCAAGTGGACCGGGGTCCCTCTCAACCGCATGATCGAAAGCGATTCACAGAAGCTCCTGAAGATGGAGGACCGGCTGCACACGCGCGTGATCGGGCAGGACGAGGCGGTCAAGGCCATCTCCGACGCCGTCCGCCGCTCCCGCGCGGGGCTCTCCGACCCCAAGCGCCCGCTCGGGTCGTTTCTCTTCGTCGGCCCGACGGGCGTGGGGAAAACGGAGATCGCCCGAGCCCTGGCGGAGTTCCTGTTCGATGACGAGCGCGCGATGATCCGGCTGGATATGTCCGAGTACATGGAGAAGCACGCCGTCGCGCGGATGATCGGCGCGCCTCCGGGGTACGTCGGGTACGAGGAGGGGGGACGGCTCACGGAGGCGGTGCGCCGCCGGCCCTACTCGGTCATCCTGTTCGACGAGATCGAGAAGGCGCATCCGGACGTCTTCAACGTCCTCCTCCAGGTCCTGGACGACGGACGGTTGACGGACGGGAAGGGCCGCGTCGTGTCGTTCAAGAACACCGTGATCATCATGACCTCGAACCTGGGGTCCGAGTGGATCGCGGAAGACTCGACCCGCGACGAGGAGGAGGTCCGGGCGAAGATCGAAGAGGCCCTGCGGCGTCACTTCCGCCCGGAGTTCTTCAACCGGATCGACGACGTCATCGTCTTCCAGCGGCTGACGCGAGACGAGATCGAGAAGATCGTGCAGATCCAGCTGACGGGTCTCGCCAGGACGCTTCTCGACCGCGGCATCCAGCTCACCTGGACCCCGGAGGCGCGGCGGTATCTGGCCGCCCGGGGATACGACCCGACCTTCGGCGCCCGGCCTCTGAAGCGGCTCATCCAGAAACAGGTCGCCGACCGGCTGGCCGCGAGCCTGCTGCAGAACGAGATCGGCGAGGGAGACATCGCGGAGCTGACGCTGTCGCCCGACGGCGAGTCCCTGGAGATCACGAAGAAGCCCGCTCCCGTGACCGTGTAACGAATATCCTCTCCTTCGAATCGATCGGGTCGCATGTTCCGGCCGAGATCGATGCCCGGCGGACCGGGCGAGGACCCAACCGGAATAACGATTGATGTCGGAATGACGATGCAGGTCGGGCGGTTATGCCAGCCATGAAACGTCGGGTGGGAGCCGGTCTGATAGCCTTCGCCGCCGCCGCCGCCGCCGGGGCGACTCCCCTGCCGAACCGCCGGAGCGAGATCGTCCAGGTCGTCGAGAAGGTCGCGCCCGCGGTCGTCAACATCGCCGCCGAGCAGACGCTCCGGCGCCGGCCCTCGATCTTCGACGACTTCTTCTTCGGCTTCGATTCCCGCCGCCAGCGCAGCAGCCAGTCGCTGGGGTCCGGATCGATCATCGACCCCAAGGGGATCATCGTCACCAACGACCACGTCGTCTCGGGCGCCTCCAAGATCACCGCGATGACCAAGTCCGGCATGGAGCTCGAGTGCGAGGTCGTGGGGTCCGACTCGGACAACGACCTGGCGGTCCTGCGCGTCCGGCGGCCAAACGGCCCGCTCCCGGCGCTGCGTCTGGGGTCCTCGGCCGACCTGATGATCGGCGAGACGATCATCGCGATCGGCAACCCCTTCGGCCTGTCGCACACCGTCACGGCGGGCGTGGTTTCGGCCACCGGGCGCACCGTCAAGGCCGAGAACAATCAGACCTACACTGACTTCATCCAGACCGACGCCTCGATCAACCCGGGCAACTCGGGAGGCCCGCTCGTCAACGTCGACGGCGAGATGGTCGGCGTCGCCACCGCGATCATCGGCGGGGCTCAGGGGATCGGTTTCGCGATTCCCGTGGACCGCACCCGGAGGATCGTGGACGACCTGCTGCGGTTCGGCGAGGTCCGGGCCGTGTGGGTGGGTCTCCGGGGTAAGACGCTGCTCAGCGGCGAGGAGAATCGCCCGCGGGGGCTTCGCGTCCGGACCGTCTACCCCGGCTCCCCCGCCTCGCGGGCGGGCGTCCGCGCCGGCGACCGGATCGTGTCCGTGGACGGCGGTCCGATCGAGTCACAGGAGGCGTTCGAAACGGTCCTGTCGACTCGCGGCCCCGGCCGGCCCCTCAAGGTCGTGCTCCGCGGCAAGGACGGCGAGCGCACGGTCACCCTGCAGGGAGAGGCCCCTCCGTCGGGCCTGGGGCTGCGCATCCTCCGCGACGAGCTCGGAATGAGCCTGCGCGCCGCCTCGGACGGCCTGCGCATCACGATCGCGGACCGCGAAGCGATCTCATCCCAGGCGGGACTCAAGTCCGGGGACGTGCTGCTCGCGCTGAACGGGACGCGGGTCAAGAGCAGCGAAGACGTGGATCACGTGCTCCAGCGCGACTTCAACAAGAACACAGTCTTGGTCGAGATCGCCCGGGGACGATTCTCCTACTCCGTGAGCCTGCCGCTCGAATGAGGTGAGGCCCGGGGAAAGCCCCGCCCCTACGGGCGGCGGAGGTTCAGCTCCGAGATCACGATCCCCGCGAGAACGAAAGCGCCTCCCGCCCATCCCCGGCCGGTCATCCGCTCGGCGAGCAGCCACGCCGCCAGCGCGGCCGCGAAGACCGGCTCGAGGGTGAAGATGACCGCCGCGTGCGTCGCGGACATGTGGTGCTGGGCCCAGGTCTGAAAAGTGAACGTAACCGCCGTCCCGACCGTCGCGAGAAAGAGGCACTGGACGAGGAGGATGGGGCTCGCTACGATTCGCCGGGCTCCGGCCGCGAACTCGGAGATCTCGCCGGCCCCCATCAGCGCCCCTATCGCGACGACCGCGACGACCGCGACCTGAACGGCCGCGAGCCACACCGCGTCGTGGCGCCCCGAGCGTTCCGCGAGCTCGACGATGTAGAACGCGAAGACGACGCCGCAGCCGAACACGTAGAGGTCGCCGCGGTTGACGGCGCCCCCACCGCTCGGGAACGTGAGCAGCACGAAGCCCCCTCCCGCGACCAGAAGCCCGAAGCCGTTCTCGAGCGTCGGAAGCCGCCGCGTCCGGAGGAAGCCCGCGAGGGGGGTCAGCACGGAGGAGAGCCCCGTCAGAAACGCCGCCTTGGAGGCGGTCGTCTCGACCTGGCCGACGACCTGGAGCGCCATCCCCAGGGCCAGGAGGAGTCCCAGCACGAGCCCGTCGGGGACGAGCCTCGCCGTTGCCCGCCTCCAGGGCAGGAGGCATGCGAGGAGCAGCGCCGCCACGGAGAAGCGGGCGGCGAGGAGCCAGAGCGGCGGCACGGCGCCCAACAGGTTCTTGACGACCACGAAATCCACGCCCCACACGGCGGTCACGGCGATGAGCGCGGCATCCGCTCTCCATCGCGTGGAGAGTGATTCGGTTTCGATGTCGGCTGGGGGTTTCAAGATTGCGCTGTAACTAAGCTAGCATCGGGCGCCTTGCAAGCCTCGACCTCTCCCCGCGTGCGCTTTGCGCCGTCCCCGACCGGGTCGCTCCACGTGGGCGGCGCGCGGACGGCACTCTATAACCTTCTCTTCGCGCGGCACGAGAAGGGAACGTTCCTCCTCCGCATCGAGGACACGGATGTCGAGCGCTCGCGCGATGAGCTGATCTCCCAGATCCTCTCGGCGATGGAGTGGCTGGGACTCGAGTACGACGAGGGGCCCTTCTACCAGTCGCGCCGCTACGACCTCTACCGCGAGGCCGCCGATCGGCTCGTCTCAGAGGGAAAAGCATACCGGGCGTTCGAGACCTCCGAGGAGCTCGACGCGCAGAGGAAGGCAGCGGAGGCGTCCGGGCGCGCGTACCGGTACTCCGGCGCGGGCCGCGAGATGCCGCCCGACGAGAGCGATCGCCGCGCACGCGAGGGCCAGCGACACGTCGTGCGCCTCAAGATGCCCGCCGAGACGATCGTCGTGGACGACCTCATCCGCGGCCGCGTGGAGTTTCCCGCCGAGGCCCTGGACGATTTCGTTCTCGTCCGCTCGGACGGCCATCCGCTGTACCACTTCTGCGTCTGCGTCGACGACACCGAGATGCGGATCACGCACGTCCTTCGCGGCGACGACCACCTCGCCAACACGCCGAAGCACGTGGCCCTCTTCCGGGCGCTCGGCGCGCCGATCCCGAAGTTCGCCCACCTGGGAATGATCCTCGGCACCGACCGCAAGAAGCTCTCCAAGCGACACGGGGCGGCGGCCGTCGAGGAGTGGAGAGACCTGGGGATCCTTCCGGAGGCGCTCGTCAACTTCCTCGCGCTCCTCGGCTGGGCGCCCGGCGGCGACCGGGAGATCCTGTCCCGGGAGGAGATGGAGCGCGAGTTCTCGCTCGATCGCGTGGGCCCGTCCCCCTCGGTCTTCGAGCCCGAGAAGCTCCTTTGGATGAACCAGCAGTACATCGCTCGCATGCCGGCGGAGGAGATCCTGAACCGATCGCTGCCCTTTTCGCCGGCCGGGCTTCCGGAGGCGGAGGTTGCCCGGAAGGCGGTCGAGCTTCACAGGCCCCGGGTGCGCACGACCGTAGAGATGGGGCGCGCGCTGTCTTCGTACGTGCGGGACCCCGCGGAATACGAGCCGGAGGGATTCCGAAAGCACGTCAAGCCGGACACCGCCGCCCACCTCGAGGACCTCGCGCGCCGCCTCGAGGAGGTCTCCGACTGGTCCGCCCCCTCGACAGAGGCAGCGCTTCGCGAGACCGCGGAGAAGGCAGGGATCTCGGCCGGGAAGCTGATCCACCCCATGCGCCTCGCGTTGACCGGCACGACGGTAGGAGCTCCGCTCTTCGACGTCGTCGAGCTCCTGGGGAAGGACACGACCCTGCTCCGACTGAGGCGGTTCGTGGAAGCGGCCCGCGCGGCGGCGCCGCAGGCTCCGACGAGCTGAGGGCCCGGTCAGGACTGCGAGTCCGCCTCCGCGGAGCGCCGGACCCGGTAATCCTCGCGCAGACGCCGCAGATCCTTCAGCGCCTCGCGAAGCACCCCGATCACGCGCGAGACCTCGCGCCCGTAGAACTTCATCTCCGCGTCGCAGTCGGTCAGGCTGTACACCGCCTCGTCCTTCTCGAGACGGTCCTTCTCGAAGCTCAGGCGCTCGATCATCTCGTCGAGCTCCGTACGCAGGACGAACGCGACATCCCGGACTCCGAGGAAGCGGCTGCATTGCGGGCAGTGCACATCCTCCCTGCCGTCGTCGGGAACGCTGTCGATGACGAACTGCCGCTCGCAGCGGGGGCACTCGAAGACTTCCGGAATCATGGCTACTCCGGGCGCAGTTTACTCTTCGGCGCGGGAGCGGAGACGCGCGATTTTCCGCTGTGCGCGGGCGCACCGAGCCCGTACAATGCAAAGAGGTCGGCTCGCGGCGGACCGCGCCGGGGCTCCTCTGCGAGCCGGGCGGTGGAACGAAACCTCATGAAAATCCTCGTCGTCGTGGGTACGCGCCCGGAGGCCATCAAGATGGCCCCGGTCATCCGGCGACTCCGGGACGAGCCGGAGTGCCGTATACGCCTCTGCGTCACCGCCCAGCACCGGCAGATGCTGGACCAGGCGCTCACGCTGTTCGGAATCACGCCGGACATCGACCTCGACCTGATGCGCCCCGACCAGTCGCCGAACGAGCTCGCCTCGCGCGTCTTCGCCGGACTCGATCCAGTGCTCGCGAGCGAAGCCCCCGACTGGCTCCTCGTCCAGGGCGACACCACAACCGCGATGTGCGCCGCGGTCGCGGCGTTCCACCGCAGGATTCGGGTGGGCCACGTCGAGGCGGGGCTACGCACCGGCGACTTCAGCCATCCCTTTCCCGAGGAGATGAATCGACGGGTCGTCGATCTCATCGCCGACGCGAACTTCGCGCCCACCCGCCGCGCGGCGGACGCGCTCCGGGCGGAGGACGTGCCGGCGGGCAAGATCTTCCTGACCGGGAACACCGTCGTCGACGCGCTCCGGGAGATCGCGGCGCGCGAGGGAGATCTTCCCGAGGAGAACCTCGTCCTGATCACGGCGCACCGGCGCGAGAGCTTCGGGGAGCCGCTCGAGCGCATCGTCCGGGCCATCGCGCGCCTGGCGAGGAGCTTTCCCGACACGCGCTTCGTTCACGTCGCGCATCCCAACCCCAGCGTGCTCGGGACCGTGCGGCGCAATGCCTCTCTGGAGAACGTCACGGTCATCGAGCCCGTGGACTACCTCGAGCTCGTGCGCCTGATGCGCCGCGCGCGGCTGATCATGACGGACTCCGGCGGCATCCAGGAGGAGGCGCCCACATTCGGCAAGCCGGTGCTCGTCCTGCGGGAAAAGACGGAGCGGCCGGAGGGCGTCGAGGCGGGCCTCGCGCGCCTAGTCGGGACGGATGAGGAAGAGATCGTTCGGCAGGGAGCAGCTCTCCTGAGCAACGGCGCCGGCCGGAACCCCGCGGCTGGGCGCGGCAATCCCTACGGCGACGGCCTCGCCTCGGACCGCATCGCGGCGATTCTCCTGAGGCGGCCCTTCGCGCCGTTCGTCCCGCCCGCATGAGGCCGGAATGGGAGTCCGGATTCCGCGGGAGGATCTACGCTCTGGGCCGGAGCGCGGTGCCGCTCTCCTGGCGGCGCGCCCTGCGGAGGCACGTCCGCCCGGAGCGGATGCTCGGAATCCACAAGCCCCCTCCCGATCTGGCGGCATTCGACGCGGAC
>JBBRFL010000063.1:0-9972 GCA_038224325.1 Thermoanaerobaculia bacterium | reverse complement strand
CCTGGCTCGTCTGGATCCTGAACGACCCGCGGTTCGATCCACTGCGCGGCGACCCGCGGTTCCAAGAAGTCCTCCGCCGCATGGGCTTTCCCGCCGATGCGCTTGCTCGCGCTCGCCGAGCCGCCGCTTAGCTCACCGGTCGCCTCAGCCGATTTGCTGCCTCCGGATAGAATCTCGCCAGATCCAATGATGCTTTCGGCCGGATCGCGCCTCGGCCCCTACGAGGTCGTCTCGCCGCTCGGCGCGGGCGGGATGGGGGAGGTCTATCGGGCGCGGGACACGCGGCTGGAGCGGGATGTGGCGATCAAGGTTCTCCCCGAACGCCTCGCGGGAGATTCGGTCTCTCTCTCGCGGTTTGAGCGCGAGGCAAAGGCGGTGGCGGCGCTGTCGCATCCCAACATCCTCGCGATTCACGATTTCAGCCGCGAAGGGTCGACCTCCTACGTGGTCATGGAGCTGCTCGAGGGCGAGAGTCTCAGCGAACGTCTCCTGCTGGGGCCGATCCCGTGGCGCCACGCCGCCGAGATCGGGATCGGCGTCGCCGACGGGCTCTCGGCCGCGCACGCCAAGGGAATCGTGCATCGGGACTTGAAGCCCCAGAATCTGTTCCTGACGCGCGACGACCGCGTGAAGATCCTGGACTTTGGGCTGGCGCGGCGCGATGCCCTCTCGTTCAACGCCGACATGAGCGCGGCCGTCACGGCGACCGGCACGATGCCGGGCACGGTGATGGGCACGGTCGGATACATGGCGCCCGAGCAGGTCCGCGGCGAGCCGACTGACACCCGCACCGACATCTTTGCGTTGGGGTGCGTTCTCTACGAGATGATCTCGGGCAAGCGCGCGTTCCACCGGCGTTCCGCCGCGGACACGCTCTCCGCGATCCTGAACGAAGACCCGCCGCAGGCCTCGGTCTCAGGGATGGACTTTCCGCAGGGCTTCCACTCGCTCATCTCGCGGAGCCTGGAGAAGAACGCGGAGAGCCGCTATCAATCGGCGCGCGACCTGGCCTTCGCCTTGAAGGAGATCCTGAGAGCCGCTAGCGGGCCGGGCCCCGTCTCCTCCGGCGGCCACCGGCGCCCGCTCGAGTCGATGGCGGTGCTGCCCTTCGCGAACGCGAGCGGCGATCCCGATGCGGAGTACCTCTCCGATGGAATCGCCGAAAGCATCATCCATAGCCTGTCGCGGCTCCCGAACCTGCGCGTCATCGCGCGCAGCACGCTGACCCGCTACCGGGGCAAGGAGGTCGATCCGGTCGCCGTCGGAACTGAGCTCAAGGTCGGCGCCGTTCTCACGGGCAGGGTGTTTCACCGCGGGGAGAGCCTGATCGTCAAAACCGAGCTCGTGGACGTGCGGGACGGGACGCAGATCTGGGGCGAGAACTACAACCGCACGCTCTCGGACGTTCTCGCGCTCGAAGAGGAGATCGCGAGGGAGATCTCCGACAAGCTCAAGCTCAAGCTCAGCGGCGACGAGAAGCGCCGCCTCTCGAAACGCGAGACCGAGAGCACAGAGGCCTATCGGCTATATCTGAAGGGGCGCTTCTACTGGAACAAGCGGACGCCCGAGTCGCTGAGGAAAGGAATCGAGTATTTCCGGCTGGCGATCGAGGAGGACCCCGAATACGCCAAGGCCTACGCCGGAATCGCCGACTGCTACAACAACCTGGGCTTCTACAACTACGCCGCTCCGGCCGACTCGTTTCCCAAGGCCAAGGCGGCCGCGAGGCGAGCGCTCGAGATCGACGAAGACCTCGCCGTCGCGCGAACCGCGCTCGGGTACGCGCTCGTCTATTACGACTGGGACTGGGCCGGCGCCGAGCGCGAATTCCGGCGCGCGATCGAGCTCGACTCCGGGTATCCGACGGCCCACCAGTTCTACGCGGATCTCTTGATCGCCATTCCCAAGCGCGACGAGGCCATCGAGGAGATGCGCCTCGCACTGGAGCTCGACCCGCTGTCGCTGATCATCAGCGCCGCACTCGGCTACTGCTTGCATATGGCGCGGCGCTACGAAGAGGCCCTTGGCCAGCTGCGGAGGACTCTTGACATGGATCCGGGTTTTCTTCCTGCGAACCTGTTCCTGGGCTATGTCTATCTTCAGACCGGTAAGCACGCCAAGGCCATCGAGCAGTTTCAGGAGGTGATGCACCGGGCCGAGGGCAACCCGCTCGCGCACGCCGAGCTCGGCTGCGCCTACGCGGTCTCGGGCCGCCGGGCCGAGGCGGAGGCAATCGTGGCGGCGCTGCGCGAGACCCAGGAGCGGTTCGTCTCTCCCTATTGCTTCGCGCTCCTTCACACGGCGCTCGGCGACCCCGAAGCGGCCTTCGAGGCTCTTGAGAAGGCCTTCGCGCTGCGCGCGCACGAGATAGCGTTCCTGCCCTGGGAGCCGCAGCTCGATCCGCTGCGCACCGACCCGCGGTTCGCGGATCTCCTACGCCGCACCGGCCGATGACGCTTTCCTCCGGTACGCGCCTCGGCCCCTACGAGATCCTCGGCCCAGTTGGTGCGGGCGGGATGGGGGAGGTTTACCGGGCACGGGATACGCGGCTCGGGCGCGAGGTCGCGATCAAGGTGCTCCCGGCCGGGCTCTCCTCGGATCCGGAGCGGCTGAAGCGGTTCGAGCGCGACGCGCGCGCGGCGTCTTCCCTGAATCACCCCAACATCGTTACGATTCACGACATCGGGTTGGAGGGCGGAGTCTCCTACATCGCGATGGAGCTGGTGCAGGGGGAGCCGTTACGAGCCTTGCTCATGGAAGGGCGACTGCCGGTCAAGCGGCTGCTTCAGCTCGGCACGCAGGTTGCCGAAGGACTCGCGAAGGCCCATGCCGCGGGGATCGTGCATCGGGACCTGAAGCCCGAGAACGTCATGGTGACCGAGGACGGTCACGTGAAGATCCTCGACTTCGGGCTGGCGAAGCTGACGCAGCCGGAGGGGAGCGGCGGCGAGATGACGATCGCGCCGACGGTCTCGGGAGGCACCGAGGAAGGGATCATTCTCGGGACGGTGGGCTACATGTCTCCGGAGCAGGCGACGGGCGGCGCGATCGACTTCCGGTCGGACCAGTTCTCGTTCGGCTCGATCCTGTACGAGATGGCGACCGGGCGGCGAGCGTTCCAGCGCGGCTCGGCGCCGCAGACGCTCGCCGCGATCATCCAGGACGAACCGGAGCCGATCGCGGCGCTCAACCCCAGGATCCCGACGCCGGCCCGGTGGGTGATCGAGCGGTGTCTGGCGAAAATGCCTCGAGACCGCTATACGTCGACCGACGATCTGGCCCGCGACCTCGCGACGATCCGGGATCGTCTCTCCGAGGCGGGAAGCGCCCCCGAAATCGCTCCGCCGTTGCCCGCGCCCGGCCGGGTCCGCGGCCTTCGCGCCCCGGCGGCTTTTGCCGCGGGGCTGATCGCGGCCCTGCTCGGTGTTCTCGTGTGGCGCGCCCGCCACACCGATGAGCTCTGGAAGAACCCGCTGGCCGGCGCTCGATACACTCGCCTCACTGACTGGGGCGGCTCGGAGATCTCCTCGGCGATCTCCACCGACGGGAAGTTTGTGGCTTTTCTATCCGATCGCGAGGGGGCGTTCGATATATGGGTGACACAGGTAGGAAGCGGCGAATTCATTAATGTCACCAAGGGTCAGTTCGTCCAAAGCGCGACGGCTCTCACCATTGGCCCCGTTCGCAATGTCGGCTTTACCGACGACGGAACCCACCTTTGGGCCGGCGTCTTCGCGAACGGGAAAGACAACAGTGTCTGGCTCGTGCCCACGATGGGTGGAGTCATGCGGCCGTTCCTTCCGGGTGCCGTCGAGACGGCCTGGTCGCCGAACAGAAACGAGGTGGTCTATTTCCCCACCGATCCTGGAGACCCGATCTTCAGCGTGGATCGCAGCGGCGGAAACCGAAAGCAAATCTTCATCGCCGAGCCGGGACGCCACAACCACTATCTCGCGTGGTCGCCGAACGGAACGTTCATCTACTTTCTTCAGGGCTCTCCCCTCACGAGGCGCTGGGACGTCTGGCGCATCCGTTCGGGCGGTGGTCCGGCGGAGCGCCTGACGCGTCACGACGCGGAATTGAGGGACCCGGTTCTCCTGGACGACAGAACGTTGATGTACTCGGCGCCACGGGCGGATAGCTCCGTGTCAGGTCTGTATGCGATGGACGTCGATCGAAGGATTCCGCATCTGGCCACGACCGGCATCGAGAACTACCGGTCCCTGAGTGCGAGCGGCGACGGCAGGCGGCTGGTCGCGGCCATCGGAAGCCCGTCTGAGAACCTTTGGACGGTCCCGATCACGGATCACATCGTCGACGAGGCCGGCGTCACTCGATTCAAGGTCCCTTCGATTCGCGCGATGGCGCCGCGCTACGGTGCGAACGCGGTTTTCTATCTGTCGTCCAAGGGAGGGTCGAACGGCATCTGGAGGGTGCAGTCGGGTTCGGAAGCGTCGCTCTGGAACGGAAGGGACGGGGAGGTCATGGCAGCCCCGGCCGTGTCACCGGATGGCGGCCAGGTCGCCTTCGTGATTCGCGTCGGGGACCGAGGCCAACTCTGCGTTTCGGCGTCGGATGGCACGAACGTTCGTCGCCTCGCCGAATCGCTCGACGTGCACGACCCGCCGTCCTGGTCGGCCGATGGGAATTGGATTGCCGTTGCGGGCTCTGAAGCCAAGAACAAGGGGATATTCAAAGTCCCGACAGCCGGTGGGGCGCCGGCGCGTCTGTCGGAAGGGAACGACTTTTGTCCCGTCTGGTCTCCGAACGGACAGGTCATCGTTTATGGGGAACATCTGGGCGGCTCCTTCATGCACCTTCGAGGCGTCGCGACCGATGGGAAAACCGTCGCCGTTCCTGAAGTACGTGTCCCGTTTGCCGGAGACCGGTACCGCTTCTTACCGAGTGGCGAGGACCTGATCGTGATGCAGGCAACCAACACCCGGGGTGGGGATTTTTGGCTCCTCGACCTGGCTACAGGTCGTCTCCGCCAACTTACCAGCTTGCGGCCCGGGCCGGTCATGAAAAGCTTCGACGTCTCGCCCGACGGCAAGACGATCCTTTTCGACCGCTACCGTGACAACTCCGACATCGTCCTGATCGACTTGCAGCCCCGGTGATGCGATGACTCTCACTGCCGGCACTCGCCTCGGTCCCTACGAAATCCTCGGACCCCTCGGCGCGGGCGGGATGGGGGAGGTGTACCGGGCGCGGGACACGCGCCTCGGGCGCGAGGTGGCGATCAAGGTGCTGCCGGCGGCTCTTGCGTCGGATGCGGAGCGCCTGAAGCGGTTCGAGCGGGAGGCGCGGGCGGCGTCGTCGCTCAATCACCCGAACATCGTCACGATCTACGACATTGGCTCGGTCGACTCGGTCTCCTACATCGCGATGGAGCTGGTGGTTGGGGGGTCGCTGCGGGCGGAGTTGGCGGAAGGCGCGCTGCCGATTCGCAAGCTTTTGCAGATCGGCGCTCAGATAGCCGAGGGACTGGCCAAGGCGCATGCAGCCGGAATCGTCCATCGGGATTTGAAGCCCGAGAACGTGATGGTGACCGAGGACGGTCTTGTCAAGATCCTGGATTTCGGTTTGGCGAAGCTGACACAACCGGACTCGATCGGCAGCGGGAGGACCCAGGCGCCCACGGTCTCGGGAGCCACCGAAGAGGGCGTCATCCTCGGCACTGTCGGCTACATGTCGCCCGAGCAGGCGACCGGCGGATCGATCGACTATCGGTCGGACCAGTTCTCGTTCGGCTCGATCTTGTACGAGATGGCCACGGGTCGGCGCGCGTTCGTCCGCGGTTCGGCTCCGGAGACACTGACGGCGATCATCCGAGAGGAGCCCGAG
Organism: Thermoanaerobaculia bacterium; assembly: GCA_038224325.1. Classification (GTDB taxonomy): domain Bacteria; phylum Acidobacteriota; class Thermoanaerobaculia; order UBA5066; family Gp7-AA6; genus DAHUXD01. The sequence goes on along the minus strand of JBBRFL010000063.1, from coordinate 4,125 downwards.
CCGATCGCCGCGATCGACTCCAGGGTTCCGACTCTCCTGCGGTGGATTGTCGAACGGTGCCTCGGCAAGCAGCCCAGGAGCCGGTACGCGTCGACCGAAGACCTCGCACGAGACCTGGCGACGGTGCGCGACCGCCTCTCCGAGGCGACGAACGCGGTCGAAGCCGTTCCGACGGCGGTTGCGTCGAAGCGCCGGCGGCGCTGGTGGATCCCGGCGGTGATCGCCGCGGGAATCACTGCCGGACTGGTCGCCTGGCACCTTTGGCGCATCGACTACTTCTGGCAAAACCCTCTCAGGGCCGCCCGTTTCACGCGTCTGACAGACTGGGAAGGCTCCGAGGTCGACGCGGCCATCTCGTCCGATGGCAAGTTCGTGACATTCCTCTCCGACCGCGACGGTCTCTTCGACGCCTGGGCGACGCAGGTGGGCAGCGACGAGTTCCTGAACCTCTCCAAGGGCCAGTTTCCGGACCTCTACCTGGATCGAGTCCGCAACGTCGGCTTCTCCGGCGATGACGCGCATGTGTGGATGCGGATCAGTGCCCCGGACGGCAAGAAAGAAGACTCCTGGCTAGTGCCGACCATGGGCGGTACGCCGCGCCCCTTCCTGCCGGACGCCGCGGAGGTCGTGTGGTCCCCGGACCGAATGCGGATCGTCTATCACACGGCCGCTCCGGGCGACCCCCTCTTCGTCGCCGACCGCAACGGCGCCAATTCCCGGCAGATCTTCATCGAGAAGCCGGGGAACCACAATCACTATCCGGCGTGGTCCCTAGACGGTCGCTTCGTCTACTTCGTCAGCGGATTACCAAGCCCATACGACATGGACATCTGGCGAATCCCATCGACCGGCGGCACGGCCGAGCGCCTGACGAATCACCACTCGCGCGTAACATACCCGGCCTTTCTCGACGAGCGCACGCTGCTCTACACGGCTCCGCGGCCAGACGGCTCGGGATCGGGGCTCTACGCCATGGACATCGACCGCCGAATTCCTCACGCCGTGAGCTTCGGTCTCGAGGACTATGCCTCGGTCGTTGCGAGCGCCGATGGCCGGCGTCTCGTCGTAACCGTCGGGAATCCGACCTCGCATCTTTGGACGGCGCCAATCTCGGAGCACGTCGTGGACGATTCGGGAGTAAACCGCTTTTCTCTTCCCGCAGTGCGCGCGGCAGCTCCGCGATTCGGGCCCGACTACGTTCTCTTTCTGTCGTCCAAGGGGAGCGCCAACGGGCTCTGGAAGTTCAAGAACGGAGCGGACGCCGAGCTGTGGAAGGGCGCCGAGGGTTCGATCACCGCCGCGCCAGCGATCTCGCCCGACGGCACCCAGCTCTGCTTCGTAGTACGGGATGGGAAACTGGGCCGCCTTCATATGATGGCCGCGGATGGCACGGGCACTCGTCGCATCACCGAGTCCCTCGATGTCCGCGATGCCCCGTCCTGGTCCCCGGACGGAAAGTGGATCGCCGTTGTCGCTTCCGAGGGGAAAGAGCAGCCGCTGTTCAAGGTTGCCGTGCAGAGTGGCGCGCCGGTGCGGTTGGTGGGCGGAGTCAACTACAACCCGGTCTGGTCACCCGATGGGCGGTTCATCGCATACTCCGAGCAACGCGGGGGACCGACGTACCAGCTAAAAGGGGTCACTCCAGAGAAGCAACCGTTCCCGCTGCCGGAGGTCACGGTCCGGGCCGGAGGCAATCGCTATCGGTTTCTCCCGGGTGGCAAGGCGCTGGCGGTGATGCGGGGTAATGTCCGTCACCAGGACTTCTGGTTGCTGGACCTCGCGACCGGGCAGCTGCGGCAGCTAACGAACTTACGTCCGGGCTTCGACATCAGGAGCTTCGACATCTCACCCGACGGCAAGCAGATCCTCTTCGACCGCTACCGTGAGAATTCCGACGTCGTCTTGATCGACCTGCCGCCCCGCTGAGCAGTCGACGGCGCCGCCGCTATACTGTTCAGAATGCAAGGGACGGACACAGAACAGCAGCTTTGCGATTATTTCTCTACGCAACCAGCGCAGAGTGTCGCTGTGTACTTGTTCGGCAGCGAGGGAAGAGGTACGGCTGGACCGGGAAGCGACGTGGACGTGGCTGTCCTCTACGCGAAGACGCCGGAGAGCAAGCTCGATTCGGACCATCTCGCTCTGGAAGCCGACCTCGAGCGGCTTCTCCGGCGTTCGGTCGAGGTGGTCGTCCTCAATTCGGCACCCGCGGATCTCGTGCATCGGGTCCTTCGCGACGGCCGTCTGCTTTTCGAAGCAAATCGCTCGGCTCGCATCGCGTTCGAGATCCGAGCCCGCAACGAGTACTTCGACCTGCTGCCGATCCTTCGGCGGTATCGGAGGCTTGAGCGTAGCGCCTCATGACCGACCCCGAGCTGATCGCCAAGAAGCTCGGGGAGATCGAGACGTGCGTGGGCGAGTTGCGTACTCTAGCGCAGCCGGATCGAATCCGGGAAGACATCCGCGAACGGCGGTTCGTCGAGCACACTCTCCAGCTCGCGATTCAGGCGGCGCTGGACGTCGCGTCGCATATCGTTTCGGATGAAAGGCTCGGATAACCCCGGACCAATCGCGAGCTTTCGACCTGCTCGAACGGCGGGGGTGGGTCGCGGCGGAGTTGGCCCAGAACTCTTCGAAATATGGTCGGGTTTCGGAATGTGCTCGTGCATGGCTACGACACGGTCGATTTGGCGGCGGTCGAAGATGTGCTGCGGAACCGTCTGAGCGACTTGCTGGAATTTGCCGCGGTGATCCGCGGGCGGATGCCGGCGGTCTGACGAAGACAACTCGCGGCGAGGTTGGGTGCTCGCGAGTCAGCGTTGCGCGGTGGGCTGGCGCAAGCGACTCTGCGGCGGATTCCGCCGAATCAGGCGCCCGAGGAAGACCGACAGCCGGCCGCGAACGCGATCGGACAGCCGGGATCGGTTCCGGAACTGCCCCGCGGAAGGGATGGGCTCCTGCGCGAGGAGCGAGCGCTCGTACTCGGTGATCTGCACCGTCGTCCTACGCGACCAGGCCCAGCCGGTTGCGCGTGTCATTTTCGAATCCCGGGAAGACGCGCGGAAGGTCGGTCACGCCCATGCGCTTGGCGAGCACCTCGCCGAAGACGTCGCGGAAGTCCGTGGTCACGGCGAGGTCGCGGTTCTCGTAGAGGTGCGACGCATCGAGCCCCGGCCAGCGGCCGTAGACCTTCCCGCCACGAACTCCTCCGCCGAGCAACATCATGACGTTGGCGTGCCCGTGGTCCGTGCCTCGATTTCCGTTCTCCTTCACGGTGCGCCCGAACTCGGACATCGTCACCAGCGTGACGTCTCCCATCCGCGAGCCGAGATCGATCGCGAAGGCGGCGATCGCCTGGCTGAAGTCGCGCAGGCGGTTGGCGAGCTGTCCGTTGCCTCCGCCCTCGGCCGCGTGGGTGTCCCATCCGCCCACGTCCGTGAATGCGACCTCCAGGCCCACGTCCGACTTGATGAGCTGAGCGATCTGGCGCAGCGCGTTGCCCAGGGGCCCGCGGGGGTAGGCGGCTCCGTTGGAAGGAGCGAGCTTGGTGGGATCGGCCGATTTGACCATGTGCACCGCCTCGAAGGAATCGCGGGCGGTGGCCTGCAGCGTGCCGGCGACCGCGCTGCCGTACATCGACTCGAAGGACTCCGACACGGGCTCCGAGGACTGCCCGGCGCGGATCCCGAACTCCGACAGGCTCGTCATCGCGATCGCCGCGGAGCCCGCGAGGATGCGGGGCATGCCCGGAGACATCGCAACGGCGCGCAGCGGGGACGCCTTCGGTGCCTTGCTCTGGCCGAGCGCCCGCGCCAGGAACCCGTCCGGGGTGGCCTTTACGCCCGGCGTGCCGGACTCCATGAAGTCCTGGGCGTCAAAGTGCGAGCGGGTCGCGTCCGGGCTGCCGACCGCGTGCACGAACGCCGCCGAGCGGTCCCGGAAGAACGGAAGGAGGGGAGCCATCGAGGGATGGATCCCGAAGAAGCCGTCGAGATCGAGCGCGGCCTTCTCGCCCGAGCCCGGCCTCGCGATCGCGATCGTCGGCCGCGCGTCGTAGTAGGTCTTCTCGCCGAAGGGGACCAGCATGTTGAGCCCGTCGACGGCCCCGCGCTGGAAGATCGCGAC
>JBBRFL010000062.1:0-11401 GCA_038224325.1 Thermoanaerobaculia bacterium | reverse complement strand
TCGCCCGGGCTCCCCGAGCTCTCCGCGATCCTCGCGAACGGCTTCTCCAGAAGGTAGAACGCGGGAGGCCCGGAATCGCGCCGCAGCGCCGCGAAGAGATCCCGAGCGGGGAGCCGCGCGGCCCACCACGTGAAGAGCTCGTCGAACCAGAGGGGGCGCCCGCGCGCGAGCCACAGCCGAAGCGTGAGGGCGAGGGATGCGAGAGCGAGCACGAGACCGATCTCGATGCGCGACCGGCTTTGCAGTTCCCGCTCGATGCCCTATCCTAACTCCGAGTGGACGACTTCGTCGATCCGAATCCGACGCGCCGATCGTCCACTGCGCGGGCCCGGGCGCTTCCCGCTCTCGCGTTTCTCCTCCTTCTCGCCGTTGTCTGGGCCGACCCGCTGTTCTCCCGCCGGAACTTCGCGGGACGCGATCTGCTCGCGTACAACCTGCCGCTCGAGAAGGCGATCCACGACGCGTACGCCCGCGGGCGTTTTCCCCTCTGGGTGTCGGAGATCTCGGGGGGGCGGCCCCTCCTGCCCAATCCCAACGCCGGAGCGATGTATCCGATCCGGGTCCTGCTCTCGCGGCTTCCGTTTCCCTTCGCCGTCAAGGTCTTCCCGGTGATCCACTGGACGTTGGCCGGCATCGGGATGCTCGTGTTGCTGCGCGCGCTGCAAAGGTCGCGGGCCGCCGGCTGGATCGCGGCCGTGACGTACGTGTTCTCCGGGGTCGTCGTGTCGGACGTCTTTTTTCCGCACGTCGTGCCGGGCATGGCGATGCTCCCCTGGATCGTCTGGATCGTGGCGCGACCGGGCTCCCGCTTCGCGTTTCAGACGGTTCTCCTCTCGCTGTTCCTGACCCTCGACGTCCTCGCGGGAGACGTCTTCACGACGGGAATCGCGATTCTCGCGGCCCTCGCCTGGATCGTCTCGGCCTCCGCGCCCGCGGATCGGAAGCGCCTGCTGCTCGTCCTCGCGTCCGCGACGGGCCTCGCCGCGCTGGCGGGCCTGCCGCAAATCCTCGCGACCCTCCTCTGGATTCCCGAGACCAATCGCGCGGTCTCCGGGATCACGTGGGGCGAGGCGCTGGAGTATTCGATCTCGCCGTATCGTCTCCTCGAGCTCGTGATCCCGTACCCGTTCGGCGCGATCTGGACGGCCGACCGCGGCTCGATCTGGGGCTGGCGCGTTCACTCGGGGCAGATGATGGGCCTCTTCCTGACCCTCTACGCCGGGGCGCTGTGCCCGATCGCGCTCGTCTCCTCGTGGAAGGTTCGCCTGCCCGCCGCGCGTTTCGCCCGGCTCCTGGTCGGGATCTCGCTGCTGCTCGCGGTTCCGCCGAGCCTCCTCCCGGACGCCTGGCGGGGACGTGTCGCGCCGATCGCCCTGCGCAACCCCGAGAAGTTCGCGGTCCTGCTGGCGTTCGGACTGGCGCTGCTGTCCGCCGTGGGCTACGAAGTGCTGCGCGCCCGGTCGCGGCTCCCGCGATGGATCCTGATCACCGGGGTCGCGCTCGGGCTGGCCGCGGTCCTCGCCGCCGCCGCGCCCGGGACCGCCGCGCGACTCGCGATCGCGCTCACGCGCAGCCGTTCCGACCTCGCGGAGATTGCGTCGCGGGACCTGCCTCGGGCGCTCTCCGAGGGCGCGCTGCTCTGGATGGCGACCTGCGTCGCGCTGGAGCTCGCGCGCTCGGGGCGCCGGGCGATCGCCATGTCCGGGCTCGCGCTCCTGACGGCGGTGCCGATCGTCGCGACCCGGCGCATCGGTTGGACCTTTCGCGAGGACGAGGTGCTCGCGCCGCCGGCGTTCGCGCGGTTCCTTCAGAAGCACGATCCGGAGGGCCGCTACCGGACGCTCGGCGAGCTCATCTTCCGCCCCGCCGGGGCGATGGAGGTCGCGGAGTCGGGAAGCGACGTGGGCCTCGCGGACGTGGCGCGCCGCAGCTGGGCGCTGCACACGCAGGCCCTCTGGGGGCGCGGGACGGTTTTCAACGCGGACTTCGACAACGGAGACCTGTCCCGGGTCCAGAGCCTGCGGAGGATCTCGGGAATGGCGGAGGGGTTCCCGGATGCCGCGTCCTTCTTCGGGAGCTTCTCGCTGCGCTGGGGCACTCGATACCGCGATCGCGCCCCGGTGTCCGGCTACGCGCGCGTCGGCGGCGCCGGGCTCGACGACTGGGACGAGAATCCGGCGGCGCTTCCCGACATCCGGCTCGCGGCGCGATGGAGGGAGGAGCCGGGCGCCGTCGAGGCTTTCCGACGGATCCCGGCGCTCGGCCGCGGCGAGATCGTCGTGGAGACCGGACGGTCGGCGGAGGGCGGCGCGCCTCCCGGAGAGGTGGTCGTGCGGGAGCGCAGACCCGAGCGGCTCGTGCTCGAGGTGCGGACGCCGTCGCCGACGTGGCTGTTCGTGCTGAGAGGATTCTGGAGACATCGCGTCGTGCGATTGGACGGACGCGAGATCGAGGTCTTCCCCGCGCAGCTCGCGTTCTCGGCGGTCGCCGTTCCCGCGGGCAATCATCGGATCGAGTGGGACGAGGAGTTCCCGGGTTGGAGCGTCTCGCGCTTCGGGCCGCTCCTCTACGCGGCGGCGATCGCCGCTCGGTTCGCGTGGGATCGTCTTTGCACTTCCCGCGCGATGCCCCTATCCTAGTTTGCAGTGCGGGATTCCGTCGATCACCCTCGGGGGAGCCGGAGGTCCGTTTCCGGAATGCTGCCCGCCCTCCTCTTCCCGCTCCTGGTCGTCGCGGTGTGGTCCGATCCGCTGCTCGCCCGCCGCAACTTCGCCGGGCGGGACCTGCTCGCCTACAACCTGCCGATGGAGAAGGCGATTCACGACGCGTACGCGCGGGGACACTTTCCCCTCTGGGTCTCGGAGATCTCGGGCGGCCGTCCCCTGCTGCCCAACCCGAACGCCGGCGCGATGTATCCCGCGCGGATTCTCCTGTCGCTCCTTCCGTTTCCGCTGGCCGTCAAGATCTTCCCGGCGCTGCACTGGGCGCTGGCCGGGATCGGCACGATCCTCCTGCTCCGGGTCCTGAAGGCCTCGCGAGCAGCCGCCTGGATCGGTGCGGTCACCTACGCGTTCTCGGGCGTTGCGGTCTCGGACGTCTTCTTCCCGCACGTACTTCCGGGGGTGGCTCTCCTTCCGTGGGCCCTCTGGGCCCTGATCCGTCCGCGCCCGCTCGCGTCCCGGACGGCCCTCCTCTCCGGGTTTCTCGCGCTGGACGTGCTCGCGGGCGACGTGTTCACGACGGGGATCGCGATCGCCGCCTGCCTCGTCTGGATCGTCGCGGCCGCCGAGACCGGGCAGAGGCGGCGGCTGCTCGCGGTCGTGGCGGCGGCGACGGGGCTCGCGGCTCTCGCGGGGCTGCCGCAGATCCTCGCGACCGCGCTCTGGGTTCCCGAGACCAACCGCGCGGTCATGGGGATCACGTGGCGCGAGGCGCTGCAGTTCTCGGTGTCGCCGTTCCGTCTCCTGGAGCTCGTGGTGCCCTATCCCTTCGGCGCGTTGTGGACCAACGACCTCCACCGGATCTGGGGAGCGCACATCTTCTCCGAGAAGCTGATGGGCCTGTTCCTGACGCTCTACGCGGGGGCGCTCGCCCTCATCGCGGTGGTGACGGCGTGGAGGCTCCCGCACCCGGCCGCGCGCCTGGGAAGAGTCCTCGTGCTGCTCGCGTTGCTGCTCTCCGTGCCGCCGAGCCTCTTCCCCGCCTCCTGGCTCGAGCGCCTCGCGCCGGTGGCGCTCCGAAATCCCGAGAAGTTCGCGGTCCTCCTGTCCTTCGGCCTCGCCCTCTTCTCGGCCGCGGCCTTCGACGAGCTCCGCGCAAGAGCGCGGCTGCCCCGGTGGATCCTCGGGGTGGGCGTCGCCCTGCTGCTCCTGACCGTGGCCACCGCGGCCGCGCCGGCGACCGCAGGCGAACTGGCGATCGCGGCGACGCGCGGCCACTCCGATTTCGCCGCGGTCGCGTCGCGCGAGCTGCCCCAGGCGCTCGCGGAGGGCGCCTTCTTCTGGATCGTGACCGCCGTGGGGCTCGAGCTCGCACGCTCGAAGCGCCGGTCGGCGGGCCTCGCCGGGCTGGCGCTCCTGACCGTGGTTCCGATCGCCGTGACCCGGCGCATCGGTTGGACGTTCGGTCAGGACGAGGTGTTCGCGCCTCCGGCCTTCGTCCGCTACGTCCGGAAGCACGATCCCGAGGGACGGTACCGGACCCTGGGTGAGATGAACTACCGGCGCCCCGGCGCGCTCGAGAGCGCGGAATCGGGGAACGACCTGGGCTACCTCGAGATCGTGCGCCGCAGCTGGGCGCAGCACACCCAGGTCCTCTGGGACCGGGGCGCGGTGTTCAACGCGGACTTCGACAACGGGGACCTGTCCCGCATCGAGAGCGTCCGCAGGATCTCGGACGTCGCAATTCGCTTTCCGGACGGCGGATCCTTCTTCGGAAACCTGTCGCTTCGCTGGGGGCTGCGGTACCGGGATCAGCGGCCGCTCCCCGGATACTCGCGCATCGGCGGCAACGGGCTCGACGACTGGGACGAGAACTTGGCCGCGCTGCCCGACGTTCGCCTCGCCGCCGGATGGAGAGAGGAGCCGGACGCGGTGTCGGCGCTGCGCCGGATCTCCAAGCTCCGGCCCGGAGAGATCGTCGTGGAGACCGGGCGGTCGGCGAGCGGAGGCGCGCCTTCCGGGATCGTGCGCGTCCTCGAGAGCCGCCCGGAGCGCCTCGTCCTGGAGACCGAGGCGGCGGCGCCGACGTGGCTCTTCGTGCTGCGGGGATTCTGGAGCTACCGCGTCGTCCGGCTGGACGGGCGGGAGGTCGAGGTCTTTCCGGCGCAGCTGGCGTTCTCCGCGATTCCCGTCCCCGCCGGGCGGCATCGGGTGGAGTGGGAGGAGACCTTTCCGGGCTGGAGCGCCTCGCGATTCGGGCCCGTCCTCTTCGCGGGCGGGATCGGTGCGCTGCTCGCGGGCAAGAGGCGCCCACGAGCCGGGTATAGGGCCTCGGTCCCGGCGGGCTCTGCCTAGCGATGCCGGCCCCCCCGGAACCGATCCCGTCGCGAGGCCGCGGAGGCCGCGGAGAGTGGGCGCTCGCGATCCTGTTCCTCGCCCTCGTGATCGCGGCGTACGCCGATCCGCTGTTCACGCGCCGCGCCTTCGTGGGACGGGACATCGTTCCCTACAACCTGCCCCTCGAGAAAGCCGTCCACGATTCCTGGTCGCGCGGCGAAGTCCCGGTCTGGTGGAACTCGGTGTCGGGAGGCCGGCCGCTGCTTCCCAACCCGAACGCGGGCGTGTTCTATCCCGTGCGGTTTCTTCTCTCCGGCGCGCCGTTCCCGTGGGCGATGCGGCTCTTTCCGGTCCTGCACTGGATCCTCGGAGGCTGGGGAATGCTGCGGTTGCTGCGGGCGGCCGGCGGCTCGCGGCCGGCGGCGTGGATCGCGGCGGTCAGCTTCGTCTTCTCCGGAGTGGTCGTCTCCGAGGTCTTCTACAGCAACTTCGCACCGGGTGCGGCCCTGCTTCCGTGGTCGCTCTGGGCCCTCGCCCGACCCGCGGCGCGGCCGATCGGAAGAGTCCTGCCGATCGCGCTCGTCTACGGGCTCATGCTGCTGGCGGGCGACGCCTTCTCCGTGGCGCTCGCGCTCCTGTCCGCCGCGCTCTGGCTCGCCCTCGAGACGCCGCGCGGCGACCGCGGGAACGAGGCGGGGCGGTTCGCCCTCGGACTGGCCGCGTCCGCTCTCCTCGCGATTCCCCAGTGGCTCGCCACGGCGCTCCTGGCGCCGGAGACGCACCGCATGATCGGCGGAATTCCCCTGCGGGAGGCGATGGGATTCACGATTCCGGCGGCGCGACTCCTCGAGCTCGTCGTGCCCTTTCCCTTCGGGCCGAGCGGGTCGATGGACACGTCTCTGGACTGGGGCGCCGCGGCGTTTCGCCGGTTCTTCGCGACCCTGTTCGTCGGGCCGATCGCGGTCTTCGGTCTCTTCGCGCCGCGCGCCCGCTCTTCCGCGCGCGGGCTCCGCTTCGCGCGCTGGCTCACCGGGATCGCCGCCGGCCTCGCGCTCTCCGGACACCTGGTGCCGGATGCGTGGGGGAATCTGCCCTCGCCGATTCCCCTGCGCTATCCCGAGAAGTTCATGCTGGGCGCGACCCTCGGCCTGGCGGTGGCGGCGGGCCTCGCGGTCGACCGGCTGCGCGCCGGCGCGAATCGCCGCGCGCTCTGGGCCGTCGCGGGGATCCTCGCGCTGGCCGCGGCCGGCGCCCGGGTCGCTCCGCAGGCAGCGGGCCGCCTCGCGGTCGCCTCCGTGGGCGGTCCCCTCGACGCGAGGGAAATCGCCGCCCGCGGATTGCCCTCCGCTCTCGCGGCGGGCGGCGTCCTCTGGGCGGCGTCCGCGATCGCGGCGGCGATGCTGGCCCGTCCCGGCCGGAGGCCGCTGGCGGGGGCGCTTCTCCTCCTCACCGGAATCCCGATCCTCGCCGATCGCGGAATCGCCCAGTGCGCGCACGAGGCCCTCGTGTATTCCCCGACCTCCTACGCGCGCGCCCTCGCCCGGCGGGACCCCGGAGGCGCGTACCGCACGCTGGATGAGTCCATCTATCGGCCCGCTCCCCTGCGCGAGGCGCCGCGCCGGGCGGATCTCGCGCAGGGCGAGCTCTTCCGGCAGTCGTGGTTCTTCTACACGCAATCGCTCTGGGGCCGCGGCACGGTCTTCAACGCCGATCTGGACGCCGGCGACCTGTCCCGGGTCGAGAGCCTCCGTCGCGTCTGCGCGCTGGCGGCGGCGCAGGCGGATTCGGGCCCGTTCTTCGCGGCGCTGTCGCTGCGCTTCGGCACGCGGCTCCGCGGCCAGGAGCCCGTCGCGGGCTTCCGGCCCGTCGGCGGAGACGGGCTGCGGGAATGGGACGAGAACCCCTCCGCCGCGCCGCACATCCGTTTGGTCGCGCAGTGGGATGAGGCGCCGGGACCGGTCGAGGCCCTGGCCGCTCTCCCGCGGCTCCAGCCCGGGCGTATCGTCATCGAAACCGATCGGCGAGCTTCGGGATCTGCGCGCCCGGGACGCGTGCGGATCCTTCAGGAGAGCCCGGAAGCGCTCGCACTGACCACGGAGTGCGCGGATCCGGCGTGGCTCTTCGTGCTGCGCGGCGACTGGAGCTATCGCACCGTGCTGCTGGACGGGCGCCCCGCCCCGGTGTTCCCGGCCCAGATCGCGTTCAGCGCCGTGTCCGTGCCCGCCGGGACCCATCGCATCGACTGGCGCGAGGACGCGCCGGGGCTGGCGGCGTCCCGCTGGGGCCCGCTCGCGGGCGCCCTGCTGCTGCTCGGCGTCGTCGTCGCGGGCAGGTCCGCGTGAGCGCGCTCGCCTCCCCGATCCGCTCGCGCTGGCTTCTCATCGCGGGCTTCGCCGCGCTCGTGCTGGCGCTGTACGCGGATCCTCTCTTCCTCCGGCGCAGCTTCGGAGGCCGGGACCTCACCGCATACAACCTCGGGATGGAGAAGAGCGTGCACGACGCCTGGGCGCGCGGGCGGATCCCCGTCTGGCAGGCGGAGGTCTCCGGTGGACGGCCGCTCGTCCCGAATCCCAACGCCGGGGCCCTCTATCCCGTGCGCGCGCTGCTTTCGCCGCTGCCGTTCCCGAGCGCCATGCGCGTCTATCCCGTCCTCCACTGGATGGCGGCCGGAATCGGCGTCCTTGTCCTGGCGATGTCGATCGGACGCTCGCGATCGGCCGCGTGGATCGGAGCCGTGACCTACGCGTTCTCGGGCGTTGCCGTGGCGGAGGTCTTCTATCCGCACATCCAGCCCGGGATGACTCTGCTGCCGTGGATCGTCTGGGCCATCGGGCGAAAGTCGGGGTCCACGACCTCGCGGCTGCTGGTTTTGTCCGCGCTGCTGGCGGTCGACCTCCTGGCGGCGGACGTGTTCACGGTCGGCGTCGCGATCGCGTGCGGCGCGCTGTGGATCGCCCTGGAGGAGGACGCGAGCGGACAGTTCCGATCCCTCGGCCGTCTCGCGGCCGCGCTCGTCCTGGCCGCGCTGGCAGCCGCGCCGCAGGCCGTGGCGACTGCGCTCTGGATCCCGCAGACGAATCGCGCGATCGGAGGGATGAAGCTCTCGGAGGTCGTCCTGTTCTCGATCCACCCGTGGAGGCTTCTGGAGCTCGCCGTCCCGTACCCGTTTGGCCCCGCGTGGGACATGTCCGTCCGCGAGATGTGGGGCGGCCCGATCTTCCGGGGCAAGGCGATCGGGATCTTCCCGACGCTCTACGCGGGGGCCTTCGTTCCGATTGCCGTCTGCGCGGCGTGGCGATCCCGAGAGCGAGGAGCGCGATTCGCCCGCGTCCTGCTCGCGCTGGCCCTGCTGGCCTCGATGGCGCCGAGCCTCCTGCCGGCGGGATGGGCCGGGTGGGCCTCGCCGCTCCCGCTGCGCAACCCCGAGAAGCTCGCCGTGGCCTTCGGATTCGCCGCTTCGCTGATGGCCTCCTTCGCATTCGACGGCTGGCGGCGGCTCCCGCGCCGTCTCGACGGGTGGATCGCCCTGGGCGGGCTGATGGCGATCGCGGCGGCGCTCTGCGCCCGCTTCCCGGAGGCCGCGGGCCGTCTCGCCTCGAGCGCGATCCGCGGCGATCCGCCTTTGGCCGCGATCGCCGCGCGGCATCTTCCCGGGGCGCTCGCGGAGGGCGGACTCCTCCTGATGATCACCGTCATCGCGCTCGATCGCCTCGGTCGGGCGGATCGGCGGGGGAGCCTCGCGATCGCGCTCGTCGGGCTGACGCTGGTCCCGCTCCTCGCCAACCGGAAGATCGCGCGCTCATTCCGCGAGGAGGACGTCTTTGCGCCGACCGCATTCGCGCGGTACGTCGCGCGGCGGGATCCCGAGGGCTCGTACCGGACGCTGGACGAGTCGATCTTTCGTCCCGCCTCGGGGGTCGAGATGGAGCAGTACGGCGCGGCGCTCTCCGGCGCGGAGTTCAGCCGGAGGACGTGGGTCCATCTGACGCCCATCCTCTTCGGGCGCGGCACCGTCTTCAACGAAGACTTCGATGCGGGCGACCTTTCCCGGGTGGAGAGCCTCCGGAGGGTGTCGGCGCTCGCCGCCGGGTACCGCGATTCCTCCGCGCTCTTCGGGTCGGTGGCCCTGCGGTTCGGGATCCGCTATCGCGATCAGGAATCGATCGCGGGATACGCGCCGGTGGGAGGCGACGCCCTCCAGGTCTGGGACGAGCATGGCCTCGCGTACCCCGACGTGCGGCTCCTCCGGCGGTGGGAGGAGGTCCCGGGACCCGTGGCCGCGTTTCGGAGGATCGCGAGCCTCGAGGACGGCGAGGGGATCGTCGAGGCGGAGTCCACGCGGCGCGGAGGGGCGCGCCTTGGAACCGTGCGGATGATTCGGAAAGACGCGGAAGGTTTCGCGGTCGATCTCGACGCGCCCGATGCGAGTTGGCTCTTCGTGTTGAGAGCATACTGGCCGTACCGGTCGATTCGGCTGGACGGAAAGCTCGTGGAGGGGCATCCCGCGCAACTGGCGTTTTCCGCGGTGCCGATCCCGCCGGGACGACACCGGCTCGAATGGGAGGAGGAGGTCCCCGGCCTCGGAATCTCCCGCTGGGGGCCGGTGGCCTTCGTGGGAATCGCCATCGGGATCGTCGTGGCGCAACGGCGCCGGAGGGGAGCATGAAACGCCTGCTGGCCGCGAGTCTGGCGCTGTCGACGCTGGGGATCGGGTGCGCCCGAAAGCCCGCGTCGCCCGCTCGACCCGAATTCGCCGACGTCCTTCGCCCGGCGCAGGAGTGGATGCGGATGGAAGCCGTCCGGATCCTGCGCGACTACGTCCGGATCGACACGACCAACGAGACGAAGGGCGAGAAGGCGGGGGCGGAGTTCCTCAAGTCCTTCTTCGATTGCGCCGGGATCGAGAACGAGATCGTGTGCCCGGCTCCGGGCCGCTGCAACCTGCTGGCCCGTCTTCCCGGGCGCCGCCGCGAGGGCGCCCTCCTCCTGCTCAACCACATCGACGTCGTCGAGGCCTACCCCCAGTTCTGGACGGAGGCGAAGCCGTTCTCCGGGAGCATCCGCCACGGGTATCTCTACGGACGCGGCGTATACGACATGAAGTCGATCGGGATCGCGCAGGCTCTCGCGATGCGCAGGCTCAAGGAGCGAGGCATCGTTCCGGAGTCCGACGTCCTGTTCCTGGGAGAGGCTGACGAGGAGATCGCCCAGCGGTGGGGCTCCCGATGGCTCCTCCAGCACCGCCCGGAGTGGTTCGCCGGAGTCGCCAACGTCCTGAACGAAGGCGGCACCGACGAGATGGTCCTGCGCGAGGTGCGCTACTGGGGCATCGAGACGATCCAGGCGGGGTACGCGCTGGCGGAGTTCGAGGCGCCCACCGAAGAGCCCTTGAAGAAGCTCGCGGCGCGGTGGGACCGCATCGAGGCCCCGCTCGTGGAGCCGGATCCCCACGTCGTCCTCGGGTTCGACATGCTGGCCAATCATCTGGCGAGCCCGCTGACGGATCCGCTGCGGCACCTCGACCGCGTGCGCCGGAACCCGGCGGAGCTCGCCATCCTGCCGGACCGGTATGGCGCGTTCCTGGAGGCCCGCATCCACTGGTTCGGCCCCTATCCGTACCCTCCCGACAAGCCCACCGCCTCGCGCGGCGACGTCGTGATTTCCGTGCCGCCGGGGTTGCCGCCCCAGCCCTTCCTGAAGTCGATCCTCGACTCCGTCGCCGATCCCGTGCGCCTCGTCCGGACCAACTACGGCGGCCCGGCCGGGGCGAGCCCCTACCCGACCTCGTTCACCAGGATCCTGCAGCGCGTGACGGAGGCCTTCGCGCCGGGCGTCCCCTTCGGGCCCATGCCGACGTTCGGCGGTTACACGACATCCATCATCTTCCGCCAGAGGGGACTCGCGACTTACGGGTACTCGCCGATCGCGATGAACATCACCGACTCCGTGCGCCGCCACGGCAACGACGAGCGCGTCTTCCTGCGGGACTACGTTCGGGGTTGCGACATCTATGCGGAGATTCTGGAGGAGTTCGCGAGATTTCCTCCCGCCGGAGAAATGTCACCACCGCGGGCTCAAAGTGACAATAAGTGACCGGGCCATTTTCTCGACCCCACTACAAGTCACTGAGGGTACAATGGTTACCATCACTCGACGATGGCTTCGCGCTTGCTACATAGCCAATCGCGAACGAATACGAAGAGTCAAACTACTTAGGAGGGAAGATGAAAAAGCGGGAATCCGGTTTTACCCTGATCGAGCTGCTGATCGTCATCGCGATCATCGGCATCCTGGCGGCAATCGCCATTCCGAATCTCTTGAATGCGGTGCAGCGTGGCAAGCAGAAGCGCTCGATGAGCGACATGCGCGCCCTGGCGACCGCGGTCGAGGCGTACGCCGTCGAC
>JBBRFL010000061.1:0-11791 GCA_038224325.1 Thermoanaerobaculia bacterium | reverse complement strand
GGCCGTTAGCTCAATTGGTAGAGCAAGAGACTCTTAATCTCTAGGTTGTAGGTTCGAGTCCTACACGGCTCACCACTCATCCTGCCGGTCTAGAATCCCTGCCTCGGTCGGCGAAGGCGGAGGACCTCTGGGGAGCAGCTTCTCTGGTCGGAGGCGAGACTCATGCGCATCACCGCGTTCGGGATCACGGATCGAGGCCGCCGGCGGCCCAGGAACGAGGATGATCTCGGGTTAGTGGACCTGACGGCCGGCCTCACGATCGAGGACGCGTCGGCGCGGGACCTGTCCGTCGGCGATTCCGGGATTCTCCTCGCCGTCTGCGACGGAGTGGGTGGGCGGCGCGCGGGAGAGGTGGCGAGCGCGCTTGCGCTTTCGCGCCTCGCCCGGGAGATGGAGGAAGCGCCGGACGGCTGTCCCCCGCGGATGGTCTTCGGCGTGGCCGTCGAGGCCGTCAACCGCGCGGTATGGGAGAAGGCGCACGACGATCCTCGGCTCCAGGGGATGGCGACCACGCTCACTGCCGCCGTCGTCTGCCGCCGCCGCGCGGTGATCGCGCACGTCGGGGACTCGCGCGCCTACGTGCTGCGCCGGGGGGAGATCCGCCAGATCACGAGAGACCAGTCCTTCGTGCAGTCGCTGATCGCCGCCGGCGCGCTGACGGAGGAGCAGGCCGCGAGCTCCCCGTACCGAAACGTCATCCTCCAGGCGATCGGCCGCGAGAAGAAGATCGACGTCGCGCTCGACGCGCTCGACCTCGAGGACGGCGACACGATCGTCCTCTGCACCGACGGTCTCTCGGAGAAGGTGTCCGCCGAGGAGATCGCCGCGTCGTTCGCGAAGATGGAGCTGTCCGACGCCGTGCGGTCCCTCGTGGCTCTGGCCAACGAGCGCGGCGGCGAGGACAACATCACGTTGCTGGCCGGGCAAGTCCGGGACTGACGCGTTCCAGAACCAGAGAGGCGTATCGGGCGCGGGACACGAAGCTCGATCGAGACGTCGCGATCAAGGAATTGCCGCAATCGGTCGCGAAGGATCTCGAGACGCTGGCCCGGTTCGAGTGCGAGGCGAAGGCGGTCGCGGCGCTTTCTCATCCCAACATTCTGGCGATTCACGACTTCGGCGATCAGGACGGCATCGGCGCGCTGCGAAAGAACCCCAGGTTCCAGAGAATCCTGGCCGACGCGACGTAGCGCTTCCGGACCGAGCCGCGGTGTAGTCTCGCGGTCGCCGTGACCCTCGCTGCCGGAACGCGCCTCGGCTCCTACGAGATCCTGTCCAGGCTCGGTACGGGTGGAATGGGGGAGGTGTATCGGGCGCGCGACACGAAGCTCGATCGGGATGTGGCGGTGAAAGTCCTACCGCAGTCCGTCGCGACGGACGCTGACATGCTCTCCCGTTTCGAGAGGGAGGCGAAAGCGGTCGCGGCGCTTTCGCATCCCAACATCCTGGCGATTAACGACTTCGGCGACCACGACGGGATCGCCTATGCCGTGACCGAGCTTCTCGAGGGCGAGACGCTGCGAGTCCGTCTCGACTCCGGGCCCGTCCCTCCGAAGCAGTCGGTGGATTACGCGCTGCAGATCGCCCGGGGGCTCTCCGCCGCTCACGAAAAGGGAATCGTCCACCGGGACTTGAAGCCCGAGAACCTGTTCGTGACCCGGGACGGCCACGTCAAGATCCTCGACTTCGGCCTCGTGAAGAGGATCGAGTTTGCCTCGCCGGACGAGGAGACGAGCGCCCCGGGGGGTTCGGCGCGCACCGTGTTCGGTACCGTGATGGGGACGGTGGGCTACATGTCGCCCGAGCAGGTGCGTGGCCTTCCGGTCGATTCTCGCTGCGACATTTTTTCTTTCGGGACGGTCCTCTACGAGCTGCTCTCGGGCAAGAAGGCTTTCCGGCGGGACACGGCGGGCGACACGATGGCCGCGATTCTGCGGGACGAACCGCCGATGCTCTCGGAATCCGGAAGGGGTATCCCGCCGGCGCTCGACCACATCGTCCAACACTGCCTGGAGAAGAAACCGGTTGACAGGTTCCAGTCGGCGAAAGACATCGTGTTCGCGCTATCGGTGGCGTCCTCGCCGGCTGTGACGAGCGGGTCGCAGCCCACTGCACCACCGACCGGAAAGAGGAAGGTCGCCATCGCCGCGGGCACCATTCTTGTCCTCGCGGTTGCGGGTGCCTTTCTCCTGCGGCGGACGCCGAGGGGCGGGGTCGAGGCGGGAGGCATGAAACGCCTGGCCGTGCTGCCGTTCGAGAACCTGGGCGGGCCGGAAGACGATTACTTCGCCGACGGCATCGCGGACGAGGTACGCGGCAAGCTGACCTCGCTCCCGGGCCTGCAGGTGATCGCCCGAGGCAGCTCGACCCCGTACAAGAAGACGACCAAGACGCCCAGGCAAATCGCGCAGGAGTTGAACGTCTCCTACCTGCTCACGGGCACGTTACGCTGGGAGAAAGTCGGAGGCCGGAGCCGCGTGCACGTGAGCCCCGAGCTGGTGGACGTGACGCGCCCGGACGCGCCCACCTCGAAATGGCAGCAGCCCTTCGACGCGGCGCTGACCGACGTCTTCCAGGTGCAGTCGGACATCGCCACACGGGTCGCTCAGGCCCTGGGCGTCGCGCTGGGAGCGGGCGAGGCGGAGCGGCTTTCCGAGAGGCCCACCCAGAATCTCGCCGCCTATGATGCCTTCCTCAAGGGCGAGGAGGCCGCGAGAAGCCTGGCTGCCGCCGATCCGTCCAGCCTGCAACGGGCCATCGCTCACTACGAGCGTGCGGTGGCGCTGGACCCCGGTTTTGCGCAGGCGTGTACTCAGCTCTCCCGTGCCCACTCATTCCACTATGCCAACGGCGTTCCGACGTCGGCGGAGCGGGAACAGGCCCGGGCCGCCGCAGAGCGGGCGCTGGCTCTGGCTCCCGGCCTGCCGGCCGCGCATCTGGCCCTCGGCGATTACTACCAGTCCACCCTGCGGGATTGGCCCCGGGCCGCGGAGCAGTACGCTCGGGGGCAGCAAAAGGCGCCGCGGGATGCAGACCTGCTCGTCGCAACTGCCCTCGGCCAGGAAAGCGCCGGCCACTGGGAAGAAGGTCTTGCCTCCCTCCGTCAGGCGCAGGCGATCGACCCGCGCTCCGCCCTCACCGCGCGGCGTCTCGCGAGGACGCTGCTCCTGCTCCGGCATTACGCCGAGGCCCGCGAGGCCGCCGACCGCGGGCTGCTGCTCGCGCCGGAATCCCTCGGCATTCTCGAGACGAAGGCCATGCTCTTCCTCGCGCAGGGCGACCTGTCGGCTGCGCGCAAGGCGCTGATGGCGGCGCCGCGCGAGATGGATCCGAAGGCGCTCGTGGCGTACCTGGCGACGTACAACAACCTGAGCTGGGTGCTGGATGAAGAGCAGCAAACACTCCTGCTCGGCTTGCCGCCGGCAACGTTCGGGGACGACCGGCTGGCGTGGGGAATCTCCCTCGCCCAGACCGCCTCGCTGCGCGGCGACACGACGACAGCACGGCTGTATGCGGAGACGGCACGTGCGGCCGCAGAGATCCAGCTTCGGGATGCCCCCGAGGACGCCACGCGACATGTCCTCCTCGGGCTCGCCCTCGCCTTCCTGGGGCGCAAGGCGGAGGCGATGCGGGAAGGCGAGCGCGGCGTGGCGCTCATCCCCATCGCGAAGGACGCGTACGACGGCCCGTATTACCAGCATCAGCTTGCGCGGATCTACGTACGCGTAGACGAGCCCGAGAAGGCGCTCGACCAGCTCGAGCCGCTACTGAACATTCCCTACATCCTCTCGCCGGGGTGGCTCAAGATCGACCCCAATTTCGCCCCATTGCGCAAGAACCCGAGATTCCAGAAGCTCATCGCGGGCGCGACGTGATTCGGGACGTCGGTCTGGATGGAAGAGGTGGCCTCCCCCCCATGAGCGGCCGAGCGCGCACGGATAAACGCACCCACGAGTCGCGGAATCGCGAAGGCCGGCTGGCTCGGGGCCCTTGCTCGCGGACTATTAGCCTGAGACTCTGACCGCGCGTACGCGGCTCGGGCCCTATCCAACACGAGAGGAAGCGATGCAGAAGCGTCAACTGGGGAAAAGTGGACTGGAAGTTTCGGCTCTGGGGCTCGGCTGCATGGGAATGAGCCATGGCTACGGCCCCCCGTCGGACAAGGGGGAGATGGTCTCGCTGATTCGGTCGGCCGTCGAGCGCGGGATCACATTCTTCGACACCGCGGAAGCGTACGGTCCGTTCATCAACGAAGAGCTCGTAGGCGAAGCGCTCGCTCCCTTCCGCGGCCGGCTGGTGATCGCGACCAAATTCGGTTTCAAGCTCGGCGTCAGGGGGGAGCAGACCGGCGTGGATAGTCGGCCGGAGCACGTCCGCGAGGTCGCCGAGGCCTCGCTCCGGCGCCTCCGGGTCGATGCCATCGATCTCTTCTATCAACATCGCGTGGACCCGGACGTGCCGATCGAAGATGTTGCGGGAGCGGTGAAGGACCTGATTCAGGAAGGCAAGGTGAAGCGCTTCGGCCTCTCCGAGGCGGGGATTCAAACGATCCGTCGCGCGCATGCGGTCCAGCCGGTCGCCGCCCTTCAGAGCGAGTACTCGCTATGGTGGAGAAAACCCGAGAAAGAATTGCTGCCGACCCTGGAGGAGCTCGGGATCGGGTTCGTTCCGTTCAGCCCTCTCGGGAGGGGGTTCCTGACGGGGAAGATCGACGCGAACACGACGTTCGACAAGTCCGACTTCCGCAACATCGTCCCTCGCTTCACGCCGGACGCGCGCAGGGCGAATCAGGCCCTCGTGGACCTGCTCGGCACGTTCGCAGAGCGAAAGAAGGCGACACCCGCTCGGATAGCGCTCGCCTGGCTTCTCGCGCAGAAACCCTGGATCGTGCCGATCCCGGGCACCCGGAAGTTGGAACGGCTGGAAGAGAACATCGGGGCCGCCGCGGTCGACTTGACGTCCGAGGATTTGCGCGAGATTGATCGCGCCGCCTCGGCGATCCCGATCGAAGGCGCGCGGTACCCGGAGGCCCTGGAGAAGAGAACGGGTCTCTGAACCCGGCGTGCGCGAGCCCACGGCGATCGATGTGGAAGGGCGTCGGGTTTCCGAAGAGCACAGGAAGCTAACGAGCGAAGAGGGCCCGGAACTGGCGTAGCGGTTGGAGCGATTTGGGTAATAGGATGGACACCTTTTGATTCTACTGGGGGGATCCGATTGGCCACTTTTGCCCACCGACAACTCTCCGCCTGGGAAATTTCTACGTCATCGTGGGTTCGTCAGCGGCGGCTCTGATTGGGCTCCAATTCGTCGTGATTGCGCTCATCGCCGACATGCGCTCGCGCACCACGGCCGGCTCGATCAGAGCGTTCGGGACGCCGACCGTCGTGCACTTCGGCGTCCTCCTCCTCGTCGCTGCCATAATGAGCGCTCCCTGGCCTTCGCTCTTTCCCGCGTTCGTCGCCCTGGCGTTCTGCGGTCTCGGCGGCCTCGGCCCCGTCCAGGAGATTCGGCCGTTGACGGCAAGCCGGGATACCTGTCCCAGATCGCGCTGCCGCTGTACTTCGGGCTGGAGAGCGCCCGGATCGCCGAACGGATCGAGGTCCTGTGGCCTTCGGAGCGGCGCTCGGTGCTCGAGAAATTCGCCGGCGACCGGATGATCCGGATCGACGAGCCGCGGTGAAGGGGCCGTGGCGCGGCGGCAAGGCCACCCCTCCGGCGCGTCATGTTGCGTTCACGTAGGGGGGAGTAGCGTGACCCTTCAAACCGTGATGCAAGAAGGCATCCCGCGAAAAGGAGAGATACCAATGAAGAAATCCCTGATCCTGGCCCTCGTCCTGGCGTTCCCGGTGGCGGCGATTGCGCAGCAGGCGGCGGCCCCCAAGCCGACGGCGGCGGCGACCATGGAGACCAAGAAGACCGACTCGACCGAGACCAAGAGCTCGACCGTCGTGACGAAGGACGGCGCGACCACTTCGACCAGGAAGCACAAGAAGAGCATGCACAAGCACTCGACGATGACCGCCCCCGACGCGAAGCCGACCCCGAAGGCATAAGAGCGCTCTCCGGCGGGTCGCCGGAAATTCCTACCAGGCAACGGCGCGCCATGAGGCGCGCCGTTTTGTTTTGCGCAGGGAAGCGTCCCGCCGGCTCCCGATGTATAACGGAGCCATGCGCGGCTCCCACGGCTGGTCCGAGGTCGACGCCGCCCGCAAGCGGGAGATCATCGCGGGAATCGTGTCGGGCAACCCCACCCGCGGGCCCGTGCACGCCGAGATCGACATCACCGACCGATGCAACGTCGCGTGCTATTTCTGCAACCAGCAGGACGTCCGCACGAAGGAGCAGATCTCGCTGCCGCACCTCGTGCGTCTGGTCGACGAGCTGGCGGAGGGCGGCCTCCGGTCCATCCGGATGTCCGGTGGAGGCGACCCCCTATTCCACCACGCGATCCTGGAGTTCCTCGATCACGTGCACGCGCGCGGGATCCTGATCGACAACCTCACGACCAACGGCGCGCTCCTCGGGCCGGAGATCGCGCGGCGCCTCGTCGAGCACCAGGCGCGGGAGGTCATCTTCTCGCTCAACGCGATCGACGAGAGGGACTACGCGCGGATGATGCGGGTCCCACCGGCGACCTTCGGCCGCGTCCTGGCCAACATTCAGGGGCTCGTGGCCGCCCGGGGCGAAGCCGCCGGCCCCTCCGTCGTCGTGCAGTTCCTCCTCGACCGCGCCAACTACCGCGAGCTTCCCCGGATGTACGAGCTCGGCCGGACCCTTGGCGCGGACCGCATCGCGCTGTCCACCGTTCAGGACATCCCCCTCGACCGGATCGGCGCGGACGTCCTGCTCGGCTCCGAGGACGCGGCTCTCGTCCGTCCTCACCTCGCGCGGATCCTGGAGCGGGACCGGCTGGACCGGCGGCTGCAGATCGACTTCCCGATGCCCGCATGGAGCGCGATGCACGCCGAGATTCAGCGGGAGCTGCACGACCCCGGCGCCCCATCGCTCTTTCCCACGGCCACGACCTTCCGCGACCGCAACGGCCACTGCTTCTTCTCCTGGTACACCGCGACGATCCGGGGCAACGGCGAGATCTATCCCTGCTGCCTCCTGATGCAGCCGGGATACGAGCCGCTGGGAAACGCGATCAACGGTCGATTCGTGGACCACTGGAACGGCCCCGCGTTCACCCGGATGCGGGAGGAGCAGCGCGACGTGTTCCTCGACGGCGAGAAAGCGGCCTTCGACCCGAATCGCCACAAGATTCTCCGGCCCCAGTGCATCGAGCACGGAGCGTGCTGGCTCAAGAACATTTACTTTCGAGGAGACGAGGAGTTTTACGCCGAGTTGGGCGAGGCGCTCGAGACCGCGCGCGAAGCTCGGCGATGGAGGCGGCCCGTGCGAGAGTTGGCGCGCCGATTGCTCAATTGGCTCCGAAGGCCGGCCGAGGCTCTTTAGGAACTGTTCGGGAGAGCCTCGGCCATCTTATTTGCGGAAAGAGCTCGAAGATCGACGACTGATGCCAGTCCCTCCCCCGACCGACGCGGGTTCGCGGCCGGACGCCCGGTGAAGCCCACCAGCGATCCCTCTCAGCTCCTCTCCCGGCGCAGCAGGCTGATCCTCGCGTGTGTGGGGATCCTGATGACGACCGCCATCGCGATCCTGAGCCACACGGCGCTCGGCCTCCTCTCCGGGGTGCGAGCCTACGTGGCAGGCGAGGGGTTGTGGTCGAAGGCGCAGAAGGACGCGGTTCACTGGCTCCACCGGTACGCGGACAGTCGCGACGAGGGCGCGTACGAGTTGTATCTCGCGGCGATCGCGGTACCGCTGGGGGACCGGGCGGCGCGCGAGGAGATGGAGAGGCGCAGCCCCGACGAGGCGATCGTGCGACGCGGGCTCATCCAGGGGCGCAATCACCCGGACGACTTGGAAGCCATGTCCTGGCTCTTCCGGGACTTCCGCTTTGTCGGCTACCTGGAACACGCGACCCGGATCTGGAAACGCGGGGATGTGGAGATTGCCCGTCTGGTCCTCGCCGGCAACCGGCTCCATCGCGCGGTCCGGTCCGGGGCTCCGCCGGAGGCCGTGGCGCCGATCCTGGAGGAGATCGACGCCGTGAACGCCCGCGTGACGCCCCTTGAGGATCAGTTCTCCTTCACACTCGGGGAGGCCGCACGGTGGGCCCGCAACCTCGCCCTCGCGTTCATCGTCGGGGTCTCGCTCCTTTTCTTCCTCCTCGGGGCGCTCGTGGTTCAGAAGCTCGTGCGCAAGATCGCCGCGTCCGAGGAGAGGTATCGGACGGTCACCGAGACCGCAACCGATGGAATCCTATCGGTCGACGAGGGCGGCCGGATTTTGTTCGTCAACGCCGCGGCGGCCAGGATCTTCGGGTACACCACGGAGAAGATGATCGGCCGTAGCGTTGCGGAGCTCGTGCCCAACCGCCTGCGCCGCGAGATGATGGAGCTCCTGGGAGAGCTCCGCGATCCTGCGGAGGGCCCGCACGGCGGGGTCACGCACCGGGTCTACGGGCGGCACCGCGACGGCCGCGAGATCCCTCTCGAGTTCTCCTTTGGAGAGAGCCGGGACGGCGGCGCTCGCGTCCTCACGGGCGTGATCCGGGACATCACCCTGAGGCTGGAGTCGGAGAACCAGATCGAGCGACTCGCCTACGAGGACCCGCTGACGGGCCTGCCCAACCGCGCGCTATTCCACGACCGCCTTCGCCAGGCCCTCGCGCACGCCCACCGCGAGGGGGAGCGGTTTGCCCTGATGTTTCTGGATCTCGACGACTTCAAGATCATCAACGACTCCCTCGGGCACACCTTCGGAGACGCCGTGCTCCGGGAGATCGGCCGCCGGCTCGTATCCTGCCTGCGCGCGCAGGACACCGCGGCGCGGCTCGGCGGCGACGAGTTCATCGTGCTCCTGCCTCGATCGGAGGATCCCGCCTCCGTCGGCCTGGTGGCGCAGAAGATCCTCGACCGCCTATCCGCCCCGATCGAGCTCCAGGGAGAGACCCTGTTCGTGACCGCGTCGATCGGCCTAAGCCTGTTTCCCGGGGACGGGCGGGACCCGGAGACCCTCCTGCGCAACGCGGACATGGCCATGTACCGCGCGAAGGAGCACGGGGCCAACGCCTACGAGTTCTTCACGCCCAAGATGGACGAGCAGCTCAGCATCCGTTACTCCATGCACCAGGCGCTCCACCGCGGATTGGACCGCCAGGAGTTCTCGCTGAAGTACCAGCCGATCTGGAGGACGGCCGACGAGCGGATCGTCGGTGTCGAGGCACTTCTGCGCTGGACCCACCCCGAGAAAGGCGAGCTCCGGCCGGACGACTTCATCCCGATCGCCGAGGCATCGCCCCTGATGCTAGCTCTCGGCGAGTGGGTCCTGACGTCGGCCTGCGGGCAGCTGCGACAGTGGCTGGACGAGGGTCTTCCCGTGCAGTGGGTCTCGGTCAACCTCTCGGCGCGCCAGTTCGCGCAGTCCTCGCTCCCCGACACGGTCGACCGGATCCTGAGGGAAAGCGGGCTCTCCCCGGAACGGGTTCTCCTCGAGATCACGGAGACCGCCGTGACGAAGAACCTCGAGCAGTCCGTCCGGACCCTGACGGCCCTGCGTCGCCGCGGATTCCGCATCCTGATGGACGACTTCGGCAGCGGCCACGCCTCGATCGGGTCGCTGCGGCGGCTGCCGGTGGACGTTCTCAAGATCGACCAGCACCTGATCGAGCAGCTGGATCGCTCCTCGACGGACGCGACGATGGTGCGGGCGATCATCGAGATGTCGCACGGGCTCGGCCTCTCGGTCGTCGCCGAGGGCGTCTCGCGGGCCTCGCAGCTCGACTTCCTGCGCGCGCAGCGCTGCGACGAGTTCCAGGGCTTTCTCCTGAGCCCCCCGCTGCCCCCGGAGGAGGTCGGCGCCCGGATCCTCGACCGGATCGTCTGAGAGCCCGTCGCGCGGCGCCGCCGGATCAGTCGCTCTCGACGCGGCGCCTGGCGACTCGGGCGGCCTCCAGGGCCTTGCGATAGCGCGGATCGCCCCGCAGGTTGTCGAGATCCTCGTCGTGACGAAGCGTTCCGGTCTCGTCGAAACCGGCCTCGAGCGAGCGGAACAGCCAGTCGAAGGCCTCGTCCTTCCGATCGAGGCGAGAGTAGGAACAAGCCAGGTTGTACATCGTCGTGGGCTTCCGATAGCCCAGCTCGAGGGCCTTGCGAAACGCGTCGGCCGCCGCCTCGGGGCGCTCCGCCGCCAGCGACGCGAATCCTACGTTGTACCAGGCGCGCCCGGATCGCGGGTGTTCCTTGGCGTACCCCTCGAGCTTTCGGGCGCTCTCCCGCCACCGCGCCACGGAGCGATGCGACTGCCACCAACCCCCGCCGTTGCCCGGGAGCGACAGCTCACGCGCCTCGCGGGACAGGGACGCAAAGCGCGGGTCGTCGCGGACGGCGTCCAGGTCGTCGTCGGTCCGGAACATTTCCGGCTGGTCGAAGCCCGCGTCCAGCGCCTGCGAGAGCCGATCGAGGGCTCCCGCGCGATCGCCGCCGAGCGAGAGAGCGCACGCCTGGTTGTAGAGGGCAGTTCCGGGGCGGTACCCGCGCTCCGCGGCCGCCTGGAATGCCGCGGCCGCGAGGTCGTACCGATGGCCCGACAGGAGCTCGCGGCCGGCCTCGAAGAACGGCTCTCCGCTCTGGGGCGCCTTCGCGACCAGCCTCTCGTAGCGGGTGGCGGCGGCGCGACCCTTCCCCGCGTGCCGCTCCGACTTTTCTTCGCGAGCCGACTGCTTCAGCTGCGCCCACCGAGCGTCCGATCGGAGATTGTCGAGATCGTCGTCCTCCCCGACGTAGGCTGCGAGGTCGAAGCCCTGTTGCCGCGCGCGATCGAGCCATTCGAAGGCGGAATCGGCGTTGCCCATCAGCGCGTAGCCGCATGCGATGTTGTAGCTCGACGCGTCCTCCCGATATCCGGCGGCGATGGCCTTCTCGAACGCCTCGATGGCCTCGGGATACCGCTCGTCGCGGTGAAGCTGCTGGCCGCGCTCGTACCATTCCTCGCCGGAACGGCTCCTGCCTCCGTTGGAGGCCTGGACGAAGCCGGCCGCCATCCTCGCTCCCTCCGTCCGGATCGCGTGCACGACGGCGTCGGGAGCCGAGGACGCCTTCGCGGGACCGGCGTCGCCGTCGTAGGCGGCCTCGCCCTCCTCGCCGGAGGATGCGGCCGGTACGAGTTTCCCATCCGGAGCGGTCGAGCGCGCTGCGGAAGCGGAGGGGCCCGAAGCGGTGGCGAGGCTCGCCTCCGTCGTCGCCGACGGGGATCGCGCAGCCCCGGGACACGTCGTCGCTCGAGGGGACGCGGACGGGTCCACCGCCGCGATCCCGACCAAGGCGGCGAAGACGCCGGCGGCGGCCCAGCGCCCGCTCCCCGCGGGGAGGCCGAAGCGGGGCGCCGCGGGGTCGAGGATCGCGCGGAGCCGTTCCTCGAAGTGCGACGGGCGGATCGCCGCGAGGGCCGGCGCGACCGGATGCGCCGCGGATCCGAGCGACCGGAAGATGCCGAGCAGGTGCCCCGCGTACACGGAGGGCTTGATGCCGACCGAGATCACCAGGTCATCCGATGCTCGCTCCGCGTCGCGGCGGACCCGGCGGCCGATCCACCAGGCCAGCGGATGGAACCAGTAGAGCGCGACGGCGAACTCGGCGAGGAGAGCCGAGGCCCAGTCGCTGCGCTTGACGTGCGCCAGCTCGTGGAGGAGGACCACGCGGCGCCGCTCGACGGCCCAGAGCCG
>JBBRFL010000060.1:0-12078 GCA_038224325.1 Thermoanaerobaculia bacterium | reverse complement strand
CCTTCTCACTGGTGCGCTGCCGGTGCGCAAGGCGATCGACTACGCGGTGCAGATCGCGAAGGGCCTGGCGGCGGCGCACGAGAAGGGGATCGTGCACCGCGACCTCAAGCCCGAGAACCTGTTCCTGACTCAGGACGGGCGGGTCAAGATCCTGGACTTCGGCCTGGCGAAGCTCAAGCCCGAGACCGGAGACGACGGCAAGACCGACATGAACACCGTTTCCGGCGGCACGGAGCCCGGTGTCGTGCTCGGCACGATGGGCTACATGTCGCCGGAGCAGGTGCGCGGGAAGGCGGCGGACCGGCGCAGCGACCTCTTCGCGTTCGGGACGATCCTGTACGAGATGCTGTCGGGCGCGCGGGCGTTTCGCGGGGAAACCGCGGCGGACACGATCACCGCGATCCTGACCAAGGAGCCGGCGGATCTGTCGCAGACGAACAAGGAGATCCACCCGGGTCTGGACCGGATCGTGCGGCACTGCCTGGAGAAGAATCCGGAGGAACGGTTCGAGTCGGCCCGAGACGTCGCCTTCGACCTCGAAGCCCTGTCCAGCGTCTCGGCGCCCTCGATGACGGGAGCGCATGCGGCCGTGGCGCAGGGAACGCGGCGCCGCTGGCCGGCGCTCGTGCTCGCGGCGATACTCGGAGCGGCGATCGCGAGTCCGTTCATCTACGTGCGGGGCAAGAAGGCGGGCTTCGTCGAGCCACCGGCCTTTCGCCAGATCACGTTTTCCCGCGGCGAGGTCGGGAGCGCGCTCTTCGCTCCGGACGGGCAGACGATCGTCTACTCCGCCGGCTGGGAGGGCAAGCCGTTCGAGATCTTCATCAACCGTCCGGAGAGCCCCGAGTCGCGGCCCTTCGGCCTCGGCTCCGCCGAGGTCCTGTCGATCTCGAAGTCCGGCGAGATGGCGGTCTCCTTGAACCGACATAGCCTCCATGCGTTCGGCCGGACGGGTCGCCTGGCCCGCATCTCGATCGCCGGCGGCGCCCCGCGGGACATTCTCGACGACGTCCAGTTCGCCGACTGGAGCCCCGACGGGCAGACGCTCGCCATCGTCCGCGACGTCGGCATCAAGAATCGCCTCGAGTACCCGATCGGAAAGGTTCTCTTCGAGACGACCGGATGGGTCGGCCAGATCCGGGTATCCCCGAAGGGCAATGTCGTCGCGTTCGTCGATCACCCGTTCCTGAACGACGACGGCGGCCGAGTGGCGCTGGTCGACGCCGGGGGAAAGAAGACGAACGTGACGCCCCTTTACGCGACGATCCAGGGGCTGGTCTGGACCCCGGACGGCGGCGAGATCTGGTACACGGCTGCGGAGGGCGGCTTCAACCGCGCCGTCCACGCCGTGACGACCAGTGGAAAGACCCGTCTGGTCGGCCGCGTTCCTGGAATCAGCACGATCCGGGACATCTCGAAGGACGGGCACGTGCTCATGACCAACGAGAGCGCGCGCCTGGGAATCCTCGAGCGCGGCCCCGGCGATGAGAAGGAACGCGAGCTCTCGTGGCTCGACTACTCCCTCGTCACCGACATCGCCCCGGACGGACAGAAGATTCTCATCACCGAATCGGGAGAGGGCGGCGGCGCCGGCTACTCCTCGTACCTGCGGAAGACCGACGGTTCGCCCGCAATTCGGCTCGGCGGAGGCGCGACGGAGGCGTTCTCCCCGGACGGCGCCTGGGCGATCTCCATCACGGGAATCACCGGGCCTCAGATCGTTCTCCTGCCGACGAGCGTCGGCGAGCCCCGGGCGCTCTCCCGGGAGGGCATGGACCCGGTCAATGCCGACTTTCTGCCGGACGGCAAGCAGATCGTCTACACGGCGACCCAGGCCGGACAGGGCATGCGGCTCTACCTGCGGGACGTCGCCGGCGGGAAGTCGCGCGCGCTGACCCCGGAGGGCTACTCGCTCTTTCGAGGCACGATCACGCCGGACGGGAAATCCATCGTGGTGCGCGGGCCGGATCGCCGGATGTACCTCTATCCGCTGGCGGGCGGCGAGCCCCGGCCCCTCACCGGGCTGACCGACAGTGCTCGGCCGGTGCGCTTCTCGCTGGATGGAAAGTTTCTCTATCTTCAGGAAGACCAGACGATCCCGATGCGGATCGATCGCTACGACATGACGGCCGGCCGCTTGGAGCTCTGGAAGGAGCTGATGGTCGCCGACGCGGCAGGGCTCAATTCGATCAACCGCTTCGTCGTCACGCCGGATGGGAAGACGTACGCCTACAGCTACCTGCGCGTGCTGTCCTACCTCCAGCTCGTCGACGGCCTGAAGTGACGGCCGACGCCCCGGCGAGCCGTCCTCCCCTGCCTCCCTACACCCGCGAGTCGGCGGGGCAGAAGGTGCGCCTGGCGGAGGACGCCTGGAACTCGCGCGATCCCGAGAAAGTCTCGCAGGCGTACACCGCCGACAGCGCGTGGCGCAACCGCGCGGAGTTCCTCTCGGGGCGCGAGGCGATCGTCCAATTCCTCCGGCGTAAGTGGTCGAGGGAGCTGGACTACCGCCTCATCAAGGAGCTCTGGGCCTTCGCCGACAACCGCATCGCCGTGCGCTTCGCGTACGAGTGGCACGACGACTCGGGCAACTGGTTGCGCTCGTACGGCAACGAGAATTGGGAGTTCGACGAGCAGGGCCTCATGCGGCGCCGCATCGCCAGCATCAACGATCTGCCGATCGCGGAGACGGAGCGGAAGTACCGCTGGCCGTTCGGCCGGCGCCCGGACGATCATCCCGGCCTGTCTGATCTGGGGCTCTGAAAGAGTCCGCGGGTGGACCGCTGCCGCGAAATGACGATCCCGAATAGAATCGCAGCGGCCCCATGACGCTTTCCGCCGGAACCAGGCTCGGCC
This sequence comes from Thermoanaerobaculia bacterium, assembly GCA_038224325.1. GTDB lineage: Bacteria > Acidobacteriota > Thermoanaerobaculia > UBA5066 > Gp7-AA6 > DAHUXD01. The sequence goes on along the minus strand of JBBRFL010000060.1, from coordinate 9,222 downwards.
CCTACGAGATTCTCGCCCCGATCGGGGCGGGAGGGATGGGGGAGGTGTATCGGGCGCGCGACGAGCGGCTCAAGCGCGACGTCGCGATCAAGGTCCTTCCGGCGGAGCTCGCGGCCGATCCAGACCGGCGGTCGCGGTTCGAGCGCGAGGCGCGAGCGGCGTCGGGGCTCTCGCACCCGAACATCCTGACGGTCTACGACATCGGGACGGCGGATCAGAACGTCTACATTGCGATGGAACTGGTCGACGGCGGCACGCTGAAGGATCTCGTCGCGTCGGGCCCGCTGCCGACGCGGAAGCTGCTGGACCTCGGCACGCAGATCGCGGAGGGCCTGGCGGCCGCCCATGCCGCGGGCATCGTCCACCGCGATCTCAAGCCCGCGAACGTCATGGTGTCCAAGCACGGTTACGCAAAGATCCTGGACTTCGGACTCGCCAAGCTCGTGACGCCGGAGGACCAGGAGGTCTCCGCGCTGCAGACCGCGGCGGGGGATGCGACGCGCCCCGGCATGGTGATGGGGACCGTCGGCTACATGTCGCCGGAGCAGGCCGCGGGCCGGCCCCTGGACTTCCGGTCGGATCAGTTCTCGTTCGGCTCGATCCTCTACGAGATGGCGACCGGCAAACGCGCCTTCGAGCGGGGGACGACCGCGGAGACGCTGACGGCGATCATTCGAGAGGAACCCGCGTCGGTGGCGCAGCTGAACCCGCGGGTGCCGGCGCCGATCCGGTGGCTCGTCGAGCGGTGCCTTACCAAGGATCCCGAGGACCGGTTCGGGACGACCAAGGACCTGGCGCGGGATCTCGCGGCGATCCGCGACCACCTCTCGGAAGCCATCGTCTCCGGAGAGGCGACGGGCCAGATCGCGGCGGCGGCCCCGAAGCGCCGACTCGGCCTCTGGCCGGCGCTCGCGCTCGCGGTCGGACTCGCGGCTGCGGCCGGCCTCGCGGCTTACGCGTCGGGGAAGAAGGCGGGCCGCGTCGCGCCGCCCGTCTTTCGCCAGCTCACCTTCCAGCGAGGCGAGATCTTCTCCGCACGCTTCGCTCCCGACGGTCAGACGATTCTCTATGCGGCCTCATGGGAGGGCCGGCCGGTCGAAATCTTCGTCTCCCGTTTCGACAGCCCCGAGGCGCGTCCCTTCGGCCTCAAGGCCGCCGACGTCTTCGCCGTCTCGCCGGCCGGCGAGCTGGCCGTGTCCCTCGGCCGACGCTTCGCCGGGCCGTTCATGCGCACCGGAACACTGGCCCGGATCGGCGTCACCGGCGGGGGGACGCCGCGGGAGGTCCTCGAGGACGTCCAGTGGGCCGACTGGGGCTCGGACGGGGAATCGTTCGCGGTCGTCCGCGTCGTGGGAACGCACAGCCGCCTCGAGTACCCGATCGGGAAGGTGCTCTTCGAGACCGAGGGATGGCTGAGCAATCCCCGCGTGTCGCGCGACGGCGGCGGGGTCGCGTTCATGAACCACCCGATTCCCGGCGACGACGGCGGCGCGGTCGAGATCGTGGATCGGGCGGGGAAGCGGACGAAGCTCGCGGGCGACTTCTCGACCGAGGGAGGCCTGGCCTGGTCGCCCGACGGCAGCGAGGTCTGGTTCACGGCCGCCGAGACCGGCGGCAATCGCGCGCTCTTCGCGGTCACTCGCGGCGGCGCGCGCCGGATCCTCGGGCGCGTGACCGGCAACCTGACGCTGCAGGACGTCTCCCGCGACGGCCGGGCGTTGATCGCGCACGACGCCCTGCGCTCGGGCATCCTGGCCTGGACTCCGGGCGACAGCAAGGAGCGGGACCTCTCCTGGCTCGACTGGTCGTCCGTGCGCGACATCGCGCCGGACGGATCGATTTTCGTCTTCAGCGAGACGGGGGAAGGCGGCGGGGCGAACTACTCCGCGTACTCGCGCCGGATGGACGGCTCTCCGCCGGTTCGCCTCGGAGACGGCAACCCGCACTCGATCTCGGCGGATGGGCGCTGGGCGCTGTCGATCTCGGGCAATTCGGCGCAGCGGGGCCTGCTCCTGCTTCCGACGGGCCCCGGTCAATCGCGCGTCGTTGCCGCGGGCGGGCTGTCGGTCCAGTCCGCGAGCTGGCTGCCCGACGGCAAGCGGATTCTGGTCACGGGCAGCGAGGAGGGTCGAGGCGTGCGGCTCTACATCCTCGACGACGCCGACGCAAAGCCGCGCGCGATCAGTCCGCCGGGCTATCGCGCACCGTTTCGATGCGTTTCTCCGGATGGGAAGTTCACCACCGCCGTCGGTCCCGACCAGAAGCCGTATCTCTATCCGCTCGCGGGCGGGGAGCCGATGCCTATCCCGGGGATCGAGGCCGACGAGGTCCCGACCGGCTGGACGGCCGACGCACAGTCGCTCTACGTCTACAAGCGGGGGCTCTATCCGGCACGGATCTTCATCCTGGGCATCGCATCCGGAAGGCGGGAGCTCTGGAGGGAGCTGACGCCGCCGGACCCCGCGGGCATCAACAACGTCGCGCCGCCCGCGATCGCCGCAGACGGGAAGACGTACGCCTACTCCTACAACCGCATCCTCTCGGACCTGTTTCTCGCCGAGGGGCTCAAGTAGCACCGATGGCGACTCCCGTCCCCAAGGACATCCTCCTCGTCGGCGACCAGCTCGTCATCGTCTGGGACGACGGCACGGAGGACTACTTCCCGCTCGAGACGTTGCGACGCAACTGTCCCTGCGCGATGTGCCGTGGCGAGCAGGATCTGCTCGGAAATCTCTACAAGGGCCCCGACCGGCCGCTGACCCCGCGGGCGTTCCAGGCGATCTCTCACCGGCGCGTGGGAGCGTACGCGGTGCAGGTCGGTTGGGCCGACGGCCACAACGACGGCATCTACAGCTTCGAGGGGCTTCGGAAGCTGGCGCAGAAGGCCTAGCCGGCGGCTAGGCGCGCCTGAGCTCGCGATTACGGAACGCGCGTACCTTCATCCGGTTGCCGCAGGTCCTCATCGCGCACCACTGGCGCCGGTGGTTCCGGGTCTCGTCGTAGAAGAAGAGCACGCAGTCCGGGTTGCCGCACCGGCGCACGAGGCGCAGGTTACGCGTGCTCAGGAGATCCGCGGCGGCTTCGGCGATGCTCCCGAGCAGCGCGATCGGCTCCGTCGGCCGGGCCGCGAAGCGGGTCCTAAAACCTACGCCATGGCGTTCCAGGCGAAGCGTGCCGTCGCTTTCCGCCAGGATGAAGTTGATCGCGGCGGGCCCCTCGGCCCCGGCCCCGCGTTCCTTGACGATGCCCTCCGCCATTTTGCGGAGCGTCTCCCGAAAGGTCCGCGCGCGTTCCGCCAGGCGCGGGCCCTCGGCGCCGTTGCCCCAGCGCTTCATCGCGTCGGCCGCGGCGCGGGAATCGAGCCGGCCTGCCCGCACGAGCCAACGCACGAGATCCTCGAGCCTGCCGAGCTGCTCGACCGGGCGCCCTCGGATGATCGGCCGGGTATTCAGGAAGTCGAGGCAGGGATGGCCGGCGAGGAAGGGGAAGTCGTTCCTGTCCGATTTCTGCGTCGTGGGCACTGCTTGCGAGTGTAACCGTTGTCGAAGGGTTACAAGGGAGGCGCGGAGACTGCTTCGAACCCCCGGTTCGAATCCGTCCAAATCAATGGGTGGGTCTTGGCGGAGAGGGGGGATGATTGCCGGGCCGTTTGCCGGCGTTGCCTACTGCCGTGGGTCTGCCTTCGGTGGTCGGCTCGAACCCCCGGGTTCGAACCCCCGTTCGAATGAACAGGTGAGTTTGGCGGAGAGGGGGGGATTCGAACCCCCGGTACGTTTTGCGCACACACGCTTTCCAAGCGTGCTCCTTAAGCCACTCGGACACCTCTCCGCGAGGCGGAGAATCCTACATCGGACGAGGCAGGCCGGGCGATAGTCAACGCAGGCCGGGGGCGCCGTAGCCGCCCGTTCCGCCCCGCCGGATACCACCGGTAGAATGCCCGAACCTTGGGAGATATCGTGGGCGTAAGTCCTCATGGTTGAAGATCAGAACGCCGCCGATCTCGCGCTCGTGCGGCGCATCAAGCGGGGTGACGAGGAGGCCTTTCGAGAGATGGTCGATCGCTATCACGCCCGCGTCTACTCGCTCTCTTATGGCGTCCTCCGGAATGCGGAGGATGCCGAGGAGGCGACCCAGGACAGCTTTTTGACCCTCCATCGCAAGATCGAATCGTTCGACGAATCCAAGAGGTTCTTCTCCTGGTTCTACCGGGTGGCGTTGAACCAGGCTTACAGCCGCGCGCGGAGGCGAAAGCCCGTGGTCACCGTTCCGATCGACGACTACGTGCCACGCCTCGGAAGCGACGGGCACAACGCCTCGCCGGAATTCTCGGCCTGGGTCGATGGCGTGGAGGACGAGGCGATCGCCCGGGACCTCGCGGAGCGGGCCGAGGGCTTCATGGCCGAGCTTCCCGAGTCCTACCGCGACGTGATCTGGATGGTGGACGTGGAAGAGATGAAGCCGTCGGACGTCGCCGAGACGCTGGACATCTCGATTCCCGCGCTCAAGTCGCGGCTCCACCGCGCCCGGCTCCACGTGCGCCAGAGGCTCACGGAGGTCACGACGCTTCCGAGCGCGACCGAGCAGAGGGCGGCCCCGTGAACTCCCACGACGACGTGACCTGCCGGCGCCTCATTCTCGAGTATCTCGTCGAGTACGAGGACGGCACCATGGCGTCCGAGGACCGCGTCCGCCTCGAGCAGCATTTTGCGTGCTGCCCTCCCTGCCTCGTCTTTCTCAAGAGCTACCGGGCGACCGGCCGGACGCTGAAGATGCTCAAGCCGCGCGAGATCCCGAAGAACCTCGCGGATGCCGTCATCCGATTCGTCCGCGCGCGCTGCGACAAGAAGTGAGCCCCGCGGGGCTGCGGCGCCTCGCGATCGCGGCCCTCCTTTTTCTGGGAGCCTTCTCCTTTTTCTTCTCGGTCGGCGCGGCGCTCGACCTTTGGCCGCCGGCTGCGGAGGGCCGGTTCGTCGATCTGGATCTCGCCGTCGGCCTCGCGTTTGGCGTCGTGCTGTTCGCGCTCCTGCTGCGGGGAAAGGACGGTTCCTAGCGCCGTTTCCTCGCGACGCGTGGGATACAATCGCCGTTCCGGCGGCCGAAGATGAGTTCGGGCCCTGTGCGACGGAAGCCTCCGAACCTCGTCAGGTCCGGAAGGAAGCAGCGATCAGGGGGCGCCCCCGTGCGCCGCAGGTCAACCTGAGCTCATCTTCGGCCGCCGGAAAATGAAAGCGGTCGATCGGTGCGGCCGACGGCAGCCGAGTGAGGGTGTCCCGCTCCGGGAATTGAGAATGGAAAGCATGCACGTCGCGCTCCCCCGCAAGTGGCGGCCCCACACCTTCGAGGATCTCGTCGGTCAGGAGGCCGTCTCGCGCACCCTCTCCAACGCGATCGCGGAAGGACGCGTGGCGTCCGCTTACCTGCTGACGGGCCCCCGGGGGGTCGGCAAGACGTCTACGGCACGCATGCTGGCCCGCGCGCTCAACTGCGACCAGGGCCCCACGGTGCGTCCGTGCGGCGTGTGCGCCTCGTGCCGGGAGATTCTCGACCACGGCGATTCGCTCGACGTCCACGAGATGGACGGCGCCTCCAACCGCAAGATCGAGCACGCCCGCGAGTTGATCGAGACCGTCCGCTACGCGCCCCAGCGGGATCGGTTCCGCATCGCCATCATCGACGAAGTCCACATGCTCACGACCGAGGCCTTCAACGCGCTGCTCAAGACGCTGGAGGAGCCCCCTCCGCATGCGCGGTTCATCCTCGCCTCGACCGAGCTGCACAAGATCCCGGCCACGATCGTGTCGCGTTGCCAGCGCTTTGCGTTCCGGGCGCTGACGGCCCGGGAGATCGCCGCCCAGCTCGAGAAGGTCGCGAAGGGCGAGGGAATCGCGGCGACGCCGGGTGCTCTCCGCCTGCTCGCCGGCGCCGCCGAGGGCAGCCTGCGCGACGCGCTCTCGCTCCTCGATCAGGCGGCGACGCTGGCCGGCGGCGCCGTGGACGAGGCGCGCTGCGCCGAGATCCTCGCGCTGGTCGACCGGGAGGCGCTCGCCGGCATGTATTCCGCCGTCGCGGTCGGAGATCGCGCCGCGGCGATCGCTCACCTCACGCGCCTGACCGAGGGAGGCTCGGATCCCCGCCACGTGCTGAAGGAGTTCGTCGCCTTCCTCCGGCGCCTCCTCGTGTCCAGCGCCGGCGGAACCGAGGACGTTCCCGACGAGGAGCGGGATCGAACGGCGGAGCTCGCGAGCGCGATGCCCTACGAAAATCTCCTGCGCGCCGTCTCGCTGGCGCTCGCCGCAGAGGAGCAGGTGCGTCGGGTCGACGATCCCGGACTGGTCGTGCAGATGCTCATCCTCAAGCTGGCGGAGCTTCCCCGGCTGCGCGATCTCGAGCGGACGCTCTCCGCGGCGCCCGCGCCCCGACCGGCCCCGTCCTCGCCGCCTCCCCGCCTTCGCGAGGCGGGCCCGCGAATCGTTTCGCTGGTGCCCGTCGAGCCGGAGCCCGAGGAGCGCGCATCGGCGCCGGAGGGGTCCCCGGGCGAGCCGCTGTCGCGGTTCCACGAGATTCTCGACACGCGTCGGCGCGTGACCGCGGCGCAGGCGAGTCTCGCCGAATCGATCGCGGTCTCCGGAGAGGACCTCGTGATGCGCTTCGGCATCGACCGGGCCGCGGCCAAGGAAGCGCTGGAGGAGCCGGCGGCGAAGAAGCTGCTTGCCGAGGTGGCCCGCGAGGCCTTCGGGCGCGCGCTGCGCATCGTATTGAAGACCGGCCCGCCGGCCGACGGCGACCTCGGAAAGGCGGCGCGCGAGGTCCCTCGAGCGACGATCGCCCGGGAACGCGCGAGCTCGCGGGCCGAGTCCGACCCGATGGTGCGCTCGGCGATGGAGCTTTTCCATGGCGAGCTGACGGAAATCAAGGAGGAGGAGTGAAAACGGCGTAGGGGCGGGGCTTGTCCCGCCGCGGTCGGCCGCAGAGACCCCACCTACGCGTTCGTCGAGAACCATGAACATCCAGAAGATGATGCAGCAGGCCCAGGCGATGCAGACAAAGATGCAGGAAGAGCTCTCCGCGATGCGGATCGAGGCGGCCTCCGGGGGAGGAATGGTGCGCGTCGCGATGTCGGGCACGAAGGAGATCCTCTCCGTGCAGATCGAGAAGGCGGCCGTGGATCCCGAGGACGTGGAGACCCTGCAGGACCTCGTCCTCGCCGCCGCGCGCGAAGCCTCACGGCTCGTGGACGAGGCCGTGCAGAAGAAGACGGCTTCCATGCTCGGCGGAATGATGCCCGGGATGCGATGAAGGCGCCGCCCCCCCTCTGATGGCCGGCACCCCCAGGTCCCTCGAGCGTCTCGCGCTGGAGTTCCAGAGACTTCCCGGCATCGGCGCCAAGAGCGCCGCGCGCCTCGCCTACTACCTCCTGCGCTCGCCGGAGGAGGAGGCCCAGCGGCTCGCGGGCGCCATCGCGGAATCGCGGGCCGCCGTGCGCCGGTGCTCCATCTGCAACACCCTGACCGAGGACGATCCCTGCGAGATCTGCGCGAACCCCGAGCGGGACGCGTCGCTCCTGTGCGTCGTCGAGGAGCCCGGAAATCTGGCGGCGATCGAGAAGACGCGGGAGTACCGGGGCCGTTACCACGTGCTCTGGGGAGCCCTCTCGCCGCTGCGGGGAATCGGGCCCGACGAGATCGACACCGCCGGCCTCGTGCGCCGCGTCACGCCCGAGGTGCGCGAGGTCGTGATCGCGACCAATCCCAACGTCGAGGGCGAAGCGACGGCGCTCTATCTCGCGCGCAGGCTCAAGGCGAGTGGCGTCCGGGTCACTCGGATCGCCTTCGGGCTGCCGGTCGGGGGCGACATCGAGTACGCCGACGAAGTCACGATGGCGCGTTCGCTCGAGAACCGGCGGGAGCTGTAGCCCGCGTCCAGGCCTGGAAAAAGAATGCTGCTAGAATAAGTCCTCACTGGAGAATTAGTTACCATGACGCTGCCTGACCTCGTCCTCTACGACGAGGAGTTTCGGAAGATCAAGGACTCCCTCAATCGGCTCGCCTCCGATGCGAACGCCAATGTCGTCTTCTTAGTCGACAAGAACGGGCAGCAGATCGCGGCGGTCGGAGACCTCCAGACGCTGGACACGACCTCCCTCGCTTCGCTCACGGCCGGAAACGTGGCCGCCACCGACGGCCTCGCGCGGCTGATCGGCGAGAAGGAGTTCTCGATCCTCTTCCACGAGGGAGAGCGGGACAACATCCACATCTCGATCGTTGCCCAGCGGGTGATCCTGGTGGTGATCTTCGACGAGCGGACCTCCCTCGGGCTGGTGCGCCTGCGCGTCCGCCGCGCGATGTCGGAGCTCGACAAGATCTTCGAGGACATCGCGGCCAAGTCCGAGAGGGACAAGCAGGCGCTGACCGCCGACTTCGACTCGCCGTTTGCCGAGATCACGGACGAGGACATCGACCGCCTCTTTTCGGAATAACCCCCTGGCGCCATCGGCGGATCCCTCCCTGGCAACGTCCACATGACCTTCATCAACTACGCCGCCCGCGAGATCAATTGCAAGATCGTCTACTACGGGCCGGGACTCTGCGGCAAGACGACGAACCTGCAGTACATCTACGACCGCACGAACCCGGCCGCCAAGGGCAAGCTCATCTCGCTGGCCACCGAGACGGATCGGACCCTGTTCTTCGACTTTCTGCCGCTCGACCTCGGCACGGTCAAGGGATTCAAGACGCGCTTCCATCTGTACACGGTCCCGGGCCAGGTCTTCTACGACGCTTCGCGCAAGCTGATCCTCAAGGCCGTCGATGGCGTGGTGTTCGTCGGCGACTCGCAGATCGAGCGCATGGAAGCGAACCAGGAGTCGATCGAGAACCTCGGCACCAACCTCAAAGAGCAGAACTACGACATCAACACGATCCCGCTGGTGATGCAGTGGAACAAGCGCGACCTCCCGAACGCCGCGCCGGTCGAAGAGATGTCGAAGCTGCTCAACACGCTCCAGCGTCCCGAGTTCCTCGCCACGGCGACCAACGGGATGGGCGTCTTCGACACGCTGAAGGCGATCGCCAAGATCGTGCTGCAGGATCTCAAGAAAGGCGCCGGCGGCTGAAGATCTGCACCAAGTGCGGGTCCTGCTACGACGAGGGCTTCGATCTCTGCGCCCTCGATGGCGGCGTCCTCACAGCCACGTTTTCCGGCTCCCGAACGTTCGCTGATCGC
>JBBRFL010000059.1:0-12154 GCA_038224325.1 Thermoanaerobaculia bacterium | reverse complement strand
CAGGAATTCACGCGCCTGCCATTCACGTGCACCGTGCATGCGCCGCACTGCCCGTGATCGCAGCCCTTCTTCGTCCCGGTGAGAGCGACGGTCTCGCGGATGCAATCGAGAAGCGTCGTCCGAGGGTCGATGCGAAGCGCGTGGTCCTTGCCGTTGATGCGCAGCGTGATCGGGACCGCGCCCTCGATGATCGAGCCGTCCCCGATTCCCGCGGCCGCAGGTTTCTGGCTGATCGGGCTCGTCGGTAAAGTCGCCGCCACGACTGCGGCCGCGGCCGTGGTTCCGGTGGTGCGGAGAAATGCCCGGCGGGTTGGATGTGACGGGCCCGATGGCGGATCGTCTGGCATGGGAGCCTCCCGGTCGAATCAGCCTATCGCAACCCCTGCCGTCAACTCATGCCGAATTGGGTCGGCCCTCGAAGCCGGGGTCGGATAGCATCGTTCGATGGCCGACGCTCCCAAGACCTCTTATGAGCTCGCGATGGAACGGCTCCGAGCCGCCGACCCGGCCGCCCGCAAGAAGGAGAAGCCTCTGACTTCCGCGCACAAGGAGAAGATCGCCGAGGCCCGGCGGGTCGCGGCGGCGCGCCTGGCGGAATGCGAGATCCTCTTCGGCGACGCGCTGAAACAGACCCGCGACCCCGTCGAGCGAGAGAAGGCTGAGGGCGAATACCAGACCGACCGGCGGCGGATCAACGATGACCTCGACCGGGCGATCGATGCGATCCGGCGCGGTGGTAAGTCCTGATTCCCGGAGGAGCGTCCAGGCGAGGTCACGTGCTCTGCGGCGACGTAACGACGAAGGAGGCTGCCATGCGCCACGCCCTCTCCGCGGCTCTGATTCTCCTGCTCGCCGGGACCCGCGCCGCCGCCGGCGCACCGGATACGGGGACCCCCGCCAGCCTCGCGGCACCCGACGGCACGAAGCTCGCCGCGACCTACTACTCCGGCGCCCAGCCGGGGCCCGGGATTCTGCTCCTCCACCAGTGCAACCGCGACCGATCGGTCTGGAACGCCCTGGCGGAAGGGCTCGCTCGAGCCGGCTTCCACGTCCTCACGCTCGACTCCAGGGGCTACGGCGAAAGCGGCGGCCCGCGCCACCTCCAGCTCACAGACGCCGAACGGACGAGGGTCGTGGCTGATGTCTGGCCGGGCGACGTGGACGTGGCCTTCTCGTATCTCCGCGCGCAGCCTGGTGTGACGCAGGTGTACGGCGCCGGCGGCGCGAGCTGCGGCGTCAACCAGGCGATCCAGCTCTCGCGTCGGCACCCGGAGGTCAAGTCGCTCGTCCTCCTCTCGGGCGACACCGACCGGGCGGGCCGGAAGCACCTGGCCGGAAAGTCCTCGCCTCCCCTCATGCTCGCGGCCGCGGACGACGACGATGGCATCGTCGAGGTCATGTCCTGGATCGACGCGTCGTCGGGGAATCCCACCAACCGATTCGTGCAGTACAAGACCGGCGGCCACGGCGCGGACATGTTCAAGCCGCATCCGGAGCTCCCGGGAGACATCGTCGCGTGGTACGCGGCCACGCTCGCGGGCAAGGAAAAGCCGGCCTCCACGCCGAACCAGGCACGCCGGGACTCGCCCAGGGTACGCATTCTGATGATGACCGACGAGCCCGGCGGGTTCGCTCGCGTTCTGGAGACTCTGACCGCGGAGCGCAAGAAAGACCCGAAGTCGACGATCCTGGCGGCCCGTTTCGTCAACTATCTCGGCTATCAGGCGATCCCGTCGGGGGACACGAAGAGCGCCATCGCCCTCATGCAGTTGAACACCGACGCCCGACCCACTTCCTCCAACGCCTGGGACAGCCTCGGCGACGCCTACCTCGCCGACGGCCAGCGCGACAAGGCTCGCGAGGCATCCGAGAAGTCGCTGAAGCTCGTCGACTCGGATCCGAACGAACCGGAAGATCATCGCAAGCTCATCCGGGAGAGCGCTCTGGGGAGGCTCGATCGGCTGAAGGTTACGCCGACGCGGCCCTAGCGATCGACATGACTATCAACCTCTAGGATGAGAACATGAAAAAGTCGGGCGCGAGCCAGGGCCAGTCGGCATCGAAGCTCATCTCGAAAAGAATCGCCGAACTCGGGGACTGGCGCGGAGAAACCCTCAGCAGAATGCGCAAGCTCATCAAGGGAGCAGACCCGGACGTCGTCGAGGAGTGGAAGTGGATGGGCACTCCGATTTGGTCGCACGACGACATCATCTGCACCGGCGAGTCCTACAAGAATGTCGTGAAGCTCACCTTCGCCAGGGGCGCGTCTCTGAAGGACCCGGCCCGTCTCTTCAATTCGAGTCTCGATGGAAACGTACGCCGCGCGATCGACATCCACGAAGGAGAAGAAGTCGACGAGTCCGCCTTCAAGGCGCTCTTTCGCCAGGCGGTCGCCCTCAACAGTTCTGGCAAGTCGAAACCTTCGAAGAAAGCGAAGTCCTAAGGGAGCGACGGGGGGTCAGTCCTGATTTTGCTCCAATCTCTCCCTACCAGCCCGGCGCGGGGCGGAAGACCGCGAAGACCGCTCCCTGCGGGTCCGCGAGCACGGCGAAGCGGCCCATATCCGGGATGTTGGTCGGCGGGACGACCGTCTTCCCGCCGGCCTTCGCCGCCTTCGCGGCCGTCGCGTCCACGTCGTCGGACGCGAAGTAGACGAGCCAGTTGGGCGGGACCGGGCCCCACTCCTTGGGGATCTTCATCAGGCCGCCGATCGACGTGCCGTTCCTCTGCCACTCCGTGTATTCGGGGCTGACCTTGGCGCTCCAGCCGAAGAGGGCCGAGTAGAACTTCTGAGCGCTCCCCATGTCCGTCGTGTCGAGCTCGGCCCAGCACAGCGCGCCCGGCTCGTTGACGACCTCCGCGCCGATGTGCTTCTTCGGCTCCCAGAGGCAGATCGTCGCGCCCTGAGGATCCTGGATGACCGCCATCCGGCCGAACTCCATGACGTCAAACGCCTCGGCGACGACCTTGCCGCCGAGTTCCTTCGCCTTCTTCGCGGACGCGTCGGCGGAGGCGACGGTCACGTACGTGTTCCAGTGCGGCGGGATGTTCTTCTCCTTCGCGTCCTCGTACAGCGCTCCGACGCTCTTGTCTCCCTTCTTGAGCGTCGTGTAGACCATGTTCGGACCCGCCGGCGAATCGACCGCTCCCCAGCCGAAGAGGCCGGAGTAGAACTTCTTGGCTGCGGCCGGGTCGGTCGTCGAGAGCTCGGGCCAGCTGAAGCTTCCGGGATCGTGCTTGTCGACCTGGGTCATGCTGAGGTCCTCCTGACCGCACCTACGACGGAACGTCGTGCCGGGTTTCGAGCGGCCAGCATTTCGCTCCCGGGTCAGTCTTGATGACCGGATTTCGCGGGTCAGGGCCTTCGAAGTGGACTTCACCAGCCAGGGCGAAGTGGCTATACCCAAGTCCTCGTGCAAGCGGTAGCGTGGCGTCGAATGTGGACCCGGAAGGGATCGTCGTGCGCGGCAGCCTGATGAGCTCGGCCGTGGTTTACGCCGCTCCGGGAATCCTGCTCCTCGTTGGCAAGAGACCCGCGCGGCGGCGACGTGGCTCGGCCTGACGGTGCTCTTCATCGAGTTGGTCGTCTACGTGCCGATCGGCATCGTCGACCGCGCCAGCCTCGGCAATGGCCTGAACTACGTGGCGGATACCCTGATGTTCTGCGGCGCCGTTCTCCTGCTCGCGGGCGCCATGCCAAATGAGCACCAGCTAAGTCAGACCTGATCCCACCCCGCCTGGGCTCTCCCGACCCTCTTGACCGCTCGAGCCGGCGTGATTATTGCAAGCCATTTTGCCCGACCGGATAAGCCGGCCTACTACTGCCCCAGCGCCTCCCAGCGCACCCACCGGAGGGACCATGATCCGAAGAAAAGATGTCGCTTGCACCGAGAACCCTCTGCGCGCGAAGAGACTTCGCTTTGCCCTCGCGGGCTTTCTTCTCCTTGCCACACTGGGTCTGGGAACGGCGCGCGCACAGACCGCGACGGCCACTCCGACGACGACAGTGACGACGACGCTGACGCCGTCCATGACTCAGACTCAAGCGGTCACACAAACTGCCACGTCCACCCCCTCGGTGACGCCGACCTTCGCCTTCACGGCGACGCCCAACGCGTCGGCGAGCCCGACGGTCACACGGACTTCGACGCCGACGCCGACTCGAACCCGGACCAGGACGCGGACGCCGGTCGGGGCAGGCACGGCCACGCAGACGCCCTTGCCCGCGGAGGTCGTGGCGGGTTACATCCCCGTCGTCGGGTCGGTTCCCGGAAACTTCGGATCGTTCTTCCGCACCTCCATCCAACTGCTCAATCCGGGCGGATCGCCCAGCACGGGCCGGCTGGTCTTCCATCCCGCGGGTGTCTCCGGACAGCCGTCGGACCCCTCGCAAGCCTGGACACTCGCTCCGGGACAAATCGTCTCCTTTCCTGATTTCGTCGCGGGCCTGGGGCTCTCGGGGTTGGGGAGCGTCGACGTTACCGTGGGGGAGGGGCAGACGGTCCCCATCGTGATCACGCGCATCTTCAATGACTCCGACACCGCCGGCACCAGCGGGTTCACCGAGCCGTTCGTCCCCGCGTCCTCCGTTCCCACGGAGGGATCCGGTTTCCTCGTGGGTCCGTCGGATGTCGTGAGGTTCCGCTTCAACATCGGCATACGAACGCTGGACGGTCCTGTCTCGGTGACGGCCACGGTCCGAGGCTCGGCCGGAAACATCCTCCACTCCGTCAACCACAGCTACGACCCGAACGTATTCGTTCAGACCTCGTCGACGGACTTCCTGGGGTTCAGCCTGGGCAACGACCAGTCGATCGAGATCGCCTTCACCGGTGGGGGACTGATCGCGTACGGTGCCACGGTAGACAACGTGAGCAACGACCCGAGCGCACAGTTCTTGCCGCCTTACGTTACGGCCACTCCGCTCGTAGCGCGGGCCGGGACTCCACGACGCGGATCCTCCACGCCGGTCCGGCTGGCCCTGATCCTCGCCATGCTGGGCGCGGCAGCGGGAATCGTGATCGCGAAGAAGCGCTAGAGCGGCGCGGAGTCGACACAGGACGCGGGCGGCCCAAGGGGGGTCGCCCGCACTGACTGTTGGAGTTTCGACGACTCACGGCGAATCAGAAAATCAGGTCTGACCCCTCTGGATCCCCGCGCCGATCATGGGCGCGCTCCTTTCGAGACTCGGCGAATTCTAAGGGTCTTCGCTGCGGTATCGTCGGCAAAAAAGGAGTCACGCCGTGACGCGAACGACATCTGTTCTGACCGCCGCCGCGACGGCCGCGCTGTTACTCGTGGGTCTCCAGGCCGCGCGCGCCCAAGATCCCGCCGCGGTGAACGCGAAGACCATACGTATCAAGCTCGAGAACGCCCGCGTGCGGGTGCTGGAGGCGACGCTCAAGCCGGGCGACAAGGAGCAGCTGCACTCGCATCCCGCGTACGTAATCTACGTGATCGAAGGCGGCAAGGTCCGGAATCACACAGTCGACGGCAAGACGAACGAAACCGAGTTCAAGGCGGGCGACGTCGTCTACCGCGATCCCCTCACGCACTGGGCCGAGAACATCGGGACGACGACCCTGCATCTAATCCTGGTCGAGCTGAAGAATCCCTCCTGACGCGGCGCATCGCACGCCCGGGCCGAGCGCCGAGCCGAGATCAGCAGAATCAGGATCGACCCCTGCTGGCCCCGCCAGGAATATACGATTGCCCGTAACGCTTTCGCTGATCGAGCACTAGGAGTACCACCATGAAGCCAAAGAACACGATCTGCCTCTGGTACGACTAAGGACGCGCTCGAAGCGGCCCGCTTCTACGCGGCCACTTTTCCGGATAGTCAGGTGAAGGCTGTCCACAAGGCGCCGAGTGACTTCCCTGGCGGCAAGCAGGGCGATGTCCTGACGGTGGAGTTCACCGTACTGGGCGTTCCCTGTCTCGGTCTCAACGGCGGCCCGACGTTCGAGCACAGCGAGGCCTTTTCCTTCCAGGTCGCGACGGACAATCAGGAAGAGACAGACCGCTACTGGAACGCCATCGTCGGCAATGGCGGCAAGGAAAGCCAGTGCGGTTGGTGCAAGGACCGATGGGGCCTTTCCTGGCAGATCACGCCGCGAGCGCTGACCGACGCGCTTGCGGCCGGCAGCGGCGAGGCAAAGCGCGCGTTCGAGGCGATGATGCCGATGAGGAAGATCGACGTCGCCGCCATCGAGGCGGCGCGGCGGGGCTGACAGGACAGGACAGGACGACGTGTCATCGGACGGGCATGGGGGCGCCGGCGGGATGCCGGGAATGGCCGCCTGAGACAGTGTCAACTCGAAATCGGCAAGATCAGAACTGACCCTTTCCGTTCGCAATCAGTCGCCAAATCAAGACTGACCCCTCCCCTCGTCGCTCGCTGCTATCGCCGTAATCATGAGCGCTCTTCGAACACGTACTCGTGCTGCGCATCCCGCATCACGAGCGTCTTCTTCGCTCCCGAGCCCACGACGAACTCGAAGCCCGTCACCCCCGGCGCGGTCGTCAAAAACGAGATCGTCCCGTCCGGATTCTTTCGCGAGCCCACCTCGCTCTTCCATTCGCCGAAGTCGAACGTCGTCCTGCCGCCAGCCCGCGACACGCCGATCTCGCCCAGCGCGGCGTTCGCGTAGCGCACCGCCAGTTTCGTGCTCTCGCCCGCGTCCGCGGGCACCGTCATCAGCTTCCGCTCGGCCGCGATATCCGTGTAGAACGCCTTGCCCGCCGCGTCGACCTGATCCGCCGCCTCGTGCTTCCCGTCGAAGAGGACTTCGAGGAGCTTTCTGCGGAATTGCGTGCGGAGCACCCAGCCGGGATCGTCGTTGGTCAGCACGACCGCGCCGACGTTCTGCTCCGGCAGCCAGATCATGTCGCTGTGGTACCCGATCATGTCGCCGCCGTGGTGGACCACCGGAATGTCGTATCGGGTGTCGACCATCAGGCCCATGCCGTAGGTCTCCTCCTTGCCGATTGCGACCTGCGGCGCGCGCCGCTCCATCAGAACGTCCCTGGCGATGTAGCGCTTCCCGTCCGGCAGCATCCCGCCAGCGATCTCCATCTGGACGTACTTGAGCATGTCCTTGACGCTGCTCCATGCGGCACCCGCCGGGCGTACCGGGATGACCGAGTAGTTGACCTCCATCACCGCGAGCGCAGGGTTCCCGTCGATGTCGGGCGCGTGCGCGGCCGCGTGGTTGCCCGACTGCGCACGCGCGAAGTCGAACGTCGTCGACGTCATCCCCAGGGGCCCGAAGACGTCCGCCTGCATCGCCCGGTCGTAGGCCGCGCCGAGCTCCATATCCGGGTAGCGCAGGTGGCCGCCCGTATATCCCGCGGCCGCCGCCATGGGATTCGAGTATTGAAACAGCTCCCCGAACTTGCTCGTCGGCTGCATCGTCGCGAGCGTGTCGAGCGCTCCCTTCGGCGTCAGGTCTCGATACTCGAACAGCCACTCCATGTCCTGACGGGGAAGGCCCGTGCAGGCGCAGATGAGATTCCTGATCAGCACCTTCCGCGTCGTGTCCGCGTCTCCCAGTTTGAAGGACGGCAGAGCGCTCGTGACCGGCGTGTCCCAGGCCAGCTTCCCTTCCTCGACGAGCTTCGCAATCTGCAGCGTCGTCAGCGCCTTCGTGTTCGAGGCGATCATGAAGAGCGTGTCTCCGTCGGGCCGGTCCGTTTTGCCCAGCTCCTTCACCCCGAAACCGTCCGCGAAGACGACCTTGCCGTCCTGGACGACCCCGAGCGAGACGCCCGGGACCTTCAGCGCCTTCTGCCCCTCCTGGATGAACCGGGTGAGCTCCGCCAAGCGCTTCTCATCCAGCTTGTGCGCCTTCTTCCCCGCAAACGTCTCTCGCGTGTAGCCCTTGGGATACAGTCGGTCGAAAACCAGTGCGACCTGCGCCCCACGCTTCTCGCCGACCTGATCGCTCATGTCGTAGATCGAGACCAGCCAGGAATCGTTGGCGAATCGCGGGAAGGCCACCACTCCTCGCCGCTCGTTCGGCGAGGTCTGGTACTCGTATACCCTCTGCCTCGACCAGCCGTTGCGGTCCGGCCGGTCGCTCGCGACCTTCAGCGGCCACTTCGCTTCCGGCTTGTACGCCGCCCATGCGGCCGCGACCGCCGCGTCCGCGTCCTTGGCCGTCACGTCCACGAGCGCGAGCCAGGAGTCCCCTTCGGGCGCCGCCAGGACCGTTGCCGGGCCCTTTACCCGGATCGTCCAGCCCGCGGGGCCGATGAAGGTGTTGCCGAGGACCGTCGTCGATGAGGTGTCCGCGGCAAAAGGAGCGGCTTGCGCCGGTGCGGCAGAGCCGGAGGGAGCGGCGGTTTGGGCTTGGGCTTGCGAAAGGAGCGGAAAGCCGGCGAGCAGGAGGAGAGCTAGGGTTTGCATGCCGCCGACGATATCTCAGCGCCTTGCGAACGGAGGTCGGTCTCGACTTGATGACTTCCGCTCGAGGCCAGCCGCTCGCGACAACTGGATCGCGCGATCCCTGGATACCGACCCGAGCAGGACCCCCAAGCCCCGCCCCAACTCAGCAAACCAAGACTGACGCCCGCGGTTCTCTCGGGGCTCGCTCTCGGAGACTCGGAGACTCGGCTGGGGCTCGGCTGGCACGCGGCATGCACCAGCTGACTCCTCCGGAACAATGTTGAACTTGCAAAGGAGGATCTGTGAACCCCTTTACGCTCATGGAGAAGGATCACGAGGAGGCCAAAGGCCTTTTCAAGAAGTTCGAAGAGCTCGGCGATGATGCTCACGCCACGAAACAGCAGATCTTCGACAAGCTCAAGACCGCGCTATCGATCCATATGACGATCGAGGAAGAGATCTTCTATCCGGCCGTGAAGAGCGTGCGGTCCGAGGAAGTCAAGGACCTCGTCCGCGAAGCCGATGAAGAGCACCACGTGGCGAAGCTCCTCATCTCGGAGATTTCGAAGATGAAGCCCACCGACGAGCAGTTCGACGCGAAAGTGACGGTCCTGAAGGAGAACATCGAACACCACATCAAAGAGGAAGAGGGCGAGATGTTCCCCGACGCCCGCAAGAAGATCGGCAAGGAGCGTCTCGAGGAGCTTGGATCGGAGATGGAGGATCGGAAGAACGAGCTGATGGAGACGTACGGCTGATCGAGAAAGCCGATTCGTCGGGATGTCCGACGCCTCGGTTTGGCATCAGGGAATCAGGTCTGAGCCTATCTCCCCACAACCCCGCCTGGTACCGCTGGCTCATCTGCCCCAATGTTCGGGTTCACCTGGTACACGACCCAGAAGCAGCCGGCCACGACGCCGAGGATCCCGATGACCACCAACGCGAGAAGCGGTGCGACGCGGCGGTCGCGCTCTGGAATCGCCTCGCGCGGATATCTGCGAAGGAATAGCACGTAGGCCGCCCAGGCCAGGAACACACCGGCGATCACATCGATGACGTAGTGCTGCCTGGCGAAGAGAGTGGAGACTCCGACGAGCGAGGCACAGACCGCTGCGGCGATTCCCAGCCGCCGGTGCACGCGATAGCAGGCCAGCGCCGAAACGAACGAGTGCGCGACGTGGAGGGAGGGAAAGCAGTTGTACGGCGGGTCGGCCGAGTAGAAAAACCGCAGTCCCCAGACGACGAAGCCTTCTCCGATCACCCTGGCCGGCCGAGGAGCTATGGTGGGGTACAGAAAGAAGCAGGCGTATGCAACGACCCACACCATCAGGTACGCCAGAACGGTTCGGCGAATCAGCGCCTCCTGGCGCACGACAAGCACCGGCAGCAGGATCAGGAACAGATAGAGGGCTCCATAGACCAGCGCCCAGGCAGGCTGCAGGGGCACGACACGGTCCAAGGGCAGCTCGGGCGCGTGCAGAGCCCGCTCCGGCATGAGCTGGGCAATGAAGATGTAGCCGGGGACGAGCAACAGAAGGACGACCAGGGCCACCACCGTGGGTACGCTGAGCCGGTAAGGTCGGGTCAGCGATTCCCTGACCATGCTCCATCGCAAGCCGCTTGCGGCGGGGGGTGTCACGCTCGGTTTCCTGAGACAGAGTATGAACTGACCCCAGCTAACTCGGACACCGCCCGTGCGACCGGGACGACGCGCTACCAGAGTCCCAAGCGCCGTGCTGAAGCTTCAGACCCTTGGGCTCCCCCGGTTCACCAGGGCAATCGCCGAGATCGCGAGCCCCATCGACAGCACGATCGACGCGGTGAGCTTCTCTCCCGCCATCAGCCATCCCAGGAACACCGCGACGATCGGATTCACGTAGGTGTGCGTCGCGACCAGGGTCGGGGGATAGTGCTTCAAGAGCCACGAATACGCGCTGAATGCGACCAGCGAGCCGAAGAAGATCAGGAAGAGCAGGCCGAGCCACGAAGCCCGCGATACGGATCCAAGCTGGATCGCGTGAAGCTCGCCGCGCAGAAGGCTGCCCACGAGCAGCATCAACGAGCCGCACAGAAGGGGCAGCGCGGCGTTGAGCGTCCCGCCGCCCTCCGGTTGGAGCTTGCGCGAATAGACGATGCCGAGCGACCAGGCGACGGCGCTGATCAGCACGGTGACGAGGCCGGCGGCCACGCCGGGCCCGGTGGCGACATCCGGCCCGAACAGCACGCCGACGCTGAGCGCGCCAAGCGCCAGGCCCGCGTAGGTCCAGCCGCGCGGCCGAGGCCCCAGCCTGAGGAGCGGCAGGAGGAATGCGACGATCGCCGGCTCGATGGCGATCACCAGCGCCGCGACTCCCGAAGGGACCTTCGTCTCCGCCCAGTGGAGCAGCCCGTGGCTGACGAAGAAGAAGAGGAAGCCGAGGATGATCCCCGCGCGGAAGCCCTGCCGCGTGGGACGCTCTCCCTTCCAAAGGGCCCAAGCGAGGAGGATCGATCCGGCGATCAGGTGCCGCGTGGCCGCTGTCAACAGTGGTGGGATCGACTCGACCGCGAAACGGATGGCGAGGAACGTGGAACCCCAGATCACGTAGATCGCGAAAAAGGCGAGGATCGCCCGTAGCCGCGACGGGCGGACGGGCGGGAGTGCCGCTTCAATCATGGCGACGGTTCCCGCGGTCATGACGCGGCAGTCTACCGCCCGGCGGCCCGCGTACGCGCACCGACGGAGCGCCGTCCCCACTCGCGGGCAGTGGCCGGCATGGGGTCAGCGGGCATTCGTGCACTGACCGCCGAAATATACGCCTGGCCCAAATTTTCTGAGCTCACCCTCCCCGCCCGACCGTTCGGTTTAGAATCCCGAGTCGAGTCTCACAAACTACATGTCGGCCGCGAGGCCGTTACCGGGCGGTCGAGAACCAATGATCTCGCCTCGAGTCTCGGAATCCGATATTCAGCGGCGCCGCTGGTGACGGAGATGGGGATCGCTTGAACAACGAGTCGAGCCAGCTCAACTGGATCGCCAACTTCATCTGGGGCATCGCCGACGACGTGCTCCGGGACCTCTACGTTCGCGGCAAGTACCGCGACGTGATCCTTCCGATGACGGTCCTGCGCCGACTGGACGCGGTCCTCGAACCGACCAAGCAGGCCGTCCTGGACATGAAGGAGTCCCTCGACAAGGCAAGGATCGTCCACCAGGATCCCGCCCTGCGGAAGGCCGCCGGCCAGGCTTTCTACAACACCTCGAAGTTCACGTTGCGCGACCTGAGGGCCCGGAGCAGCCAACATCAGCTCAAAGCCGACTTGGAGGCCTACCTCGACGGCTTTTCGCCCAACGTCCAGGACATCCTCGAGAAGTTCGAGTTCCGGAACCAGATCCCGCGGCTCTCCAAGGCCGACGCCCTGGGCACCCTCATCGAGAAGCTGCTTTCGCCGGACATCAACCTCAGCCCGAACCCGGTGCACAACGGCGATAGCTCGGTGAAGCACCCTGGTCTCGACAACCACGGCATGGGGACCGTGTTCGAGGAGCTCGTCCGCCGCTTCAACGAGGAGAACAACGAGGAGGCCGGCGAGCACTGGACGCCGCGCGACGCCGTGAAGCTCATGGCGAAGCTGGCCTTCCTGCCCGTCGCCGGCGCGATCGAGTCCGGCACCTACCTCCTCTACGACGGCGCCTGCGGGACGGGCGGCATGCTGACCGTCGCCGAGGACACCCTGCAGCAGCTCGCCGCCGAGCATGGCAAGCAGGTCGCGACGCACCTCTACGGC
>JBBRFL010000058.1:0-12748 GCA_038224325.1 Thermoanaerobaculia bacterium | reverse complement strand
CGAAACACCTGATGGCGATCCGTGTCGAGGGTGATGGGTCCCAGGTCGAGTCGCATTTGAGGAATCTCTGAGGATTCTACAAGGACCCAGCGGCGGCGCCCGGGCCAGGATTGCGTCGATGAGAGAGCGCGCCGCCGGTTTCGGTTCATGCCAGTCGGAGGCCTTCACGGTCAACCTCGTCCAGGGCGATGAGACCACGAAGGTGCACGTCACGGGGTCGGACGTGAGTGGCAGGTTCTCGTCGCCGTGTCAGGTCACTTTCAACACCCAAGGCTTCCTGACCCATGGACACCTGTTCGGAACCATCACCGGAAGGGGACGAATCTCGGGGACGGCCGCCGAACGGCAGATCGACCTGACGATCATCGGAGGCTCGGGCGGCATCGACGGTGGTCCGTTCACGATCCCCCAGATCTCCCTGAGAAGTGACTCCGGACCGATGAATCCGTCAGCGGTTTGCCGTGGTGAGGGTCGAGTCGGGCATCGGAAAGATGCGCAGTGTGACCGACAACGATCCGACGCGAATCCGATTCCCGTCCGAGAGGGGCTCGGCCGATTGGACCCGTTTCTCGCCGACGTGCGTTCCGTTCTTGCTTCCGAGGTCCTCGAGGATCGCGCCCTCGTCGGACACCACGATCCGCGCGTGGCGGCGGGAGACGCTGGGATCATCCAGAAAAACCGCGGCGCCGGGATCGCGGCCGAGGATCGATTCGCCGGGCGCGAGCGCATAGCGCCGCCGCCCCCGCATGAGCCAGCACGCCAATTTCTGACCCGCAACCGCGGAGGCCGGCTCGCGCACCTCTTGAGCCTGACCAATGAAGGCGTATCCGAACCGGTGCACGGTCCGGACGAACCGGGGATCCCGTGCCCGATCGCCGACCGCGTCGCGCACTTCCGCGAGCAGGCTCGTCAGCGTCCCGTCGGAGACGAAGGTCCCCGGCCAAAGCTTCTCGTGGATGGCGTTCTTGGAGAGCGCCTGGGTCTCCTTCTGAAGGTGGCCATGCGGGTGCGCTTCGGGGATTGCGTGCTCGACTCGGAAACCCGACAGCTCCTCGTCGGAAAGAAGGAAGTGCATCTCCAGCCCAAGGCCTTCCAGTTCCTCGAGCTGCTGATCGCGAGCCGCCCCAGTCCTTACCTTGCTGGAACCCTGGAGAGCGCGGACCTAAGCCCGAAACGAAGAGCCGTTCGATTGCCAATCTTAGCGAAAACGCGGGACCTCGACCTGGACCGCCAGAAGGAGGGGATCATGGACAGCTCACTCGAGAACCGAAGCCTCGACCTGCGCCGCGCGGATGCGCGGATTTCCTCTGCACCGCCACATTTTCTCCCGGCGGCGCCTTCCAAGACGGAACAGCCGTCGGGACGATTTCGGGCGCGACCCTCGAGATCACGCTCGCGAGCGTCTGCCCGGGCGTCTCGTGCATCCCCGGCGGCCAGATGCACCTCCATCGGTGAGGACGCCGCTGAGGAATCAATCCGAATAAGGAAGGAGGAAAGAAAGAAGGAAAGAAAGGGAGTGTGAGTCGAAGGAACTCACTGGCAACTCGAAGCACACGAGCTCTCGAATTCACGGTGTCAGTCAATCGAAAAAGGAGAAGGTGATGAAACCAATGGTCAAGATGGCAATACTCGGCGCTCTGACCGTGTTCGGAATGGTCTTCGCCTCCACGGCGAGCGCCCAATGCGCGCTTCCGAACTACGCGTCCATCCAGCGGTCCGCGCAGGGAACGGGCCGGTTCACGCCCGACTCGTCCTCCCTGGCCGCGGATCAGGAGAGCTCCGCCGACTCGAGCCAGGACGGCAGGCCGGCGGATGGCGGGATCGTGGGTTTCTGGAAATCGAAGTTCGTCTCCGAGGGAAGCCCCGGGATACCCGACGGCACGGTGATCGACGACGGATTCGTGCAATGGCATGACGACAACACCGAGATCATGAACTCGTCCCGCCCCCCGGCGACCGGAAACTTCTGCCTCGGCGTCTGGGAGAAGAGTGAGCCGTCCGAATACAAGCTCAATCACTTTGGCTTGAGCTCCGACCCGGATGGAAACTTCATCGGCCCGGCGCAGCTCCGAGAGGACGTCATCCTCGATCGAAGGGGAAACCATTACGTGGGGACCTTCACGATCGACCAATATGACGCCCTCGGAAACCTCCTCGCCCACATCCAGGGCCAGGTCACGGCGAGGCGCATCACGGTCCACACCCCCGTGAAGGACGTGCTCTAGGAGCCACGAGATTCGATGCCGAGGCGGGAAGGGTGAAGGGTTGCCCAACCCGCCTCGGCTCACTTCCGCTGGCGCTCCTCCAGATCGCCCGAGTCAGAACGCGGCGCGCAGCGCGGCGCGGAACGAGCGAGGGGCCGAGTGGCCCGTGACGAATCCGTATTGCTCGTTGTCCGGGTGCTGGTTCGGATCGAAGACGTTCGCGGGGTAACCCGTGGTTGGGTTGAGGGTCCAGGCCTCGTCGCGCGAGATCGCGATCTGCTTGTCGAACACGTTGAAGAGGTAGGCCTGCACCGTCACGGTCGTCGGGCCGACGGCGAACGGATAGGAGAGGGTCAGGTCCGCGCCCCAATTGGTCGGGAGGCGCCCGGCCGACCCTCGGGGCATCCGAAACACGGCCGACCCGCAGTTGAAGTTGAAGAAGCCGAGCCGGTTGAACGGCGCTCCCGACTCGACGAACGCCTCCACGCCGACGGCGACCCGCCATGGAGAGACCCAGTAGCCGTCCAACCGGAAGCGATGGGGCCGGTCCAGGAAGAGGGCCCCGTACCCGTCGTGCGAGAGGTCCTTGCTAGGGTGACGGAGGCTACAGAACGTCCGCCGACTCGATCGCTCTGGCAAACGCGCCCCGCCAGAGCCCGCCGATCGTGGCGAGGTCTTCGTCGAGGAGAGCGCGCCCCTTGATCCCGATGCGCAGGCGGGCCCCGCCGACGGTGCCGAGGACGCGAAACGGCACGCCGCGTTCCCGCGTCGCCCTCTCCACGGCCGCCCGGCGCTCGGGTTCGAAGGAGATCAGGGCGCGTCCCGTGGACTCGCCGAAGAGGAGCGACGACGCCCGGCACGAGTACTCGAGCTCGACGGCCGCGCCGAGGCCGCCCTGCATCGCGCACTCGGCCAGCGCGACGGCGAGCCCGCCGTCGGAGACGTCGTGCGCCGAGGCGAGGAGACCCGCCTCGGCGAGCGTCGCGAGGAGATCCACGAGCCGCTTCTCGGCGTCGAGGTCGACCTCGGGGCACGGCCCCTCGTCCCTGTTCCGGATCGTCCGCAGGAACTCCGAGGCGCCGAGCTCGTCCCGCGTCGCGCCGAGAAGCGCGATGAGGTCTCCCGCGCTTTGGAACGGCAGCCGGACGCGCCGCTCGACGTCCTCGAGGAGCCCGACCATCCCGACGGTCGGCGTCGGCGGGATCGCCCGGCCCTCCGTCTCGTTGTAAAAGGAGACGTTTCCCGAGACGACCGGGATCCCGAACGCGCGGCAGGCGTCCGAGATGCCGCGCACGGCCGATTCGAACTGCGCCATGACCTCGGGCTTCTCGGGATTGCCGAAGTTCAGGCAATCCGTGATCGCGAGCGGCCGCGCGCCGACGCAGGCCACCGAGCGGGCGGCCTCCGCCACCGCGATCGCGCCGCCGCGGTAGGGGTCCGCGGCGCAGAAGAAGGGGTTCACGTCGCTCTTCATCGCGATGCCCTTCTTCGTCCCCTTGATGCGCAGGACGGCCGCGTCCCCTCCCGGCCGCTCGACCGTGTTGGTCTGGACCATGTGGTCGTACTGCGTCCAGATCCAGGATTTCTCGGCGATGTTGGGACAGGCCAGCAGGCGCCGGAGGCAGTCGCCGTAGTCGGCCGGCTCCGCCTCGCCCGGCCACAGCGCGGGGCCCGCGGGAGCAGGCGGCGCGAAAGGCCGTTCGTAGACCGGGGCGCGGTCCGACAGGGGGGCCGCGGGCAGGTCTCCCACGATCTGGCCTCCGAAGAAGAGGACGACGCGCCCCGAGTCCGTCACGCGCCCGATCTCAACCGCGTCGAGCTCCCACTTGTGGAAGATCGCGAGTGCCTGGTCGAGCCGGTCGCGTCGCGCGACCAGCAGCATCCGCTCCTGGGACTCGGACAGCATGATCTCGTACGGCGTCATCCCGACCTCGCGGACGGGCACCTTCGACAGGTCGATCTCGACGCCGCTGCCGGCGCGCCCCGCCATCTCGAAGCAGGAGGACGTCAGCCCGGCGGCGCCCATGTCCTGGATGCCGACGACCGCGTCCGTCTGGAAGAGCTCGAGGCAGGCCTCCATGAGGAGCTTCTCGGTGAACGGGTCGCCGACCTGGACGGTCGGCCGCTTCTGGCTGGCCTCGTCGGCGGCGAACTCCTCGGAGGCCATCGTGGCGCCGTGGATCCCGTCGCGGCCGGTCTTCGACCCCACGTACACCACCGGGTTTCCGACCCCCTCGGCCCGGCCGAGGAAGATCCGATCCGACGCGACGATGCCCAGGTTCATGACGTTGACCAGGATGTTGCCGTCGTACCCCCGGTGGAACGTCGTCTCGCCGCCGACCGTCGGGATGCCGATGCAGTTCCCGTAGCCCGCGATCCCCCGCACCACTCCGTCCACCAGGTGCTTCATGCGCGGCGCGTCGAGGCGCCCGAAGCGCAACGAGTTCAGCGAGGCGATCGGACGCGCGCCCATCGTGAAGACGTCACGCAGGATGCCGCCGACGCCGGTGGCGGCGCCCTGGTACGGCTCGATGAAGGACGGATGGTTGTGCGACTCCATCTTGAAGACGACCGCGAGGCCGTCGCCGATGTCGACGACTCCCGCGTTCTCGCCGGGGCCCTGGAGGACGCGCGGCCCCGTTGTCGGGAACTTCTTCAGGTGGACCCGCGAGGACTTGTAGGAGCAGTGCTCGCTCCACATCGCCGAGAAGATCCCGAGCTCGACCAGGTTGGGCTCGCGGCCCAGGATCTCGAGAATCCGCGCGTACTCCGCGTCCGTGAGGTTGTGCTCTTCGATGAGAGCGTCGGTGATCATCGGCTCACCGCGTCGCGAGGGCCGCGACCGCGGACTCGAACATCTTGATCCCCGCGGCGTTGCCGAGCAGGCCCTCGGAGCAGCGGTCCGGGTGCGGCATCAGCCCGACGACGTTGCCCCCCGCGCTGCAGATGCCGGCGATGCCGGCGGTCGAGCCGTTGGGGTTGGCCGAATCGACGACGCGGCCCTCGGGATCGCAGTAGCGAAACACGACGCGCCCCTCCCCCTCCAGCCGCGCGAGGACCTCCGGCGGCGCCGTGTAGTTGCCCTCCATGTGGCCGATCGGCATCGTGACCACGCTGCCCCGGGGATAGAGCGACGAGAACGGCGTCGCGTCGTTCTCCACCTTCATGTGCACGTCCCGGCAGACGTACCGCAGTCCCCGGTTGATCTGCATCGCTCCCGGCAGGAGCCCCGCCTCGAGCAGCACCTGGAACCCGTTGCAGATTCCGAGGACGGCGCCGCCCTTCCCCGCGAACGCGGCGACGCTGTCCATCACCGGCGAGAACCGCGCCAGCGCGCCGGCCCGGAGGTAGTCGCCGTACGCGAACCCTCCCGGGAGGATCACGGCGTCGGCGCCTTTCAGGTCACGGTCATGGTGCCAGACGTAGTCCGCCTCGCAGCCCAGGAGATCGCGGGCGACGTGGTAGCAGTCTGCGTCGCAGTTGGATCCCGGGAAGACGACGATCGCGAATTTCAACTTGCGCCCGGGCCCGCCGGGACCACCTTGACGTCGAAGCCCTCGATCACCGTGTTGGCGAGCAGCTCCTCGGCCATCTTCCGCGCGTCGGCTTCGACCGCGCCGGGATCGGTCCCGTCCACGTCGAGGAAGAAGACCTTTCCGGCGCGCACGTCGCGCACGGACGCGTGCCCCAGCCTCGCGAGCGCCGCCGCGATGGCCTTGCCCTGGGGATCGAGCACGCCCGCCCGGGGATAGACGCGCACTTCCACCTTCATGCGTCGAAGGCCTCCAGCCCCTGGATCTGCTCCGCGATGGCGAAGGGAACGTTCCAGCCCGAGCGCTCGATCGCCCGCGCGAGCACCGTCCGGACGAGCGCCGCGGTGTTGTTCGTCCGCGACAGATGCGTGGCCACGACGCGCCGCAGCCGGGGCCCGGCCGCGCGCCGAATCGCCTCGGCGGATTGCGCGTTGGACAGGTGCCCGAGGCCGCCGGAGATCCGGCGCTTGAGGGGCCAGGTGTAGGGGCCGTCGCGCAGCATGTCCTCGTCGTGGTTCATCTCGAGGAGGAGCGTCGTCGCCTCCCGCAGGAAGTCCACGAAAGCCTCCTCCGCTCGCCCCAGGTCCGAGGCGATGACGAGCCGCGCGTCGTCCGTCTCGAACGAGTACGCCACCGACTCCGCCGCGTCGTGGGGGGTGGAGAACACGCGGAACCCCAGGTCGCCCAGGCGGCCCTCCCGGGTCGACACGACGCGGACGAAGGGGGTGAACAGGTCGCCCTCGAGGCCGATCGCCGACGCCGTCCCGACCGTCGTGAAGACCGGGCAGTCCCAGCGGGAGGCGAAGACGAGGGCTCCGCTCGAGTGGTCGTTGTGTTCGTGCGTCAGGAAGAGGCCCGCGATCGACTGCGGGGGAATGCCGCGTGCGGTCATGCGCCGCTCGATCTCGCGGGCCGAGAGCCCCGCGTCCACGAGCACGCGTGTCCGTCCCGACTCGACGACACACGCGTTGCCACCGGAGCCGGAAGCGAGGACGGTGACGCGCACGGACCTAGATTAACAAATTCGATGGCGAGTCGAGAGGCGGCGGCCCTAATGCTTCCCCGTCGATCCGAAGCCGCCCGCGTCGCGCGAGGTCGAGGGCAGCTCCGCGACTTCCTCCAGTCGCGCGCGCGCCACCGGCGCGATGACGAGCTGCGCCACGCGCTCGCCCCGCGCGACCGTGACCGGCTCGGCGCCGAGGTTGGCCAGGATCAGGCGGATCTCTCCGCGGTAGTCGCTGTCGATCGTCCCGGGCGAGTTGAGGAGGGAGAGGCCGTGGCGGAGGGCCAACCCGCTCCGCATGCGGACCTGTCCCTCGAAGCCGGACGGGATCGCCACCGCGATTCCGGTCGGGAGGAGCGCGCGGCCGCCGGGCAGCAGCGTCAGGGACTCGGCGATCGCCACGCGCAGATCGCATCCGGCCGAGCCGGGGGTCGCGTAGGAGGGCAGCTCCAGCCCCTCGCCGTGGGGCAGGACGGTGACGGGAACGAGGACTTCGTCCACCGGTCTATTCAATCAGAAGCCAGAAGCGGCCGTCGGGAGAAACGGCCGCTCGCGGGATCACAATGCGGAGGCCAGGTCCGCGGACGAGATCGGCGATTCACCGACGTTTCCGACGACCGAGAGCGAGAGGGAGCGGCCGCCCAGGCGCCGCGCCTCCCCCTCGACCTGCTCCTGCGTCACCGCCTCCACCCTCGATACCCACTCCTCCGGAGCCGCCGTCCTTCCGAAGTAGAACTCCTGGCGTGCGGCCGCCGACATTCGCGAGACCGTCGACTCGAGCGCGAGGACCAGGCTCCCCTTCAGGTTGTCCTTCGCCCAGCGCAGCTCGCGCCTCGAGATTCCGTCGCGGCGGAGGCGGCGCATCTCCCGCAGCGTCACGTCCAGGACGCGCGGCAGGTTGCGGGGCGCGCACGCCGCGGAGATCGCCTCGTAGCCGCCGAGCCGGTAGCCGTGCAGGGAGGATCCGATCGAGTAGACGAGGCCCCGCCTCTCCCGCACCTCCTGAAAGAGCCGGGAGGACATCCCGCCGCCGAGAACGATGTCCAGGAGGTGCGCCGCGTAGCGCCGGGGACTCGCCTGGGGCGCGGCGGCGAGGCCCAGGCAGAGATGCGCCTGCTCGAGACCCGGCCGCCGCTCGACCTCGACGTGGGAGTGGGCGACCGGACGGCGCTCCGACCGGCGGCTCCGGGGCGCCGCGGCGCGCCCTCCGCGGCGCCGGAGGATTCTCTCGATCCCCGCCAGCGCCTCCCCGGCGCGGAAGCGTCCCGCCGCGGAGACGATCAGGTTGGGGGCGACGTAGCGCGACCGGTGAAACGCGTAGAGATCCCGCCGCGAGATCGCTCGCACGCTGCGCGTCGTGCCGAGGATCGGCTCGCCCAGCGGATGCCCCTTCCAGAACGAGCGCACGAGCATCTCGTGCACGAGGTCCTCGGGATTGTCGTTGGCCTCCCCGATCTCCTCCAGGATCACGCCGCGCTCGTTCTCGATGTCCTTTCCGTCAAAGGCCGGCGAGAGCACGATGTCGCCCATCAGGTCCAACGCGTCCGCCAAGCGCGTGTCCATGGTGTGGACGTAGAACCCGGTGTACTCCTTGGTCGTGAAGGCGTCCACGTCCCCGCCGAGCGCGTCGATCGCGCGCGCGATCTGGACGTTGGAGCGCCTGCGGGTCCGCTTGAAGAGGACGTGCTCCAGGAAGTGCGAGATGCCCCGCCGAGCGGCCGGCTCGTCCTGCGAGCCCGCGCGCACGAAGAACCCCAGGCTGAAAGAGCGCACGTCCTTCATCTCGTCGATGAGGACGACCGCGCCGTTGTCCAGGACGTGACGGATGACCATGGGACCCCCGGAGGGGCCGTGGATTCTAGCCCCTACGCGATCACGGCGTCGGGACGGGCGTGAAGCGAATCCCGCGGAGCAGATTGGGGTCGATGTAGTGGCTGAAGTCGTTGTCCGCGTCGCCCGCGATGAAGCGCCACTCGTCGTAGTACTCGAGCTCGCGCCACTTCGTGAACCCGCGCTTGTGAACGTTCGAGCGCACGCCGATGATCGGGCCGATCGTCTGCCCGTTGGGCGTCCCGAAGAGCGACGGAAACCCGGACGTCGGGGCGGCGGGGGCGGCCCCCGGCTCGGGCGGTGGCGTCGTCGAGAAGAGCCCGGTGTACGTGGACGGCGGCCGGTTCCCGGGCGGCGGCGTCTTGCCGAAGCCGGTGTTCGGGCCCGAACCGCCGGTGAGCCCGGCGCCGGGAGGGACCGCTTCGGGGGTGCCCGCGATGATCACGTGCCATGCGTCGCAGTTGCACATCGGCTCCTTCCAGAATCGCCGCATCGTGTGGGGGCGGCTCTCGGAGAGCTCCTTGAGCGAGGTGGGCAGGCGGCCGAATCTCCGCTGGTAGAGGACGATCGCGCGCGCCCACTGGCGGCCGCGGAAGATCAGCTCCGTCTCCTTGTCTCTCTGGACGATCGCGCTGATCGAGGGCCCGACCGCCGCGATCAAAATCGTCAGGACCGCGATCGCGACCACGACCCCGACGAGCGTGAAGCCCGCCGCGCCACTCCTACCAGTCACTGTAGTTGGTCCCGTCGAGCGCCTTCTCCTTCGACGCGCTATGGACGTCGACGATTCCGGGGACCGGCTGCTGCGACGGGTCGTCGGACGGGTTGGGGTTCTCCTCGAACGCGATCACCCAGTCCGCGGTCCTCGTGAAGGGATCGAAGGGAATGCGGCGCATGTAGGCGTCCTTCACCAGCACCTCCAGGCTCGGCGGATAGTCCCCCTTGTCGCCCTTGTACTGGTCGATGACGCTGCGGAAGGTGAATAGATCCGCGCGCAGCGTCGCCTCCTTCGCCCGGCGGGGCGCGTCGCGCAGGGACGGCACCGCGATCGCGGCCAGGATGCCGATGATCGTCATGACGACGAGGAGTTCCAGCAGCGTGAAACCGTCCTGTCTCGATCGAGCTCGCATCACCAACCCTTGTAGTAGGACCCGTCGAGGGCCCTGGCCTCGGAAAGCGAATAGACGTCG
The DNA here is from genome assembly GCA_038224325.1 of Thermoanaerobaculia bacterium. GTDB lineage: Bacteria > Acidobacteriota > Thermoanaerobaculia > UBA5066 > Gp7-AA6 > DAHUXD01. Next base: position 2,988 of record JBBRFL010000058.1, on the reverse strand, counting down.
TAGACGTTCTGCCCGCCCCAGGAGAACGAGTCGGACTCGTCCTGGTAGGAGCGCATCCCCCACTCGGTCGTTCCCGTCAGGGGATCGACGGGGATGCGCCGGAGAAACTTCTGCTTCTTGTCGACCTTCCCGATGAGCGACACGCCCTTGACGAGGGTCTCGAGGTCCGGCGGGTACCCCTCGCTGCCGAGCGCGATCTGGATCTGGCCCCCGTCGGAGAGCTGCTTGTACTTGTCGATGGCCTCGCGCATGGTCCGCAGCTCGTGGTGCAGCTCCAGCTCCTTCTGGCGGCGGAGCGAGTACCGCGCGACGGGAATGGCCATCGCCGCCAGGATCGCGATCATCGCGGCGACCACGGCCAGCTCCACCATGGTGAAGCCGGCGGCCCTCCGCCGACTTAGCGCTCGCGAGAAAATCCTCATCGAACGTCCACGGCTGCTCCGGAGAGGGTCACCGAGGACGCTCCCGGCAGGTCCACGGGCTCGAAGGAGATCGCCGATCGCCCGGCGGCCACGCCGCGCAGCGTGATCTGAGCGACCGCGCGCGTGCCCGTGAGCTCGGCCGAGCCCGGGATCTCCAGGACGACGCGTCCGCTCTCGATGTTGGCGTTGGCCACTCCCCCGTCGCTGCCCAGGATCGGGCGCGCGACGACCGCCGCGACTATGGCCGGGTCGTAGCGGACCACGAACGTGCCGCCCGGAAATCCGGACGCGGCGGTCGCGCGAACCAATATTGACTGTTGCTGTCCGGTCGCCAGCGTGAGGTACGCGGGATCGAAATCGAGCATCACCGCGCTCGTGTCCGTAGATGCCGCGGCGGAGTCGGTCGCCACGGCGGCCGTGTCGGTCGCAACCGCGGCGGTCTGCGCCTCGACGCCCTGGCTCTGCGGCCGCGATGCCTGCGGCGGCACGGCCTGCTGGGGCGAAGCCGGCGGGGGCGCAGGCTTGAAGATGTCACTGGGAGAGCCCGACGGCGCCATGTTCACGGGGGGAGCCGGCTGAACCGCGCCCGGAGCCGGCCGGGCCGTTGGCGCCTGGCGTCCCTGCATCTGGTCGAACGGGCCGCGGTCTCCAGTCGGATTCTCGATACGCGGGGTGCCCTGGTACGAGATGTTGGAGTCGGTTCCCACGTAGACCGGAGTCAGATCTTCCTCGGTGATGTCGGGAATTCGAATGATGTGAGGGGTCAGCGTCAGGACCACGTCGGTTGTCGCCTCCGAGACCTGCGTATGGGAAAGAAGGCGCCCGAGAATGGGGATGTTTCCAATGAATGGAAACGTGTCCTTGGATCGGCTCTTGTCCGTCCGGAACAACCCCGCGAGGAAGTTCGTCTCGCCATCCTTCAGACGAATGTTGGCGGAGACGGTGCGCGTCCCGATGACCGGTTGTCCAGTCGAGGTAGGGGTGCCCAGTTGCGACACTTCGAGCTGGAGCTTGAGCGTGACTTCCTTGTTGTGGTGCACCCGCGGCTCGACCTCGATCTTGATGCCGATGTCCTGATACTGAAACGACTGCACGGGAGCGGCGATCCCGCCGGTCGTACCCGACGTCACGCTGAGAAATGAAGTCACGGGAATCGGCACCTTGTCGCCGATCAGGAGCTGAGCCTTCTGACCCTCGGAGACCCGAAGCTGCGGCTTGGCGAGCAGCTCCGCCTCTCCGTTGTTCTTGATGAAGTCGAGCGTCGCCTGCGGCATCGTGAACCCGAAGGAGTTGATGTCGAGCTTCTTCAGTTGTCCCCAGGTGAAGGCGTTGGTTCCCACCGTCGCTCCCAGGTTCGTCAGCCCGGTTCCGGGCGACGGGATGGCCGCACCCACGGAGTACGGCTTCAGGAGCAGACCCAGTTGATCGAGTTTGTTGGTGTTGATCTGCAAGAGCTCGACGTCGATCACGACCTCCGAAAGCTGCTTGTCGTTCTGCTCGACGATGCGCTCGGCGACCGAGACCTTGTCCGTCGTGTCGCGCAGGGTGATGGAGTTCTCGGACTTGTTCACGGAGATCCGGGTCGTCTGAAGCAGGGCGCGCAGGGCGTTGGCGACCTCGGTGACGTCGCCGTTGGAGAGGAAGAAGGTCCGGATCACCAGGTCCTCGTAGGTCTTCCGATTGGCCGGCGTGTCGGAGGCGATCAGGACGGTGCGCTCGTCGATGATCTTGTAGAAGTGGTTCTCCTGCCGGATCAGGGTCTCCAGCGCCTTCTGGAACTCGACTCCCGTCAGCACGATCGAGACGTTGTCGTCCTTGAGCTGCGGGTCGAAGATGATGTTGATCCCGGCGGCGTCCGCCAGCGCTCGGTAGATCTGCTTGATCGGCTTGGGCTGCGGAAAGTTCAGGTTGATCGGCTTGTCGCTCGCGGGCTCGATCAGAGGCGCGACCGCGCGAGCGCCCCGAGTCTTCTTCTTCAGTGTCTGCATGTGGGAATCGGAGCTTCGCTCGGCATCCTTCTGCGCCAGTTCCTCCTTGGCCTTGCGAAGCTCGACGACCGCGTAGTCGTTGGTGGGATCGAGTACGACGGTTTGCTCGAGCTCGATCACGGCCAGGTCCGGCCGCCCCGAAGCGCGATACATCTTTCCCTTCTCGAAGTGAAACTCCGATGCCCGCAACTTGGCCCGAAGCAGCGCGGCTTTGAAGCCCGAGCTGGCCGGGTCGAGCTCCGAGGCTCTTGCGTACTTCATGACCGCAAGGTCCCAGTGTCCGAGCTGCTCCTCCTCCCGGGCGTCGCGATACATTCCGGTCCCTGCACAGCTTGCCGTCAATACAACGAGCGCCGCAGCCACCGAGCTTTTCCACAACTTCATCGGCGGATTCCCTTTCCCAAATTTTTCATGGAGTGATTCCGATGCGCCGGGTATCGGTGTCCGCGAATCCCACGAACCCCACTTCGATCGACTCGTAGCCCACGCTACGGAGTACGAACTTGTCGAACAGGACGTCGCCCGCGCGCACGTTGTAGACCAGATCGCCCTGCTGGATCACGGCGATCGGGTGTCCC
>JBBRFL010000057.1:0-14373 GCA_038224325.1 Thermoanaerobaculia bacterium | reverse complement strand
CTGGCGCTGCAGCTCGTCGCCCTCGGGCTGCTTGTCCGCGAAGTCCTGCGGGTAACCCGCGGCCGCGCCCTGGCGGATCCACTCCGCGTCGTAGATGTCGGCGACGAGATACGTGCCGTGCTCCTTCATCAGGCGGATGCCCTCGTCGTCGAGGTACGTGCCGTGCTCGATCGAGGCGACGCCGGCCCTCACGGCGTTCTTGATGCCCGCGGCGCTGTGCGCGTGCGCCGCGACCTTGAGGCCCTTCTGCGCGGCCTCCTCGACCGCCGCGCGGATCTCCTCGTATGAGTACTCGACGGCCTGGGGATTGCTGCCGTGGGTGAGGAAGGCGCCGGTCGCGAGGATCTTGATGAGATCGACGTCGTGCTGGGCGATGTCGCGAACCCGCTGCCGGACCTGGTCGATCCCGTCCGCGATGCCGAAGCGCAGGTCCCAGGGCAGGGTGAGATCCGGCGCGAAGCCGGTGACGGCCCCGCCGCCGCCCGTGATGGTGAGGTACGCGCCGGCGACGAACATGCGCGGCCCCGGGAAGTCCCCGCGCGCGATCGCGTCGCGCATCGCGACGTCCACGAACGCGCGGTAGGTCCCGACGTCGCGCACTGTCGTGAAGCCCGCGTCGAGCGTGGCCTCCGCGTTGGGGACCGACTCGAAGGCGCGATCGGCTGCGCTCTTCTTCAGCTCGGAGAGCGGGTCCTTGTCGTGCGCGTAGTCGCCCACCAGGTGCGTGTGACAGTCCATGAGCCCGGGCAGCACCGTCAGCGCCGAGAGGTCGATCACCCGAGCGCCCGCGGGAATCGCGACCGACGGCCCGGCGGCCTGCACCTTTCCGTTCTCGATCACGATCACGGCGCCGGCCACGACCGTCCCGGCCCTGGGGTCGATCAAGCGCCCCGCCTTGACGGCGACGATCTCGGGCGGGCCCGCCGCGGCGGTCGAGACGAGGGCGAAGAAGACCGCCGCGAGGCTCGGAAATCTCATCGGTGCTCCGTTTCGCGAAAGAGGACGATTCTACGGCGAATCTGGATAGAATCCCGGCGGCACAGACCCGCATGACGCTCTCCGCCGGCACCCGCCTCGGTCCCTTCGAGATCCTCGCGCCCATCGGCGCGGGAGGGATGGGTGAGGTCTACCGCGCCCGCGATACGCGCCTGGGGCGCGAGGTCGCCGTGAAGGTGCTCTCGCCGGAGTTTTCCGCGGACGCGGATCGGCGCAAGCGATTCGAGCAGGAGGCGCGCTCCGCGTCGGGCCTCAACCATCCAAATATCGTCACGATCCACGAGATCGGCTCGGCGGATTCCACGATCTACATCGCGATGGAGCTCGTCGAGGGGAAGACCCTGCGGGAAGTCGTCGCTCCCGGCCCGGTGCCGACGAAGCGGCTCCTCGACCTCGCGTACCAGATGGCGGACGGGCTCGCCGGAGCGCACGCCGCCGGGATCGTCCACCGGGACCTGAAGCCCGAGAACGTGATGGTCACCCGGGAGGGCGCCGTCAAGATTCTCGATTTCGGTCTCGCGAAGCTCCTGAAGCCGCAGCCGGAGGAGACGACCAACCTTCCGACGATGGCCTCGGAGACCCGCGCCGGCACCGTCATGGGCACCGTGGGCTACATGTCGCCCGAGCAGGCGAGCGGCCGGCCCGTGGATTTCCGCTCCGATCAGTTCTCTCTCGGCTCGATTCTCTACGAGCTGGCGACGGGCAAGCGCGCCTTCCAGCGCGGCACCCAGGCCGAGACGCTGACCGCCATCATCCGCGAGGACATCGAGCCCGTCGCGCAGGTCAACGCCTCGGTGCCGGCGCCGTTCCGATGGGTCCTGGAACGGTGCCTGCAGAAGGATCCCGAAGAGAGATACGCGGCGACCCGCGATCTCGCGCGGGACGTGAAGAGCGTCCGTGAGCATCTGTCGGAGGTCCTGGTCACGGGAGAGACTTCCGGAGCCGCAGTTGCGTCGAAGGCCACCCGCAAGCGCTCCCTCCTGCGTCCCGCTCTCGCGACCGCGGCCCTGCTGACGGCGCTCGGAGCGGGAATGCTGCTCCAGAAGAGGCTCGTGCGCTCCTCTCCGCCGTCGTACCAGCAGATCACCTTCGGGAGCGGCACGATTCGCACGGCGCGCTTCGCGCCCGACGGCCAGACGATCGTGTACAGCGCGGGCTGGGACGGAGGGCCGCTGAAGCTCTTCCTCAAGCACCCGAGCAGCCCGGACTCTCTTCCGCTCGAGCTGCCAAGCTCGAACCTGCTGGGGATCTCCCCCTCGGGGGAGATGGCGATCGCCGTCGATTGCCGGTCGAACCACCCCGGCCTCTGCGCCGGAACGTTGGCGCGCGCGGCGCTCACGGGCGGCGCGCCGCGGGACGTCGCCGAGGGAATCCAGGAAGCGGATTGGGCTCCCGATGGGACGAGCTTCCTCGCCGTCCGCGACACCGGGGGAAAGTCCCGCATCGAGTTCCCGGCGGGCAAGTTGATCTACGAGACCTCCGGCCATGTGAGCTACGCGCGCTTTTCGCCGCGGGGCGATCGGATCGCTTTTCTCGATCATCCCTATCCGGCCGACGACGCCGGCGCGGTCGCCGTCGTGGACCTGGCCGGGAAGAAGACGACCCTGACCGGACGGTGGGCGAGCGAGCACGGGCTCGCCTGGGCGCCCTCGGGCGACGAGATCTGGTTCACGGCCACGGAGGCCGGGGCGAACCGTTCTCTCTACGCGGTGACGTCGTCCGGCCGCATGCGGGTCGTCGCGCGGGTTCCGGGGGGCCTGAAGCTTCACGACATCGCCCACAACGGAAAGGTGCTCCTCACCCGGGAGAGTCCGCGGGTCGGGATCCTCGGCGTCCTCCAGGGCGACACGCGGGAGCGCGACATGTCCTTCCTCGACTACTCGTTCGCCGCGGACATCTCGTCCGACAGCCGGATCCTTCTCTTCGACGAGGAGGGAGAAGCGGGCGGAGCGAACTACACGGTGTTCCTCCGGAAGTCGGACCGTTCCCCCGTCGTGCGCCTGGGGGAGGGCAACGCGATGTCCCTCTCGCCCGACGGCAAGTGGGCCCTCTCGGTCATGCCGGTGCCGAACTCGCCGTTCATCCTTCTGCCGACCGGGACGGGGGAGCACAAGGAGGTGACGACCTCGGGAATCGGCTCGGAGCAGGCCGCCATCTGGTTCCCGGACAGCCAGCGAATCCTCTTCGCCGGAAGCGAGCCCGGGCATGGCCTTCGTCTGTGGGTCCAGAGCATCGACGGCGGGAAGCCTCGCGCGATCACGCCGGAGGGCATCACGGCGGCGCTTCCCGGGTTCGCGATCTCCGCCGACGGGAAGCTCGTGGCGGCGGCCGGCGCGGACCGGAAGGCGGCGCTCTTCCCCGTGGACGGCGGGCCCGCGCGCGCCGTAGCGGGGGCCGAGCCCGGGGAGTTTCCCCTCCGATTCTCGCCCGATGGAACGGCGATCTACCTCTGGAAGCGCGGAGACGTGCCCGCGCGAGTCACCCGGGTCGATCTCGGGACCGGGAAGCGCGAGGTCTGGAAGGATCTCCTTCCGGCGGATCCGGCCGGCGTCGAGCGAATCTCGAACGTGCTGGTCACGCCCGACGGGAAGGGCTACGCGTACTGTTACGCCCGCCTCCTGTCGGATCTCTTCGTCGTCCAGGGACTCAAGTAGGGATCTCCGCCGGATGACCGAGGGCCTGCCCTTCTCGCCCGCCTACCCGACCGTGGAATCTTTGCGCGCGCTCGGGGACCTTTGGAACGCGTCGCCGGCGATGCACCACTTCGGCGCCCGACTCGAGTTCGAGCGCGTGGATCGCGTGCGAGCCGTGATCGATCCCGTCCTGCCGGTGCATCGGGGAGGCCTGGGAACGGACGCGATCAACGGCGTCGTGCTGGCCGGACTCTTCGACCTCGTCATCGGCACCGTGGGCTGGCTCACTCGACCCGACACGCGATCCGCGACGGTCCATCTCGCGATGTCGTTCTTCGGGCCGACACGGGGCGACCGCCTGGTGGCCGAGGCGCGCGTCGTCCGGTCGGGCCTCAACCTGGTCTTCGCGGCGGCCGAGATCTTCGACGCGGAGGGCCGTGCGACGGCGCGCTGCGACGGAACCTGCGCCATCGCCCTCGGGAAACCCGACGCCCGGGACATCCACGACCGCATGCGAAGCGGGGGAGTGGCTCCCTAGTGGCTCCCTAGTTCGGCTGCGGCACGGGCTCGCCCGTCGTCAGGGAGAACGTCCGCACGAGGAAGACCGCCATCTCCTGACGCAGGGTCGAGGCGTCGGGGCAGTACATCGGCGGCTCCGTCGCGCAACCCGCGGTGATGTCGCGCGCGAAGAGGTCCTCGATCCAGGGCGCGAACGGGTCGTCCGCGGGCACGTCGGCGAAGATCCCGGTGGCCTGCGGCGGAACGTAGTCCGGCCCGAGAAGCGTCTTCAGCCGCAGGACCGACATCGTCGCGCGCGTTACCGGATCCCCCGGGCAATACAGGTCCACGCCGCATCCGGCGGTGATCCCGCGATGGAAGAGGTCCTCGATCCATGGCGCGAACGGGTCGTCGGCGGGCACGTCGTCGAAGATGCCCGTCGCCGGCGGCGGGACGTACCCGGCGCCGAGCGAGCTCTTGAGCAGGAAGACCGCCATCTCGGCTCGCGTGACCGACGCCCCCGGGCAGAACGCTCCCTCTCCGCAGCCTCCGGTGACCCCGTTGTGGAAGATCGTCTCGATCGACGGGTAATACGGGTCGGCGGACGAGACGTCGCCGAAGCTGTTGCCGACGTGGAGGGCCCAGGTCCGGGTCGCGCCCGTGCTCAGCGTCTCGACGTAGGTGGCATCCCAGTGCGGCGCGGGGCGGACCCCGGGGGCCGAGACGCCGAATTCATAGCAATCGCCGGTGGCGTCCCCGCAGCTCGCGGTTTCTCCGGCGGCTACCGTTCCGTAGTCGGCCGAGGCATCGGCGAGCGTGTAGACCGCGCCGGCCGGCCCCGAGTAGCTCGAGGCGGCGCCGGAGATCGCCAGGGAAACGGTTCCCGTGTTCCTCCAGGCGGGCTCGACTCGGACGGTCTCGCCGGGCTCGAGCACGAGGTTGAGATTGGAGGAGGTCCCCGTGCTCGTGTGCGCATCGACCAGGGCGGGCGCCGGCGCGAAGATCGGGGTGGCGTCGGCGGTCCGGCAGGATTGCGCGGCGCAGCCGGCGAGGCCCGCCAGCGCCTGCGCGAGCTGCCCGCGCAGCCCGGCGTCGAGCGCGGCGTACAAATTGTTCGTCTCGTCGGGATCGGCGGAGAGGTCGTAGTACTCGTGCTCGCCCGTGTCGTACTCGACATACTTGTAGGTCGTCGTGCGCAGGCCCGTGAATCGAAGTCCCGCGGTCGGCTGCTCGCCGCCGTCGGGCGGCTCGAGCGTGCCGTCGGTCTTCCAGGCGGGGGAGCTCCCGTTGGGGTACTCCTCGAAGAGATGGACCTGCCGCCAATCCGCCGGGGGCGGCGCGGCGAAGAGCGGTATGAGCGACCGGCCGTCGGTCGGGAGGGGAAGCGTCGCGCCGGCGAGCTCGGCGAACGACGGCGCGAGGTCCACCTCGCTGGCGAGCGGCGCGAGCGACGTCGCGGCGGCGACGCCGGGACCGCGCACGATCAGGGGCACGCGCAGGTCGGGCTCGTACGCCGTGTACTTTCCGTCCTGGAAACGGTGCTGGCCCTCGTGGTACCCGTTGTCGGACGTGAAGACGATGTATGTGTTCTCGAGCTGGTGGACCGCGTCGAGGGTCGACACCAGGTTGGCGATCATTTCGTCGACGGCCTGCATGCACTGGAGGCGCCGGCGGTAGAGGTCGTCCAAGCCCGCGATCTGCGCGTCGGTCAGCAGCGGCAGATCCCGGATGAATTGAGGCTTGTCGCTCACGTCGGCCTCGTTGAACGACGGGGTGCGAGGAGCCTGAATCCCGGGGAACAGATTCTGAAACCGGACCGGCGGCGTCGCGGGCTGATGTGGGTTGAACGGCGCGAGGTAAACGAAGAAGGGGTCGCCGGCGGAGGCCGCCCTCACGATGAAGTCGTCGGCCTTGGCCGAGATGACGTCGGTCAGGTAGTCCTCCGGAAGGGTCCCGTAGTAGACCGGCGACCCGTTCTCGTTCATGGTGTAGTCGAGGCCGGCGTAGGAGTTGCCCGAAACCGGGCTGTACCACTCGGCCCAGCCCGCCGGAAGATGCAGCGGATCGTTGGAGAGGGGATACCCGTTGAGGTACTTGCCGAGGAGCACCGTTCGGTAGCCTGCGCCCTGGAGCGCCGTCGCGAGCGTAGTCGCTTCGAGGCCCAGGCCGAAGAACTTCTGGTAGCCGCCGTTGGGCGCGCTATTCGAGTAAACCTGATGGTTGTGCGTGTACTGGCCCGTCAGGATCGTCGAGCGCGAGGGGCAGCAGAGGGAGAGCGGAACGATGTAGTTCTCGAAGCTCGCGCCCTGGTCGACCAGCAGCTGTTGAAGGTTGGGCATGTAGGCGAGGCTTCCCAGCTCGAGATCCAGATCGTCGGTCAGGATCAGCACGATGTTCGGCGGCACAACCGCCGCGCCCGCAGGGGAGGAGGAGGACGCCGCGCCGGAGGCGGGGAGAAGCGCGACGAGCGCCGCCGCCAAAATGAAAACCGAAGCCCGACCCCGGGGACTCTGAGTGGCTTTCATGACCTTCCTCCCGTGGATGTTGGACGACGAAGCGAGGCATCGGTTTGCGAGCTCCCCCAAGAATCCGTTGCCCCGTCGAACGCCGTCGGCTAAAATGCGAGCGTTGACAGAGGGAGCTCGGGGGATACCTCCGCTGCTCCCGGACGCTTCGGAGGGCCGATTGGGCTTCGACCTCGCTCCGAACGCAGTGACCCGGCGAGACGACTCATGGCTCGTCTGAAGCTCGTCTGGTCCCAACGCTCGCGTCCCTCCGAGGACGGCCCTCGCAGCGTGCTCCTCGTGGCGGTGCTCTGCATCTTCCTGGGAGGCGTCGTCGTGGGGGCCGGAGGTCGGGACCTGGCTCAGGCGCCGCGCCCGGTGCGCGCTGTATTCGCCAGCCTGTTGAGCACGGGGGCGGTGCTCTTCGTCCTCGGCGTGGCGCTGCTCGTCATCCGCAAGGGCAAGGCATCGGGATCGGCGCCGCTGTCGCTCGCCGGCCCCTCCGACGGCTCCGCCGTTTCCGGGACGGAACGGCATTTCGGACAGGAGGAACGACGGTGATCAAAGACAACGTTGTCCCTTTCGTTTCCGCGCGCCCGGGAGGCATGGCTCGCCGCGGCGCTCCCGACAAGAGCCGACTCCGCGCCTCCGAATGGATCGTGCTGCGATGCCCGTCCTGCGACTCCGTCTTCCGGCTGGAGCCGGAATGGAGCGAGGGTCACGCGGACGTGCTCTGCGGCGGATGCGAGCGCGAGATCCCGCTGCCCGCCCTCCGCCGGAAGATCGTTCGCTAGCGGGCGCCGCTTCGCCGGCGGGGAATCAAGGCAGGGTTCCATCGGCGCGTCGAACGGCGCTCATATAGATCCATCGCTGCGGCATGTCGATGTAGGCGTGGAAGCGCAGGAGCAGGGGAAAGCCGAGCCGCCCGTCGTCGCCCCAGTCCGATGAGAGCCCCCGGTCGGAGATCTCGAGCGGGAGGGATGGGAGCTTCGCCGCTCCCCACGCGAGTCCCCCCGCGGTCGACTCGTTCGCCAGGCCGATGCGCGCGGCGCTGGCCGTGGACAACACCAGCGCGGCCTTCCCTGTATCCGTGCCCGCCGTCAGCCGCAGCGACCCGCTTCCGCGATCGAGGACCGCGACCGGGCGATCGCCGTCGTCGTCGATGACGATGCGCCAGTACCCCTCCGGAATGATCCATCGCGAAGGATCGTGGAGGCCGAACTGGCCGGCGGCGGGGTCCAGCTCGACGACCGCCTCGCGGAAGAAGCATGCTCCCGCCACCGCGTCCGCCCCCTCCGGGATCCCGTCGAAGCTCCGCACGAAGAGCGACGGATACGAGACGGCGCCGACCTGCAGCGTCGCTCCGGGCGCGATCGATCGGCCGTAGACGTCCGGGCGAAAGGTCAGAGACAGCCGGAGGGCGAGCTCCGGCGACACGGTCAGCGGCCCGTCGGCGGCTGCGTCGATCGCGAGGCGCGCCGGCTGGCCCGAGATGCGAGCCGACACGACGACCGCCCCTCCGCGGCGCTCGAAAGGAATCCTCGAGGAGGCTTCGGCGAACCGGGCGCGGCCGCCGCCCACCGTCGGATTGGGGATCCGCCCCGTCGGAAGACCGACCCAGGCGATCTCGCCCTCCAGTATCCGGGCCGGCTCGGAGGTGTCCCGGAAACGGGAGGGGGCCGAGAACTCGAGTTGAAACCGCGGGGACCGGGCGGACACCAGCCTTCCGTCTTGGCGGGAAAAGGTCAGGACGAGCGGGTTCCCCCCCGGAGGCTGGACCCGGACGGCGGCCGCGGCCTCGCCCGCCGGCCCCACACGGAGTCGGGCGCCCTCGCGGTCCTCGAAGAGCCAGGCCCGTCTCCAGAAGTAGGATCGAGTCGTCAGCTCGCGCAGCGCCTGGTCCGAGACGACCCGGGTGACGCCGTCTTCGTCCGTGAAGTAAGCCTTGCCGAGCTCGATGCCGCGGGTCGAGGTCCAGCCGGCCGAGGAGACCGTCTCGCGGTACCGCCCCGGTTCCCAGAGGATCTCGGTCGGTCCCGTTTCGCCGGCGCCTCCTCGAGCGGAAGCCAGGCGAATGCGGATCATCCCGCTCGCCGCCAGTGGCTTGGCGCCCGATGCCTTCTGATACCGTGCGAGGATCCGACCCTCGATCGACCGGGTCGAGCCGTCCCGGCAGCCCGCTCCGATCCCGACCGCGGCGGCGAGCACGCCGATCGCCAGGCGACGTCCGGCGACGACGCCGGACTTCCGTGGGGACGACGGCGTTTCCATCCGCGGCGCGATCTTATCGTCACGACCGAGTCCCGAGATCGGAGGGTCGCGCGGGGCAAAGCGGGAAAGCCGTGGCTCGACGAATTTACTTGCTCCGCTTCGCACCCGGGGGTCTAGAATACGGCCCCAGTTTGATACGCCCAGCCGGGCGATTCCGCATAGAAAAGGGGTAGTGCATATGGCAAAGGACTCCAAGGCGCTTTCGAAATCCAACATCGCCGATCACCTGTCGAAATCCACGGGTACGACCAAGCGGATCTCGACGCAGTTCCTCGACGACCTTACGGCGCTCGCCTACAAGGAAGCGAAGAACAGCTTCACGATCCCGGGCGTCGGCAAACTGGTGCTCGTCAATCGGAAGGCGCGAATGGGCCGGAACCCGGCCACGGGCGAAGAGATCAAGATTCCCGCCAAGCGGGTGGTGAAGTTCCGCGTTTCGAAGAAGGCGAAGGACGCGATTCTCGGCGTGAAGAAGTAAGCGCTTCTCCGGGGGATGAAAGGAGCGGTCCCGAGAGGGGCCGCTTTTTTTTGCCCGCTTCTCGACGGCGCGGGGAACCCGGCCTACGGGGACCGGGCCTCGAACAGCAGGCGGATGGTGTTGTCGTCCTCGTGGATGCTCTCGACTCTCGCGCCGATGGACGGCCTGACCCAGGCGGGTATCGTGGCCGTGATCCCACCCCCGAGCTTGCGCGAACGGCGAATCCTCGCGGTGAGCTCGAGGGTGCGAATCCGCTGCGGCAACCCCGCCTCCGACGTGGCCCGGGCGAGGTCGCGGGCCGTGTTCATCGCGTCCTCGACGAACTCGCGAACGCCCGGGACGAGCGGCCGCGACTCCCGGCCCCTGCGCGGTTCCGCCGGCACCTCGAGCGTGAACTCCTGCAGGAAAGACGTCTCCGCGTCGCGCGAGGCCGCGGCGTCGAGCACGAGGACTTCGATCTTTCCCGAGCCCAGAGTCTCGCGCCCGACGGAGAGCTTGAACTCGATGCGCTTGAGAACCAGGCCCGCCTCCGCCATCGCGGCGTTGCGGCCGGCGGCGATGTCGGAGATCGACGCGACGAGTTCGGCCGGGGTGATCGGCTCGGGGCGCGTGGTCCCGGTTCCCCGGACCCCCGGAGAGGCGCAACTCGCCAGCGAGAGCACGGCGAGCAGGGCGACCGACAGGCGAAAGACGATTCGGCGCATGGAACCTGACCCGGGAGTCTAGCAAGAGATGCGCTATCTTTTTGTCATGCGAAGCGCGTGGCCGGCTCTCCTGCTCCTCGCGGCCGCCGTCACGGCCTCGGCGCAGGATCGCAAGACCGGTTGGCCCCTCTCGCTGTCCGACGGCCTGCCGAAGGAGCTTCCGGGCTACGTCACGGCCCCGACCGATCCCCTGCCCAACACCGACGAGAACGACATGGGGGTGTTCACCGAGGTCTCGCGATTCTTCCAGCGCATCGAGAGCCCGACGGTGACGCGCCAGTTCCGGCTCGTGGTCCAGGACTACGGCAAGGAGAAGAACCTGGAGCCGGAGATCCGCAAGGCCGTCGCCGAGGCCGCGAAGGCTCCGAGCGTCGAGGCGAAGGAATTGAAGGTCGCGGGATCGACGGCGTTTGCCGTCACCGACCGATCCAGCGGAAATCCGACCACGCTGGTCACGGTCCTGGTGCTGCCGTCCCGGCTCGTGCTCGCGCAGGGTGCGAACGTCGACCGCGACGGCGCGCTGAAGCTGCTCGCCCGGGTCGACTTTCCCCGAGTGGCCGCGGCCCGGTGAGCTCCGGCGCGCAGAGCGCGTCCGTGCGGGTCCGTCCCGCCCGGCCGGAGGATGGCCCGCGGATGATCGAGCTCGACCGCGAGTTGGCCCGCTTCGAGAGACTCTCGCCCGCCAGCGACGACGAGGTCGCCCGCCTGCTGTCCTGAATCTTCCACGAGCGCCGGATCGAGGCGCTCGTGGCGGAGCATCGCGAACGCGTCGAGGGGCTCGCGATCTTCTGGCAGGGGCTCGGCTCCTCGTTCCGGGCGCGGCCCTTCCGCTGTCTCGAGGACCTCGTCGCCGGCGAGTCCGCTCGCGGGGCGGGAGTGAGGAGGCGCTGATGGCCGCGCTCGCGAGGGAGAGGGTCGCGCGCGGGGCTCTCCGAATCGACTGGGCCGTCCTCGACTGGAACGAGGGCGCGCTACGTTTCTATCGCCGACTCGGGGGAGCGCCCCAGCAGGACTTGCTGCGGTACACGCTCGACGAGGCGGGAATGCGGGACCTGGCGAAATCGGACGGGGGGTGAGGGCGGCGGGAGGGACCCTCTTCCTCTACCCGTTGGGAACGTCCCAGAGGTCCCGCACGGCGGGATGGTCCCAGGGGACGCGGTACTCGTCGGGCGCGGCCGGGTCGAAGGTCTCCGTCACGAAGTAGAAGAGCGCGCAGGGATTGGTGAGTGGCCGGTAGCCGTGCGCCACGCCCGAGGGGATTCGCACGAGGACGTCCTGCCCGCCGCCGGCCACGATGACCTGGGTCTTCCCGAACGTGGGAGAGCCCTTGCGCAGGTCGTAGAGGACGAACTTCGCCTTGGAGGGCGGGGGAACGAACCAGATGTCGTCCTGGAGCAGATGGTAGTGGAGCCCCTTGATGTGGCCCTCGACGTCCACAATCGAGTAGTTCATCTGGGCGATCGGCACACCCTGGAAAAACTCGAAGAGCTCGTGGCTCTCGGGGTGATTGGCCTTCGCGCGGAAGATCTCGAAGAAGAATCCGCGATCGTCGGTGAAGCGTTTGAGCCGCAGGATCCGTACGCCCTCGATGGGCGCGGCCTTGGCGTAATCCTTGGACCGCGAGCGGAACTCGGGCGCGATGTCGTCGGGAGTCATGGTCCGGTATTAGTCAACAGTCGAGGTTCACAGTCAACCCGATTCCAAAAGAAGACGGGCGGTCCAGCCGCCCGTCTTCCGTGAACGTGTCGTCTAGCGAGCCGCCACCTTCGCGGGCGCGACGTCGCCCTTTGCCGTCCACGCGATGGTGAAGCCGTTGCGCTTGGCGTAGGAGTACTTCGGGTTGCCATCGGCGCCTTCGAAGCGATGGGTCGAGTGGGCCAGAACGAATCCTTCGTTCGTGTTCGAGAACCAGTATTGCAGGTTCTTCACGACCACGGGCTCGTTCTTGTCCGGGCGGAGAGTTGAAGTCTTGTCCAGTGCGATCTCCGCCATGCCGCTGGCCATCGTCGCGTGAGAGCTCTTGGCGTCGTCCTGCCAGGTGATGGAGTCCTCCCGCGTCGAGAATTTTTTCCACTTCACCGGAAAAACGACCTTGAGAACCTGGCCGATCGCCTCGCGCTGCGCCGGCGAAGACTTCTTGTCGAAGGTGACGACCGCCCACTCGGTCGGCATCCCGGGACCCGGCTTCTTGTGCCACTCGCCGCCCAGATCGAGGTTGAGCCAGACGATCTGATCGGACAAGTCGACATCGCCGTAGTGGCTTCCCTTCCGGAACTTGTAGACGTTGTTGGCCTGGCACATGTGCTCGTCGGACGAAGCGCCGAAGTAGCAGGTGCAGAAGAGCGGACAGGAGCAGCCTTCGATCGAGTCTGCGGTGACTTCGAACGTGCCCGAGTCCTTGGCCTGGCCGGCCCGGGTGACTCGTGCGCCCAGGATCGCAATGCCTGCCACCAGAGCCGAAACGATTGCGAGCTTCGACCTCGTACTCATGAATCCTCCTTGCGAAAAACCCATCCCACAAGATCCCCTCAGAAACTGCGCCGGATTGGCACCGCCTTTGTACTTCCGAAATCGACCGATTTCAAGTCGTCCGGGGCGGCACGGATCATTTGGGCGGTTCTCCGGAAGTGCTAGGCTCTGAACGGAATTCGGGAGGAATCCAAATGGCGCGAGCACGCATGTGTCTGACGGTTCTCGGCTTCCTGGCCGCCTTCGCCTTGCCGGCTCAGACGGGGCCGGATCCCCGAGAGAACAGTTTTCAATTCTTCGTCGACGGTGCCCTGACCGTCGGCGTCATTGGATACCGAATCGAGTTCAACCACGATCCGGTGGCCCGGACCGATTCGCGGCGCCTCGACACGGCCTACTCCCCGGACCAGCGCCGTTTCGTGATCACCGTGACCCAGAAGGGGCTCAATCGGCTGACGGATTGGATCAACAGCGCCACCGGGACCGGGACGCCGACGACCAAGAACGTCGCGATCGTCACCCGCGACAATCAGCAGAACATCCTGGCGCGCTGGGATCTCACGGGCGTGACCCCCGCCACGTTCTCCTCGTCGGGCTCCGGGGTCCTGACCGAGGTCGATGCGACGATCGAGTTCGCCTACCAGACCCTGACGCTATCGCAGGCCAAGCCGGACTAGCGAACCGTCAGTGCTCCCGGTTGAGGTTGCGGATCGCGTCGAGCAAAGTGACCGGTGGGCGCTCGAATCGCGCGCCGAATCCGGCGCGGCGCGACTCGGGTGCCGGAGTCTGATCCAGGAACACCACGTTCCCGCGCACCCGGAAGCTTCGACGGTCTCCGGGAAGAGAGAAGACGAGCTCGACGTAGTCACCGATCTGGGGTTGGGGCGCGCGTGGCGTCGCGACGTACATCCCGCCGAGGTTGACGACCTCGACGAAGCCGTTGAGTTCCTGTTCTGCCCACTTGAGCGTGGCCGGCGCACCGATCGGGATGCGCTCGGATACTCTCTCGTTGGCGGGCTTCCGGGGCATGAGGGGCTCCCTCGACAGCTCCGAGACCGTCAATTCCTGTTTTTCTGACATGTTAACACGGCGTGATGCCGCCTATTGTTAGCGGGTTTCGAGGGCCGGTAGCAAGGTTTTTTCCAATTTTTCATAGAGACGCGCCGTAGCTTCCACGTCTCGACGGCAGTAGAGAGCGATTTCCCGGAGACGCCCCGCGCGGTAATACGGACCCACCATGAACCCGTCCATTCCGTGCTCTTTGGGGCTCTCGACGCCGAACGCCTTGCACGCGAAGTCGAGGTTCCACTTGCGCGAGGCGCCGAAGAAGGAGATGACCTCGAGCAGATCGGTGTGGGGGCGCACGGAGTAGCGGTACCCCACGAGGTTCCGGGTGACGGGGATCCCGAGCGTCGCGCTGCGCAGCATCAGGAAGGGGCCGTCGAACCCGCGGCCGTTGAACGTGACGAACCGCTGGAAACGCCGCATCGCCTTCCAGAACTCCGCCAGGAACGCCGGCTCCTCGTCGCCGATGAACTTGAAGAGCCCGTCCTCGGACGTCTCCTCGGCGCGTCCGTCCGACTTCTCGTACCAGACGCGGCCGCGCCCGGTGCCCGGGTTGAGCATGGCCACGGTGATGATCTTGCCCGTGAACGGCCAGAGAGACAGCGTCTCGGGCAGGCGCTCGCGCTCCTCCTCCGAGCGTGAGTTTCGCAGCAGGTAGGTCTGCTGAGCGTTGTCGAAGGAGTCCCAGGCCGCCGCGGTGGTCTCGATGTCGAGGACGACGGTCGCCACGCCAGGATGCTATTCTGTCCGCCGCC
>JBBRFL010000056.1:0-15270 GCA_038224325.1 Thermoanaerobaculia bacterium | reverse complement strand
CGAACCCGTAGGGCCCGTCGATCCAGTCGCACCGGTTGGACCTGTTAGACCAGTGGGTCCGGTCGCACCCGTTGGTCCCGTCGGTCCGATTTGTCCCGTCGGCCCCGTTGGTCCAGTGGGACCCGTAACGCCCTCCTGGGCCACCAGACCCCAGTCGGCCGGGCTGATGTCCGGCTGATTGCCAACGTTTGCGCTAATCAGGCTGATGTAGCTGGATCCATTGAAGAACACCGCATCGTCGAGACTGTAGGTCGTCAAATTGGACCACGCCTGCTGCCAAGTCAGGCCTTGAGGACCCGTCGGGCCGGTTGGACCGATGGGTCCCGTGTCGCCCGTTGCCCCAGTCGGCCCAATCGGGCCAGTCGGACCCATCGGCCCGGTCGCTCCTGTGGCACCCGTCGGGCCCGTGGGCCCGGTCGGTCCAGTCGCGCCCATAGCGCCGGTCGAGCCGGTAGCCCCTGTTGGGCCCGTGGGACCCGTCGCCCCGGTGGGACCCGTGGGTCCGGTGGCACCATTCGGCCCGGTCGGTCCCGTGAATCCGGTCGGTCCGCGTGGACCTTGGGGTCCGGGCGGGCCCGTCGATTGTGACATCGTCTGGACCGAAAACGTCACATATCGCGGACGGGCCGAATCGGTGTAGCGGCCGGCAAACGCCGGCAACACGAAGACGATGGTCTGGTCTCCCTCCTCGGCGGGCATCTGCAGCGAGACACCGACCGAGAAGCTGTCCCCAGGAGCAAAGACCTTCGGCGCACCGAGGTAGGTCACGAGTATCTGATCCGAGTCGGAGGAAACCGAGAATTCCGCCGCCGAGAGGGTCGGAGAGTTGATGAAGAGGACCGGGTCGACGGTGGCGAGTTTCGAATCCGGACCGAAGGTGATTTGGAAGACGTCGCCCGGCTCCAGCGACTGCGTAGAGGAAGGATTCACGTTGGCTATCGAGAGCATCGAGCCCGTGATCTCGCCCGCTCGGAAGACCGACGGGAAAATCGTCAGCTCCGGCATGATCCTCGTGTCGGTCCGGAGAACGACGGGCTCACGAGGCGCGATCTCCTGCGCCGGAGAACCCGAGGCTAGCAGTGCGAGCACGAGTGCCAGACGCGCCGAACGAGCCTGTCCCGCGGCCCGAATCATCGAGCCCTCGGCGTAGGCAGCGACTCTACGAGAAATACTGGCTCCGAGACGAAGCGAAAGCTCCGCCGAAATCGAGTCCGAGCGAGAGATTTTAGGCTGATAGTAGAAGAAGATACTACACGAGATGTAGTAATTCTTCAAGCACGATCATGAGTCGAGTGGCGTCCGGAATGGACCTCCGATCGCGCCTCCGAAGCGTTCACGGTGATATGATCAATAAACAAACGTTGCCCGAAGCACGAATCCACAAGCGAACACGCTCAGGCGGGAATGGGCGGGTCTTCGGCGTGAACGCCTTCCCGCTGGACTGGACCGTCGATGCGCAGCTCTAACGGGGTTCGGGAGTCTTTCGGCGGCAATCCAACAGGCACTTCGAGAACGAAATGTCTGTTCTCGGAGCATTTGGCGGCCTGATGGGAAAAACGACGCGAAGCCCCCGGGCTCCGAAAGAGTTGCCGCGAGGCGCGACGCTCGATCGTTTTCTGTTCGAGCGGAATCCGCTTCCGATGTGGATTATCGATCGGGAGACGCTGAGGTTCCTGGCCGTGAACGATGCTGCCGTGCAGCACTATGGATACTCGCGCGAGGAGTTCTTGGCTAAGACGGCGAGCGAGGTCCGCCCGCGCTCGGAACGAGCGCGTCTGCGGGCCGCCGTTGCGGCCGCGCCCGACGGGTACTACGAAGGGGGCACCTGGACGCACCGCCGTAAGGACGGCTCCGAGATCTCCGTCGAGATTCTCTCGCACACCCTGATGTTCGAAGACCGACCCGCCCGGATCGCGGCTTGCATCGACATCACCGAGCGGCTGAGAATCAATGACGGTCTGCGACGCTCGATCGAGGCGCTCCAGGCGTTGTCGGCGCGGCTCGGCAAGACTCGAAATCGACAGACAGCGCGCGTCGCGCGAGACATTCACGACGAAGTGCGACAGACCCTGACCTCGCTGAAGCTCGAGCTCGGCGAATTTCAGAATGGCCTCGACGCCTCGAGCCCGCTCAGCGGGATTCGAAGAACGCCGGACCGCGGGCGTGAAGCCTCGCGCCCGCACGAACAGCTATCCAGCCGCGAGCTCGAAGTATTCCGCCTCTTTGCACGCGGTATGACACTAACCGCGATCGCGCGGGAGCTCGCCCTCTCCGTCCAGACGGTTAGCACCTACCGGGCCAGAATCTCCGGCAAAACGGGGCTCCTTTCGCGGGAGGAAATCACTCGTTACGCCATCCGCAACCAGCTTCTGGACTGACGCACCTTCCCCGAGGCAGCCCGCCGGTGATAAAAATGGCGTCGCCATGGAGTTTCGTTGGAAGGATCAACCCGCCCACATCCGGGAGATGGGCACCGGGCCAGCCGTCGTCCTCGTGCATGGCTACCCGCTGGACGGCGCGATGTGGTCGGGAGTCGCGCGGCACCTCTCCCGCCAGTTCCGGGTCTTGAAGCCGGATCTCCCCGGCCGCGGGGAGACGGCGTCGGCGGCCGAGGGCTCGATCCGCGATTACGGAGACTTCATCGAGGCGATCCTGAAGGAGCTGCCACCGCCCGCGGGATTGGCCGGCTTCTCGATGGGAGGCTACGTCGCGCTGGGCGTCGTGGAGCGCCGGCCGGAATCCCTCCGGGCGATCGCGCTCGTGGACACGCGCGCATCCGCCGACGACGACGAGGGCCGGGCGAAGCGGGACGCCGCGATCGCGACCGTGCGATCGGAGGGTGTCGCGGCGATCGCCGAGGCGATGCTGCCAAAGCTCCTCTGCCCCGCGTCCCTCGCCAACCGCGACCTGGTCGATCGCGCGCGGCGAATCATGCTCCGGCAGACGGCCGCGACCATCGAGGCCGACCTGACGGCGATGCGCGATCGGCCCGATTCCACGCCCCTGTTGTCGAGAATCTCGATCCCGACGCTCGTCGTCGTGGGCGACCAGGACGCACTGACGCCGCCCTCGAACTCCCAGGCGATGGCCGGCGCGATCGCCGGGGCGCGGCTGGTCCCCATCGCCGCCGCCGGCCACCTGTCGCCCATGGAACGGCCAGGCGCCGTCGGCGCGGCCCTCGCCGAGTTCTTCGCGGCCGCGCTGATTGCCCCGGACCGCGCGGGAAGCCCCGCCTAGAACCCCAGCTTCACGGCGAATCGGACCGACGTCGGCGACGTGCGCGCGAGCGCCGTTCCGAAGTCGGGGTTGCACCCGTTGGCGCCGCTTCCCCGGGCGCAGGTCTGCCTCGGATCGTCGAACTCCGAGATGTTGTAGCGCTGATCGACCACGACCGCGCGCTGTCGGTTCAGGACGTTGAAGACGTCCACGAGCGTGGTCAGGGTCACGGGGCCAAGCTGGAGCGGATACCCCAGGTGCAGATCCGCCTCGTAGTCCGCCGGAATGCGCCCCTCCGAGCCCCGCGGGAGCAGGAAGAACTCGTAGCGGTTGTAGGCCCCGGACAGGCCGATCCGCGAGATGGGCGTCCCGGTCCGGTAGTAGCTCACGATGCCGAGCGAAAGGTTGAAGGGCGTCACGTAGACGCCGGAGACCTTGACCTGATGGCGCCGGTCGTTGGAAAGATAGCCGTTCGCCGTGAAGGGCTGGGCGACCCCGTTCTTGACGGGGCCCGCCGTGAAGAAGTCGTAGTAGTCGTAGAGCGCCGAGATGTTTGGGTCCGCGGTGCCGCGGGGCTGCGTGTACGGCGCGAAGAGCCCGTCGTAGTTGCCCTGGAGCTTCGAATACAGATACGACGCGAGCACGGACCAGTGATCCGAGAAGCGTTTGGTCGCGTCGAGTTGGAAGGCCTTGTAGATCCGCTTGGCCGCGGGGGCCGGAAACTGCGAGTTGACGTCGAGCGAGAAGAGGCTCCTCATCCGGCCTCGCGTCGGATTGCCGACGCAGTAATCGAACTCGAGGTCGCAGAGGTAGTCCTCGACGACCCGCGGAAGGTCGCGATAGATCAGGCGGGCGCCCACCGCGAAGTTCGGAATGACCTCGCGCTCCGCGCCGAGGATCACCTCCCGAACGTATTGGCCCTTCAGGCCGGGATCGGTCAGATCGTTGAATCCCCCGAAGATCTTTCCGCCGCCGCCGAACGCCGGCGTTCCGGGAAGCGTCGCCGCCGTGTCGTCTCCCGCGATCGCGGCCGCCGTCGCGTCCGGAACGATCGAGGTGGGATCGAAGTTGTAGATCGTGGGCTGTCTCTCGGAGCTGTAGGAGCGAATGACCAGGTCCATGGGAATCTGTTCGTAGAAGTAGCCGAACGAGCCGAAGATCTTGGTCCGGCTGTCGTTGGTCGGGTCCCAGGCGAAACCGATGCGCGGCGCCCAGCTGCCGGTCAGGTTGATCTGCTGCGTGCCGTCCCCGCTGTAGATCTTCTGGTTGTCGTACCGGAGGCCGGCGTTGACGGTCAGGCTGGGCAGCACCCGCCAGGAGTCCTGCAGGTAGAACGAGAACGTCCGATGGTACGGAGTCGCGTTCAACTGGGACGTCGGCACGTTGTCCGGGAGGTTCGCGGTCGGTATCGTCCAGTAGAAGTGCTGGTAGACTGGCGGTCCCGTGTAACCCAGAATATCCAGGATCGTGACGACCTGGCCGCCCGACTCGCGCTTCACGACGTCCGCCTTGTCCTCCAGGTATTCGAAGCCGCCCTTGATCTCATGGTTGGAGAGGTAGGTCGTGGCGGAGAGCGCTCCCAGGTAACGCTTGAACTTCTTTTCCTGGATGAGCCCGAAGCCGCCGGTCTGCGCGTTGTTGACCCTCTGGTCGACGTACTGGATCTCGTCTCCGCCGGGCAGGCCCGGCAACACGGAGTTCTGCTCGTGGTGCACCGCGCCCTGGGCCGCGACGACGAAGTTCGAACCGAACAAGCCGTTGTAGCGCAGGGAGTAGTCCCGACCTCCGAACTTCTGGGTCCCGATGAACGTCTCGAACGGCCCGTTCAACGGATGCGCGCCGTCGTTGACGGCGCCGACGTCGTCGCGGGGGTCCTGGAAGAAGCTCCCGACGAGACTGTGCGAGGAGGTAATCTTCCACGTCAGCTTCGCGGAGGCGAGGTCGCGCGTGCTGTCGGTATCCGCCCGCTCGCCGATGTTCGGGCCCGAGGTCAGCAGCTGCTTGGTGGTGTTCTGCACCCGGTCGTAGGCGCCGAAGAACCACAGGTCGTCCTTCAGGATGTAGCCGCCCAGATCGGCGCCGTAGTCGAGCCGGTTGAACCCCTCGGACGTGCCGAAGAGCGTCTCGTTCTTGTGCTTGTTGTTCGCCTGCAGCGAGTTGTTGTCGTAGTAGGTGAACACCTCTCCGTGAAACTCGTTGCCGCCGGACTTCGTGATCACGTTGACGATGCCGCCGGTCGAGCGGCCGAACTCGGCCTGGTAGCCGCCGGTCTTCACGTCCAGCTCCTGGATGAACTCGTAGTTGAGCTCCTTCCCCTGGGCGCCGTATTCGACTCCGCTCGTCAGCACGCCGTCGATGACGAAGGAGTTTTCCAGGGCCGTCGAGCCGTACACCGTGATGGCGTTCGCGAACGCCTCGGTGTTGGACGTCTGCGTCGAGACCCCCGGCGAGATCTGGACGATCGACGTGTAGTTCCGCCCGGTCGGCAGGGAACGGATCTTCTGGTTGTCGATGTTGGTGCCGACCGTGGTCGACGAGGTGTCGACGACGGGGGCCGCGCCCGACACGATCACTTCCTCCCGAATCGCGGCGCTCATCCGGATCTCCGAGGTCGCCGTCTTGCCGAGCGCGACCACGACCGTCTGCTCCACCCGCGCGAACCCCTGGAGGTTCGCGGAGACCTTGTAGGTGCCCGGAGGCAACAGGATGAGCCGGAACGCGCCCGTCGCATCCGATATGGCCGCCCGCGCGCCCTGGAACGCCGGGCTCCGGGCCTCGACCGTCACCCCCGGGAGCGCGCCCCCCTGCTCGTCCGACACGCGCCCGGAGATGTCCCCCGTGGTTTGCGCGAGGAGGAGGGACGAGGAGAGAAGGGGCAGCCCGAGAAGTAGAGCGCGAAGTAACCGCTGCATGAGGCCTCCTTGAATTTGGCAAAATCCTAACATAGGCACTTCACATCGACTCGCGCGGGGCGCGCCTCGACCGCTCCCATGGGATGTGGTAAACAACCTGCGGCAAATCCCATGCGACTCTTCAAGAAGCCGGCCCCCGACGTGGACGCCGACACGCCTCCCCGGCGCCTCCACATCGGCTGTGGTCAGCAGTCGATCCCCGGATGGATCAACATCGATAACCAGGGTCATCCCGGCGTCGACCAGGTGCTCGACGTCCGACAGGGACTTCCGTTCCGCGACGTCGTCTCGATCTACGCGGAACACTTTCTGGAGCACCTCTCCCTGGAGGAGGGCCTCGCCTTCCTGCGCGAATGCCGGCGCGTGCTCTCCGCGGAGGGAACCCTGCGGCTTTCGACGCCCAACCTCGACTGGGTCCTCATCACCCACTATCGGGGCCGGTCCGCTTCGGATGAGGACGCGCGGGTGGACTGCATGCGCCTGAACCGCGCCTTCCACGGGTGGGGACACCAGTTCCTCTACAACCAGTCCATGCTCGCTTCGGCGCTCCGCTCGGCGGGTTTCGCCCGCATCCAGCCCTACCGATACGGGGAGAGCGCTGTGGCGGAGCTCTCGGGACTCGAGCGGCACGAGACCTGGGAGGACACCCCGGATCTCCCGCACGTCCTGATCGTCGAGGCATCGGGGAGCGGCAGGAAGGACGGGGTCCCGGAGGAGCTGCTGAAGGAGTTTCGAGAGGCCGTGGGAAGCCGCTAAGCGCGAACGGCGGTCGCCCGCAGGTACTGCGTTCCCGCGCCCCGGATCTCCCGGACCCGAAGTCCCTCCTTCTCGAGCCTGCGGACGAGCTCCCGGGAGGAGAAGACCACTCCGGACCACGAGTCGGCGAGCCACCTTCGATAGAACTGGCGCGAGCGGCCATCGACCTGGACGCGGAGAATTCCGCCCGGCTTGAGAACCCGGGACGCGTCGCGCAGGTAGCGCTGGACGTAGGCCTTGCGCGGCACGTGCTGGAAGACGATGTGGGAGAAGACGAAATCGAAACGCCGATCCGGCAGGAACTCGAGGGACCCGTCGGTCGCGTGCAGCTCGACGTTCGGGAATCCGACGCAGTAGTCGCGAGCCAGCTCGATCATCTGGCGCGAGAGATCGACACCCACGGCCCGGGCCACCCGTCGGGACAGCGGGCGCAGCAGCCGGCCGATCCCGCAACCGATCTCCAGAACCTGCCAGTCCGCGGCGACGGGAAGGCCGTCGATCACGTTCTCGGCGAGGTCGCGCTCTCCCGAAGCCGCGAAGGCCTCCGGCGTCTCGGCGGCGGTAGTGCAGATGTAGAAGGAGGCATCGTTCCGGGCGCGCAAGTCCCAGTCGGCGCGCATCGACTCGCGCCGGCGCCAGAGC
This sequence comes from Thermoanaerobaculia bacterium, assembly GCA_038224325.1. Taxonomy (GTDB): domain Bacteria; phylum Acidobacteriota; class Thermoanaerobaculia; order UBA5066; family Gp7-AA6; genus DAHUXD01. The sequence goes on along the minus strand of JBBRFL010000056.1, from coordinate 7,744 downwards.
CGGCGGGCGAGAGAGCGAGTGAACGGAACATCGCGCATGCTGCGGAGAAGCATAGGCGACAAAGTCGGGTCGCCGTCACGGGGCCGGGAGCGGTGCCTCGGCCGCATCCTCGCGCAGCCAGAACTCGACGGGCCCGTCGCGATGGAACGGGCGGAAGTGCTCGCGGAGGAAGGCGGCGACGAGCGGGGCGCGGGCGGAGTTCGGGATGCCGTCGATCGCTCCGTAGTCCGAGGACATCAGGGCCGCGCGGACTCGCCGGTTTCGGGTCACGGCCGCGATCACCTCGCGTTGAGCTTCCTCGGACTCGTAGAACGGGACCTCGTAATAACGGATCGGACAGTCGCGGTCGAACAGGAAGTAGAGGCCGGCGACGTCGTCGAAGTCGAGCCAGGTCTCCCCCGGCAGGAAGCGTGCCCTGCGCATCATCTCGGCGGTGGCCCGGATGAGTCGCGCATCCCTCTGCCCAAAGAGCGCGCCGCGCGCGCGGGGCGGGTCATCGATCGCCACCGCCTGGGGCGGCAGGCGAGGGTCCTCGATCGCGCGCGCGACGGCGACCAGGAGAGGAACCGGACGCCACAGCCACACGACGGCGACGAGGGCGGCGGCGGACGCGAGGGCCCGCGGGGTTCTCGACGAGCCCCCTCCCCGTAGCCATCGGAGCATCAGCACGAGCGCGACCGGCACCGCGAAGAAGGGATATCCCACGTGCTGCCGCTCCACGACCGAGAGCATCGCCGCGAGGATCCAGCCGAGCAACGGCAGCATGGCCCGCGCTCGGTGACCGACCCGCGGGCCCGCCGGGAGGAGCGTCGCGAGGAGAACGAGCGAGAGCGCCGCGAACCCGTACAGGAAGGCCGTGCCGTCGCGAAGGAGGTCGATCCCGCTCCGGCGCCCGAGCTCGACCGGGAGCCGCGGAAACGACTGCGCGTAGACCGGCAGGAGCGACGGTATGAAGACGAACGTCGTCGCCGCAAAGTCGCGCAGGACCCCGAGGATCGCGAACGCCACGGCGATCGCGGCGCTCGCGGCCACCGCGCCGAGCAGGAGGAAGACCGCATGGACGTTCCTCCTTCCCCGGCCCACCCACAGCGCGATCGCCGCTCCGACGGCCGTGTAAGACGCGAAGTCGATCGCCACGCAGAAGTTTCCGGACAGCGCCGCGCCGCAGAGAAACCAGGCGGCGGGCTTCTTCGCGCGGGACGCGTACGTCGCGAGAGCCAGCGTCCAGAGGGACACGATGACTCGCGGAAATGCGTACTGGGGGAAACAGAGGGACGAGAGAATGAGCCCGCCGAAGCCCATCGCCGGGCTCCCCGTGGCGGCGTAGCCCAACGCGTAGAACGCCGGCCAGAAAAAGAGGCCGAAGAGTTTCTCGCCGCGGCGGACGCCCCGGTAGTCGTCGCCGAAGAGCTTCATCGAGGCCGTCTGCAGGAGCCCGTCGGCCACGAGCCCATGCCCCGGAACGATGTCCCGGTAGGGGAGCTCGCCGCGAAGATACTCCGAGGCGGGAAGTAGGGAGTGCCCGTCCTCGAAGAGATCGGCAACGCCGGGACGGCCCAGGACCGCCGCCGCCGCGAGCGCGGTCACGGAGCCGGGCAGGAGGACCGCCAGCGTCACGGCGCGCAGGAAGGCTTCGGGCCGGAGCCGCGAGATGAGGCGCGCCGCGATCGGCAGCGCGAGCGCGGCCGCGCCCGCCGCCAGCCAGAGCGCGGCCGGGCGTCGGCCGAGAAATGGGAAGGGGAGGACGGCGCAGGCGGCGCCGAGAAACACGGCCCCGTCCCGGAGCCGGCCCCCTCCGAGCGCGAGGACGAGTCCAAGGGAGACCGCGAGGAGCCCGACGAGCAGCGCGAGCGATGTGACGCCTCCCGCCGACAGCGGCGCCACGAGCAGCGTCCAGACGAGCAGGGCATGCGCGGCGACGGCGCAGAGAGCGGTCGGGAACGTGAGCAGCGCCTGTTGCGCGCGCGAGGGCGCGTCGCTGGAATCGCTCGGAGAGACGCCCGCGCGACGCCTCCTCCGCAGCACCGCCGCCGCCGCGCGCGAACCTCCGGCTCCCGCCAGGATCGGAAGGCCCGACAGGAGGATCAGGCAGAGCACATCGATGCGCGGGTCGAATCCGCGCGCCGCGGCGTACCCCGGGAGCTGGCCCCGCGCCGGATGGCGCGGAAGCAGCGTCGCGAGGATCATCGCGGCGACGAGGCCGAGGAGGGCGCCGGCAAGGGAGGAGACGCGTTGAAGTCGCCGCGCCGCGGCATCCCCAGAGTTCGCGCGACTTCTCAACAAGGCATCCGGTTTACGGAGCCCGGGAGCCGCCCGTCTCGCCGGCTCATCGTGGGTCGCGCCGGATCGCGTAGTACTCTCGCGGTCCGTGGCCATACCGATGGCAATCCTCATCCTGCTCGCCGCGTCGGCGGCCGGGATCGCGGTGGCCACACGGGTTCTCGGCCGCCCGATTCCCCGGATTCTCCTGGGAGCCTTCGTCCTCGTGGCGATCCTGCCCTTCCCCCGGGCATTCGTGACGGACTGTACGCCCCTGCCGCTGGACCACGTCCTCTTCACGCAACCCTGGACGCGGCCCGGGCTGCCGCCGCCCTACAACCCCAACTTGAACGACATCGCGACCCAGATCCTCCCGTGGGCGAAAGCGACCCGCCTCGCGTGGAAGGAGGGCTCGCTGCCGCTGCGGGATCGCTGGAACGGATGCGGAACTCCGCTCGCCGCCAACAGCGTTTCCGCTGTTTTTTCTCCGCTGACGTTTCTCGGGCTCCTGCTGCCGCTCGCGGCGTCCTACACGTTGATCTCGGCGATCAAGATTCTCCTGGCCGCCGCGGGAATGTGGCTGTGGTCCCGGGAGCTCGGAGCGTCGGCGAGATCTGCCGCGTTTGCGGGGGCCGCATACGGGCTCTCGTTCTCCTTCACTCCGCCGTGGCTCTTCTACCCGCAGTCCTCGGTGCTCTGCCTCTGGCCCTGGATGCTCTTCCTGCTCGAGCGACTGAGAGACGAGAGAGGACGCGGCACGACGATCGGCGCGCTCGCCGCCCTCTTCGCCGGGATCGAGCTGGCGGGACATCCCGAGACCGCGGTCATGGGATTTCTCTTCGCCGCGATCTGGATCGTCGCGCGATTCTTGATCGGGGACCTTCCCCGGCCCGCGCGGCTGATCTCGGCGCTCGGGATCGCTGCCTCGATCGCCGTCGGCCTGACCGCGTTCCTCCTCATCCCCTCGGTGTTCGCGATCGCGGCCTCGGGCCGCATCGCGGACGCGCAGCGGCCATACTGGACTCCCCTCCTATCGCTGCTCCCCCACGCGCCGCTCTGGCGCGCCCTCCCGACGGCCCTCTTTCCGCACGCGCTCGGAAACGCCATCTCCTCGCCCATGCTGCCATTCGGGGGCGGGTCCTTTCCGGAGACGGGCCTCGGCTACTTCGGCATCGTGGGCTGGGCGGCCGCCTTTCTCGCCCTGCGGCCCGGCTCTCCGCGGCCCCGCGCGGAATGGGTTCTCTGGGGCCTGCTCGCGTGCGGCTGGGGAGCCTCGGTCGGGCTCTGGCCCCTCGCGGAGATCGTCAGCTACACGCCCGGCATCCGCTTTCTCTTTCCGCTGCGGTTCCACTCTTGGGAGGCGCTCGCCGGGCCCGCGATCGCCGCACTCGAGCTCGACCGGCTCGCCCGCGATCTCTCCTCGGGGCGGCGCGCGGCGCTCATCGCCGCCCTCGTGCCCGTGACCCTCGCCGCGCTGGCCGTCGGCGTATTCCTGCGCTTTCGTCCCGCCTACGCCGTGATCGGCGGGCTGCCGTTCCAGGGCCGCCGCCTCCTCGTCACGTGCGCGGTCCTGGCCGCCACTGCGCTCCTGCTCGCCGCCTTCGCGCGCTCGCCTGGCCTCGCCACGACCGCGTTGACGGTGCTGTGCGCCGCGGAGCTGCTGCACCAGTGGAGGGGAATCTCCAGGCCGCTCTACTCGCCCGCGGACCTGTTTCCGGAGACCCCGATGATCCGGTTTCTTCACGCGCAGCCGGGGACCTTCCGGGTTGCGGGCAAAGGACCGACGCTCTTTCCGAGCACCAACGTCTTCGCCGGGCTCGAGGACATCCGCACACACGATGCGGTCGAGCGGCGCGACTACCTGACCTTCCTCGACCGCACCGCCGGCTATCCCTACGAGTACTTCAAGAAGATCCGCAATCTCGACGCGGCGTCGCTCGATTTCCTGAACGTGCGCTACGCGCTCACCGGGCCCGGCGACCCGGCGCCCGGAACCCGCTGGCGCCTCGCCTATGACGGCCCGGATGGGCGCGCTTTCGAGAACTCCCGGTTCCTGGAACGGGCGTTCGTCCCCGCGCGGGTTCGTCTCGTCGGAACGCAGGCTCGCGCCCGCGAGCCCCTCGCCGACGCGAATGCGGCGTTTTCCGGAGAGCTGCCGGGGATCTTCTCCAACACGGACTGGCGCGGCCGCGCGTGGGTGCTCTCGGCGCGCGAAGGCGAAACGGCCGGCGGGGCGGTCGAGATCTCGGACTATCGCGAGTCCACCAATGCCGCCGCGTTCGCGGCGAACGTCTCGAGCGCCGAGGGGTGGGTCGTCCTCTCCCTCGTTCAGGACGGCGGCTGGACGGCTCGCCACGACGGAGCGGAGGCCGTGCCGCTTCTCCGGGCGAACGGTCCCTTCCTCGCGATGCGCCTGCCGCGAGGCACCCATCGCATCGCGCTCCGATACTCGCCGCCGGGGTTCCGGGCAGGCCTGGGCCTCGCGGGGCTCACGGCCGCCGCGCTCGGAATCGCCGCGGGGATGCGCCTCCGGCGACTTCGCGGAGCCGCTCCGTCCCGTCCCGGATGACATAATCCCGCCGTGCCCCGGCCCCTGAACGTCATCCTCGACGTCACCTCGCGCTGCAATCTGAAGTGCGTGATGTGCTACTTCGCGAACACGGACCGGCTGCAGTTTCCCCCCTTCGACACCCAACTCTCGGACGACGGGAACATGCCCGTGGACGTCTTCGAGAAGATCGCCGCGGACCTCTTTCCGCGCGCCTGGAGGGTGGCCCTGGCCTGCGCCGCGGAGCCGATGATTCATCCGCGTTTCCGGGACCTGCTCGCGATCGCGGGCCGCTACGGCGTCCCGGACCTTTGGTTCCCGACCAACCTCCTGGCCCTGACGGACGGCACGGCGGAGGCGCTCGTCGACGCGAACGTCCGCACCGTCGCCGCATCCATCGACGGCATGACCCGCGAGACCTACGAGAAGATCCGCGTTCCGGCGAAGTGGGACCGGCTGATGACGTGCCTCGAGACGTTCGCGCGCGCCCGGAAGGACGCGGGATCCCGGGCGCCTCGCCTGCGCATCATCTTCACCTGGATGCGGTCGAACCGTCCGGAGCTCGCGATGCTCCCGGAGTTTGCGGAGAGGCATGGCGCACGGGAAATCGACGTGCGGTTCGTATCTCCCACGACCGGGGTCGACGTGACTCCGGAGCTCCTGTCCAACGAAGACCCGGACGAGCTGAACCGCGAGCTCGCCTCCGCGGCCCGTGAGGCCGTGCGGCGCGGCCTGAAGCTGGCCTCCTATCCCGAGTTCGAGAAGAGGTCGGAGCAGTCGCGCGCCATCCTGCCCCGGATCCGGCGGAGGCTGTGGCGCTGGCGCGCCGGAATGGACCGCCCCGAGTATCTCCGATACGCTTGGTACCAGGCGCTGAACGGCTGCGCGTACCCGGACCGCAACTACGTGATCCGGCCCAACGGGGCCGTCAACCCGTGCATCTACTGGGACCAGGACCCCATCGGCTTCTACCCCGCGGACGGTGCCGCGCAGATCGCCGGCGGCGCTCCGCTGGCGCGGATCCGCAACGGGCTGCGCTCTGGCGAGCCCGTCGGCACGTGCGCGACATGCGGCGAGCGCCGCACCGCGTTGTATCGCCTGCGCGGCACACCCGCGCCGGAGGCCGTCCCGGCTCGGCTCCCGACCCATCCTCGTTGAAAAGGCGAGCGTCGATCCGGCTCCACCCAACGATTCCGCACCCGGAAAAGGAAAGCCCGGGCACGAGTCCCGGGCCTCCCACGATTCCGCGCCCCTGCTATTCGGAAAGGATCAGGATCTCGACCCTCCGGTTCTTGAACCGGCCCTCCTCCGTCGCGTTGTCCGCTATGGGCTGAGATTCCCCGTGCCCGGTGGTCTTGATCCGGGCTCCGTCGGCGACGCCGTTCTCCAGGAGGTAGGACTTGACGGCGGCGGCTCTCCGCTCGGAGAGTCCCTGGTTGTATGCGTCGCTGCCGACGCTGTCCGTATGGCCTTCGATGGCGATCTGGTGAGCCGGATACTTCTTGACGAAGTCGATGGCCTTCTGCAGCTCGGCGGTGTCCTCGTTCCTCACCTTGGACCGGGCGAAGTCGAAATTCACATGAAGGGTGATGCGATCGACGACCCTGGGCCTCACCGTGACGGTCGTCGAGGTCGTCCGCGATTCGCCCTCCCCGACGGCGGTGAGGGTGTACTGCGTCGTGCGATCGGGGCAGACCTGCCGGGAACCGCTAAGGTCCACCCTTCCGACCCCCGAGTCGATCGAGACGCCCGAGGCGTTGGCCGAGGACCACGTCAGGGTGGCGCACTGCCCTTCGGGGACCGACTGCGGGCTCGCCGAGAGAGAGACGGTGGGCGCGGGGACCGGCGGCGGCTTCACCGCGACGGGAGTCGGAACCGGCCGGGCCTCGACTCCCGCGGGTTGCTTCGGGCAGAGAGCGTTCGCTCGGTTCGCCGCCTCGATTGCCATCGCGATTCCTTCCGCGGTATGGCACGAAAGGTAGACGGAATACGCGTCGTTCTTCATCTTTTCCGCCGCCTTGAACTCGTCCGGGCACTCCCGGTCCTTGCCGGCCCGCCGGGCCGCCTCGACGGCTCTCTCCGCGGCGGGCAGCTCCCGGGGAAACCACGCGGCCCCCTTCCTTGGGGCGAACTCCATTCCCGCGCAGCCGACGAAAAAGCTCAGAAGAAGAAAAGAAATGACCAGGCAAACCGGGGCCTTTGTTGTCTTGAAGTCCAGCATGAGCCCTCCTTCGGCTAGCTTTGATGCAACATCCGCGCTCACCCGGCCGGAAAGATGCTCGGAGAGGCCCGGTGGGCCCGTCTTTTGGGGCGGCGAGGTCCAAAAAGAAAAGCTCGGGAACGGGTCCCGAGCTTCAAAAATTAATCCCCGGCAACGTCCTACTCTCCCACGCGGTCTACCGCGAAGTACCATCGGGGCTGAAGGGCTTAACGGCCGTGTTCGGAATGGGAACGGGTGTGGCCCCTTCGCTAAGGTCACCGGGAAAGTCACATACGCTTTCCAGTACGCCCCTCCGAGCGGGCGGGGTCGAGCCCCGCCCCCGCGCCGAGGGGCTTCATCATCAAGAGAGTCGGTAAAGTGTCTTCGATTCGCGCCTTAAATATTTTATGGTCAAGCCGCACGGCCGATTAGTACGGGTCAGCTTCACGCCTTGACGACGCTTCCACATCCCGCCTATCAACGTGGTCGTCTCCCACGGGCCTTCAGGGGATTGCTCCCGGGAAATCTCATCTTGAGGAAGGCTTCCCGCTTATATGCTTTCAGCGGTTATCCTTTCGAACTTCGCTACCCGGCCGTGCCGCTGGCGCGACAACCGGTGCACAAGAGGTTCGCCCGTCCCGGTCCTCTCGTACTAAGGACGGATCCTCACAAATTTCCTGCGCCCACACGAGATAGGGACCGAACTGTCTCACGACGTTCTAAACCCAGCTCACGTA
>JBBRFL010000055.1:0-15812 GCA_038224325.1 Thermoanaerobaculia bacterium | reverse complement strand
GAGATGGTGATGCCGGGGGACAACGTGAACCTGGAGATCAACCTGATCACGCCCATCGCCATGGAGAAGGGCCTGCGATTCGCCATCCGTGAAGGCGGCCGCACCGTCGGCGCCGGAACCATCGTCGAGATACTGGAATAGAGGCGAGGGACGTAGGGGCGGGGCTTGCCCCCGCCCGTGAGAAAAACCATGCAAGAGAACATCAGTTTGGCGTGCAGCGAGTGCAAGCGCCGGAACTACACGACGACCAAGAACAAGAAGACCAACACGGAGAAGCTGGAGCTGGCGAAGTACTGCCGCTTCTGCCGGAAGCACACGGCGCACAAGGAGGGCAAGGTCTGAGCGACACGAGCAAGAGGGGTGTAGCTCGAATTGGTAGAGCGGCGGTCTCCAAAACCGTAGGTTGGGGGTTCGAATCCCTCCACCCCTGCCATAAACGGATTTTAGATTCTGGATTTTAGATTTTGGATTTGGGATTGAGGGCGGACTAAGAAAGATGTTGCCAGTCAAACAGTGGTGGCCGTCGACGCGGGGTTTCCTGACCGACGTCTGGAACGAAATGCGGAAGGTCAGCTGGCCCGGCCGGCCCGAGGTCGTCGGGACGACGATCGTCGTGATCGTGGCCTGCTTCCTGTTCGGCTTCTACCTCTTCCTGGTGGACAGCGGCCTGTCGTGGCTCGTCGACCGGATCTTCAAGGCCACGGGGGTGATCGGAGCATGATCACGGAAGCGAAGTCGAAGAACTGGTACATCGTGCACACCTACTCCGGGTTCGAGGAGCGGGTGCGCCAGAACCTACGCCAGCGCGTCGAGGCGATGGGGATGCAGGAGAAGATTGGCGACATCCGCATCCCGACGGAGACTCTCGTCGAGATGAAAGGCGGGAAGCGGCGCGAGATCCAGCGCAAGTTCTTCCCCGGCTACATCATCATCGAGATGGAGATGTCCGACGACGCCTGGCATCTCGTGAAGAACACCCCCAAGGTCACGGGTTTCGTCGGGTCGGGCAAGGAGCCCACCCCGCTGACCGGAGAGGAAGTCGAGCAGATCCTCCACCGCGTGACCTCGACCAAGGAGAAGCCCAAGCCGAAACACACGTTCGAGAAGGGCGAGCACGTCCGGATAACGGACGGCCCGTTCACCAACTTCACCGGCATCGTCGAGGACATCAACCTGGACCGCTCGACGCTCAAGGTCATGGTCACGATCTTCGGCCGCTCGACCCCGGTCGAGCTCGAATTCCTGCAAGTGCAGAAGCTGTAGCGAGGTAGACGAATGGCCAAGAAAATCACCGGCTACGTGAAACTGCAGATCCCGGCGGCGGAGGCGACACCCGCTCCGCCCGTGGGACCCGCGCTGGGTCAGCAGGGCGTCAACATCATGGACTTCTGCAAGAACTTCAACGCGAGGACAGCTTCGCAGAAGGGCCTGATCATCCCCGTCGTGATCACCGTGTTCGCCGACCGTTCCTACACGTTCATCACCAAGACGCCGCCCGCCTCGATCCTTCTCCTGAAGGCGGCGGGAGTCCCCAAGGGCTCCGGAACGCCCAACAAGGAGAAGGTCGGCAAGGTGACCCATAAACAGGTCGAGGAGATCGCGAAGACGAAGATGCCGGATCTGAACGCCGCGGACCTTCCGGCCGCCATCCGGGTGGTCGAGGGAACCGCGAGGAGCATGGGAATCGACGTCGTTTGACGCGGACAGACAGTCGGAGATCGAGCCCGGTCTCGGTCGTTGGCACGACGAAGGAGGATGATGCCCAAAAGCGGTAAGAAGTTTCTGGCGGCCAAGGCGAAGGTCGAGCCGCGACCCTATCTCCTGCCGGAAGCGGTGAAGCTTCTGCGGGAGGTGCGGTTCGCGAAGTTCGACGAGTCCGTGGACATCGCCATGCTGCTGGGAGTGGATCCCAAGCACGCCGATCAGATGGTGCGCGGCACGGTGGTGCTGCCCCACGGGACCGGCAAGTCCAAGCGTGTGGCCGTCATCGCGGGCGGCGACAAGGCGCGGGAGGCCGAGGAAGCCGGCGCCGACCACGTCGGAGCGGAGGATCTCGTCGAGAAGATCCAGGGCGGGTTCTTCGACTTCGAGGCCCTGGTCGCGACCCCGGACATGATGCGGCTCGTCGGCAAGCTCGGCAAAGTCCTGGGGCCCAAGGGCCTGATGCCCAACCCCAAGGCGGGGACGGTCACCATGGAGGTCGGCAAGGCCGTCCGGGAGATCAAGGGCGGCAAGATCGAGTTCCGCGTGGACAAGACTTCGATCATCCACGCGCCGATCGGCAAGATCTCGTTCGACGAGGCCCGGCTCGAGTCCAACGCGTTCGCGTTCATCCGAGCGGTGCTCCGCGCCAAGCCGGCGGCGGCCAAGGGCAAGTATTTTCGAACCGTATCCCTCTCATCGACGATGGGGCCGGGCGTTGAGATCGACACCGCGTCGATCGAAGCCTGAGGGGAAGGGCCGACATGAATCGCACCGAGAAAAGAGAAGCCGTCGAGACGCTCAGCAAAGATCTTGCGCAGTCGACCAACGCGATCCTGTTTGCGTTCGCGGGCCTCAAGGTCCCCGAGGTCACCGAGCTGCGCCGGCAGGTCCGGGGCACCCAGTCGAAGTACCTGGTGGTCAAGAACACGCTTGCGCTCCGAGCCACCAAGGGCACGGCCATGGAGGCAATGGCGGAGCATTTCGTGGGCGCGACGGCGGTCGCGTACAACCGGTCGAGCCCGGTGGCCCTCGCGAAGGTCCTCACGACGTTTGCCAAGGCGAATCCGAACCTCGTGTTCAAGGCGGCCGTGATCGAGGGCCAGCCCGTGGCGGCCGCGGAAATCCGGACGATCGCGGAGCTGCCGTCCCGAGAGGAGCTGGTGTCTCGCCTGCTGTTCCTGATGCAGTCGCCGATGCGCCGGCTGGTGACCGTTCTCAACGGGCCGATCCGCAACCTCGCGATCGTCGTCTCGCAGATCGCGGAGAGCAAATCGAAATCGGGGCCGGCCCAAGCCGCGCCTGAAAACTGAGTTTGGCAGGGAAAGAAAGGGGAGAGTTACGACCATGGCGATGACCTCAGAAAATTTCGTGAAGGAAATCGAGGGCATGACCGTCCTCGAGCTGAATACGCTCGTCAAGGCGCTGGAGGAGAAGTTCGGCGTCTCGGCGGCGGCGATGGCGATGCCCGTCGCGGCGGCGGGCGCCGCGGCCGCCGCGGCTCCGGTCGAGGAGGAGCAGATCGAGTTCACGGTGACTCTGGTCGCCGCGGGGGAAAAGATCAAGACCATCAAGGCGGTGCGCGAGGTGACCTCCCTCGGGCTCAAGGAAGCCAAGGACCTGGTCGACGGCGCTCCGGGGGTCCTCAAGGAGGGCGTCACCAAGGACGAGGCCGCCGCGATCAAGAAGAAGTTTGAGGAGGTCGGAGCGAAGGTCGAGGTCAAGTAGTGACAAGCCGTGGCCGAAAGCCCCGGTTTGAAAATGTCCGCGGCCGCTTGCGAGCCGCGGCTCGAATCGCCGCGAAAGTGGAGATCAAGTAGATCGTTTCTTTCGGGAATAGGATCTTGTTATCCCAGATGCCTGCCCATTCGGGTGGGAGACGTGCCCATTGCGACGGCGCGCAGCGTCCGTCGCGCTCAAAGGTGCTCAATTGCGGGGCCGCGCAGCGTCCTCGCGTTATAGGGAGTCTCTAGATGGCTGAGGTGGCCGTGCCTGCCGAGAGAAGGAATTTCTCGAAGATCCGATCCTTCATGGATCTCCCGAATCTGATCGACGTCCAGCGCCGGTCCTACGAGCGTTTCCTCCAGATGAACCTGCTCCCGGAGGAACGGGAGGAGTCCGGGCTCCAGGCGGTGTTCACGAGCGTATTCCCGTTCGCCGACTTCCGGGGCGCGTGCGAGCTCCAATTTGTCAAGTACGCGATTGGAAACTGGGAGTGCAAGTGCGGACGGCTCAAGGGGCTAGAGCACCTGCGGATGGACTGCCGGTCGTGCGGAGCGCGGATCGTGACGGCGCACCCGCACGAGGAGATCGTTTCCTGCCACAAGTGCGGCGCCCAGAACCCGAACCGCGTCACGCTCTGCGACGTCTGCGGCAACCCCGTAGACCTCCAGATGAAGTACTCCGTGGCCGAGTGCCAGGAACGGGGCATGACCTATTCGGTCCCGCTCAAGGTCACCTTCCGCCTGTTCGTCTACGACAAAGACCCCGACACCGGGGTGAAGACGATGCGGGACGCGAAGGAAGAGGAAGTCTTCTTCGGCGACATCCCGCTCATGACGGAGCACGGGACGTTCGTGATCAACGGAACCGAGCGCGTGATCGTCTCCCAGCTCCACCGATCGCCGGGAGTCTTCTTCACGAAGGAGTCCGCGCACGGCTACCTGGCGAAGATCATCCCTTATCGCGGCTCCTGGGTGGAGTTCGAATACGACCAGAAGGCCGTGCTCTTCGTGCGCATCGACCGCAAGCGCAAGTTCCCGGCCACGATCTTCCTGAGGGCGCTTGGCCTCGAGACGGACGAGTCCATCCTCCGCCAGTTCTACGTGGGGATCCCGGCCCGCTTCGAGCGCGGCCGTGCCTACCTGACGATCGGCAAGGACGTCCTGAAGCAGGAGGAGTTCCGCGACCGTTACGCCCGCGCCAAGCGGGAGACGAAGCTCGTGTTCGCCGGCATCAAGCTGTCGGGCGACGACCAGAAGGAGATCGCGAAGAAGGGCTCGATCGAGCGCTCCGTGGACGAGACGGCCATCGAGAAGGCCTGCTTCCTGGCCGACATCGTGGACCTCTCCACCGGCGAGGTGCTGTTCGAGGCCGGGCAGGAGCTCGGAGCGGGAGCGGTCGAGACGCTGAAGGAGCGAGGCATCAAGGAGATCGAGATCTTCTTCCCCGACTGGGACCTCTCGAGCGACGTTCTGGTGAACACGATCCGGAAGGACACCCACAAGACCAAGAACGAGGCGGTCCTCGAGATCTACCGCCGCCTCCGCCCGGGGGACCCTCCGACCTACGAATCGGCCAAGAACCTCTTCGAGGGCATGTTCTTCGACGCGAAGAAGTACGACTTCTCCCGCGTCGGCCGTTTCAAGTTCAACATCAAGCTCGAGGCGGATTCCTCCGAGGACACGAGGACCCTGACCCCGGCGGACATCTTCCGCGTGGTCGGGTACCTGCTCCGGCTGAAGCGGGACGTGGGGCGCACCGACGACATCGACAACCTCGGAAACCGCCGAGTCCGCTCGGTCGGCGAGCTGCTCGAGAACCAGTTCCGGATCGGCCTCGTGCGGATGGAGCGCGCCATCAAGGAGAAGATGTCCGTCCACCAGGACATCGACTCGGCCATGCCGCACGACCTCATCAATTCGAAGCCCGTCATCGCCTCGATCAAGGAGTTCTTCGGCTCCTCGCAGCTGTCGCAGTTCATGGACCAGACGAACCCGCTCTCGGAGGTCACGCACAAGCGGCGCCTCTCGGCCCTCGGGCCGGGCGGCCTCTCGCGCGAGCGCGCCGGGTTCGAGGTCCGCGACGTGCACCCGACGCACTACGGCCGCGTCTGCCCGATCGAGACCCCGGAGGGTCCGAACATCGGCCTGATCTCGTCGCTGTCCTGCTACGCGCGGATCAACGACTTCGGCTTCATCGAGACCCCGTACAAGAGGGTCGAGAAGGGCCGCGTCATCGACCACTTCCAGGTCACCCAGGTGGGGGACACGGCCTTCACGCTCGGCCAGATCGTCGAGAAGAAGGACCTGGAGGACGAGAACGAGCGCGTCCGCCGCAACCACAAGAAGGCCGCGGAGGCCAACCCCTTCGCCTTCTACCTGTCCGCCTGGGAGGAGGAGAACTTCGTCATCGCCCAGGCCAACGCCGAGACCGACGCCTCCGGCCGCATTCGCGAGGATCGGGTCATCGCGCGCTTCAACGGCGAGTTCATTACAGCGGAACGGGACAAGGTCGACTACAAGGACATCTCGCCCAAGCAGCTCGTGTCGGTGGCTACGGCCCTGATCCCGTTCCTGGAGCACGACGACGCCAACCGGGCGCTCATGGGCTCCAACATGCAGCGGCAGGCCGTGCCCCTCCTCAAGGTCGAGTCCCCCTTCGTGGGAACGGGCCTCGAGGCCACGGTTGCGCGGGACTCGGGCGCGGTCGTGCTGGCCAAGCGCGGCGGCATCGTCGACCAGGTCGACTCCGAGCGCATCATCGTGCGCGTCGAGGGCGGGCCGGGGGAGAGCGGAGACAGCTCAAAGGAGTTCGGCGCTGACATCTATCCGCTGACGAAGTTCCGTCGCTCCAACCAGAATACCTGCATCAACCAGAAGCCGATCGTCCACGAGGGAGTCCGCGTCGAGCGAGGGCAGGTCCTCGCGGACGGCCCCTGTACGTCGCAGGGCGAGCTCGCCCTCGGCCGCAACGTGCTGGTGGCGTTCATGCCCTGGCGCGGCTACAACTACGAGGACGCGATCCTGGTCTCCGAGCGCCTGGTCAAGGACGACTTCTTCACGTCAATCCACATCCAGGAGTTCGACATCGAGGCCCGCGACACCAAGCTCGGGCCCGAGGAGATCACGCGCGACATCCCGAACGTGTCGGAGAACGCCCTGCGCGACCTCGACGAATCGGGGATCATCCGCATCGGCGCGTCCGTCAAGCCGGGAGACATTCTGGTCGGCAAGGTCACGCCGAAGGGCGAGACGCAACTGACTCCCGAGGAGAAGCTCCTGCGCGCGATCTTCGGCGAGAAGGCCGGGGACGTGCGGGACGCGTCGCTGAAGTGCCCGCCGGGCATCGAGGGCACGATCGTGGACGTCAAGATCTTCTCGCGCAAGGGCATCGACAAAGACCTCCGGGCGCTGTCGATCGAGCAGGACCAGATCGCCAAGATCGAGAAGAACTCCAAGGACGAGATCCGCATCATCCGCGAGGAGGCCAACAAGAAGATCCGCGACCTGCTCTCCGGCCGGGTCGCGGCCGAGGAGGTCTCCGACCGCGACGGCAACGAGATCGTCAAACGGGGCGCCAAGTTCACGGCCGAGTCCGTCGCCCGGCTGACGCCGCAGCAGCTGAAGCGGCTGAAGCTGAAGGACGAGGAGATCGCCGATCAGATCCAGATCATCCTGCGGCGCCAGGATTCCCAGATCGAGGTCCTGAACCGGGTCAACGCCGAGCGCATCGAGCTGCTCCAGAAGGGCGACGAGCTGCCGCCCGGCGTCATCAAGATGGTCAAGGTCTACGTCGCCATGAAGCGCAAGCTCTCGGTGGGCGACAAGATGGCCGGCCGCCACGGCAACAAGGGAGTCATCTCGCGCATCCTCGCCGAGGCCGACATGCCGTATCTCCCGGACGGAACGCCGATCGAGATCGTGCTCAACCCGCTGGGCGTCCCCTCCCGAATGAACGTCGGGCAGATTCTCGAGACGCACCTGGGTTGGGCCGCCAAGACCCTGGGCCTGACGGTCGCCACCCCGGTCTTCGACGGCGCCACCGAGGCGGAGATCAAGAAGCTACTGAAGGACGCCAACCTGCCCAACTCGGGCAAGACCATGCTGTACGACGGGATGACCGGGGAGCCGTTCGAGCAGCAGATCACCGTCGGCTACATCTACATGCTGAAGCTGTCGCACCTGGTCGACGACAAGATCCACGCCCGCTCGATCGGGCCGTACTCGCTCATCACGCAGCAGCCGCTGGGCGGCAAGGCGCAGTTCGGCGGCCAGCGCTTCGGCGAGATGGAGGTCTGGGCCCTCGAGGCGTATGGCGCCTCCTACACGCTGCAGGAGCTGCTGACCGTCAAGTCGGACGACGTCGAGGGCCGTTCTCAGGCCTACGAGGCGATCGTCAAGGGAGAGGTCCCGGCCGAGCCGGGCCTGCCCGAGTCCTTCAACGTCCTCGTCCGCGAGCTGCAGTCGTTGTGCCTCGACGTGGAGTTGATCAAGCGATGAGAAGACTCTTTCGAAGCGAATCAACGCGTACGATGCGTTCAAGCCATGGAATGGCGCGCAGCGGACGCTTACTCTCTTCGGTCGCGTCGAGCGACCGCTCAAATCGTCTGCTCTCCCTAGGTCGCAATGAACGACCCGTGAGAAGGAGCAAATAAGTGGAAACGCTCGCTTTTGCGAATCGGCCGACGGCTCTGAAGGACTTCAACGCGATCAAGATCTCTCTGGCGTCGCCGGAGAAGATCCGGTCGTGGTCCTACGGGGAGGTCACCAAGCCGGAGACCATCAACTACCGCACGTTCAAGCCGGAACGGGACGGGCTCTTCTGCGCGAAGATCTTCGGTCCCATCACAGACTGGGAGTGCCTCTGCGGCAAGTACAAGCGGATGAAGCACCGCGGCGTCGTCTGCGACAAGTGCGGCGTCGAGGTCACCAAGTCCAAGGTGCGCCGGGAGCGCATGGGCCACATCGAGCTCGCCTCGCCCGTGTCCCACGTCTGGTTCTTCAAGGGCCTGCCGTCGCGCATCGGGCATCTGCTCGACATCTCGCTTCGGGACCTCGAGCGCATCCTCTACTTCGAGTCGTACGTCGTGGTCGATCCGGGGGACACCGACCTGAAGGAGAAGGAGCTCCTTTCCGAGGAGCGCTACCGCCAGGTTCGCCAGGAGCTCGGCGACGTGTTCGTCGCGCGTATGGGAGCGGGAGCGATCAAGGAGCTCCTTCAGCGCGTGGACGTCGACATGCTGTCCGAAGAGCTCCGGATGATCATGAAGACGGAGACCTCTCAGATCAAGCGCCAGAAGGCGGCCAAGCGCCTCAAGGTCTGCGACGCGTTCCGCCGCTCCGGCCACCGGCCGGAATGGATGATCCTCGACGTGATCCCCGTCATCCCACCGGAGCTTCGCCCGCTCGTCCCCTTGGACGGCGGCCGCTTCGCGACGTCGGACCTGAACGACCTGTACCGCCGCGTGATCAACCGGAACAACCGGCTGAAGAAGCTGCTCGAGCTGCGCGCCCCCGAGGTGATCGTGCGCAACGAGAAGCGCATGCTGCAGGAGGCCGTGGACGCCCTATTCGACAACGGCCGCCGAGGCCGCGTCCTGAAGGGCTCCAACAACCGCCCGCTCAAGTCGCTGTCCGACACGCTCAAGGGCAAGCAGGGTCGCTTCCGGCAGAACCTGCTCGGCAAGCGCGTCGATTACTCGGGACGCTCGGTCGTCGTCGTCGGGCCGGAGCTGAAGCTCCACCAGGCGGGGCTTCCCAAGAAGATGGCGGTCGAGCTCTTCAAGCCCTTCATCTACAACCGTCTCGAGAAGAAGGGCCTCGCCTCGACGATCAAGGCGGCCAAGGAGCTGGTCGAGTCCGGCGTGACGGAGGTCTGGGACGCGCTCGAGGAGGTCATCCGCGATCACGCGGTCCTCCTGAACCGCGCGCCGACGCTCCACCGCTTGGGCATCCAGGCCTTCCAGCCGGTGCTGGTCGAGGGCAAGGCGATCAAGATTCATCCGCTCGTCTGCCCGGCGTTCAACGCCGACTTCGACGGCGACCAGATGGCCGTCCACGTTCCGCTGTCGCCGAAGGCCCAGGTCGAGGCCGAGCTCCTGATGCTCTCCTCGAACAACATCCTCTCGCCGGCCTCCGGCCGCCCGCTGGCCGTGCCTTCGCAGGACCTGGTGCTCGGCATCTACTACCTGACCAAGTCTCGCTCGAACTCCAAGGGCGAGGGGCGCATCTTCGCGGACTTCGACGAGGTCATCCTCGCGTTCGAGGGCGGAGACGTGACGACCCACACTCCGATCCGCGTCCGCTACTCGGGCAAGTACATCGACCTGACCACGCAGTACAACGATCAGGACATCTCCCACGCGGAGGTCCAGGACGTCGAGCGGACGCTGATCGACACGACCGTCGGCCGCGTGATCTTCAACCGCTCGCTGCCGGAGATCGTGCCGTTCATCAACGGGAATCTCAAGAAGCGAGGCCTCTCGGACTTCGTGAGCTACGTCTACCTGAACTTCGGCGACGTGATGACGGTCCAGATGCTGGACGACCTGAAGGACCTCGGATTCGCGGCGGCGACCCGGGCCGGCATCTCGATCGGCGTCGACGACATGGTCATCCCGGCCAGGAAGGAGGAGCTGCTCCAGGCGGCCGACAAGGAGGTCCTCGAGGTCAACGCGCAGCGCAACTCGGGCGTGATCACCGCGGGTGAGCGCCACAACAAGATCATCGACATCTGGCACCGCACGACCGAGTCCATCTCGGACGAGATGTTCCGGGAGATGAAGAAGACCGACCAGGTCGGCTCGGAATTCAACCCGATCTACATCATGGCCGACTCGGGCGCCCGCGGATCGAAGGAGCAAGTCCGCCAGCTCGCCGGCATGCGCGGCCTCATGTCCAAGCCGTCCGGCGAAGTCATCGAGACGCCGATCACGGCCAACTTCCGGGAGGGCCTCTCGGTCCTCCAGTACTTCATCTCGACGCACGGCGCGCGCAAGGGCCTGGCCGACACGGCCTTGAAGACGGCCGACTCCGGCTACCTGACCCGCCGCCTGGTCGACGTCGCCCAGGACGTCATCGTCATCCAGGAGGACTGCGGAACCTCCGACGGCATCACGGTCACCGCGATCATGGAGGGCGGCGACACGCTGGAGCCGCTGCGGGACCGCATCGTCGGCCGCGTCTGCCAGGAGGACATCCTCGATCCGCTCTCGGAGGACAAGGTCATCTCGATCGGCGACGAGATCACCGAGGAGCTGGCCTCCCGTGTCCAGGAGGCCGGAATCGAGCGGGTGAAGATCCGCTCGGTGCTGACCTGCGAGACCAAGCGGGGGGTCTGCCGCCTCTGCTACGGGCGCATGCTGGCCACGGGCAAGATGGTCGAGATCGGCGAGGCGGTCGGAGTCATCGCCGCCCAGTCGATCGGCGAGCCGGGCACCCAGCTCACGATGCGGACGTTCCACTACGGGGGAACGGCCTCTCGCGTGACCGAGCAGTCCAAGCACGCCGCCAAGAACCCGGGCACGGTCCGGTTCCTCTCGATCGCGACGGTCGAGCGCAAGGACAAGAACCTGGTCGTCGTCAACCGAAACGGCAAGATCACGATCGTGGACAACAAGGGCCGCGAGAAGGAGCGGTACTCGGTGGTCTACGGCTCGACGATCAAGGTGACGGATGGACAGGAAGTGGTCCCCGGCCAGGAGCTCGTCGAGTGGGATCCGTTCACTTCGGCGATCCTGACCGAGGTCGGCGGCAACGTGGAGTTCCGCGACATCGTCGAGGGAGAGAACCTGCGCGAGGAGACCGACCGGGTGACGGGCCTGGCGCAGAACATCATCGTCGAGACCGTGGGAGCGGAGAAGCGCTCGCCCCAAGTCATCGTGCGAGGCAAGTCGGGGGAGAGGAAGTATCTCCTGCCGATCGGCTCGCACCTCATGGTCACCGACAAGCAGGAGGTTCACCCCGGCGACGTGCTGGCCAAGATCCCGCGCGAGACCACCAAGACCAAGGACATCACGGGTGGCTTGCCCCGCATCGTCGAGCTGTTCGAGGCGCGGCGTCCCAAGGACGCGGCCGTGATCACCGAGATCGATGGCACCGTGTCGCACGGGCCCATCGCCAAGGGCATGCGCAAGGTGGTCATCACCGGCGACGACGGAGAGACGCGCGAGTACCTGATCCCGCGGTACACCCACGTCAACGTCCAGGAGACCGAGCGCGTGCGCGCGGGCGACCCGCTCATCGACGGGCCGATCAACCCCCACGACATCCTGGCGATCCTGGGCGAGAAGGAGCTCCAGCGGTACCTGGTCGACAAGATCCAGGAGGTCTACCGCTCGCAGAACGTCGCGATCAACGACAAGCACATCGAGGTCATCGTGCGCCAGATGATGCGCAGCGTGAAGATCGAGGACGTGGGAGACACCGATTTCCTGATCGAGGAGCAGGTCGACCGCTTCCGGTTCGAGGACGAGAACGAGCGCGTGATCGCGGCCGGCGGCCAGTCTTCGACCGCGCGCCCGATGCTGCTCGGCATCACGAAGGCGTCTCTGTCGACGGACTCGTTCATCTCCGCGGCTTCGTTCCAGGAGACGACGAGGGTCCTGACCGAGGCTTCGATCTCCGGGAAGATCGACGGCCTGCGCGGCCTGAAGGAGAACGTCATCGTCGGCCGTCTGATCCCGGCGGGCACCGGCATGGAGTACTACCGCAACATCGTCCTCGAGCGGGAGGAGATCCCGCAGGTCGAGGAGCCCGCAATCGAGGACTTCCTGACCGATCCGGCCGAGGAGCTCGCGCTGGCGGAGGCGGACGCCGAGGTGGATGCGAGCGAAGAGGACTAGTCAAAACGGAGCTCGAGCGTCAGACTTTCGACGGGGCCCGTTCGGGCCCCGTTTTTCATTGGCAAGTGTAAGTTTCGGTTCTCCAAACAAATACGGCGGCGACGGAGAGAGGCCAAGTCGGATATACTCCCGTCTCCCCGTCTCGTGGGCCGCGCGAGGAAGAGACGTCGCGCGGCCTGGATCCGGGGAAGTCGTGCTCCCGCAGGGATTTCCCTTGACAGGCATCCCCGTGGCGCGTACGATTCGCGGGTTTTTCCTCTGGACTCCGGCGGGTCGGTGGGACTGTCTCGTCCGGTCCGAAGTTAAGCAGGTTTTACGGTCGATCTCGGGTCCTTCCACGGCTCCGGGGGACACGGGGAGATCAGGAGAGTCGATGCCGACAATTTCTCAGCTCGTCCGGAAGGGCCGCGAGCGGCTCGCGGTGAAGACCGCCTCGCCCGCGCTCCAGCGGTCTCCGCAAAAGCGCGGGGTGTGCACGCGCGTGTACACGACCACCCCGAAGAAGCCGAACTCCGCGCTGCGCAAGGTCGCGCGCGTGCGGCTGACCAACGGCATCGAGGTCACGACCTACATCCCGGGAGTGGGACACAACCTGCAGGAGCATTCGATCGTCATGATCCGCGGCGGCCGCGTCAAGGACCTGCCGGGAGTTCGTTATCACGTGATCCGCGGAACCCTCGACGCCGTTGGCGTCGCCGGCCGTAAACAGGGACGCTCCAAGTACGGCGCCAAGCGCCCGAAGGCCTGAGGAAACGCCATGCCGAGACGCCGCGTCGTAGCCAAGCGCGAGATCCTGCCGGATCCGCTGTACCAGTCCCAGCTCGTCACCAAGTTCATCAACTCGGTGATGACCCAGGGCAAGAAGTCGACCGCCGAGGGAATCCTCTACGGAGCGCTCAACCGGGTGGCCGAGAAGACCCAGGACGACCCGATGAAAGCCTTCAAGAAGGCGATCGAGAACGTCAAGCCGGCGCTCGAGGTCAAGTCCCGCCGCGTCGGCGGCTCGACCTACCAGGTACCGGTCGAGGTGCGTCCCAACCGGAGGACCTCGCTGGCGATCCGCTGGATCATCGAGTACGCGACGTCGCGGGGCGAGAAGACGATGCGCGAAAAGCTGGCCGCCGAGCTGATGGACGCCGCCAATCTCCGGGGCGGCGCCGTGAAGAAGAAGGACGACACGCACAAGATGGCCGAGGCGAACAAGGCGTTCGCCCACTACCGCTGGTAACTCAAAACCCGAACCGATCACCGAGAACCAACGACTTTCAGATGCCGCGCACCCATCTCCTCAACGACACCCGGAACATCGGGATCATGGCGCACATCGACGCCGGCAAGACCACCACGACCGAGCGCATCCTCTTTTACACGGGGGTGAACTACAAGATCGGTGAGGTCCACGAGGGCACAGCCACGATGGACTGGATGGTGCAGGAGCAGGAGCGCGGGATCACGATCACCTCAGCGGCCACGACCTGCTTCTGGAAGGCCAGCTCCGGGGGGGCCGGACGCACCGCTCGTGCGGATCAACATCATCGACACGCCCGGCCACGTGGACTTCACGGCCGAAGTCGAGCGGTCCCTCCGTGTCCTCGACGGCGCCGTGGCGGTGTTCGACGCGGTCGCGGGAGTCGAGCCGCAGTCCGAGACGGTGTGGCGCCAGGCCAACCGCTACGGAGTTCCCCGCATCGCGTTCGTCAACAAGATGGACCGGGTGGGCGCGAACTTCCCTCGCTGCGTCGAGATGATGAAGACGAAGCTGAACGCCAAGCCCGCTCCGATCCAGATCCCCTGGGGCGTCGAGGGGGAGCATCGGGGCATCATCGACCTGGTCACGATGAAGGCGATGGACTTCCGCGACGACGCGATGGGCTCCGTCTACGAGGTCGTCGAGATCCCCGCCGAGCTGAGAGAAGAGGCCGAGAAGTATCGCGAGATGCTGATCGAGACCGTGGCCGAGAGCGACGACTCCCTCCTCGAGAAGTACCTCCACGGCGGGAAGGTCGAGGCCCAGGAGATCAAGGACGCCCTGCGGCGCGCCACGATCGCGGGCCACGCGCAGCCCGTCGTCTGCGGATCCGCCTTCAAGAACAAGGGGGTCCAGCAGCTCCTGGACGCCGTTGTCGACTACCTGCCCTCGCCGCTGGACGTCCGCCCGATGATCGGGCACGACGACGTCGGGGCCGAGCTCGAGCGGCCGGCCAGCGACGACGCGCCGTTTTCGGCCCTGATCTTCAAGATCATGACCGACCCCTTCGTCGGCCAGCTCGCGTTCTTTCGCGTCTACTCCGGGCACCTGGACGCCGGTTCCGGCGTCTACAACTCCACCAAGGACCATCGGGAGCGGATCGGCCGCCTCCTCAAGATGCACGCGAACAAGCGCGAGGAGATCAAGGAAGTGTGGGCGGGCGACATCGCAGCTGCGGTCGGCATGAAGAACGTGCAGACCGGGGACACGATTTGCGACGAGAACGAGCCCATCATCCTCGAGGCGATGAATTTCCCGGAGCCCGTCATCGCGGTCGCCATCGAGCCCAAGACCAAGGTCGACCAGGAGAAGATGGGCATGGCGCTCGCCAAGCTCATGCAGGAGGACCCGACCTTCAAGGTCCACACCGACAAGGAGACGGGCCAGACCATCATCCGCGGCATGGGCGAGCTGCACCTGGAGATCATCACGGACCGCATGGTCCGCGAGTTCAACGTCGGGGCCAACATCGGCAAGCCGCAGGTGGCCTACCGCGAGGCGATCACGAAGGAGGCCCAGGGCCACGGCCGATTCATCCGCCAATCGGGCGGTCGCGGCCAGTACGGGGAGTGCAAGATCCGCATCAAGCCCGCGGAGGAAGGCCACCACTTCGTCTTCGAGAACGAGATCAAGGGCGGGGCCATCCCCAAGGAATTCATCAAGCCGATCGAGCAGGGGATCAAGGAAGCTCTGGAGACGGGGATCCTCGCGGGCTATCCGACGACGGGCGTCTACGTCGAGCTCTACGACGGCTCGTACCACGACGTCGACTCCTCGGAGATGGCCTTCAAGATCGCCGGTTCCATGGCGTACCAGGACGCGGCCAAGAAGGCCAAGCCGATCATCAAGGAACCGATCATGGACGTCGAGGTCGTCGTGCCCGAGGACTACATGGGCGACGTCATCGGCGACCTCTCCTCGCGCCGGGGGCACATAAAGCACATGGAGCCGCGCGGGGGAGTGCAGGTGATCACGGCTCGGGTGCCGCTGTCGGAGATGTTCGGTTACTCGACCAACCTGCGCTCCATGACGCAGGGCCGAGGCAACTACACGATGCAGTTCGCGGCTTACGACGAGGTCCCGAAGAGCGTGAGCGAAGAGATCATCGCCAAAGTCGGAAGCAAGTAGCGTTTCGTCTTTTTTTCGAAGATTGGTGGAGAGCGATGGGTAAAGAGAAGTTTGATCGCAGCAAGCCGCACGTGAACATTGGGACGATTGGGCACGTGGATCACGGGAAGACGACGTTGACGGCGGCGATTACGTTGATATTGAGCAAGAAGGGTTTGGCGACGGCGAAGG
>JBBRFL010000054.1:0-16494 GCA_038224325.1 Thermoanaerobaculia bacterium | reverse complement strand
GGATGATGGGAAACGCGCCGACCTTCAGGTGCAGGTCCGACGCCTTGCGCTCGACCGCAATCTTCAGCAGATCGTTGATATGCATGGTTTTGTTTTCCTCGGTTGGCGGCTAGCTTACGCCCCTGAGCGGGCGATTGGAAGGGGCGGCGGCCGTCCGCCGCGGCCCGGAGGCCGGCCGGGGGCGGGGAGATTCCTTGGCCCTGCACGGATTTACGCTCCGACCCGGGCCTCCACGGGAACCGGCGTGAGCCAGCCGTGACGATCCTCGACGTCTCCCGCGATCAACGCGAAGAAGTCTTTCTGCAGTCGCTCCGTGACGGGTCCGCGCTTCCCGCGCCCGACGACGATGCGATCGACCGAGCGGATCGGGGTGATCTCCGCCGCCGTGCCGGTGAAGAAGACCTCGTCGGCGATGTAGAGCATCTCCCGGGCGATCTGCTGCTCCACGACCGTGAACCCGGCGTCCTGGGCCAGCCGCATGACCGAGTCGCGGGTGATCCCCGGGAGGATGGTGCCGGCCAGCGGCGGCGTCAAGATCCGCCCGCCGTACACGAGGAAGATGTTCTCTCCACTGCCCTCCGAGATCCGCCCGGCGTTGTCGAGCGCGATCCCCTCGGTGTAGCCGTTCGTCACGGCTTCCATCTTGATAAGCGCGGAGTTCAGGTAGTTGCCCGTGGCCTTGGCCATGGCCGGAAACGTGTTCGGGGCCATGCGATTCCACGAGGAAACGCAGACGTCCACCCCGTTCTCCAGAGCCTCGTCGCCCAGGTACTTGCCCCATCTCCACACGGCAATCATGACCTCGACGGGGCTGTTGAAGGGGTTGACGCCCAGGGCCCCGAGCCCTCGATAGACCACGGGGCGGATGTAGCACTCCTCGAATCCGTTGGCGCGGATCGTCTCGAAGATCGCGTCTCGAAACTCCTTTTCCGAGTAGGGGACCTCCATCCGGTACACCTTGCACGAGTGGTACAGCCGGCGGATGTGATCGTCCAGACGGAAGGCGGCCGAGCCGTGCCGGGTCTTGTACACGCGCCCGCCCTCGAACATCGCGGATCCATAGTGAAAGGCGTGGGAGAAAGCGTGGATCTTCGCGTCGGCGAAGTCCACGAGCCGGCCGCTCATCCAGACCTTTTGGACGTCCTCATAGGACATTCGGATCCTCCGCTTCGAGTCGCTCGTTGCGTGTTTCGGCAGTATGTTCCCGCGCGGAAGGGGGTGTCAACGCTCAAGACCGCGCGTGATCGCCGCTCGCGTCAGCGCAAGAGCGGAGACCGCCGCGGTCTCGGCTTTCAGGATCCCCGAGGCCAGCGAAACGGCGGTCCAGCCCGCCGAGAACGCCGCCTGGAGCTCGGCGTCGGACCATCCCCCCTCCGGGCCGACGAGCAGGGCCGTCGAGTGCGCGGGCAGGATCGCGGGAAACGTCTCGCCGCGCGAGTCCAACACGAGACGCTGCTCCGACGGCTCCGCGCGGAGCATCTCGTTGAACGGGCCGGGGCCCGTGATCGACGGCCAGCGCGCGAGGCCGCCCTGCTTGGCCGCCTCCCGAACCAGCCGCTCCAGGCGCGTCCGCACGGAGTCGCTGGCGCGAAAGGCCTGGGTCCGCTCGCTCGACACCAGCGTCACGCGCGACGCTCCGAGCTCCGCGGCCTTCTCGGCGATCCACGAGAGCCGCTGCGCACGCACCGCCGACACGCACAGCGCCAAGGGCGGCAGTCGATCGAGGGTCGCCTCGCGGACCGTGTCCACCCGGATCTCGAGCTCGCGAGGCGTCTCGCTCGTAACTCGTCCCTCGGCTTCCCGCCCCGTGCCGTCCACGAGGACGACCGGGTCACCGCCGCGCAGCCTCCGGGCGTGAGCGTGGGCGACCTCCTCTCCAGTGATCCGAACGGACGCCCCGGCCTCGGGCAGGCGGTCGACGATCAGGCGCGCGCCAGGCACACGCACCTCCATTCCTCCTCGACGAGCCGCCCCGCGAGCTTCCAGCGCGCGGTCCGCATCCGATCCAGCACCGCGGCCTCGCGTTCCCCCGTGATGCCGGAGAGGAGAACGCGCCCGCGACGACCCGCGCACGCGAGTATCCGTCGAGCCTCCGGCAGGATCTCCTCGGCCAGCATGTTGGCGACGACGAGATCGAAACCGCCCGCGCAGGCCGACAGGGGACCCGCGAAGAGCTTGACCCGATCGCCGAACGGATGGCGGCGCAAATTCTCCCGGGCCACGAAGACGGCCTGCGAATCCGTGTCGAGCCCGACGGCCAGCCGGGCCCCGAGCGCCGCCGCCGCCAGGGCGAGCACGCCCGAGCCGGTGCCCACGTCGAGGACGCGGCCCCCCCCCAGCGATTCCTCCTCGAGCGCGAGCAGAGCGAGGCGGGTGGACGCGTGGGTTCCGGTTCCGAACGCGAGCGAAGCGGGAAGACGCAGCGCGATCCGGTCCTCGGGCGCCCGAGCCTCCGACGACTCCCCCGGATCGATCCAGAAGCGGCGGCCCACCGCGAACGCGCGGCTCTGCGCGCGAAACGCTTCCAGCGGATCCCCCTCCGGGATGTCGGTGGTCAGCTCGTGCCGGACGCGCTGCCGACGAAGTCGTTCGGATGCGAGGCGGGCGACTCCGGCCTCGCGGTAGAAAGCGACGAGGTCCTTCCCGACGGTCTCGAACCCCAGGGGTCCGAAGAGGGAGAGAACGCCGAGGAGCGCGTCGTCGCCGGACTTGCGGGGAATCTCCAGACGGCTAAAGCGAGGTCGAGGCACGCCTCACGAGAATATCTTCTTCGCCTTCCGGAACGCGTTCCTGCCGCGTCCGACGGGCGCGCCGGTGAGCTCCGCGTACTGGCGCAGCAGGTCCCTCTCCTCGCGCGACGGCGACTCGGGAACGTGGACGTCCACCCGGGCGATCAGGTCTCCCCGTCCCCCGCGCGAGAGGCGTCCCATCCCGCGGCCCTTCATGCGGAGTTCCTCTCCGACGACGGTGCCCGGCGAAACCGCCATCTTCGCGGGGCCCTCGAGCGTGGGCACCTCCACGTCGCCTCCCAGCACGAGCGTGGGAAACGGAAGCTCCAGGCGCACCACGATGTCGTCGTTCTCGCGCGTGAAGACCTCGTCCTCCGCCACCGTGAGCACCACGTAGAGATCGCCGGCCGGCCCGCCATTGGGACCGGCGTCGCCCTCTCCCGTCAGCCTCAGCCGCGACCCGGCCTGCACGCCCGCGGGGATCTGCAGCGACAGCTCCTTCTTCCCGCGTCGCCGCCCCTCGCCGGCGCACTCCGCGCACGCCTTCTCGATGATCTTGCCGTCGCCCCCGCAGCGGGAGCAGGGACGGGTGACGACGAGGAACCCCTGAGACAGCCGCTGGCGCCCCCGGCCCCCGCACGCCGGGCAGGTCTTCGGGTGGGAGCCGGGCGCGGCTCCGCTTCCCCCGCAGGGATCGCAGGGCTCCAGGCGCGAGATCGCGATCGGCGCGGCGACTCCGAAGGCCGCGTCCCGGAAGGCGATCTCCATGCGATAAACCAGGTCGCTTCCGGACATTGGCCCGGCGGCCCCGGCGCTCCCCGAGGCGAATCCGAACAGTCCGCCGAAAAGGTCGGAGAGGTCCCCGAATCCGGGCGCCTCGAAGCCCGCTCCGAAGCCTCCCGCGCCTCCGAGCCCCGCGGGGCCGAAGCGGTCGTAGCGCGCCCGCTTCTCCGCGTCGCTGAGGACGGCGTAGGCCTCCGAGGCTTCCTTGAACTTTTCCCCGGCCTCCGGGTTGTTGGGATTCCGGTCCGGGTGGTACATGAGCGCGAGCCTGCGGTAGGCGGACTTGAGCACGGAATCATCCGAGTTCCGATCGACGCCCAGGATTTCGTAGTAGTCGCGTTGTGGTGACATGGTTAATACATTGAAGATTGATGGTTGAAGATTAGCGATTGAAATTCGGATCCGGGGGGATTGCACGGCCCATCGCGCAATCTTCCATCTTCAATCGCTAAATTCTCACGTCGCGGCCGCTCCCCCTGCGCCGGCGCGCGCGAGCATCACGCGCGTGAGGACCTTGCTCACGCCCTGCATGTCGAAGATCGCCTCGTTGAAGGCCTCGCGGTTTTCTCCCACGGCGATCTCGCGGGAACGGCTCAGGGTCTCCTCGATCCGCCCCCTCTCGTCGTCGGCGAGGCCTCCCCCGAACTCCGCGAGCACGCGCTCGTTGGACGCGATCATGCCCTCCAGCCGGTTCTTGATCGCCGCGACCTCGCGCCGGTCGTGATCGGCCTCGGCGAACGCCGACGCCTCCTTGATGATCCGGTCGATCTCGCTCTGCGAGAGGCCTCCCGCGGGATTGAGCTGCATGCCCTGCGCCTTGCCGGTCGCCATGTCCCGGGCCGAGACGCTCACGATTCCGTTGGAGTCGATGGCGAATGTGACCTCGATCTGCGGCACGCCCCGCGGCGCCGAGGGAATCCCGACGAGCTCGAACCGTCCGAGCGACTTGTTGTCCTTGGCGATCTCGCGCTCGCCCTGAAGCACGTGGATCTCGACCACGGACTGGTTGTCGGCGACCGTCGTGAAGACCTTCGTGTTCTTGGTCGGGATCGTGGAGTTACGCTCGATCAGCTTCTCGAAGACGCCCCCGTGCATCTCGATGCCGAGCGAGAGCGGCGTGACGTCGAGAAGCACGACGTCCTTGATCTCGCCCTTCAGGACGCCTCCCTGGATCGCCGCGCCGATCGCGACGACCTCGTCGGGATTGATGTCGCGGTTGGGCTCCCGGCCGAAGAGCTCCGCGACCATCCTCTGGACCTTCGGCGTGCGGGTCTGGCCGCCGACCAGGATGACCTGATCCACGTCGGAGGGCTTCAGCCCCGCCGCGGCCAGGGCGTCCAGGCAAGGCGCCGCCGTGCGGTCGATCAGGTCTGCGACGAGCGACTCGAACCGCTCGCGGGTGAGCGTCCGGTTGATGTGCTTGGGCCCGGTAGCGTCCGCGGAAATGAAGGGCAGCGTAAGCGTCGTTTCCGTCGCGGTCGAGAGCTCGCACTTCGCCTTCTCCGCGGCCTCCTTGAGGCGCTGCAGGGCCATGCGGTCCTGCCGCAGGTCGATCCCCGTCGACTTGCGGAAGTCGTCCAGGAGCCAGTCCATGATCTTCTTGTCGAAGTCCTCGCCGCCCAGGTATGTGTCGCCCGCCGTCGCCTTGACCTCGTAGATCCCGTCGCCGAGCTGGAGGATCGAGATGTCGAACGTTCCGCCCCCGAGGTCGTACACGGCCACGACCTCGCTGCCCTTGCGGTCCAGGCCGTACGCGAGGGAGGCGGCGGTCGGCTCGTTGATGATGCGCAGGACCTCGAGCCCGGCGATCCGCCCCGCGTCGCGCGTCGCCTGGCGCTGCGCGTCGTCGAAGTACGCGGGAACGGTGATGATCGCTTCGGTGATCTCCTCGCCCAGCGCCTCTTCCGAGAACTCCTTGATCTCCCGGAGGATGAACGCGGAAATCTCCTCGGGGCTGTACTCCCGGGCGCGGGCCTTGATCTTGACGTCGCCGTTGACCGCGCGCGCGATCTCGTAGGGAAGGACCTCGCGGGCGTGCTGGGTCTCCTCGGCCTCGTACTTGCGCCCGACCAGGCGCTTGACGGCGAACACCGTGTTCATGGGGTTGGTGATCGCCTGCCTCTTGGCAATCTGCCCGACCAGACGCTCCCCATCCTCCGTGAAGCCGACGATGGAAGGAGTGGTTCGGCTTCCCTCGCGATTGGTCAGCACCTGGGGGGTCGCCCCTTCGACCACGGAGACGCAACAGTTGGTCGTGCCGAGGTCGATGCCGAGAATCTTGCCCAAGTTGCCTCCTTAGCCGCGCGAGTCCCGGCGCGAAGGCGCGCCGCCGGCGGACGCCGCCGCGTCGGCGTCGGCCGGGCGGACGGCGACCTTGACGAATGCGGGTCGAATCAGGCGATCGTTCAGGAAGTAACCCTTCTGGAGCTCCGCGAGAATCGTATTCGGGGGAACGCGATCGGTCGCCTCGGTGGCGACGGCCTCGTGGAGGTTTGGATCGAAGGTGCCGGACGTATCGATCGGAATCAGTCCGTACCGCTTCCAGAGCTCGCCGAGCTGCTTCCGGATGATGACGATGCCCTGGCCGAAGTCGCTTTCGAGGTCCTGCGGCCGCGCGTGCTCCAGGGCCCGCTCGAAGTTGTCCAGGATCGGCAGAAAATCGTGTACGAATCCGGCCAGCGCGATCTTGAAGTACTCCTGACGCTCCCGCTCGCTGCGCTTCTTGTGGTTCTCGAACTCGGCCAGCTTTCGCAGGTAGCGGTCCTTGAG
Source organism: Thermoanaerobaculia bacterium (assembly GCA_038224325.1). Classification (GTDB taxonomy): domain Bacteria; phylum Acidobacteriota; class Thermoanaerobaculia; order UBA5066; family Gp7-AA6; genus DAHUXD01. The sequence continues at coordinate 10,213 of JBBRFL010000054.1, read as the reverse complement.
CTCCTCGAGGTCCTTCTGGACCGACTTGACCTTTCCCTCGGCCGCCGCCACCGCGGCGGTCTCCTCCTGCGCCAGGGCCGCGTCGAGCGAGACGCCGGAGTCCTCGAGCTCGATTCGATCCTCGTCGGAGCGCGGGTCGTCCTTCATTCCCGGGTGTCCTCCTCCAGACGTTCCTCGCGACGGTCCAGGCGCTCCGAGACGGCCCGGCCGAGAAGCTCCACGACGGGAATGACCCGCGTGTACTCCCGTCGGGCGGGACCGATGACGCCTAACATCCCCGTCAGTGTCTCTCCCGTGCCGTAAGAGGTCAAGACGGCCGACAGCCGCGGATCGACCGCGTGGTCGTCCTCCGACCCCAGAACGACGCTCGTTCCTCGCGAATCGAGGTAGCGGGAGACCAGATCGAGCACCCGCGCCTTCTCGTCGAAGGCCTGGAAGATCTTCTTCAGCGAGAAGACGTCCGAAAACTCGGGCTTCTCCAGGAGGCGGGCCGTCCCCTCGAAGAACAGGTGGTCCTCTCCCTCCTTCTTCTCGAGCGCCCGCCGGGCGAGAACCGCCGCCCTCCCCAGGATGCGGTCGGCTTCCTCCTTCTCGCGGTTCATCGCGGCGAGGAGCCGTCGACGGACCTCGTGGAGAGTCAGGCCGCCGTACTCGCGGGTCAGCCGCTCCGAGAGCGCGTCGAGCTCCGCCGCGCCGTAGTCGACGTCCGTCTCGAGAACTCGAGAAAGCACGACGTCCGGATCGTTGACCTGGACGACGAGAACCTTCCCGGGGGCGACGGCCAGGAAGCGCAGGCTCCGGATGACGGTGTGTAGGGCGTCCGGCGCGACGACGAACCCGACCTCTCCCGAGAGCTGGGAAAGGAGCTTGGAGGCGGCGCTGAAGAGCCGCGTGACGTCGGCCCCCGCCAGGTCGAGGTCGGAGCCGACCTGCTCCCGGACCCCGTCGGCGACCTTGCGCTGCCGCATGAGCTCGTCGATGTACAGCCGATAGGCACGGTCCGTGGGCACCCGGCCGGCGGACGTGTGGGGTTGGTCGAGATAGCCGCCGTCCGTCAAGTCCGCCATGATGTTGCGGATGGACGCCGGAGAAAGCGCGAACCGGTTCGACTTGAAGAGGGTCCGGGACGAAACCGGGTGCCCCGTGTCCACGTGGACCCGGATGATCTCTTTCAGAATGGCGCGGCTGCGCGCGTCGAGGACCGTCATGCTAGCACTCCGAACATGCGAGTGCCAATCATAACAAATTCCAAACGCCCCGACGTTAGACTCGGATCGTGGCCGCCGTTCTCGAACGCTCCCTGACGCTCGTCGGGCCGGGACGAGCGGGCCGCGCGTTCCTGCGCTCGTGGACGGAGGCGGGAGGCCGGGCAGCCCAGGTTATCGCGCGTTCCGGGGCTTTCGACCTCGCGGCTTCCCCTCACGGCTCCTCCCTCCGCCTCGCGACCGCGGACCGGTTCGAGGACACGGATCTGCTCGTGCTGGCGGTTCCGGACGACGCGATCGCCTCCTGCGCGGAAAAACTGGCCGGCAGACTGAGCAGCCGCTTCGCCTTTCACCTCTCCGGCGCTCTCGAGGCCCAAGCGCTGGCGCCGCTGCGAGCGGGAGGCGCGCGCGTCGCTTCGCTCCACCCGTTGAGACCCTTCTCCGGCGCGCCCGGCGAGGATTGGACCGGGGTGTTCGTCGCGGTGGAGGGCGATCGAGGAGCCGCGGAGGAGGGCGAGCGGATCGCTCGGGCGCTCGGCGCCCATCCCCACAGGCTTTCGGCGGAATGCAAGCCGCTGTACCACGCGGCCGCATCGCTCGCCGCCGGGGGCACGGTCGCGGTGCTCTCGATGGCGGTCCGCGCCTGCGTCGCCGCCGGGGTCCCGGAGAAGCTCGCGCGGGAGGCACTGGCGAGCCTCGCGAATCGAGCGATCGCGGCCGCCGCTAAGTCGAGCTTCGGGGAGGCGCTCACCGGGCCAGTCGCCCGCCGCGACGTCGGAACCGTTCGCTCCCACGTGAGCGCCCTCGCCGCGGAGCCCGAAACGCTGGCCCTCTATCGCGCGCTGGCCGACGAGGTCCTTTCTCAGACGCCCGGCCGGGGCCACGAGGAGGAAATTCGCCGCTCGCTCGCGGAAGGAGGTTCGGCGGAAAGGGACCCCTTCTCCCCGCGTAACCCTCTCTAGATGCTACAATTCTCCGGTCCCGCGATTTTCGCCGCGGTATAAGGGGCTCATGGTTTTCTTCAATTACGCCACGATGCAGATGGCGGCCAAGGTCGTCTACTACGGCCCCGGCCTTTGCGGAAAAACGACCAACCTGCATCACATCTACGGTCGGACCGCGCCGGGATCCCGGGGCGAGATGGTCTCTCTGGAGACGGAGACCGACCGCACCCTGTTCTTCGATCTCCTCCCCTTGGACGTCGGCGTGATCGGCGGGTTCAAGACCCGCGTCCAGCTTTACACGGTGCCCGGCCAGGTCTTCTACAACACGACCCGAAAGCTGGTCCTCAAGGGAGTCGACGGGATCGTGTTCGTCGCCGACTCCCAGCGTGCCATGAGGGAGGCCAACGTCGAGTCGCTGGCCAACCTGAAGACGAACCTCGCTGAGATCGGAATCAAGCTCGACGAGATTCCGCTCGTCCTCCAGTACAACAAGCGCGACCTCGCGAACATCCTCTCCGTCGATGAGCTCGACGACAGCTTGAACGCCCAGCGTCAGTGCGAGTCCTACGAGGCGTGCGCAGTTCTCGGGCAGGGAGTGTTCGAGACTCTCAAGGCTATCTCGCGCCTGACCCTGCGTTCGCTCAAGAAGCGGATGCTGGGGGAAGAGAAACCGACCGCGAAGACCGTCGCCTTGCCGGCAGTCGCCGCGGCGCCGGCCGCTCCCCCTCCGAACCCCGTCGCGACCGCGGCGGCGACCGCAGCGCCATCTCCGAAGCCGCGGGCCGCCCCGGCGAAGGCCGAGGTCGAAGACGCGCTCGAGGTCGAACCCGGAACCTTCGCGACCTCCCCCGGGCGGGTCACGATGGCCCACGAGCTCAACTCTCCGCCCTCCGCGTTCGACGGTGCGGACGTGGAGACGGTCCAGGAGTTCGAGCAGGCGCTCAATTCTCTGGACGCCCCGCTTCCCGAGGAGCCGGGCGCCGAGATCGCGGACGTGTCGTTCGCTGAGACCGAGCAGCCGGAGCCGAGCGCCGCCGTCAAGGAAGAGGTCCGGCACGTCAAGGTCCGCTCGAACATCGACATCCTCGCGGAGCTCGAGAAGCTGAGGAAGACTTCGACCGCGTCGGCGCCCTCGGGCGAGAAGCCGCGACGCGCTCCGACGGGCCTCTCCGTCGACGACCTGCTCGCGAGCAGCCTCAATCACCGCAAGGAAGTCAACAAGGTGTTCGAGGTCCAGGTGCCGCGGCAGCAGCTCGCGCAGGGCCACCAGGTGCGCGTGGGACTGCGATTCGAGGACAGCCAGGGCAAGGAGATCGGCGACTCGCAGTCGTTTTCGATCGAGCTTCAGTCGCGCAGCGACATCCAAAAGCTGCTCCTCTCGCTGAAATTCCACATCCAGGGAAAGTGACCGGGCGCACGATGACGTGCGCGCAGTCATCCCGAGCGAAGCGAGGGATCCCTTTTCTGCATCTTCTCGAATTCCGCGACTGTCCTCCTCTCGTGACAAGGCCCTAAAAGGCTTTGCATTTCCGCGGCGGCGCGGTTTACCCTTTTTTCATGCGTAGGAGCCTGCCGTCGGGGCGCGGGGGATTTCTCGTCTTCGCGGCGCTCTTCGCCGCCACGGGTTGCGCATCCTCTTCGAGCTCGCACTCCGAGCCCAGGGGCCAGCGCGCCCTCGAGGCTCCGTCTCCGGACGAGACGGCTCGGGAGCGAGCGAGCGCTGCGTTCGAGCTCGGCCGGGAGTCCGCGCTGACGGGAGACTTCGAGTGCGCGCGCGCGCGCTTCCAGGAAGCGGTCGAGGCCATCCGCCCGGCCGATGCTCCCCCCGCCTCCGGCGCGATGCTCGCCTTCTCATACGAGTTGTACGAGGGGATCCAGCGCTACGAGGCGCTGGCGGGCGCCACCGAGGAGGCGGGCACCTCCCACGGGCAGATCGCCCCCGAGCTGTCGGAGATCGAGGCGCCCGTCGCCACCGAGGAGGCGATCAACACCGCTCGGGCGGACGTCGCCTCGGACGCTCCCTCGGTCGTGACCGACGTTCCCGTCGTCGTCAACGACGCGGTGCTCCGGGTCATCGCGGCCTTCCAGAGCCCCGCGCTGCAGCTCAAGATCGCCGCGGGGCTGGCACGCTCGGGTCGCTACGTGCCGATGATCCGGAGAATCTTTTCCGAGGTCGGCCTGCCCCAGGACCTCGCCTGGATCGCCTTCATCGAGTCCTCCTTTCTGCCCCACGCCCGCTCGCCCCGCGCGGCCCACGGGATCTGGCAGTTCATGCCCCGCACCGGCCGCGAGTACGGTCTGAAATCGAACGGCATCGTCGACGAGCGCAGCGATCCGGAGAAAGCGACGCGCTCGGCGGCAAAGTACCTCGCGTACCTGCACGATCTCTTCGGCGACTGGTACCTCGCGATGGCGGCCTACAACGCGGGCGAGGGAAAGATCATGCGCGCGATGCAGCGGACGGGCGCGCGCGACTTCTGGCAGCTCGCCGCGACGGGAGCGATCCGCCGCCAGACGCAGAACTACGTGCCCGCGTTTCTGGCGTCGGTGCTCATCTCGAAGAACCCGTCGCACTACGGCTTCGAGGTGGCGTTCGCCGCGCCGCTCGAATACGAGACGGTCAAGCTCGACCGCACGGTACAGCTCGAGCGCCTCGCGGGCGGCGCTGGCATCGGTCTTGAGGAACTCCAGGCGCTCAACCCGGAGTTGCGCATGCCCCTGACGCCCGCCCAGCCCGAGGGCTACGACCTGAAGGTCCCGCCGGGAATGGGCGAGGCCCTGCGCCTCGCCTACTCCGCGACTCCCACCGCCCGGACGCCCGCCTTCCGCACCCATGTCGCGCGAAAGGGCGAGACGCTGCCCCGCATCGCGCGTCGATACGGCGTGTCGGTCGCATCGCTTGCCGAGGCCAACTCCCTCTTCCCCCGCTCCGGCATCGCGCGGGGGCAGGAGATCATGGTCCCCGAAAGGGCGCTCCCCGCGTCGCGGAAGCGGTCCCCCGCGGCGAAGAAGAGATCCTCCGCGCCGATCCGGGCGGCGCGCGCGACTGAGCCCGAAACCCGCCGGATCGATCCGAAGAGCTATCGCGTCCGCACCGGCGACACGCTCTACCGGATCGCGCTCCGGCACGGCACCACGGTCGCGGAGATCCTCGCGATCAACAGCCTGGGCGGCGGCGCGATCCGGCCCGGCGACCGCCTGCAGATCCCCGCCCGGAGGTAACCTCGCCCGTCTCGACCCGGGCGGTTCGGCGCCCGTCCTCCCTTCCTGTTAAAATCCGACTCGTCCTCATCGGATCGGATATCAGGCCTCCCTCGGCTCCGAGGAGGTCTCATGCTCGCCCGCATTCACTCCGCCGCGACGCTCGGTCTCGAGGCTCGCGTGCTCGACGTCGAGGTCGACGCCTCCCACGGTCTGCCGCGATTCACGATCGTGGGGCTGCCGGACGCCACCGTTCGCGAGGCGCGGGAGCGCGTCCGATCGGCGCTCCGCAACGGGGGGTTCCCGCTTCCAACAGGCGCCGTCACGGTCAACCTGGCTCCGGCCGACTTTCGCAAGTGCGGCGCGGCGCTCGACCTGGCGGTCGCCGTCGGCCTGCTCTGGATCTGCGGGGTGCGGCCGGACTCCGCCGTCCGCCGGGTCTTCGTGGGAGAGCTCGGCCTCGACGGTCAGGTGCGCGCGGTGCGGGGCGCGCTGTGCCTCGCGCTGGCCGCCCGCGACGCGGGATTCGACGAAATCCTCGTGCCCGCGGCCAACGCCGCCGAAGCCGCGGCGATCGACGGCATCCGGGTCATCCCGGTCGCCCACCTCTCCGAGGCCGTCGAGCACCTGCGCGGAGCCTCGCCGATCCCGGCGAGCGAGCCGGACTTCACCCCGCGCCCCGTCGGCGGCCCCGACCTCGCGGATCTCCGGGGCCAGCGAGTCGCGCGCCGGGCCGCCGAGATTTCTGCCGCCGGCGGGCACCACCTGCTCCTGACCGGTCCGCCGGGCGCCGGCAAGACCATGCTCGCGAGGAGGCTGCCCGGGATCCTGCCGCCGCTCTCGCGCGCCGAGTCGATCGACGTCACCCGGATTCACTCGGTCGCCGGCGCGATCTCCGAGAACGCGGCGCTGGTGACGGCCCCGCCGTTTCGCGCGCCGCACCATGGGATCTCCGCCGCGGGCCTGGTGGGCGGAGGCGCGCGGCCGGCTCCCGGCGAGGTCTCGCTCGCGCATCGGGGCGTTCTCTTCCTGGACGAGCTTCCCGAATTCCGGCGCGACGCGCTCGAGGCGATCCGTCAGCCGCTCGAGGAGCGCCGCGTCACGGTCGTGCGCGTGGGGGGCGCCTGCGTCTTCCCGAGCGACATCCTGCTTGTGGCCGCAATGAATCCCTGCCCCTGCGGTTTCCTGGGCGACCCGCGCCGCGCCTGCTCCTGCGATCCCCGCGAGCGCCGACGCTACTCGCGCAAGCTGTCGGGTCCTCTGCTCGATCGAATCGATCTGCACGTCGCGATGGCCGCGGTGCCGTGGAAGGATCTGGGCGCGGGAACGGCGGAGTCTTCCGGGGAGGTTCGGGAACGGGTGGCGGCCGCCCGGTCGCGGGCCGCGGCGCGCGCGCCGGGAGATCCGGCCTTCCGAAATGCGGACCTCGCTGCACAGGATCTTGTGCAACATTGCGGGCTCGACGCCGCCGGCCGACGCGTGCTCGAATCCGCGGTCTCCCGACTCCACCTCTCGGTTCGCGCGCTGCACCGCGGCTTGCGCGTCGCCCGGACCATCGCGGACTTGGACGGCGGGGAACGTGTGTCCGCCCGCCACCTGGCCGAAGCCCTGTCCTTCCGCGCGGCTGGCCGAGCGGATGGCGATCCCTGCCCGCATGAGCAGGTTGACACCTCGGCCGCGGCTCCATAGGATCGATCGCACTCGCGGGGGAAACCCCGCCCCTGGCGTTCCACAGGTTTCGTTGGCGTATCGGCGACAGCATTGCGCGCGGGAAGGAGCCAGTCTTTGAAGACGTACAACACGATCATCTTCGTACCGCACGCTCGGGCTCGCTTCCGCAAGTTGACCGTATCCACCCATGTTCTCGGACTCGGCGCCGCGGCGTCCCTCGCCCTGCTCGTCGCGGCGGTGGCGTTCGCCTGGGCGTTTTTCGCGTCCTCGCGCACCGACCGCCGGTACCGCCTCGCCCTGGACGAGAATCAGAGGCTGCGTTCGACGGCCGCCGCGCTCCACCGTCGGATCGATGGAATCTCCCGGCAGCTCTCCGATTTCGAAGCCCGGACGCAGCGGCTGGCGATCGTGGCGGGCCTGTCGGATTCGGTCCGGGGCGGCGTCGGCGGCCCCGGAACGCCCTCGGGGTCCGCGGCGAGCCTCGGCGAGCAGGGGAACCTTCTCGCCTCCCGGCTGACCCTGATCGAAGGCGAGCTCTCGCGGCGCTCCGCTCGGATCGCGTCCACGCCCACGGTGTGGCCAGTCCACGGCGCCGTCAACTCCGGATTCGGGACCCGCGCGGACCCGTTCACGGGGCAGCCCTCGTTCCACGAGGGACTCGACATCTCGACTTCGCGAAGCGAGCCGGTCCTCGCGACCGCCGACGGAACGGTTCTCCGAAGCGGTTGGGCGGGAGAGTACGGGAAGGCGATCGAGATCGGCCACGGGGATCGCTACACGACCCTCTATGGGCACCTCGAGGAAACCCTCGTCTCGGAGGGGCAGTCAGTGCACCGGGGCGACCGCGTCGGGCTCGTGGGCTCGACGGGGCGATCCACGGCGCCGCACCTGCACTACGAGGTGCACGTCGACGGGCGAGCGGTGAATCCCCTCGAATACATCCTGGAGACGCGGTAGCCGCCGCTTTTCGAGCGGCGCCGCTCTGCGGGCCGCCGGCAGGACCGGGACCTCCCCTGTTTAAGCTCCGAAATCCGAAATAAACTGGGACCGGCCGACTGTTAACGGCCTAATCATGATCGACCGCCTCCTCGCCCGGGTTTTCGGCACGCAGCACGAGCGCGACCTGAAGAAGCTCGCCCCGCGCGTGGAGCGAATCAACGCGCTCGAGCCGGCGATTCATGCGCTCTCCGACGACGCCCTGCGGGAGAAGACCGTCGAGTTCCGCGAGCGCATCGCCAAGGCTCTCGAGGGTGTCCACGACGAGGACCTCAAGGAGGCCCGCGCGGCGATCCTCGAGGAGCTCCTCGAGGAGGCCTTCGCGGTCGCGCGCGAGGCGTCCGTGCGCGCCCTCGGGATGCGGCCGTTCGACGTCCAGCTCATCGGAGGGATGGTGCTGCACTCGGGCAAGATCTCCGAGATGAAGACCGGCGAGGGGAAGACCCTCGTCGCGACGATGCCCGTGTACCTGAACGCGCTCATGGGCCGGGGCGTGCACGTCGTCACCGTCAACGACTACCTCGCCCGGCGCGACGCGGACTGGATGGGCAAGATCTACGTCTTCCTGGGGCTGACGGTGGGCTGCATCCAGAACAATCTGCTCGACGACGAGCGCAAGGCCGCGTACGCGTGCGACGTGACCTACGGCACGAACAACGAGTTCGGCTTCGACTACCTGCGCGACAACATGAAGTTCGAGCTCGAGTCCATGGTGCAGCGAGGCCACGTCTTCGCGATCGTGGACGAGGTCGACTCGATCCTCATCGACGAGGCGCGGACCCCGCTGATCATCTCGGGACCGTCCGAGGAGAACACGGAGATCTACTACACGTGCAACCGCGTGATCCCGCACATGACCAAGGGCGCGGAGGAGAAGGACAAGCACGGCAACAAGTCGACCACGGGCGACTACCTGATCGACGAGAAGTCGCGGACGGCCGTCTTGACCGAGGAGGGCGTCGCGAAGGCCGAGAAGTTCCTGGGTATCGAGAACATGTACGAGCTGCAGAACATCGACCTGCTTCACGGGGTCGAGCAGGCGCTCCGCGCTCACACGCTCTACAAGCGCGACGTCGACTACATGATCCGGGACGGTCAGGTGCTGATCGTGGACGAGTTCACGGGCCGCGTCCTCCCCGGTCGCCGGTGGTCCGACGGTCTGCACCAGGCCGTGGAGGCCAAGGAGAACGTCAAGATCGAGCGCGAGAACCAGACGCTGGCGACGATCACCCTGCAGAACTACTTCCGCCTCTACGAGAAGCTCTCCGGGATGACCGGTACGGCGATGACCGAGGCCAGCGAGTTCGACAAGATCTACAAGCTCGGCGTGGTGCCGATCCCGACCAACCTGCCGATGGTGCGCGCCGACCAGGCCGACCTCGTCTACCGCACCGAGGAGGCGAAGTACGACGCGGTCGTCGACGACATCGCCGAGCGGCACGCGCTGGGTCAGCCGATCCTGGTGGGCACGGTCTCGGTGGAGAAGTCCGAGCACCTCTCCCACAAGCTGCGCCAGCGCGGCATCGCCCACTCGGTGCTGAACGCCAAGGTCCACGCCGACGAGGCACAGATCGTCGCGATGGCCGGCCACAAGGGCGCGGTCACGGTCGCCACCAACATGGCCGGTCGAGGTACCGACATCATGCTCGGCGGCTCGGTGGAGTTCCTCGCCGACGCCGAGCTGCGCAAGCGCGGCCTCGAGCCGGTCGGTGAGACCGCGGAGGAGTACGAGTCCGCCTGGCCCGACGCCCTGGCGCGGATCAAGACCCAGGTCTCCCACGAGCACGACGACGTCCGCGAGGCCGGCGGGCTCTACGTCGTCGGCACCGAGCGTCACGAGTCACGACGCATCGACAACCAGCTGCGTGGTCGCTCCGGGCGCCAGGGCGACCCCGGGGAGTCGCAGTTCTACCTCTCGCTGCAGGACGAGCTGATGCGGCTGTTCAAGTCCGACTGGGTCGACCGCGTCCTCCAGGTGCTGAAGGTCCCCGACGACGTCCCGATCGAGAACAAGCGCGTCACGGGTGCGATCGCGAGCGCCCAGGGTCAGGTCGAGTCCCAGAACTTCGAGTCCCGCAAGAACGTCCTCAAGTACGACGACGTGATGGACCGCCAGCGCCGGGTCATCTACACCGAGCGCCGCGAGGTCCTCGAGGGTGCCGACCTGCAGGAGCAGGTCAGCGGGTTCCTCGACGA
>JBBRFL010000053.1:0-18299 GCA_038224325.1 Thermoanaerobaculia bacterium | reverse complement strand
TCGGTGTCCGCGAATCCCACGAACCCCACTTCGATCGACTCGTAGCCCACGCTACGGAGTACGAACTTGTCGAACAGGACGTCGCCCGCGCGCACGTTGTAGACCAGATCGCCCTGCTGGATCACGGCGATCGGGTGTCCCTTCGGGCCGAACGTTCCGACGAACTTGAACGTGACGTCCGGCGGCTTGGGCGTCGGCGAAGGAGGAGGCGGCGGCAGCGGTCCGACGAACCGGGTGTCCCCCGGTGGCGGCGGCGGCGGGGCCGGGGTCGGCGGCGGACGCTTCGTGGGCTCCCGCAGGTCGAAGAGGTCGCGGCCCGAGTCCGCACTCCCCTTAGCGGGACGGATCACGAAGTCCTCGGGCGAGAGGATCGGGACCTCGTCGGGAGACACCTCGCGGACCCGCGGGCGGGCGCCGCGCGCCGAACCCGTTTCCTCGAGAGCGGCCTGCGCGCCGGGTCGCGACCCCGGGGCTCCCGGAGGCCCCGCCGCGGGCGGCGAGGCGCCTCCGCCGGGACGCCACTTCACGACCGCGAGGACGAGCACGATCCCGAGCACTCCGAGGAGCACCGCCTGCTTGCGCGATCCGACCGCGGTGCGAATCGCCATCAGCCCGCCTTCCGAACCGGCGCCACGGCTGTCTTCGGAGCGTCTCCGGCCTGCGCGGGCGCCGCGTCGGGAGCGAAATAGGTGGCCAGCTCGAGCTGCACGGTGACCGAGCCCGCCTGGTCCGCATCGCGGGAGATCGAGATGCTGCGCACGGAGATCCAGCGGCGGTCGTTCTCGAAGGCGTGGATCAGCCGCTTCAGGCGCGCGTAATCCGACCGGGCCGTGAAGCTGATCCGCATCTGGGTCAGCGGAAGCTTGGGAACGGCCGACGTGACGTAGGAGATCTGCGGGGTGGTGATGCCCGAGTCCTTCAGCACGGAGTGGACCTCCGCCACGATGCCCGCCAGCGTCTCCCGCTCGGACCCGATGCGATGATCGTAGAACTCCTCGATCGCGGAGGAGACGCCGCTCAAGCGCTCGCGCTGGGTCGCGAGCTTCGCGGCCTCCGCCTCGCGCGACTGAACGGATTGCCGCAGCCCGTCGCGGCGGCTCTCGAGCGCCTCGCGCCGGGTCTGCCAGCCCGAGCGGTACACCAGGAAGAAGGCGAAGTTGCCGCCGGCGAAGAGCGCCGCGGCCGCGAGGATCGGGAGCTGCCTCCGCCAGAGAGGCCGCAGCTTCTTCAACGGGCCTCCCCGGGCTCGTAGTGGCAGGCGAGCACGAACTGGAGCGGCTCCGCGGCCGCCTCCGGCTGGCTCTCGCTCCGCAGCTCGACCTGCCCGAACGCGGGATTCTTCGACAGCGCCTCGATCGTGTGGACGATCGCCTCGCGATTTCGGGCGACGAACTGGAGCGTGAGCGTGACGTCTCCGGCGACCCCGAACTGGGGCTGCAAGTGCACGACCCCGACGTCGAACGGCAGCGTCCGCTCGAGGCGCGAGAGCAGCGATGTCCACGAGAACCGCCGCTCCGCCACGACGCGGGCCAGCCCCCGGCTCTCCTCGGCCAGAGAAGAGAGGCGGTACGAGCCGAGCGCCGAACGCGCGGCCTGTGTCTTCTCGTCGGCGAGCGCGCCCCGGGCCTCCAGCGCCGCGATCTCCGCGCGCGTATCCGCGACCTGCCGCCGGTAATCCGCGAAGAGGCGGATGTTGACGGCGAGGAGCGCCGCGCCGATCAGCATGAGGGCGACCACGGCCGCGAACGCCGGACGGTCGTTGCGAAACGGGCGGCGCGCGAAGTTGAATCGAGCGTTCATCGCCGGCCGTACACCGCGGCGAAACCCGAGAGGAGCTCGGGCCGGGCCGCCAGCTTCTCGTCGAAGCCGGCGTCCGCGGAGAAGATTCTCCCCGTCAGGCGAACCGGCGTGACCGGGAACGCGGAGACCCGGTCGAGCCCGCCCTCGGAACGCTCGTCGTGGACGAACACCGCGGTCAGTCCGGGGCCCTTGAGGCGCTCCGCGTAGTAGGACAGGGACAGCCGCGCCTCGCGGTCGTGATCCTCGTCCTCCTCGTGGGGGCGCTGTCGAAAGAAGATGGGAGCGTCGCCGCGGCCGATCAGGAACGAGAGGGCGCCGCTCGAGCGATAGAGGAGCGCGTAGTCTCCGGACGCGGCGGCGGCGAGCGTCGGCGCGAGGCCCTCGAACAGCGCTAGGCTGGACGGCGCGAGGTACCCGACTCGCACACCGAGCTCCTCGAAGGAGCGCTCGATCGCGTCGATCGCCTCGCGCGGGGTCGTGGCGACGAGCACCCGGTTCTCCTCGGAGAGGCTCGCCATGGGCTCGTAGGCGAGCGCTATGTCGCCGGTGAGCTGGGGAAGGAGCTTCTTGAGCTTCCACCGCAGCATCTCGGCGCCGGCGGCGTCGTCCGCGGGCATCGACTCGATCTCGATCGCGAGGATCCGGGCCCAGACGTCGGGGTACAGGACGGTCGCGCTGGTCAGCCGTCCGCCCGAGAGGGCGCGAGCGGCCTTGACGGCCTCCGCGATGGCCTCGCGCGTCAGCAGCACGACGTCCGACGCGCCCTTCCCGAGAGAGCCGCTCGGATACCGGAAGTGCCGGGCCTCGTCGAAGCCCGGCGACGGATCGCTCCGGACCCGGGCGTAGGTCACCCCCTCCTCCAGCAGGCAGAAGACGTGGGGCGACACGACCGAACCGAGGAAGGGGACCTTCGGAACCTTCCACTTCTTAGTCCACAAAGGTCACCTTGTTGATCTCCTTCAGGGTCGTCAACCCCTCGTACACCTTCGCGAGCGCGGCGTCGCGAAGGAAGATCATGCCCTCCTCCTTGGCCGCCCGCTTGATCTCGGCCGCGGGACGCCGCTCCAGGATGAGCCCGCGAATCCGGTCGGAGAGGTCCAGGATCTCGGCGATCGCCATTCGCCCATGGAAGCCCGTGCCGTCGCACTCGAGGCAGCCCTTGCCCTCATAGAACACGGTGGACTTCATCGCCTCCGGGTCCAGCCCCGCCTCGCGCAGCGAGTCCGGGCCGATGACGACCTTCTCCTTGCAGTGCGTGCATATCTTGCGGACCAGCCGCTGCGCCAGCACGCAGTTGAGCGCGGAGACGAAGTTGTAGAGCTCGACCTTCATGTTGAGGAAGCGTCCCAGGACATCCACCACGTTGTTGGCGTGGACGGTGGTGAACACGAGGTGGCCCGTCAACGCGGACTGCACGGCGATCTGAGCGGTCTCCTCGTCGCGGATCTCTCCGACCATGATCTTGTCCGGGTCGTGGCGCAGGATCGATCGCAGCCCGCGCGCGAAGGTCAGCCCCTTCTTCTCGTTGACCGGGATCTGGGTGATGCCGCGCAGCTGGTACTCGACCGGATCCTCGATCGTCACGATCTTGTCCTCGACCGACTGGATCTCGGAGAGGCACGCGTAGAGGGTGGTCGTCTTGCCCGAGCCCGTGGGGCCGGTCACGAGGACCATGCCGTAGGGCTCGCGAATGAACTTGCGCAGCTTCCTCTTGGTCTCCGCGTCGAAGCCCACGACCTCGAGGTTGAGGCTCTTGAACTCGGCGTTGGCCGACTCCTTGTCGAGGATGCGGATGACCGAGTCCTCGCCGTGCACGGTCGGCATGATCGAGACGCGGAAGTCGATCGTGCGGCCCCGCACCCGGAGCTTGAAGCGGCCGTCCTGGGGAATCCGCTTCTCGGCGATGTCGAGCTCCGACATGACCTTGATGCGCGAAATGATCGTGCCGTGATGCCGCTTGTCGATCGGGTCCATCGCCTGGTAGAGGACGCCGTCGATGCGGTACTTGATCAGGACCACGTGCTCCTGGGTCTCGATGTGGATGTCGGAGGCTCGCCGCTGGATCGCGTTGAAGACCACCGAATCGACCAGCTTGATGATCGGCGACGCATCCTGGGAGATGCGGTCGATCGTGAGGGTCTCCTCGCCCTCCTCGTCCTCCGAGACCAGCTGCATCCGGAAGTCCTCGGTCGCCTCGTCGAGGACGCGCTGGGACGATTCGCTCTTCTGGAGGATGTCCGCGATCGCGGCGCGGCTGCCGACCTTGAGGCGCAGGGGCACGCCGACCAGCATCTCGAGCTCGTCCAGCCGGACCACGTCGGCCGGGTCGGCGCAGATGATCGTCATCACCTTCTCCGTCCGGCTCTCCGGGACGAACCCGTACTTGATCATCCAGTCCACAGGGATCGACCGGAAGAGCTCCGCGTCCACGCGGAAGGAGTTCAGGTCCACATACGGAAGCCCCAGGCGCTCGGCCCGGGCAATTCCCTGCGCCTCTTCCTCGGCGCGGGACGAGAAACGCACCTCGTTGTTGATCTGCTTGGCCATCAGGCCCTCCCCCGGGTCGTCACGACTTGATCGCCGACATGAGCCGGAACATCGGCAGGTAGACGGAGAGGAGGATCGTCACGATCACGCCTCCCATGATCACCAGAATCGCCGGCTCGACGAACGAGATTACGCGCGCGAGGAGCAGGTCGATCTCCTCATCGTAGAAGTCTGAGACCGACGAGAGCATTTCCTCGAGCGCGCCGGAGGCCTCGCCGACCTTGATCATCTCGATGGTCAGGTCGGTCAGGATTCCCGTCGCCTCGAGCGTCTTCCAGAGCTCCTGCCCCTCGCGTACCCGGGGAACCACCGACTGGAGCCGGCTGGAGACCGAGCGGTTGCCGATGGCCTCCGCGCTGTTCTCGAGCGCGGGGACGAGCGGCGTGCCTCCGCCGAGCAGCGTCGCGAGGCTGCGGGTGAACTGCGAGATCGCGAACCTCCGGAAGATGCCGCCCACGATGGGAATCTTGAGGACCGCGCCGTCGATCCACAGGCGGCCAGCGGGGGTCTTCGACCAGCGCGTGGCGAAGAACACGGCCGCGCCGACGCCCCCGAAGATCAGGAGGAAGTTGCTGCGCATGAACGTCGCGACGCGGAGCACGATGACCGTCAGGAGCGGGAGCTCGGCCTCGAAATCGGCGAAGAACTCGGAGAACCTCGGGATCACGAAGGTCATCAAAATCGCAATCAGCACCATCGAGAGGACGATCAGGATGGCCGGATAGATGAGCGTCGAGACGACCTTGCGAGACAGCGACAGGACCGTCTTCTGGTACTTCAAGTAGCGGCGGAGGACCGCCTCGATCTCGCCGCTCTTCTCCCCGGCCTTCAGCGAGGTCCAGTAGAGGCGGGGGAAGAGGTCGCCCTCGACGGCGAACGCCTCGGAGATCGAGGCGCCGGAGTTGACCCGCTCGCGCACGTCCCCGAGCACGCGCCGCATCGTCGGGCTCTTCTGGCGTTCGAGCAGGATCTCGAAGGACCGCACGACGGGCAGGCCGGCCTTGAGCAGCGCGATCATCTCCTGGTTGAAGATGAGGAAGTCGCCCATCTTGATCCGGCCGCGCCCCGTGCCCCGCGCGGGAGCCAGCGTGAACCCCTTGCGCTTGACCTCGAATACGTGGCCGCCGCGCCGCTCGACGTCGAGGCGCGCCGAGCCCATGTCGGCCGCCACCACGGACTGCTCCGCAACCGAGCCGTCCGGCCAACCCGCCTTCACCCGGAACTCGCTCACGGCCTCTTCTCCACGGCGCGGCCGCCGGGAATGCCCTTCTCGGACGCGTCCGCGCGCGGAGCCTCCTGGGCGAGCAGGATCAGGATCAGGGCGCTCTTGGACGCCTCCTCCTTGGAGGCGCCGACGACCAGCGTCTGCGAGAGAGTCACGGGGATCGACGCGCGGTAGAGCGGCGCGAGGAAGAGAATGTTCTTTCCGCCCGCGCGCCGCTCCCGCGACAGGGAGAAGGGCGCGAGAAGGAGATCCTGTCCGTCGCCCGCCGGCCGGATCGTGAAGGACAGCAGGTACTCCCCGCCGAACTCGTATTCGACGCGGCCCCCCTCCACCCCGCGCAGGACGGCGGAGTCGATCAGGGCGTAGTCGTTGAACTGGAAGAGCGACTTCAGCTTGGCGCCGAGCCCCCCGATCTCTCGAGCGATCGAACCGGCCGGGACGTCGGCCCGGGCGCGCACGAGCTTGATCGCGAACGTGAATCCCCGCGGCGCCACGTCGAAGGCGGCCAGGACCTTCCCGATCTGCTCGAGCTTCTCCGGCTGGTCGGTGATCGTCATCGCGTTGAGCTTCTGCGTCAGCGTGATCGACGCCGCCTCGGAGAGATGGGGGCGGATCAGGAGCGCGGCCTCCTCGACCCTCTTGTGCTTGAGCACGAACACGCGGACGGACGCCTCGCCCCTCGCGACGCCCGGGGAGGCGGCGAGAAACACGTTCGCGACGAGAAACAGAATGGTCCTTTTCACACGAATGAATTCCCCGGCCCTTCGCGAGGGCCGACCCGGCGGCTGTGCCTCAACGGGTGCTGCTTAAATGTCCAGCCCTCGATCCACGATCCAGACCACGCGGGGCTCCTCCCGGCCGGCGCCGGGGTTCCAGTCATAGATGGTCGCGGCGGACGTCGGCGGCGCGGCCTCGGCCGCGAGCCCGGCCGGCTGGAGTCCGTCCGTCGCGGTGGCCGAGGGCAGAGGCGGCGAATCGAGGGGGCGCGCCGACGCGGACGCCTCGCTCGGGCTCCCGGCCGGAATCGGCCGCGCGGAGCGCGCGTCGCGTCCGGGGCTCAGGAGCGCCAGCGCGGCGACGGCGGCGGCCGCGGCGGGTGCGAGGAGCCTCCGGCGGCTCCGGCCGCCGATCCGCCGCTCCGTCTCCATGAGCTCCATGCCGGTGCGGACGGCCGCGAGGATTCGCCGCCCGTCCTCTTCCGGAATCTCGTCGCGGATCGGCCGGGCGAAGAGAAGGGTCGGATCCAGGGCGGCGGCCGCGTCGCGGCAGGCCGCGCAGGACGACAGATGGTCGCGAAGCATTCCCCGCTGAGGCGCGGGGAGCGAGTCCCGAAGATACCCTTCGAAGCCGCTCCGGACGATCGCGCAGACTGTGCTCGTCGCACTCATCGCGCGTTCCGTCCCCGGAGAAACTCCGGATAGAGCCGCTGCATCTCCTTGCGGAGGATCCGCCGGGCGTTGAAGAGGTGGTTCCGCACCGTGGACTCCCCGCAGCGCAGGATCTCCGCGATCTCGCGGGTCTCGCACTCCTGCATCTCCTTGAGCACGAAGGCCGCCTTCTGCTTCTCCGAGAGCCTGCCGGAGACCGCCTCGAAGAGACGGGAGAGCTCGGCGTCCTCGGCCGTCCGCGACGCGTCGCCGGCGGACGCATCCTCGCGCTCGCGCACGAGGTGGAGCGTGGCTCCGTGGGCGCGCTCCCGGCTGCGGGCGCTGCGCAGGAAGTCGATCGAGAGGTTCGTGGCGATCCGGTAGAGCCACGTGTTCCAGGAGTAGCGCTGGTCGTAGCGATGGATCTCGCCCCAGACCCGGAGGAACACCATCTGGGCGACGTCCCGCGCGTCTTCGCCGTTGCCGACGATGCGCCGCGCGAGCGACACCACGGCCGGAGTCTTCCGGGTGACCAGGATCTCGAAGGAGGATAGGTCGCCATCGCGGGCGCGAATCGCGAGATCCCGGTCGGGCATCTCGACGAGCTCCCGATGCTCTCGCTCCTGGCTGTACACGAGCTCCATGGGTGAAGGATCTCCTCCTGACGCGTTATACGGACCTGCCGGTCGATCCGTTGGGCCCTTTCACGGGCGTCTAAGCCTTTGAATCTTAAATCTTTGAGCGGCGTCCGGCAAGCGCGGAGGGGCTCGATTCGGCGATAATCGCCGCGCTTTGCGTCTCTATCGGGCACTGGCCTGTCTGGCCCTGGCCGCCTACGCTCCGTTTGCCCTGCTGCGATCGCTGGCGGGAGGGCGCCGCCTCGGCGACATCGCGGGACGGCTGGGGCGGCGGCCCTATCCCGATCTGTCCGGAGGAATCTGGATCCACGCGGTGTCCGTCGGAGAGCTGGGGGTGGCCCGAAACCTCCTCCGGGCCATTCGCCGGCGGATCCCCCGAGTTCCGGTCGGCATTTCCGTCACGACGGCAGCGGGCCTGGACCTCGCCGCCAGGACGCTCTCGGGAGAGGCCTCGATCTTCGCGTTCCCCTTCGAGCTCCAGGGACCCGTGGACCGGGCGCTCGCTCGGACTCGGCCCGCGCTCATCGTGCTGGCCGAGACCGAGATCTGGCCGCTCTTCCTGGAGCGCGCGGCGGGCCTCGGGATCCCGATCGCGCTCGTCAACGGACGGATCTCCCCGCGCTCGTTCGCGCGCTACCGCCTGGCGGGACGGCTCCTCGCGCCCTCGCTCTCGCGCATCGCCCTCTTCGCGATGCAGTCGAAGGAGGACGGAAGCCGCATCGCGCAGCTCGGCGCGCAGCCGGAGCGCGTCCTTCACCTGGGCAACATCAAGTACGACCTGCCGGAGAGCCCGCGCTTCCCCGATGGCGAGCGGCTGGCCCGAGCCGCCGCCGGGCGGCCGGTCCTCGTGGCCGGATCGACCGGCGAGGGCGAGGAGACGCTCGTGCTCGACGCCTGGAGCCGCCTCGCCGAGCGCCCCCTCCTCGTGCTCGCCCCTCGCCGCCCCGAGCGATTCGACGAGGTCGCGCGCATCTGCGAGAGCCGCGGGTTTCGGGTGCTCCGTCGCTCGGCTTCCGATTCCCCGCTCGCTCGGGACTCCTCCGTGGACGTCTACCTGCTCGACTCCATCGGGGAGCTCGCCGCCATGTACGGGGAGGCGGTCCTCGCGTTCGTGGGCGGAAGCCTCGTGGATACGGGCGGGCAGAACCCCATCGAGGCGTGGGCGGCCGGCGTCCCGGTGATCGCGGGGCCGCACATGGAGAACTTTCGCGAGATCGCCGCGCGGGGCGAGGCCCTGGGCATCCTCCAGCGCGCGGCGGATCCCGGCCAGCTCTCGGACCGGATCGCGCGGGCCCTGTCCGATCCGAAGGAGACCTCGCGGCTCGGGGAAGAGGCGGCGCGCTTCGTCGCGGAGAGCCGCGGCGCGGCGGAGGCGACGGCGGCCGCGGTCCTCGCCCTGGCGCCGGCGCTCTCGGATTTGCGGGCGTCGGCTCCGTGACGCGATCCCCGCTCTCGATGCTGTACGGGAAGGCGCTCGCCCTCCGCGCGGAGCTCTACGCGTCGGGCCGCCTGGAATCGAGTCTCCTGCCCCGCCCCTCGATCTCGGTGGGAAACCTGACGCTGGGCGGCACCGGCAAGACGCCCTTCGTCGAATTCCTGGCGCGGCGCCTGCGGTTCGAGGGCTGGAGCCCGGCCATCCTCTCGCGCGGATACGGGCGGCGGTCGCGCGGCGTCGTCGTCGTCTCGGTCGGCGACGGTCCCCTGGTGTCGACCGAGGACGGAGGGGATGAGCCGGTCGCGCTCGCCCGCGCGCTCTCGGGAGTCCCCGTGGTCGTGGGCGAGCGCCGCGCGGAGGCCGCCCGCCGCGCGGCCGATCTCGGAGCCGATCTCCTCCTGCTGGACGACGGCTTTCAGCATCTCGCCGTCCGGCGGGACGTCGACCTGCTGCTGCTGGACTCGCGCGATCCATTCGGCGGGGGGAGGTTCCCGCCGCGGGGCCGCCTCCGCGAGCCGATCGCGGCCATTCGGCGCGCGGACGCGATCGTGATCACGCGCGTCAACCGCGCCGCCGTCGCGCCGGAGGCGCTCGCCGAGATCGCGCGCCGCAACCCGGGGGCGCCGCTATTCCACGCCCGCATCCGGGCCGCCTCGCTCCGGGACGAGAGCGGCGGCCCCGTCGAGCCGGGCTCTCTCACGCAGAGGCGTTGCCTCGCCGTCTGCGGCATCGCCAATGGCCCCGAGTTCGCGGCGACGCTGCGGGAGCTCTCGCTCTCGCCGGAGGAGCTGCTCGAGTTCCGCGACCACCAGCGCTACGGGCAGCGGCAGCTCTCGCGGATTCGAAGCGCGGTGCTGCGCACCGGGGCGAGCTGGATCGTGACGACCGAGAAGGACGCTCCGAAGCTCGCCGGACGCTTCGCGTGCCCGCTCCTGACGGTCCGGCTGGCGGTGGAAATCGAGGAGCCCGGATTCTTCCCGTTCCTCATCGGACGCCTCGACGCCGCCCGGGCGGCCCGGAAGTGAGCGAATCCGATCCGCGCCCGCGCCGGTCGCGCCGCAGGTCTCCGGCGCGCGACCGCCTGGAGCTCCTGCTGTTTCGCGGCGCCGTCTCCGGGCTCGGTTTCCTCCCGCGGGGAGCCGCGGCGTCGCTCGGCGGCGCCCTCGCGGTCACCTATGTCCGCCTCGCGCGATCGCGCCGCCGCGTGTTGATCGAGAACCTGCGGGCGGCGTTCCCCGGGAAGGTGCCCGAGGAGATCGAGCGCCTGGCCCGCGACTCGATGCGGTCGTTCGGGGCGTCGTTCATGGACTTCCTGGAGATCTCCCGCCTGGACGAGGAGCGGATCCGTTCGCGCGTCCGGGTGGTCGGGCGCGAGCACTACGATCGGGCGCGCGCGCAGCGCCGCGGCGTACTGCTCATGTCCGCCCACATCGGCGGCTGGGAGCTCGGTGCGATGCTCGCCGGAATCCTCGGCGAGCCCATCGTCCCTGTGGTCCGCCCCCTCGACAACCCGCTCCTCGAGCGCGAGCTCGTGCGCCTGCGGACCCGGTTCGGAAACCGGCTGATCGCCAAGCGCGACGCGGCGCGCGACATCCTCAGGACCCTGCGGTCCGACGGAGTCGTCGCGATCCTGATCGACCAGAACGTGATCGCGCGCGAGGGCGTGTTCGTGCCGTTCTTTGGGCGCCTCGCGGCGACCTCGCCCGCGCTCGCGCTCTTCCAGCTCAAGACGGGCGCGCCCGTGGTGCCGGTGTTCGTGTGGCCGGAGGAGGGCGGCCGGTATCGCGTCGAGCTCGAGCCGGCGATCGCGGCCGAGGAGTCCCGGGAGGATGGCGCGGGCCGCGACGAGGCGGTCCTGCGCGCCACCCGGCGATACACCGAGGTCACCGAGGCCGCGATCCGGAGGGATCCGGCGGCGTGGCTCTGGATGCACAACCGGTGGCGCACGCGGCCGCCTCGAGAATCGTGATCTCGCGCCTGATCGTCGCGCCCAACTGGATCGGGGACGCCGTGATGTCCCTTCCGCTGATTCGCGCCGTGCGACGGCGGCACCCGGAGGATCGTCTCGCCGTTCTCGCGCGTTCCGGTCCGGGCGCGCTCTACCTCGCGCAGGGCGTCGCCGACGAGGTGATCCCGCGGCAATCCTTCGCGGCGGACGTCGCGGCGTTGCGCGCGCGTCGGTTCGACGAGGCGTGGGTCCTGCCGAACTCCTTTCGCCTCGCGCTCCTGGCGTTTCTCTCGGGCGCGCCGCGGCGGCGGGGCTACGCGGCGGACGCTCGGGGCTGGCTCCTGACCGGCGCGCTTCCCCATCCTTCGGGCCTGCGCCACCAGCTGCGCGATTACGACGAGCTCCTACGCGCGGCCGGAGTGCCGCCGGACGAGGATCCGCCGCGCCTTCCGATCCCAGCGGCAGCGGCGCTGCGGGCCGCGGGGGCCCTGGCGACGGCGTCACTTCCGCCGGACGAGGCGGTCGTTCTGTGCCCGGCGAGCGCCTCGACTCCGGCCAAGCGATGGCCGGCCGAGCGGTTCGCCGCCCTCGCGGACCTCCTCGCGCAACGCGGGATTCCCCGCGCCGTGGCGGTGGGCCCCTCCGAGCGCGGCCTGGCGGAGGCGGTCCGGGGGCGGTCGGGCTCTCCCCTGCCCGTGCTGGGCCTGGACCTCGACGCGATCGAGCTCGCCGCCGTCCTCGCGAAGGCGCGGCTGGTCGTGTCCAACGACTCGGGGCCCGCGCACCTGGCGGGCGCCGTCAACACGCCGGTCGTCGTCCTCTTCGGGCCCACCGATCCCCGCCGCACCGCGCCCTCGGGCTCCCCGACGAGAGTCCTGGAGCGGGAGGAGCTGGGGACGATTACGGCGGATGAGGCGATGCGGGCGGTCGAAGAGCTGCTGAGGCGTAAGGTCTGAGGATTATTTCAACTCGGCGTTCCAGTACGCCAGATCCAGAAAGTTCCTCCACGCCGGGTGGAGCTTGTTCGAGCCGAACTGGCCGACGGGATGCCAGCGGGGCTTTCTCGGGTGCGCGATCAGGCGCATGGAGGCCTCGTGCGGCGTGCGGTTGCCCTTGCGGACGTTGCAGGACAGGCACGCGCACACGACGTTCTCCCAGTGGGACGTGCCTCCGCGCGACAGCGGAATCACGTGGTCGAGCGAGAGCTCCGAGGAGGAGAAGCGGTGGCCGCAGTACTGACAGCGGTTCCCGTCCCGCAGGTAGATGTTGTGCCGCGAGAACTTCACTTCCTGCCGGGGGAGGCGATCGAAATCCTTGAGCGCGACGACTCGGGGGACCCGGATCGCCATCGACGGCGTCAGCACGACCTCGTCCTGCGGCTGCACGGGGATGTCGCACCAGTTCTCGAACTCGTACGTCGAGTAGTCGGGCAGCACCGCCTTGACGTGCCCCTTGTAGAAGAGCGAGAACGCCTTCCGGACGGACGTCACCTGCACCGCCTGGAAGACGCGATTGAGCACCAGTACCTGGGAGTCGAGCATGCGTTCTCTGTTCTCTCCGGGGCGGTCATTATAATCCGCGGCTGTGCCGTTCGAGGTTTCGAGGCAGCGCCTCCGGACGCTCATTGGAGCGTTTGCCGGCCGCCGCCTCGTGGTCGCGGGCGACTTCGTGCTCGATCGCTTCCTGTACGGCCACCCCAAGCGGGTCAGCCGCGAGGCGCCCGTCCTGATCCTGAGGTACGCGCGCGAGGAGAGCGTCCCGGGAGGCGCCGGGAACACCGCGGCCAACGTCCACGCGCTCGGCGGCACGCCCCTGCCCGTCGGCGTGATCGGGCCGGACGAGTCCGGCCGCGCGCTGCGCGAGATCTTTGGCTCCCGCGGCATTCCCGCCGACGGCCTTCGGGAGGTGGCCGGATATCGGACGCCGACGAAGACGCGCATCCTCGCCGGCGCGCCGCACGCGATCAAACAGCAGATCGTGCGATACGACGTCGAGGACGTCCTAACGGATTCGGAGGCCGCCGGCGCCGTTCAGACCGAGGCCCTGCGCGCGGCGGCGACCGGAGCCCACGGCGCGATCCTTTCGGACTACGGCTACGGGGCCGCCTCTCCCTCCGCGGTCGCGCCGCTGCGACGGGACCTGATGGCGGGGGCCCGGATTCTCGTCGATTCGCGGCATCGCCTCGGCAGCTTCGTCGGCGTCGACGCGGCCACGCCCAACGAGGAGGAGCTGGAGGAGTGCGCGGGATCGCCGCTCGGGGACTCCGAGGACCGGCTGGCTCTCGCCGGCTCCGCGCTCAAGAGCCGCATGCGTTGCGCCTGCCTCCTCGTGACCCGGGGCTCCCGCGGGATGGCGCTGTTCGCCGGGGAGGACCCTCCGCGCTTCATCCCGGTGCACGGCGCCGACCAGGTCGCCGACGTCACGGGCGCGGGCGACACAGTGCTCGCGACGTTCGCCCTCGCCCTCTGCGCCGGCGGGACGCCGCTCGAGGCCGCGCTCCTGGCGGATTTCGCGGGCGGGGTCGTCGTGACGAAGATGGGCACCTCCGTCGTCACGCCGGAGGAGCTCGACGCCGCCGTCGAATCCGACCGCGCGCTGCTTTCTCCGTGAGCTCGAGATTGCTGTCGCGGCCGCGCCTGCTCGAAGCGGCCGCGAGCGCCCGTACGGCCGGCAAGAGGCTCGTCTTCGCCAACGGCGCCTTCGACCTCCTGCACGTGGGGCACGTGCGATATCTCGAGGCCGCGCGCCGGGAGGGAGACTGGCTCGCCGTGGGCGTCAACTCGGACCGGTCCGTCGCCCGCGGAAAGGGGCCGTCCCGTCCGATACTTCCCGAGGCGGAGCGGGCGGAGATCGTGGCCGCGCTCTCGTGCGTGGACGCGGTGACGATCTTCGACGAAGACTCTCCGCGGGAGCTGATGCTCGCGCTCCGCCCCGACGTCCACGCGAAGGGCACGGACTACACCGCCGACGCCGTCCCGGAGCGCGACGCGGTCGCGGCCTACGGCGGCCGGACCGTGATCGTCGGCGACCCGAAGGATCACGGCACGACGGACCTCCTCGCCCGGATCCGCAAGACCTGAGACATGCGCCTCCTGATCGTTCGTCTGTCCGCGATGGGCGACGTGATCCACGCGCTCCCCCTGGCGGACAACGCTCGCGCGGCGGGAGCGACCGTGGGGTGGGTCGTGGAGCGCCCCTTCGCCGCCCTGCTCCAGGGAAACCCCAACGTCGGCGACGTCTTCGTCGCGGACACGAAGCGCTGGCGCCGGCGGCCGCTCGCGGGCGAGACCCTGCGGGAGATCCGGGCACTGCGCCGGGCGATCCGCGCCTTCGCTCCCGATCTCGCGATCGACGCGCAGGGTCTCTGGAAGTCGGCGCTCATCGCGCGGGCGTCGGGGGCGCCGGTGGCCGGCTTCTCGGCGGGCGAGCGCCGCGAGCCCGCGTCCGCGGCGGCGTGCGCGATCCCCGTGACTCCCTCCCCGGGCGCGGTGCACGTCGTGGACCGCAACCTCTCGTTGCTCGCTCCGGCGGGCATTCCCGTCGTGCGACGGGCGCCCGACGCCTCCTACCTGGCGGACCTCGAGAGCCCGGAGGCCGACGCCTTCCTCGCGTCGCAGCCACGTCCCTTCGCGCTCTTCCATCCCGGCGCCACGCGGCCCGAGAAGGCTTGGGGCGAGGAGCGATTCGCGCACCTGGCGCGCGGAATCCTCCGGGAGCGCGGCATTCCTCCCGTCGTCTCGTGGGGCCGGGGCGACGAGCGGCGCGCGGAGCGGCTCCGATCCCTCCTTCCCCGACGCGCCCCGCTCCCGCCCCTCGGCTTCGCGGGCCTCGCGCGCGTGATCCGCGCGGCCGCGCTCTTCGTCGCGGGAGACACCGGTCCGCTCCATCTGGCCGACGCGCTGCGCGTGCCCACCCTGGCGCTCTTCGGCCCGACGGACCCGCGGCGAAACGGTCCCTACCGGGATCGGGATCGCGGCGGCGTCGTGATCTCCATGCACGACGTTTCGGACGAAACGGTGCTCGCGAGGGCGATCGAACGACTCGCGGAGTCATCGCCCGAGCCTCCCCCTTTGACAGCAGGGAGCTAAACCCCTAACATTCTTTGATTCCATGGCCGTAAAGCTCGGAGATCTCCTCCTCAAGCAGAAGCTGATCACTCAGGATCAGCTCGAGAACGCGTTGAAGCTCCAGCGCGAGGAGGGCGGAAAGATCGGCGAGGCGCTGGTCCGGGTCGGGGCCGTCTCGGAGGGCGACATCACGGAGACCCTCTCCCAGCAGTTCGGCGTGCCCTCGATCGACCTGGCGCACTTCGAGATCGATCCCGCGGTCATCAAGGTGGTCCCGGGCGAGGTGGCGCGCAAGTACGGTGTCCTTCCCGTGAACAAAACCGGCGCCACGCTGACAATCGCGATGGGCGACCCGACGAACGTCTTCGCGATGGACGACATCAAGTTCATGACCGGCTACAACGTCGAGCCCGTCGTCGCGTCGGAGATCGCGCTGCGCAAGGCGATCGACAAACACTACGGGACGCCCCGCTCGGTCGTCCTCAAGGAGCGGTCCAAGCAGCAGGGCGGCGGGCAGGCTTTCTCGACCGACGGAAGCATCGAGGACGTCATGGCGTCCTCGGCGCTGACCATGGACGACATGGCGAGCGTCGGCCTCGGCGAGCTGAACATGGACGAAATCACCGGCCTCGACACGGGGGCCGACGTCGCCGTCGTCCGGGGCGAGGAGGGCCAGGAGATCGACCTCTCGGATCTGGCGAAGTCGAGCGAGTCGGCGCCCATCATCAAGGTTTCCAATCTGATCCTGATCGAGGCCCTGAAGGCGGGCGCCTCGGACATCCACGTGGAGCCCTACGAGAAGGAGTTCCGGGTGCGGTTCCGGGTCGACGGCATCCTCCACAACATCATGGCCCTGCCGATGCGGACCCGGGATCCGCTCATCTCGCGCCTCAAGATCATGGCCAAACTCGACATCTCGGAGAAACGCCTCCCGCAGGACGGCCGCATCAAGATCCGGCTGCGCGTCGAGGAGCGCTCCCGGGACCTCGACCTGCGCGTCTCGAGCGTGCCCACCCAGTTCGGCGAAAAGGTCGTCATGCGGCTGCTGGACAAGACCAAGCTGCAGCTGGACATGACGCAGCTCGGGTTCGACCAGGAGCCCCTGCGACGCTTCAAGGACGCCATCGACCGGCCGTTCGGGATCGTGCTGGTGACGGGCCCCACGGGATCCGGCAAGACCAACACGCTCTACTCCGCCATCGCCGCGCTCAACGAGCCGACCGTCAACATCATGACCGCGGAGGATCCGATCGAGTTCAACCTCGCGGGGATCAACCAGGTCCAGATGAAGGAGCAGATCGGACTGACCTTCGCGTCGGCCCTCCGGTCGTTCCTCCGCCAGGACCCGGACATCATCCTCGTGGGCGAGATCCGCGACTTCGAGACCGCCGAGATCGCGGTCAAGGCCGCGCTGACGGGCCACCTCGTGCTCTCCACGCTCCATACCAACGACGCGCCCTCGACGATCAACCGCCTGATGAACATGGGCATCGAGCCGTTCCTCGTGGCGACCTCGGTCAACTGCATCTGCGCCCAGCGGCTCGTCCGCCGGATCTGCAGCGGATGCATCGAGGAGGTCGAGACGCCGCCCCAGATGCTGATGCAGGTGGGTTTCGCCCCGGATGAGGTCAAGACCCTTCGGATCAAGCGGGGCCGCGGCTGCGAGCGCTGCAACAACACGGGCTATAAGGGCCGCGTCGGGCTCTTCGAGGTGCTCCTCTTCTCCGACGAGATCCGCGACATGATCCTGTCCGGAGCCTCGTCGATCGAGCTGAAGCGCAAGGCGATCGAAGAGGGGATGATCAGCCTGCGGATGTCGGGCCTTCAGAAGATCCGCGAGGGAGCGACCAGCCTGGAGGAGGTCCTCCGCGAGACCATCCTCTAGGGTTGCCCGGCTAGTCCTTTCCCCCCTGCGGCTTACCCTCCCTCGGTCCTTCCGGCCCACCGTCCCGTCTTTACCTGCGCCCCTTTCAGGCGTAAACTCTTTCGACACAACAATCGGGGGAACGTTCTATGGCGAGTGAGACCACGCTCCACGGTCTGCTGAAGCAAATGGTCGAAATGGGAGGATCGGACCTCCATTTGACGACCAGCTCGCCTCCGATGGTCCGCCTGGACGGGAAGCTGATCCCGCTGCCGTATCCCCCGCTGGCGGTGCCGGAGACCAAGCAGCTCGCCTACTCGGTCCTGACCGACGCGCAGAAGCATCGGTTCGAGGAAAGCCTCGAGCTCGACTTCTCCTTCGGCGTGAAGAGCCTGGCCAGGTTTCGCGCCAACAACTTCATGCAGCGCGGCGCCGTCGCGGGCGTCTACCGTCAGATCCCCTACGAGATCCTGGGTTTCAAGGAGCTGGGCCTGCCCCCCGTCGTCGAGCTCCTCTGCGACAAGCCCCGCGGCCTGATCCTAGTGTGCGGGCCGACCGGCTCGGGAAAGACGACCACCCAGGCGGCGATGATCGACAAGATCAACCGCGAGAAGCAGCTCCACATCGTCACCATCGAAGACCCGATCGAGTTCCTCCACGGGCACAAGAAGTGCCTCGTGAACCAGCGCGAGTTGAACGCCGACACGCACTCCTTCGGAAACGCGCTGCGCGCGGTCCTCCGCGAGGATCCCGACGTCGTGCTGATCGGTGAGATGCGAGACCTCGAGACGATCGAGTCGGCCTTGCGCATCGCGGAGACGGGCCATCTGACGCTGGCGACCCTCCACACCAATTCCGCCACGACGTCCATCAACCGGATCATCGACGTGTTCCCGGCCGGCCAGCAGAGCCAGATCCGCACGCAGCTCTCGTTCGTGCTGGAGGGGATCATGTGTCAGACCCTCCTCGAGCGCTCCAGCGGGAAGGGGCGAGTGATGGCCCTCGAGATCCTCGTTCCCAACGCCGCGATCCGGAACCTGATCCGGGAGGACGAGATCCACCAGGTCTACTCGATGATGCAGTCGGGCCAGTCCAAGTTCGGAATGCAGACGTTCAATCAGTCGCTGGCGACTCTCTACCTGAAGAAGCTGATCACCCTCGAGGCCGCACTCTCGCGCTCGTCGATGCCCGACGAGCTGCAGGAGCTCATCAACCGGGGCTCCGGCGTCAACGTCCCGACGGTCGCCGCGACCGCCGGCAAGAGGACTTAACCGTGCCGAATTACGCCTGGAAGGGTAGGAATCGCACCGGCCTCGTCCAGGAGGGCGTGCTGGTCTCGGACTCGAAGGAGGTGGCGCTCGCCACGCTCCGCCGCCAGAACATCGTCGTCACCGGGATCCGGGAGCGG
>JBBRFL010000052.1:0-18927 GCA_038224325.1 Thermoanaerobaculia bacterium | reverse complement strand
CGTGCGCCGCGCGCTCGGCGAGAAGAAGCTGCAGGACGAGAACCTCTATCTCCGGCAGGAGCTCGCCGGCAAGTACACGTTCGAGAACATCATCGGCAAGGGCAGCCGGATGCAGGAGATCTTCCGGACCATCGAGCGCATCGGCAAGGTCTCCTCCACCGTCCTGCTGACCGGGGAGAGCGGAACGGGCAAGGAGCTCATCGCTCGCGCCATCCACTTCTCGTCCATCCGCCAGGATCGGAAGTTTGTCTCGATCAACTGCGGGGCCCTGCCCGAGTCCCTCCTCGAGTCCGAGCTCTTCGGCCACGAGCGCGGGGCGTTCACCGGCGCGGTCCGCGAGAAGCGCGGCCTCTTCCAGGAGGCCGACGGCGGCACGCTCTTCCTCGACGAGATCTCCGAGACCACCCTGACGATGCAGGTCAAGCTGCTCCGCGCGATTCAGGAGAAGGTGATCCGCAAGGTCGGCGGAAACGACGAAGTGCCGGTCGACACCCGGATCATCGCCGCCACGAACAAGGACCTCAACGACCTGGTGACCGAGGGGCGATTCCGGGAGGACCTTTTCTACCGGATCAACGTCATCCCGATCCCGCTGCCTCCCCTTCGCTCCCGCACCGAGGACATCGCTCCCCTGACCACGCACTTCATCGCTCAGATCTGCAAGGAGCAGAAGATCCCGGAGAAGAAGATCTCGATCGAGGCGATGCGGCTCCTGGAGGCGTACCCGTGGCCGGGCAACGTCCGCGAGCTCGAGAACACGATCGAGCGGACCGTGGCGCTCGAGGCGGGGCCGGTCATCAACGCGTCGAGCCTGCCGGAGGCGATCGCCCTCGGCGTGCGCAGCCGGGTGCCCGACTTCGAGAGCCTGCCCGAGGAGGGGATCAACCTGGAGGCGTACCTGGAGACGGTGGGCAAGCGCCTGATGCGCGAGGCGCTCGACCGATGCGGCGGGGTCCAGACCAAGGCGGCGGAGCTTCTGCACATGTCGTTCCGGTCCTTCCGCTACTACGCGAAGAAGTACAACCTCGTGCACAAGGAGGAGATGTACGAGGAGGAGCCGGCCGAGGGACCCCCCGAGGCGAAGGGCTCCCCGGCGTGACCCTGCGGACGCCGGCGGCGATCGGGGCCGCCGCGCTCGCCATCGCGTGCGGGGCCGCTCCCCGCTCCCCCGCGCAGCCGACCCCGACCTCCGCGAATTCGCCGGGCCCGAGGGTCCGGATGCCTTCCGGTGCCTCGTACACCGTCGAGCTCGCGCGGACTCCCGAGGACCAGGCGCAGGGGCTCATGTACCGCGAGAATCTGCCCGACCGAACCGGGATGCTGTTTCTCTTTCCGGAGAACGCGCCGCACCACTTCTGGATGAAGAACACCATGATCCCGCTCGACATGATCTGGATGGATGCGGATGGACGGGTCCTCTTCGTGTCGGCCGGCACGCCTCCCTGCCGGGCGGACCCATGCCCGAGCTACGGCCCCGACGCGCCGGCGCGCAGCGTGCTGGAGATCGCGGGAGGAATGGCGGCGAAGGAGGGCGTGGGCGTCGGTTCGCAGCTGACCGTTCAGGGGATTCCGAAGTAGGGGCGGGTTGAAGGGGCCGCGGCCCGCTCGTCACGGTTCGAACAGGAACAGCCCGTCCCCCATCGTTCCCAGATACACCCGTCCGCCGGCCGCCGTCGCGGCGGAAGCCAGCGTGAGAGCCGGACGCGGGCTGGTGAAGGCGCGGCGCGACCGGCCCTCCTGCCACAATACGGTGTCGCCGACCTCCCGCAGGTTGATGTACTCGCCCGCGGTTTTCGCCGCCGACGCCGGCATGAAGATCCCGCCGCCGAGCTTCGCCTTTCGCTGCGCGGACCAGTTCTGGCCGTCCCAGGAGGCCCGCCCCTCCGAGCCGCGCAGCTCGAGCATGGGGTTCCCGGCCGCGTCGGCCAGGAGCTGAACGGTCTCGACCGGACGCAGGCCTCCCGGAACCGCCGCGAAGCGGCCCCCGTCGGCGGTTCGGAACACGCCCTCGGTCGTGACCGTCACCGGGTCGCCGAACACGCTTCCGTACAGCGCGATCGGGGCCCCGCGGGGAGGCTCCGCGGCGGCGTTCCAGTGCACGCCTCCGTCGCGAGAGGCGCGCACGCCCGAGGAGTCCGCGACGAGGAGCACCGTGCCGCCGCCCGGACCGCGAAAGGCGGCCAGCGCGGCGGAAGCGGGCAGCGGGTCGCGGGACACCTTGCGCACCGTCCGCCCCTTGGCCTCCCAGACGCCGCTCTCCTCGCCCGCGAAGGCCCGGAAGAAGAACACGCGCTCGGGATCATTCGGATCCGCGGCGACCTCGCTCACGCGGCTCTCGGGCAGCCCCTGCGACCCCGACTCGAGCGTCAGGCCGCCGTCGTCGGAGTAGAAGGCGCCCTCGCCCTCCGTTCCCACGAAGAGCCGGCCCGTGCGTCGATCGATCTCGAGGGCGGTCACGACCAGCGACTCGCGGGAGATCCGAGTCCACGTCGCCCCGCCGTCGGTCGAGCGGTGCAGCCCGGCGACCGTCGCCGCGAACACGGTCCGCGGTTGACGGGGATCGCGGCGCACGCTGTGCGATCTCCGATTGGTGAACCCCGTCTGGTAACGCGTCCAGCGATCCCCGCCGTCGCGCGACCGATAGACCCAGCCGCACGTCGAGACCCAGATGTCCCTCGAGTCGCTCGAGTCGAAGTCCCACGAGTACACCGTCGCGTCCAGGACCATGCCCTCGGCGATCCGGCTCCAGGACGCTCCGCCATCCTGCGTTCGAAACGCCTGGCGCCACGTGCCCGCGTAGAGAATCCGCCGGTCGGACGGGTCGAACGCGAGCGATTCGACCTGGACGAGGCCCGGGACGCCGACGCCCGTGCGGACCCACGTCCGTCCCGCGTTGGAGGAGATCCGGACCCCGTCGTCGCCGGCGACCGCGAGGGACCGGGGATCTCCGGGCGCCAGGGCGAGCGCTCGCGACATCACGACTCGGTCGGACCGCAGCAGGACCTCCCAGTCGGCGCCGCGGTCGTCGCTGCGCACCACGAGGCCGCCCCCGAGCTCCCCGGCGAGCGAGGCCCAGAGACGGCCGGGCTCGGACGGATCCGCGGTCAGGGACGTGACGTAGAAGCCGGGGAACGCCGGCCCGGGCCGCAGGGGCGCCCACGAGGCGCCCGCGTCGCGGGACCCGTAGAAGTTGCCCCGCGACGTGCCGCAGTAGACGATCGCCGGATCCCGGGGATCGAGCGCGAAGGCGCGGATCTCGGCGCCCCAGACCGGCAGACGCCACCACGATGCGCACGGCGCCGGCATGGCGGCGAGCATGGCCAGGGCGAGGAGAAGGCCCGATCGGCGAAGGGACGATGTCATGCGAAGGCTCCATTGTAAGGGCTTTGCGAAAGATTCGTCGGCTACACTCCTCCCGTGGCCAAGATCCGGGTCGCCGTCTTCCCCGCCGCCGGCCTCGGCACCCGCTTCCTCCCCGCGACCAAGGCCCAGCCGAAGGAGATGCTTCCGCTCGTCGACCGCCCGCTGGTCCAGTACGTCGTCGAAGAGGCGCGGGACGCCGGGATCGAGCGGATCGTGATCGTGACGGGCCGCGGGAAGAACGCCATCGAGGACCACTTCGACACATCCTTCGAGCTCGAGCGGATGCTGGAGGACCGGGGAAAGAAGGACCTGCTCGCGCAGGTGCAGGAGGTGTCGGACCTGATCCCAGTCTCCTACGTGCGCCAGAAGCAGGCCCTCGGACTGGGTCACGCGGTCCTCCAGGCGCGGGACCTCGTCGGCGAGCAACCCTTCGCCGTCATGCTGGGCGACGACATCGTCGACGCCGACGAGCCGTGCATCGGGCAGATGATGCGGCTCTTCGAGCGGCGCGGGAACCCCGTCATCGCGCTCCAGGAGGTCCTGCGATCCGAGACGCACCAGTACGGGATCGTCGCCGGGGAGATCATCGAGGATCGGGTGGTGCGCATCACCGACATGGTGGAGAAGCCCCGGCCCGAGGCGGCGCCGTCGAACCTGGCGATCATCGGCCGGTACCTGCTTCCTCCCGAGATCTTCCAGATCCTGGACGAGACGAGGTCGGACGTGAGCGGCGAGATCCAGCTGACCTCGGCCCTGAAGACGCTGCTGTCGCGCCGGCCGATCGACGGCTACCTTTTCGAGGGCAAGCGCTACGACGCGGGCGACAAGCTGGGGTTCCTGAAGGCGACCGTGGAGTTTGCGCTGAAGCGCGAGGACCTGGGCGGGCCGTTCAAGAATTACCTGAAGGGCCTCAAGCTCGACTGAAGTCGACTGAACCTGTCATCCTGAGCTCAGCGAAGGATCCCGGACTCGATCGCCCCTCTCTCAATCGAACGCGGGATCCTTCGTCGCTTCGCTCCTCGGGATGACAACGCTTCGCCTACCTCAGTCGGTGGGCTTCTTGTCCTTCTTTTTCTCGGTGCGCCCGGACTTTTCGGAACCGCCCGTCTTCTCGGACTTGCCGGATTTCTCCGCCTTGTCCGACTTCTCCGCCCGGTCCGACCTTTCCGACTTGTCGGACTTTTCCGACTTGTCCGACTTCTCCGACTTGTCGGAGGGCTCCGATTTCTCCGACTTCTCGGATCGCTCGGACGGCTGGCCGGCCTTGGCGGCATAGTCGGTGATGTAGAACCCGCTTCCCTTGAACTGGATCGCGGGCGCCGAAAACGCCTTCTTGAGCTTGCCTCCGCAGTGCGGGCAGCCCTTCGGAGGCGCCTGCTTGAAGCTCTGAATGACTTCCGTCTTCTTGCCGCATTTCGCGCAGACGTATTCGTAGATCGGCATGCGCGGCGAATCGTAGCAGGTCCGCCGCAAACCGTAGAATGACGACGTGATCACGGTTTCCGAAGCGCTCGAGATCCTCGCGGGAGCGTGTGCGCCCCTTCCCGCGGAACGAATTCCCCTGCGGGAGGCCTTCGGACGGACGCTCGCGGGCGACATCCGCTCCGACGTCGACTGGCCTCCCTTCGACACCTCCGCCATGGACGGCTACGCCGTTCGGGTCTCCGACGTGCCGGTTCCCGGAGCGACGGTGGCGGAGCGTGCCGGCGTCGTCGAGGCGGGGAGATCGCCCGGCCCGGCCCTGCGCCCCGGCGAATGCGTCCGGGTGATGACGGGTGCTCCCCTGCCGGAGGGCACCGAGGCCGTGGTGCCGGTCGAAGACGTGCGCCGCGAGGGTGGCTCGGTGATTCCGGCCGTCGCGCCCCGCGCGGGAGAGCACGTCCGCCGCCGCGGCGAGAGCGTGTCCGCGGGGACCTCGCTCCTCGCGCGCGGCCGGCGCCTCGGGCCGGCGGACGTCGCGCTGGCCGCTCTGGCGGGCGCCGAGCCGGTCGCCGTGCACCACCGGCCGCGGATCTCGATCGCGGTCACCGGCAACGAGCTGGTGCCCGCGTCTGCCCGGCCCGGCGACGCGCAGCTGCGCGACTCCAACGGCCCGATGCTCGCCGCGCTGTGCCTGTCCGGTGGATGGCCCTCGACGAGCCGGCCGGCCGTCGCCGACGAGGAGAGCGCGGTGGCGCGCCTCTTCGCGAGCGCCGGCGAGAACGAGGACGCGCTGATCACCAGCGGCGGAGTCTCCGCCGGAGACTTCGACCTGCTCCCGGCCGCCGCCCGTCGGGCGGGATTCGAGATTCTCTTCCACGGCGTCGCAGTGAGACCGGGCAAGCCCATCGCGTTCGGCCGCCGGGGAGCGACGCTGTGGTTCGGCCTCCCCGGAAATCCCGTCTCGACATCCGTGTGCTTCCACGTGTTCGTACGCGCCGCCCTCGACCACCTCGAAGGCGCGGATCCGGCCGGACCGGTGAGATTCTCTGCCCGCCTGGCCTCCGGTCTGCGCCTGCGGGGACGGCGCGAGACGTATCGCGACGCGCGGCTCGACGTCCTCGACGGCGAGAACCGGGTGACGTTGATCGAGAGCCGCGGAAGCCACGATCTCGCCGCGCACGCGAGGGCGAACGCACTCGTCCGCGTCCCGGCTGAAACCCACGAGCTCGCCGCGGGAAGCGTCGTCGACTGCCTCCGGCTGTGAGATCGCGGTGAGCCCGTCCCGCGGAAGGTCCGTGCGGCACGCCGTCGGCCACCACAGGGCGCCCGCCTCCGACGGCGTCTCGATCGCCTACACCCTCTGGCGCCGCCCGGCGCGGGAGCTCATGGTGCTGGCTCCCGGATTCTGGCGGGTGCGCCTCGCGCGGGAGAACCTCTTCCTCGCGAATCACTACCTTCGGCGCGGCTACGACGTCGCGGCGCTGGACTTCCGGGGACACGGCGACAGCGGCGGCGGTTACGCCTTCGGCGCCTCCGAGCACCGCGACTTCCACGCGGTCATCGACGACCTGGTCGGGCCGGGCAGGATGTACGAGCGCTTCAGCGTGCTCGGCCTTTCGCTCGGCGGGTCGATCGCGGCCCAGGCCCTGGCGCTGCGGCCGGAGCTTCCCTGCCGGGCCCTCGCGATGGTCTCCTCGCCCGCTGACCTCTCGGCGCTGCGTCCCAAGCCCTGGAAGGCGGGAGCGATTCGCCAGGTGCGTCTCCGGCACGCGCTGCGAGTCCCGAGGATCGGATCGCGCGCATGGACGGTCCGCAAGCCCCGGGCCTCCGACGCGATCGCCGCGCTGACGATGCCCAAGCTCATCGTCACCTCGGAGGGAGACTGGCTCGTCGATCCGTCGCAGGGCCGCGCCCTGGCCGCGTCGGCGGCCGCGCCCGTCGAGCACGTTCATCTGGACCTGCCCGGGTCGCTGCACGCGGACGGGCTCGTGAAGTTCGTCCCCGTGCGGCTGCTCCGCGTCCTGGACCGCTGGTTCGCGCGCCACGCCCCGCCGTAGAACGACGACGACGACCTCAAGCCTTTCTTAGGCGAAGCCCGCCGTGGCACGCCCGGCGCATAGAATCGGCCCGTGGCAGAGTGCCGCGTCGCGATCACGGGCCTCGGATGCCTGGCGCCCAACGGCAACGGGCGGGAGGCGTTCGCGCACGCGCTGGCGCAGGGATCGAGCGGAGTCGGACGGATCTCGCTCTTCGATCCGGAGGGACTCCCCGCGACGATCGCCGGAGAGCTGAAGGGATTCGACGCGGCGGCGCACGTCGGCGCCAAGGACCTCCGCCACGTCTCGCGCGCCGTCCCCATGGCCATCGCCGCCTCGGCCGAGGCGCTCGCGGACGCGGGAATCGATTCCGAGACGCTCTCGCTGGAGGAGCGCCGGGAGCTCGGCGTCGTCCTCGGCACGGGCGGCGGGGCCATCGAGTTCTCGGAGCGGATGTACCACCTCTACTACACCAACCAGGTCAAGAAGGCGTCCGTGTACTCGATCGCCTCGGGAACGATCGGCACGCTGTCCTCGGAGATCTCGATGCGCTTCGGCCTGCGCGGGCTGTCGCACGTCGTGTCCACGGGGTGCGCCTCCTCGACGGACGCGCTGGGGTACGCGTTCCGCAGCATCAAGTTCGGCACCGCGAGCGTCGTCCTCGCGGGGGGCGTGGACGCCACGATCGTGCGCGGCATCATGGAGGGATTTCTCATGATGCGGGTCGTCTCGACGAGCCGCGAGCGCGAGCCGCCGCGCGCCTCCCGGCCCTTCTCGCGCGACCGGGACGGGTTCGTCCTCGGCGAGGGCGCATGGATGTTCGTGCTGGAAGACCTCGAGAGGGCTCGGGCCCGCGGCGCCCGCGTCTACGCCGAGATCCGCGGGTACGGCGCAACCTGCGACGCGCACCACCGCGTCCGGCTCGACGAGTCCGGCGAGGAATCCGCCCGCGCCATGACGCTCGCGATGCGCGAGGCGCGTCTTCCGCCCGAAGCGATCGACTACGTCGCCTACCACGGCACGTCCACCGAGCTCAACGACCGGGTCGAGACCCGCGCGGTGCGTCAGGCGTTCGGCGCCGCCGCGTCCGGCGTCCCGGGCTCCTCGATCAAGTCCATGATCGGCCATCCGCAGGGGGCGTGCGGAGCGGCCGGAGTGGCCGCCACGGTGCTCGGGATGCGCGACGGATTCCTGCCGCCGACGATCAACCTCGACGACCCGGACCCGGAATGCGACCTGGACTACGTCCCGAACCGCTCGCGCGCGGCCTCCTTCGCCCACGCCCTCTGCAACTGCATCGGGTTCGGATCGAAGAACAGCGCGCTGGTGCTCGGGCGAGCCGACGGTTGAGCCTCCTCGTCCCCGCGCGCCGCCCCAGCCGCGAACGACTCGACGACCCCGACCTGCCCGTCGAAGAGATGCTTCTTTCCCTCGAGGACCTGCGACTGGTCAACCGGCACTGGGGCGCGTCCCGCGCCCTGGAACGGCATCTGCGCGATCGGGCGCGCGCCCTCGGACCTCGCGCGGTTCGGATCCTGGACGTCGGAGGAGGATCGGGAGAGGTCGCGTCGCGGCTCCAGTCCACCCTGAGGGACTCGGGATGCCGCGCGATGGTGGTCGCGTTCGATCTCCAGTGGCGCCACCTCCGGTCGGGCCGCGGGTTCTCGGAGACTCCGCCTCCCGCGGTCGCCGGCGACGCGTTCCGCCTGCCGTTCGCGGACGGCGGCTTCGACTTCGCCGTCTCGACCCTGTTCTTCCATCACTTCTCGCCGGACGAGAACCGCGAGCTCCTGCGGGAGATGGCCCGCGTCGCGCGGGAGGGATTCGCGCTCCTCGATCTGCGGCGCCACCGGCTGCCCGAGCTCTTCGTATCGCTCGCGGGGCCGCTGCTGTTCCGATCGCAGACCTCGATCGCCGACGGCGTCGCCTCCGTCCGCCAGGCGTACACCCCCGAGGAAGCGCAGCGCATCGCGGCGACGGTGGCCGGGGCGAGCCGCGCGCGGCGCATCTTCCCGTTTCGGTGGCTACTGACTGGCGGGCCGTGAGCGCCGCGGCCGGCTACGACGCGATCGTCGTCGGCGCTGGCCCGGGAGGCTCCGCGGCCGCCGCAACACTGGCAAAAGCGGGCGTTCGGGTGCTGGTGCTCGAGAAGGATCGCTTTCCCCGCCATAAGGTCTGCGGCGAGTTCCTGGCGGCCGGGGCGGGAGAGAGCCTCGCGCGGCTGGGCCTGCGCGAGCGCGTCGAGGCGGAGGCCGAGACGATCCGCCGCGGCGCGGTGCTGCTCCCCGGCGCGCGGCCGGTCGAGTTCCGCCTCCCCGAGCCCGCCCTGGGCATCTCCCGTTTTCGTCTGGACGATCTGCTCGCCTCGCGCGCCGGGGAGCTCGGCGCCGAGCTCCGCTTCGGGGCGCGCGTGACCGGAATCGAGGGGACGGGGACGCCCGGCGAGGGTTTCCGCGTGACCTTCGGGTCCGCCCCCGGCGAGGAGAACGTGATGTCTCGAGCGGTCCTCGGGGCCTGGGGACGCTGGGATACGCTCGACCGCGCTCTGCACCGACGCTTCGCGGCGCGCCGCGGCCGATTCCTCGGATGGAGCCGGGACTACGCCCCCGACGCGGGCCTGGAGGGCCGAGTGCGCCTCTACGCGTTTCCGGGGGGCTACTGCGGCCTGTCCCGAGTGGAGGAGGGGCGCGTGAATTTCGCGGGAGTGATCTCCGAGCGGGCGCGGCGCCGGCTCGGTGCGGGCTGGGAGGCGGTCGTTCGGCACGCGCGCGAGGGGAACGCGGGCCTGGACCGCGACCTCGCCGGACTGCGGGAGGGGCCCCTCGGGTTCCTGGGAACGGGACCCGTGTTCTTCACCGCCAAGCCTCCGACCGAGAACGGAATGCTGATGGTGGGCGACGCCGCAGGTGTCATCGACCCGTTCTCGGGCCAGGGCCAGGCGGCCGCGCTGTCCTCGGGAATCCTGGCCGCGGATACGCTCGTTCCGGGGCTCCAGGGGCGTACGCCGCTCCCCGAGGCGGCCTCGCTCTACGAAGCGATGTGGAAGCGAACCTTCCGGCGGCGATTCGGGTGGAGCGCGATCCTGCGGATCCTGATCCTGCACCCCTCTCTCAGCGCGCCCGCCGCGCGGCTGGCGGGCTCGGGACTCGTGCAATTCGCGATGCGACGGGTGGAGGCGGGCGGCTGAGCCGCCCTCGTCACATCGCGCGTGCGCCGTCGGGGGTGAAGATCGAGTCGTCGATCTTCGCGGGGCGGATCTCCAGGTACTCGAGCCGGGTCACGGAGCGAGACTGGGCGCCGAGGAGGTCGCGGATCTCCATCTCGGACACGGCCGTCTTGCCCTGGATCTTGCGAAACTTCGTGAAGAGGACCTCGCGGGCGTCCTTGCCGGACGGCAGCGAGAACAGGAGCTTGCGGGGCAGCTTCTCGCCCTCCGCGTCGAGCCAGAGCGTGACGCGGGGGTAGGCGGCCCGCGGTGAGACGGCCGTGAGATTCAGAACGCGGCAGACTCGGTCGCCCACCGTCTCGGTTCCGGGACGCAGCTCCGCGCGGAAGTCCTCCGCGAAACGGATCCGCGCCACGTCGGCGAACGACGCGCCGCCCATGAGTCGCTGATTGGCGGTGATCGGAACCGGGTTCTCGGCGCCGGGCACCAGCAGCCACATCTTGTCGCCGACGGTCAGCGCCTTCCGGCCGTCGTTCTTCCCGCCGCGAAAGACGATCAGGGCGCGGTCCCGTCCCTTGACGTATATGTCGAAGTTCGCGCCGCCTTGCTCCTTCTTGTCCTCGATCGTGGTGGCCCTCGCGGAGATGACGGCCTCGCCGAACGCGTTGCGCGCGTCGTCGACGGCCCGCAGCGACGATTGCACCTCGGCCGAGGTCGGCTCGGCGGCTCCCGAGGCGATGCGGGCGGCCGCAAGGGCCGCCCCTGCGACCAGAACCCGCGCCCGCGCCCGGAGTCCCCTACACATGCGTCAGCGCATCCACGATCGCGATCCGCGAGGCGCGCCGGGCCGGAAAATAGGAGGCGATCGACATGGTCAGGATCATAGCGGCCAGGCCGACCGCGTAGGCCAGCGGATAGAGGTTCACGTGGATCGGCATGCCGTGCGTCGCTCCCGGGGGCGGGGGCAGCACGATCCCCGACGCGTTCAACGCCGCGCGCACGACCAGCGCGAAGGCCATGCCCGCGACGCACCCGGCGACGGCGATCGCGACGCCCTCCGACAGGAACATCTGGAGGATGCCGGACGGCCGCGTGCCGAGCGCGCGCAGGGTACCGATCTCGCGCGTCCTCTCGGTGACGGCCATCGTCATCACGATCGCGGCGGAGAGGATGACGATGACGACCAGCACCGCGCCGACGAACCCGAAGATGCCGATGTACAGGAGCCGGACCTGGCCGTAGAACACCGCGAGCTCCCGCCAGTGCCGGATGGCCACGGGGTATCCGGCCGCTCCGAACGCCTTCGCCAGCCGGCCGGCAACCTCGTCCTCTTTGCCGGAGGGCTTCAGGAAGATCACGAGCTTCGAGACGGTCTCCTCGCTCTGGAGCAGGCGCGACACGAGACCGATCCCGGCGGCCAGGTATCGATCGTTGAGCTCCTTGATCTTGACGTCGATCAGGCCGGAGACGATGCCGTCGACCGCATTCAACGAGCCGTCGCGCGTCGTCGCCATGAGCGTCACGCGGTCGCCCGGCTTGACGTTCAGAGCCGAAGCCAGCCCGGTTCCGAGAACGACGCCGTCGCCCCCGTCGGCCGAGAGGTAGCGGCCCGACGTGACCAGCTCGGCGGCCAGCGTCGCGGCCGCCTCCGGCCCCGGATCGACGCCCACCCCGAGGAACGGGATGGACTTCGTGCCGTTGGTCGCCAGGCCGACGAAGTCGATGCGGGGCAGTACGGCCGAAACCCCCGGGTCCCGCGCCGCGATCGACCGCGCGCGGCGGGCATCGGGGATCCCGAACTCCAGTGTCGCCTCCTCCGCCTTGCCGACCGCGCGGCGATCGATGACCTGGAGGTGCCCGACGCTGCGGATCGTGCCCTCCCGGAGCGCTTCGAACGTCTGGGCGATGAATCCGCCCGCGAGCGCGAAGGCGGCGAACCCGAATCCCACGACGGCGATCATCAGGAAGCTCCGACGCCTCTGGCGGATCAGGTTGCGCCATGCCAGAGCCATCGCGCTCATGCGGGCTCGTCCGACGAGATCTCGCCGTCGTGGAGGGTCACGATCCGTCTCGCGCGAGAGACCACGAGGGGATCATGGGTGGCGAAGAGAAAGGCGACGGACCGCGACGCGTTGATCTCGCGCATGAGGTCGAGGATCTCCTCCGACGTGCGGCTGTCGAGGTTGGCGGTGGGCTCGTCGGCGAAGACGACCGCGGACCGGTTCGCGAGAGCCCGCGCGATCGCGACGCGCTGCCGCTGTCCGCCGGAGAGAAGGTCCGGCCGCACGCCTTCCTTGCCCGATAGCCCCACGGACGCGAGGAGGCTCCGCGCGCGCTCCCGGCGCTCGTTCGCCTCGACCCCCGCAAGGACCATCGGATAGGCCACGTTCTCCTCCGACGTCAGGACGGGGATCAGGTTGAAGGTCTGGAAGACGAACCCGAAGCGGTCCCGCCGGAGGTCGGATCGGTCGTTTTCCGAGAGCGCCTCGCCGTCGCGGCCCTCGATCTCGACCCGGCCGGAGTCGGGCCGGTCGAGCAGGCCGAGGAGGTTCAGCAGCGTGGTCTTCCCGGAGCCGCTCGGGCCGCGGAGCGCCACGAACTCGCCTCCGGCGATCGACAGCGAGACGCCCCGGACGGCGGGCACGACGGCGGCGCCCAGGTGGTACGAGCGCGTGACGTCCCGGGCGGCGATCAGGGGCTGCGTCGGAGGGGCCTGAG
This sequence comes from Thermoanaerobaculia bacterium, assembly GCA_038224325.1. GTDB lineage: Bacteria > Acidobacteriota > Thermoanaerobaculia > UBA5066 > Gp7-AA6 > DAHUXD01. The sequence goes on along the minus strand of JBBRFL010000052.1, from coordinate 6,222 downwards.
GCATGGGGCGGGAGTTTAGCGCGCCCGTTTACGCGCGGGCCGCCCCGAAAAGCCTCTGGCACGGTTCGAGCATGAACCCGGTCGGTCGGCGGGGAGGGAGGCGGGATGGAGCTCAGTCTGCGTTGGGCGAGGTCTAACGCCCGCACACCCGCCGGGCCGTCGCCCGCCGCCCTCGAAGTCGAGGAGCTTCGCCGCCGGGGTCTCGGAATGATCGTGCGCCCCATTCTGGACTCCCCGCAGGAGGCGTCGCAGATGTGGATCTATTGCCTCGACTGCGGCACGCAGGTCGATCCCTCACGCCGGGATCGAAATCCCGAATGGTGGCGATGCGCCCGGGGCTGCAACGAGCCCTCCTCCGGCTCTTCTGACGGTGCGCGATGACCTCCCGAGGATTCCGCACCGCATCCCGCTCACTTATCGCCGCGGCTCTCGGCCTCGCTTTCTGTCCCCCGCCACCGGCCGTCGGGGCCCCGACGCGGCGACCCCGGTCCGCGTCCCCGACTCCCACGGTCTCCGCACCGCAGGGCACCGTGGTGCGATGGTCGGCGCCCGGCACCCGCCGCTGCGCCATGCGCGGGCGCGTCTGGCCGGCTCTCGGGGAGGCCTGCTACTTCCCCGTCGACATCCTGCAGAAGCCCGCCGTCCTCCCGATCACGCGGTGGACCGGGAAACGCCGTGCAAGCGCGCGCCTGTCGGTCGAGGCCCACGACTACGGGACCGAGGACGTCCAGCTTCCCGACATCCCGCAGGCTCACCCCTCTCCGGAGGACGAGCGGCGCAACGCTCGCGAACAGTTGGGGATCGCAAAAGTCTGGAAGCGCCGAGAGCGTCCCGCGAGGTTCACGCTTCCCCTCGGAGCGCCGGCGAATCCCCTGCCCCCGCCGAAGACCTTCGGCTTCACCCGGCTCTTCAACGGAAAGCTGGCCGAGCAACCCCACATGGGAGCGGACTACGCGATCCCGACGGGCACCCCGATCCTCGCGGTTGCGGATGGGACCGTCGTCCTGGCCGAGGACCTGTTCTACCCCGGCAACGCGATCTTCATCGACCATGGGGACGGCCTCGTCAGCATGTCCTTCCACCTGTCGGAGATCGACGTGAAGCCGGGCGAGGAGGTCCGGAAGGGCCAGAAAATCGGCCTCGCCGGCGCGACCGGGCGCGCGACCGGCCCCCACCTCTTCTTCGCGGTGCGGTGGCATGGCGCCCGAATCGATCCGGAGTTCTTGCTGGGGAGCCCGGACCGGATCCCGTCGGTGGACTGACCGGAACACCGGCGGAGGCTCGCGAGGGCGGGCGCCTGGCGCTTAGACGATAATCGCCGCCCATGCCGCCCGAGGCGCCTTTGCTTTCGTCTGCCGATGAACCGGGCGCGCGCGAGGTCGAGGCCCGGCTCCGGGCCATCCTCGACTCGGCTCTGGACGCCCTGATCACCATCGACGAGGGGGGAGAGGTCGTCGAGTTCAACCGGGCGGCGGAGGAGATCTTCGGCTACTCCCGGGACCAGGCCATCGGCCGCGAGATGGCGGAGATCATCGTCCCGCCGTCCCTTCGCGCGCAGCACCGCCGGGGAATGGAGCACTTCCTCCGGACCGGCGAGGGCCCGATCCTGGGGCATCGGATCGAGATCACCGGAATGCGGGCGGACGGCTCCGAGTTCCCCGTCGAGCTCACCGTGACCCGGGTGCATTCCCCGACGCGGACGCTCTTCACGGGAACGCTGCGCGACATCTCGGACCGCAGGAGAATCGAGGGACGTCGCGCGGCGCAGTACGAGGTGACGGCCATGCTCGCGGCGTCCGCCTCGCTCGAGGAGGCGACCCCGAAGCTGCTCGAGGCGATCGGCCTCGGACTCGGGTGGGAGTTCGGCCAGTGCTGGACCGTGGACGCGGCCGCGCGGGTCCTGCGCTGGCGCAGCGCCTGGTCGCTCACCGGCCGCTCCACCGCCGAGTTCGAGGAAGTCAGTCGCGGAATCGCCTTCGCTCCCGGAATCGGCCTCCCGGGCCGCGTGTGGGAAGAGGAGGTCCCCGCGTGGCTGGAGAGGGTCTCGGCGGACCCGAACTTCCCGCGGCGCCAGGCGGCCGTGGAGGCGGGATGGGAGACCGGCTTCGCGTTTCCGATTCGGACGGCCCGCCGGATCATCGGCGTCCTCGAGTTCTTCACTGCGGAGAGCCGTCCCGACGACGACGACGTGCTTCGGTTCACGGACGCGATCGGGCGGCAGATCGGGGACTTCGTGGACCGGATCGAAGCGGAGCGGGAGGTGCGCGAGAGCGAGAATCGCTACCGCCGGATCCTGGAGACGACCAACGAGGGGATCTGGTGGATCGACGCGGACGCGCGAACGGTGTACGTAAACGAACGCTTGGCGGCGATGCTCGGAGAGCCGTCCTCCGCGATGACGGGGCGCAGTCTCGTCGAGTACCTCGACGAGCCCGAGAAGGAGCAGCTGAAGGTGCTGCTCGCGCGGAGGCGCCAGGGGATCCCCGAGCAGTTCGACATGCGGTTCCGCCGGAGCGACGGCTCGCCGGTCTGGGCGATCGTATCGGCGACTCCGGTCCCGGGCCCGGATGGGGAATTCTCCGGCTCGCTGGCTATGATCACGGACATTTCGGACCGCAAGCGGGCCGAGGACTTCGACCGGTTCCTCGTGGAGGTCGCGCGGGTGCTCGGATCGTCCCTGGACTACGAGGTGACCCTCAAGCAGCTCACCGATCTCGCCGTGCCTCGCGTCGCCGACTGGTGCCAGGTCGGGATCCTGAGCGCGGCGGGTGAGCTGAAGATGCTGGAGGTCTCGCACGTCGATCCGGCGAAGGCGGAGGTCGCGCGGACGATGAACGAACGGTTCCCGCCGGACCCGGAGGCGGCCCTCGGACCGGCGCGCGTCGCTCGCACCGGGGAGCCCGAGCTCGTCTCCGAGATCCCGGACGCCCTGCTGGAGGGCGCGACCCGCTCCCCCGAACACCTCGAAATGGTGCGCTCCCTCGGCCTGCGCTCCTACGTCTGCGTCCCGATGAGGTCGCGCGGGCGCATTCTCGGAACGATCACGTTCGTGAGCGCCGAGTCCGGGCATCGATACGATGCGGCGGACCTCGTCTTCGCCGAGCAGATCGCCGGGCTCGCCGCGATGGCGATCGACAACGCGCGGCTCTATCGGGATGCCCAGACCGCGATCCGCCTTCGCGACGATTTCCTGTCGATCGCGGGACACGAGCTGCGCACTCCCCTGTCCAGCCTCTTCCTGGACATCGAGCGCCTCGCTCGCCTCGCCGACGGCCAGGGAGGCGTTGCGGGTCAGGCGACCCCGGACCGGGTGCGCCGGTCGATGCAGAGGCTGTCCCGGCTGATCGACGAGCTCCTCGACGTCGCTCGCCTGAGCGCGGGACGCCTGACTCTGGAGCCGGAGGAGATCGAGCTCGCGAGCTTCTGCCGCGAGGCGGCCGACCGCTTCGCCGAGGACCTGGCCCGCAGGAACTGCCGCCTCGAGATCCGATCGAACGGGCCCGGGCCCATCATCGAGTTCTGGGACCCCAACCGGCTGGATCAGGTGGTCGGCAACCTGATCTCCAACGCGATCAAGTACGGCGAGGGCGCGCCGATCGAGATCGCGCTCCGCGCCGAGGGCCCGGATGCCGTGATCGAGGTCCGCGACCATGGCATCGGCATCCCTTCCGCGGATCACGAGCGGATCTTCCTGCGGTTCGAACGCGCCGTCTCGAACGCGCGCTACGGGGGCATCGGCCTGGGACTGTGGATCGCCTCCGAGATCGTCCGCGCCTCGGGAGGCACGATCTCCGTCGACAGCCAGCCGGGCTCGGGCTCGACCTTCCAGGTGCGTCTCGTGCGCCATCCGCCGGAGCGAGAGCCGGGATCCTGACCGCGCCGCTCGTTCTCCTGACCGGCGCGACGAGTTACGTCGGCGGACGGCTGCTCGCGGAGCTCGAACGCCGCGGGACGCGCCTGCGGAGCTTCGTCCGCCCAGCTGATCGCCGTCGAGGACGTGTTCGCGTACCTGGCCGCGGCGCTCGACCTGCCGGCCGGTAGCGAGCGGATCTACGAGATCGGTGGTTCGGACCGCGTCACGTACGGCGATCTGATGCGCGAATATGCGCTCCAGCGCGGCCTGGAGCGGCTCCTGATCCCCGTGCCGCTGCTGACGCCGCGGCTTTCGAAACCACGCCGGCCCCGGGCGGAACCGAGATCCGGCAGACCGCCATCTTCGACGCTTCAGGGCTCCTCGGCCTCGCCTACTGTTATGCCCTCTACCCGATTCAGCGCCTGGTCTCGCCGGGATGCTCCGCGGCATCGCGAAGAGCGCTCGGGAATCCGCGGTCTGAAGCGGCTCGTTGCCGGAAGCGTGTGGGAGTCGAAAACTCCTGATTCTTCTGAAACACTGAGAAATGCGGCGATTTTTCAGCGGTCTCGGTGTCGTCGAAAAAAGAGCCCCGACTGCCTGCGGCAGCGGGGCTCCGAGAGGGATTCGACCCGGTGCTAGGCGGGAACGACAACCGAGTCGATGACGTGGATGACGCCGTTGCTTGCGGCGATGTCGGCCTGAACCACCTTCGCTCCCCCGACGCGGAAAGCTCCCTCTTTCATTTCGAAGGAAAGCCGCTTTCCGTTGACAGTCTCGGACGACGGCATGCGCGTCACCTGCGCCGCCATCTGTCGGCCGGGGATCACGTGGTAGGTGAGGATCGCCGTCAACTTGTCCTTGCTCTCCGGCTTGAGCAACTCCTCGAGGGTGCCGGCAGGAAGCTTCGCGAAGGCCCGTCGGTCGGGGCAAACACGGTGAAGGGCCCCGGGGAGGACAGTGTCTCCACGAGCCCTGCGGCCTGCACGGCCTTGACGAGGGTCTTGAACGATCCCGCTTGGATCGCCGTCTGAACGATGTTTTCCATGGTCTTCTCCTGTTCCGGAATATGTCGAACTAGTTTGGGAGCAGCACGGTGTCGATCACGTGAATCACACCGTTGCTGCAAAGAAGATCGGTCTTGACGAGGCCGGCACCGCCGACCGTCACCTTTCCATTTTCGGAGGCGATGGTGAGGGGCTGTCCATTGACCGTCGGGGAGGAGCTCATCCCGGTCACCTGCGCCGCCAGGACCCGGCCCGGCACGACGTGGTACGTGAGGATGGCGGTGAGCTTGGCCTTGTTCTCCGGCTTCAAGAGGCTCTCGACCGTGCCCGCGGGAAGCTTGGCGAAGGCCGCGTCGGTGGGTGCAAACACGGTGAACGGGCCATTTCCCTTCAGCGTGTCCACGAGGCCGGCCGCCTGGAGGGCCGCGCCGAGGGTCTTGAACGAACCGGCGGCGACCGCCGTGTCCACGATGTCTTTCTTCCCGGTGCGCTCGGTGGCTACGGCAGTGCCCCACCCGGCGACGACGACCGCCATCATCAGAGCCAGGACCGTCCACCAACTCCGAGGGGTTTCGTTCTTCATTGTGTGTCTCCCTTTTCTTGTTTCTGTTCCTGTTTCGCTTCGATTCATTGCATCTGCTGCTGCGCCTGGTCCGTTAGCGGGCCCCCGCCATGACCGGGACGGCGTACCAGCGGCGCTGGATTCCCTTCCAGAAGAACGCCTGATAGGCGCCCGCCAGCCCGACGAGTCCGTACACGATTCCGCTGACCGAAGAGACCTCGCCGAACCTCATGCCGAAGAGAGTCGCCACCAAGTCGAATCTCGCCACGGCAATCAGCCCCCAATTCAGAGCACCGACAACCACCAGAACCGCTGCCAGAACATCGAGTCGTTTCATAACCACGTACCTCCGCCGTTGACCATAGTTCAAAATTGTTTGACTCAAGCGAAAAAGAAGGCGATACTGAAACTCGTGTGCGCCACAGTCAAAGACCAGCCGATCTTTTGACTGCCGCTCAAAGAGGAGGAAAACGGTGCTCTCCGCGACACTCGAACGAGGCCTTCGGACCTATGCCATCGGGGACAAACTCCGGGGCCTCCGGCTCTCGAAGAAGATGGGATTGGTCGAGCTCGGCCTACACACCGGACTCTCCGCCGCTCTACTCTCGAAGATCGAGCGGGGCCGGCTCTTCCCCACGCTGCCGACGCTCCTGCGGGTCGCACTCGTCTTTGGCGTCGGGCTCGAGTTCTTCATCGCCGACGACAGCAAGCGCAACGCCGTCGCCATCGTGCGCCGCCGGGAGCGCCAGCGCTTTCCCGAGAGGCCGGGGGGGAAGGACGTCTCCTTTTTCTTCGAGTCGCTG
>JBBRFL010000051.1:0-20167 GCA_038224325.1 Thermoanaerobaculia bacterium | reverse complement strand
GAGGAGTGAGGACCCGGGGCTAGACCTCGCCGAGCGACCGCACGATCTTGGCGCCGCCGCGCGGCGTGCCGATCCGGGTCGGGTAGCTCGCGGGGAGAACCACGCCATCGCGTACGCGGCTGGGCTGGACGCTCATGACCTTGGTGCAGTGATCGCACTTGGCGGTCCCGTCCAGGGCCACGACCGTCTCGTTGGCGCGACTGCAGTTCCTACATTTCCACCGGCGGAGGGGATCGTTCATTCGGGCCCGCTTTCTCACCGAGGACCCCGCCCCACGGGTGATTTGCGCTAACCGCACGGCCGTCGGGAGGGGATCGGAGACCTCCAGACTAACACGCCCCCCCGGCCTCCGATTGGTGATATAGTGCCCCTGTTCTCGCTTCGCTCGCCTTTGCCAGATCCGTTCTGACGAATCCCGAACGAAAAAGTAACGAGAATGCGGAGTCCCGCGCCGGCGGTGCCCTGCCCTAATGAACTTTTTGTCCGGCACATAAGGATGGATCTGATGAAGCTTTACGTAGGGAATCTTCCGTACAACATCTCCGATGACCAGCTCAACGACATGTTCGCCAAGTTCGGCACGCCCGACTCGGCCAAGGTCATCACCGATCGCGATACGGGCCAGTCCAAGGGTTTCGGTTTCGTCGAGTTCAGCAATGCGGATCAGGCCAAGCAGGCCCTGTCGCTCAACGGCACCGATTTCGGCGGCCGCTCACTGACGGTCAACGAGGCGCGGCCGAAGACCGAGGGCGGCGGCGGGGGTCGTTCCCGCTACTGACCCGATTCTCGTTCCAATGATTCCTATGAGGCGGGGGCAACCCCGCCTCTTCTTTTTTGCGGCGCGCGCCGCTACTTCCGCACTACGCGGACGTTGAAGTCGGGCGTCTTCCCGGTCACGAAGAGACGCAGCCAGAGGAGAAGGTACGCCTCGGTTCCCCGCGCGCCGCTGATGTCTCCGAGGTCGAGGACTCGCGTCCAGCCGAACTCGCGGAGAAGCTCCGTCACCCGGCTCTTCGCCTCCGCGTCGTTGCCGCAGAGAAACAGGTCGCTCTCGCCGCCGGCCCGTTCGGGCTCGACCATGACGGCCGCGGCCACCGTGTTGAGCGCCTTGACCACCCTCGCCTCGGGAAACTCGCGCTGGATCTGCTCGCCGAGCGAGTCTCCCCCGCCGCCCGTGAGCAGCGTCGGCGGCATTCCCTTCGAGAAGTCGAGTGGATTGGAAACATCGATCAGGATCTTGCCGCGGAGATTCTCCTTCCGGGACATCCGGAGCGCCTCGACCGACGCCGCCCCGAGCGTGCAGCAGAAGAGGATCTCCCCGAAGGCCGCCGCGTCGGCGAACGTGCTGGAGGAAGCGCCCTTCCCGGCCTTCGCCGCCCACTCACCCGCCTTCACGTTCGCGGCCTCGCGCGCGCCCATCATCACCTCGTGCCCGAGCGCGACGAGCTTGCTCGCCAGAGTCGTGCCGACCATTCCCGTACCGAGAACCCCGAACTTCATCGCGAGCCTCCGAAAGTCCCGCTAGCGTACCGCGAAGCTCCGCATCGAGAGCGTGCCGTAGCGGAAGCCCTCGGCGATCGTCCGGGCGCCCTCGCCGGGGCGAGCGGACCCCAGCACGACGAAGATCGGGTCGAAGTGATCCGGGGTGGGCACCGCCAGCTCGGCGTGGGGAGCACGGCAGCGGTAGCCCGCGATGCCGTCCACGTCCATTTCCTCCAGCCGGGACGCGATCCACGAGTCGAACGCCCGCGCCCAAGGCGCCACGCGGCCGGGATTATCCGCGAGATCGATCCCGCCAAAGTTGTGGACGATCCCTCCCGGATCATCCGAGAGCCGTGGGACAGGAAGAGGGCGGGCAGGCGCTCGTTCATCGCTTTCCTTCGATCCGGAGGCGGGCGAAGCGCCCCGGTGTGCGAATGGAACGTCGAATGTACCATCCCGTTCCGGCGCGCGACAGCGGGCGCCCCGGCCTCGGACGTCATCCGTCCGTCGGGTTCGGAGAGAATTCCCGGGAGGGCCGACATTGCGTTTCCGCGCCTCCGACGTCTTCGACTACTACTACCCATCCCGGTGCGCGCTGCGCGTGGCTCTCCGCTACCGCGGCGAGCCCGAAGAGGAGGCTGTCGGTCCGTTCGCGGAGCTGTTGCGCGCGATGGGGAAGACGCACGAGCTCGCCCAGCTGCGCGCCCTCCCGGAGGCCGTCGACCTCTCGGGATTCTCGCCGGAGGAGCGCGAGCGCCGCACGATGCTGGAAATCCGCGCCGGGGCCCCGGCCCTCTACCAGCCGCGGTTTCACCTCGGGATCGAGCTGTTCGGCGAGGATAGCGACGTCGTGGGCGAGCCGGACTTCCTGATTCGCGACGGCGCCGGATACCGCATCCGAGATTCGAAGATCAAGCGCAGATTCACGGCCGATCGGCCCGGTTCCATCCCCCTGCAGCTGCAGCTCTACGGCTTTCTGTACGAGCGCGCCACGGGGAGGCCGCCTCGAGCCCTCGAGGTGCACGCCGGCGGCGGCGAGATCGTGCCCATCCCCTACGACGGCGGCGACGCGGCCCTCGCGTTCCTGGGGCAACTCGCCCGGATGCGCCGCGCGCCGCCGGACGCGTGGGAGCCGGTCGGGTGGTCCAAGTGCGGGGGTTGCGGCTACAACGGGCGCTGCTGGAAGCGGGCCGTGAGCGCCTCCGACGTATCCATTCTCCACGAGATCAGCCAGGACCGCGCCCGAGACCTCCGCGCCCGCGGCGTCTCGACGGTCGAGGAGTTGCTCCGCGCGTTCGACGATCCCGCGCGTCGCGGCCTCTTCTTCGAGAAAAACCGAACCGGCGAGAAGCTCTCCGGCTGGGCGGCGAGGGCCCGGCTCGACGCGGAGGCCCACGCGACGGGGCGGCCCGTCGTCATCGAGCCGCCCCGGCTGCCCGCCGCCCTCGACTGCGTCGTGTTCGACCTCGAGGGCGCGCGAGCATTCCCGGAGGTGCTCGAGAAGGTCTATCTCTGGGGCCTCCAGACCTGCGAGCCCTCGCCGCGCCACCTGTCCGTCGTCGCCGGCTTCGGCCCGGAGGCGGATCGCGACGCGTGGCGGGAGTTCCTCGGCGTCGCGGCCGCGCTCCTCTCGGAGCGCCCGGGAATCGCGTTCGTGCACTGGGGCACCTACGAGCGCACGAAGTTGACGGAGTACGCCCGGATCTACGGAGACGCAGACGGGACGGCCTCCCGCGTCCTCGATTCCCTTCTGAATCTCCACGATCTCGTGCGCCGATGCTTTGCGCTGCCGCTGCCGAGCTCCGGACTCAAGGTAGTCGGCCCGTATGTCGGCTTCCAGAGGAGGTTGCCGGAGGGCGGCGGCGACTGGGCCATCGCGAAGTACATCGAAGCCACGGAAAGCGAAAGCCCCGCCGAGCGCGACGCGATCCTGGGCGAGATCCGCGCGTACAACGAAGAGGACCTGGACGCGACGGCCGCCGTGCTGGACTGGATCCGCCAGCACCCGGGCTGACGCGCGACTCGGGGCTCCCTGCCCTCAGATCGCCCGGCGCGTGATCGGAATCTCCATCACGCTCTCGAACCGCGTGTTGCAGCCCCTTCCGCAGGCCCACCAGCCGTGCGGATCCGACTCGCGGTTGTCGGCTGCGACCTGACTGCCGCACCGAGCGCAGTAAACCTTCATGACGCTTTCACCGGATATGCGCCGCTCGATTGTTGCGAGGCCGAATCGTTCGAGCTCATTCGCGCTGAGATCTTGGGGCCCAACCATGACCTGACACTTTACGATTCCGAGGAAGGAATCGCGGTGACGCAGGACACACTGTCCATTCGGGGACCAGAAGGAAACCTCTGTTCACTCCGCCGTCACCCTCGAGCCCGAGCGAAGATTTAGGGTCGAACGCGCCGCTGAATCGTCAGGGCCTTGAGAGCCTCTTCGATCGGAATAAATCCGTTGAGCCCCATCCCGACTCCCTCGGGGGCCAGCGTGTAGGCGCTCACGGAGAGGCCGACGACGAGCCCGAAGCGGTCGAGCAGCGGGCCTCCGCTGTTGCCCTTCTGGATGGAGACGTCGCTGCGAAGGACGCGCTGTCCGTCGTCCTCTCCATATCCGCTCATGATTCCCTTGGTGACGGTCTGCCCGAAGTTTTCCTCGATCGGCGTGCCGATGGCGAAGACGTCGGCTCCTGGCTGCACGCGGCCCGACTCCCCGAGCGGAAGGTAGGGATAGACGTCGCTCTCGAGCTTGATCAACGCGACGTCGCGGAGGCGGTCGGCGCGCACGACCTCGCCGTTGACCTCCCGGCCCGTGATGAACTTCACGCGGACGTAACGCGACGGCCCCACGACGTGCTCGTCGGTCAGAAGGTATCCATCGCGGGAGATCAGGAACCCGGAGCCCATGGCACCGCCCGCGAATACGGTGACGACCGCCATCCGCGAATCGGCGACGATCGACTCCGCGCTCCGCGACTTCTTGACCGGGACGATCTCGTACGCGACCGCGATCGGGTCGCGCGGCTTCGCCTGCGCCTCGGCGTCGGGGCCCGAGAGCAGATCGTGGAATCGCGCGTCCGCGAGGAGGTTGCGCGCCGCGGACACGAACGCCCGCGAGATCGCCTCAGCTCCCGGATCGTTGGGTAGCGGCGGAACGAGACTCGATCCCTCCGTCGTGGCCCGGAACGCGATCTCCCGCGTGCGGTTCGAGTAGATCTGCCAGTCGACCGTGAGGGACGCTTCGGCGTCCGCGAGCCCCTTCGTGGGATCGGCGTAGCAAACGTTGGCGTGCACGTCGCGGATGACCCCGGCGACTATGTAGTCGGCCCGCCGCTCGTGCGGGTCCTCGAAGAGCGCGTCGCGATTTCCCGCAATGGCGTAGCCGGCGGTGGAGAGCTCTTCGAGCAGGAGCGAGCCGAATTCCTGGCCCACGGGGCTGTCGCGCGTGACCTTCCACGTCAGAGGGGCCCGTCCCGCGCATTCCTTTCCGGCCTGCACGGTGCCGATGACGTGGTCGTCGGGAAGTTTCAGCAGAAACTTGCGGAACTCGACCGCGCTCGATTTCTCCGGATTGGCCGTAAGGGGCTTTCCCTGCTCGACGGCCTGAACGGGCACCGTCTCGAGCGTCGGCGGCGACGAGGCGCATCGGAGCGCCGTCGCGGCGACCAGGAGGATCAGGGCGCAGGATCCCCGAATCCCGCCTCGCTGCCGCGCGAGGCCCGCCACCGCGGAGGACACCGGAGTTATGACCATGGGCCTGATTTCCTTAGTCTCGGGGTGTTTCTTACGCAAATCAAGCGCCAGATTCGCGCGCGGCGATCTCCTGCGTTTTGTGCGGATTGGGACGAGGCGACGAAAACGCGCTGCCGAATTCCGTCGCTCTTCGGCAGGGGGGGTGACCGTTTGTGGTCGGCGGGGTCCGGCGGGCGATCGTCTAGTAACGCCCGCCCACGGGCGCCGCGATCGCGTCCAGCGCTTGGAGCTCTTCGGCCGTGAGCTCGATCCGCGCCGCCGCCACGTTCTCCTCGAGATACTTGCGGCGCTGCGTCCCGGGGATGGCGAGGACGTACTCGCCCCGGGAGAGAACCCAGGCGAGCGCGACCTGCGCCGGGGTGGCTCCGCGTCGGGACGCGACGGCCCGCACGCCGTCGACGATGCGCTGGTTCCCCGCCACGGCGTCGGCCTGGAAGCGCGGGAGCTTCGACCGGAAGTCCGTGGAGTCGAACCGGGCCTCGGCGGAGATCTTCCCCGTCAGGAAACCCCGCCCGAGCGGCGCGAAGGCCACGAACGAGGCGCCGTGGGCCGCGCACCAGGGAACCACGTCGGACAGATAGTCCCGCGTCCAGAGCGAGAGCTCGGACTGAACCGCGGTGACGGGATGGATGCGCGAGACTCGCTCGAGCTCCGCGACCGAGGCTTCGGAGATGCCGAGCGCAAGCGCCTTCCCGGACGCGACGAGATCTGCCATCGCGCCCCAGGTCTCCTCGACGGGGACCTGCGGGTCGATGCGGTGCAGGTAATAGAGGTCGATGGCGTCGATGCCCAGGCGCCCGAGCGACGCCTCGCACGCCTCGCGGACGTGTTCCGGCCGGCCGTCTTTCCGGTAGGAGAACGTCGCCTTGTCCTCGACCACGAGCCCGCACTTGGTCGCGACGAGCACCCGCTCGCGGCGGCCCGCGATCGCGCGTCCCACGAGCGATTCGTTCGTGAATGGGCCGTACGCGTCGGCCGTGTCGAGATGGTCCACGCCGAGGTCGATCGCATGCTGGATCAGCTCGATCCTCTCCGTCTCGTTCACACCGGGGTCGGTGTATCCCCACGTCAGGCCCATGCACCCGAGGCCCACCGGAGACACCGGACGCCCCGTCGCGCCGAGCCGCCGCTTGCGCATCGAGGCAAGATATCAGGCGCTCTCGCGGCGGAGGATCGCGCTGGCACGAGATGCGCAGCACCGGAATACATGGCCGCACCGTAGAAAGAATCGTTCCGCCGAACGGCAACGCCGGATCCCCAGAGCATGCCGGCGTGGGACGCCGCGTCCGGGCATCTCCACGTCCTCGTCGACACGGCAAGGGGGAGCGCCGTGAAATTCAAGTTCGAACCGGGCCGCGGAGCGTTCCGGATCTCGCACGTCCTTCCGGCCGGCACGGTGTTCCCATTCGATTTCGGATCGGTCCCGTCGACCGCGGCGGAAGACGGCGACCCGCTCGACGCACTCGTCCTGCTGGAGCATCCGACGTTTTCGGGATGCCTCGTCCCGGTCCGGCTGGTCGGAGTCCTCGAGGCGAAGCAGACGGCGAAGGGGCGAACGCTGCGCAACGATCGCCTGATCGGAGTGGCGGCCGGGTCGCGCGCCTATCGCGACGTGAGATCTCTCGCGGACGTGCCGAGCCGCCTGCTGGACGAGCTCGAGCACTTCTTCGTCTCGTACAACGAGAAGCGCGGGCGCAAGTTCCGGGTGCTCGGGCGTTTCGGCCCCGCCCGGGCCAAGTCGCTCGTCAAGGCGGGCGAGCGACTCTTTCGGAGGCAAGCGGCCCGGTCCGGCGTCCGCGAGCGGGCCTAGCGAGGGGGCTTCCTCGCGCGGGACTGGACGCCGCCCGTCCGCACCCAGCGGACGAACTTCCCGGCGGCGCGCTCGGCGATCGGGGGATCCACTTTCGCGAGGACGATGACCGCGTAGCCATCCCGATTGTCGGACTCCAGGACCGCGTTGGCACCCTCCGTTCCGCCGGCGATTCCCAGGCCGCCACGCGACGCCGCGGCCGCGCCCGCCGAGGGGGGACCGCTCTTGTCGGAGTAGATCCAGGCCGTCCACTCGGGCGCCAGGAGCTTGCCGTTTCGCAGCGCGTTGTCGAACGCCAGCAGGTCGCGCGCCGTCGCGAGGCCTCCTCCGGCCGAGCTCGAGCGGCCGGGGAGCGCTTCGACGTTGGGATGCGGCGCGGCGGGCGGGCCGGGCGCTCCTCCCGGCGCGGACCGCGTGTAACCGATCGCGCGGCCCGTCTCCGCCGAATCCCGCTCGGACGGCCCGCTCGACGCCATGCCCGCCGGAACGAAGACGTGCTCGCGCACGTAGTCGTGGTAGCTCTGACCGGAGGCCCGCTCGATGATCAGGCCGAGCACGATGTAGCCGGCGTTGGAATACTGACGCCCCTTACCCGGAGGAAACAGCAGCGGCTCATCCGCGAAGAGCAGGAGGAAGTCCGCCAGCGTCCGGAGCCGCGGGGCGGCCGCGGCGTACTTCTCGTTGAAGACGTCCCCGAGCCCGGAGCATGTTCACGAGCTGAAGGATCGTGATCCCGTCCGCCGCGGGCGAGGGGCCCGCTCCTGAGGGGTAATCCGGAAGGCGAGCGCGGATCGTGTCGGTGAGGGCCAGCTTCCCCTCCGAGACGAGCTGCGCGATCGCCACCTGCGTGAAGATCTTGTTGATCGACCCGATGTTGAATCGGGTCGCGGGGGTGTTGGCGGTCTTCCGCTCGCGGTCCGCGAGCCCGTACGCTTTCTCGAAGAAGGGTTCTCCGCCTCGCGCGAGCAGCACGACGCCCGAGAACCTGTCCTGGCCGGCGAGCTTCGCCAAGTAGGCGTCCGCCGCCCGCGAGACATCGGTGTCCCCCCGGAGAGCGGCCTCGGGCTCCATAGCACTCTCGTCGGAGTTCTCGATCAGGATGCTCACGATCCCGCGCGCCGCGCCCCGTTCGAGCTCCATCCGGATCTCGAACCACTCTCCCGTCTTCTGCGAGTGGGCGACGAAGCCGGGCCCCTCCGGCGAAGGCGCGAGGGGCTTCTTCATCTGGAGCGGCGCCGACTCCTCGGCGAACCCGCGGAGCCGGCGGAGTCTCGGTTCGACGGGCATCCTCGCCAGCGCCGCAGGGGAAAAGTTCTTCTCGATGAATTGTCGCATCGCTCCGTCGGTGCCGGCGTTCACGGCGGCGACGAACTCCGTGATCCTCCGCGATTCGACGGACTCGGGCCGCTTGCCGCTCCGGGCGGGCGCGGCCCCCAGGATCCCCATGACGGCCGCTCCCAGAAGGATCGCCCAGCGCGGTGGCGATCCGCTGTGGGCCCTTGGGACGTGTCTTCTCATGGTTCTGCCCTCGGTATGGAGGGACGTCGAAAGGGCCCGGGAAGTTTCGCGCGCAATAGCCGGGCGCCGCCCGGCCCCGTACCCTACGACACGCGGAAGGTCTTCGTCGAGGGAGGCTGGCCCGCGATGGAGACCTCAACCTTGTACTCCCCCTTCGGCCAGCCGCCAGGCTTCTGGATGCTGAACTCGGTCGCGGCGGGCACCGTCGAATCGATCGTGCGGGAGTCCTCCTTGACCGTCTGGCCGTCCTGATACGTCCACTTGACGTGGAGGGTGGTCGAGGGGACCCCGCCGTCCGTCGCGACGGAGACGAAGATCGTGTCGCGAGGTCGGAAGACCTCCATCGGGAGTTTCACTCTCTTGTCCGGTCCGAGCTCCCGGCCGATTTGGACGTCCGTGACATGTGCGGACGCCGGAGCGGTCGGGGGGATCGGGGCCGCGGTCGGAACGGCGGCGGCCGGAGCCGGAGCGGGCGGTTCCTTGCGGGCGCAGGCAGTCCCGGCGGCCGCGAGCAGGACGAAGGCGATCACGGGAATCGAGCGAAGGAGTCGTCGGCGCATGGTCATCTCCTACTCGGGGATTTTCAGGGTCCAGCCGGGCTGGATCAGGTCCGGGTTGTGGATCTGGTCCTTGTTCGCGTCGAAGATCCGCCTCCACGCGTTCTGGTTCCCGTAGAACGTCTTCGCGATCTTCGAAAGGCTATCGCCCGGCTGCACCTCGTACGTGCGCGCCTGGCCCGGCGCCGCGCCTGGCTCGGTCGGCGAGGGAGCAGACGAGGAGCTCCCGCTCCGGACGTTGGAAAAATCGGGCTTCTCAGGATCCTCGACGGGCATCGCGGGCTCCTTTCGTCGCTTCTCTTACGGTGCGACTACGGTTGTCCCTGCGAATCTGATGCCAGAACGCGTACCGGACTTGGGTAGGATCAGCGCGAAATGAAGAAAATACTTGCCGCCATCGCGCTCGTCGCGGCCGCCGCTCCCGCCGCGCGCGCCCATCAGGAGCACGACCACGGCGCGGCGGAGAAGCTCGGAACCGTCCGCTTCCCGACTTCCTGCCGCCCCGACGTCGCCGAGGAGTTCACGCGCGGCGTCGCGCTGCTCCACTCTTTCGGCTACGAAGAATCGCGGCTCGCCTTCCAGGCCGTCGCCGAGAAGGACCCCTCCTGCGGAATGGCTTACTGGGGCATCGCGATGACCTACTACCACCCCATCTGGGCGGCTCCATCGCCCGAGGAGCTGGCGGCGGGAAAGGCCGCCTCCGTCCAGGCTCTCGACCTTCCCGCGAAGACGGAGCGGGAGAACGGTTACATCGCCGCGATCGCGGCGTTCTACAGCCACGAGCAGCGGCTCGACCATGGCTCGCGTGCGGCCGCGTACCGGGACGCCATGGAGACGCTGTCCCGGCGCGACCCCGGCGACCACGAAGCCACGATCTTCTACGCGCTCTCCCTTCTGGGCACCGCTCCGCCGAGCGACCCGAGCCATGCGATCCAGAAGAAGGCGGCCTCGATCCTGAACGGACTGCTCCCCTCGGAGCCGGAGCATCCCGGCATCGCGCACTACATGATCCACGCCTTCGACTATCCCGACCTCGCCGACGAGGCCCTGCCGGCCGCCCGCGCGTACTCGAAGATCGCGCCGTCCGCTCCCCACGCGCTCCACATGCCGTCCCACATCTTCACGCGCCTCGGGCTCTGGCGGGAGTCGATCGCATCCAACCTCGCCTCGGCCGAGGCCGGAGACCGGCTCATGGAGAAGAGGCGCCCAAGGGCCACGCACTCCGACACGCTCCATGCCTTCGACTACCTCGAGTACGCGTACCTGCAGTTGGGCGACCAGACCCGCGCGCGGAAGATCCTCGAGAAGGCCGCGTCCGCCCACCGCGTGGATGAGCGGACATTGACCGTGAGTTACGCCCTCGACGCGATCCCGGCGCGCTGGGCGCTCGAGCGTCGCGACTGGAAGGCGGCGTCGGAGCTCGTCGATCCCGCCCAGGACCCGGCGGCGCCCTGCGCTCCGGCGCTCACCTATTTCGCGCAGGCTCTCGGCGCGGCGCGCAGCGGTCGCCTCGACCGTTCCCGCGAGGCGCTCGAACGGCTCGGCGCCATCCAGGCGAGTGTCGCGAAGACGCCGATTCCCGGTCCCTACGACTGGGCGAATCAGATCGAGGCGATGCGGCTCTCCGCGGCGGCCTGGGCCGCCTTCGCTCAGGGGCGGAAGGACGAGGCCGTCGCGACCGCGCGCGCCGCCGCGGAGCTCGACGAGATGACCGGCAAGCACCCCGTAACGCCCGGCGCTCTGCTCCCGGCGCGCGAGCTGCTCGGCGACATGCTCCTCGAAATGGGAAAGCCGGCCGAGGCACTGGCGGAGTACGAGGCGGCGCTGCGCCAGGCGCCCAATCGCTTCAACGCACTGTACGGCGCCGCCCGCGCGGCGGAACTCTCCCACCAGCCCGCTCGCGCTCGAGAGTTCTACGGGAAGCTGGCCGCTCAGTGCGGGCCGGAGTCGACTTCGGAGCGCCCCGAGCTCGCACGGACCCGGCGCTACCTCGAGAGGGGCGCCTAGCCCCTCTCTCCCTACAGGAGCTTGTCGGGCGTGATGGGGAGTTCCATGTCCTGAGCGGCCGCGGGGGCTCCGGCAAGCACCGCCATGGCAAGGACGAGCTCGACGCCGGCTGAGCGGCGGCGGAGGCGCAGAGTCATTCGGGTTCCGACACGGCAGCTCTGGTGCCTGTTCCGGTTCGGGGTCCTCCCCGCGGATCGGCTACATTGAGCCGGGGGAAGCCGATGAGAATGCCGCGTTTGGCCGCGTCCGTCCTGTTGAGCGCGGCCATATTCTCCGCACCCTCCGCCCCGGCACTCGAGGGCCCGACGGCCCCGATCGTCATCGAGCACGTCACCGTAGTCGACACGGCTGCCGGAGCCGCGCGGCCGGACACGACGGTCGTCGTCGAGGGCAACCGCATCACCGCGGTAGAAACCGAGGGCCGCTCGCGAGTCCCCCCGAACGCTCTCGTGATCGACGGGCGGGGAAAGTTTCTGATCCCGGGCCTCTGGGACATGCACGTCCACACATTCTTCGGCGACTGGGTGCCCGGCGGCCGGGAGTCACGCTCCCTCTCTTCCTCGCCAACGGCGTCACGGGCGTGCGCGACATGGGGAGCGACCTCGACCCGGTCCTCGCGGCGCGCCGCGACACCGCGCGGGGATCCCTGGTCGGCCCCCGGATGGTCGTCTCCGGACCCATGCTCGACGGCCCGAAGACGCAGTTTCCCGCCGCGATCGCGATCGCCACGCCCGCGGACGGCCGACGCGCCGTCGAGATGCTGGCGGGCCGGGGCGTCGACTTCATCAAGATCCAGTCGTACGTGCCGCGCGACGCGTACTTCGCAATCGCGGAGGCCTGCCGAAAGCGAAAGATCGTGTTCGCCGGCCACGTGCCCGATGCGATCCGCGCATCCGAGGCGGCGAACGCGGGGCAGAAGAGCTTCGAGCACCTCATCGGGATCTTCGAGGGCGGCTCGACCGCCGAAGACGCGTTCCTGCGCGGCCCGAAGGGGCCGGGGCGATTCCTCGAGACCTACGACGCCACGCGCGAGGCCGCCCTGATCGCGCTCCTCGCGAAGAGGCGGATCTGGCAGTGCCCGACGCTCTTCTGGGAGCGCGGGCAGTGGCTCGTCGATGCGATCGATGTGACGCAGGACCCGAACGCGCGGTACGCGCCCGCGTCGTGGCGGGAGAAGAGCTGGCCTAAATTCGCCGCGGGAATCGTCAAGGACCTGGACACGGATCCGCCGCCGGTGAGGGAGCGCTTCGTCGAGCACGAGCTCGGCATCGTGAAACGGCTGCATCGGGCCGGCGTTCCCTTCCTGGCGGGGACGGACACTCCCGCCGGCGTCGGCGTGATCCCCGGATTCAGCCTGCACCAGGAGCTGCGGCGCTTCGTCGACGCGGGCTTCACGCCGCTGGAGGCCCTGCAGACCGCGACGATCCAACCGGCGAGGTTCCTCGACCGGCTCGAAGATTTCGGTACCGTCACGAAGGGAAAGGTCGCCGACCTCGTTCTGCTCGACGCGAATCCGCTGGACGACATCGGCAACACGCGCCGGATCTCGGCCGTCATAGCCAACGGCCGCTACCACGCGCGCGCGCGGCTGGACCGCATCCTGGCGGACGTCGAGGCTTTCGCCCGAACGCACTAGCTCTGAAACGAAAAAGCCGGAGCGGTTATCGCCGCTCCGGCCGTGATCGCGGATCGTCGCGAGCTACTTCTTCTCGGGCGCCTTTCCCTCGTCGACCATCTTGATGTCGAACTTGCCGCTGCTCTCGGCGAAGAAGACGCACTCCGAGGCCTTGTCGCAGGTCGTCGTGTGGCGGTAGGTCCCGCCCGGCTGCATCAGGTAGGACCCGGGCCCCAATCGGACCTCGGGCTTGCCGTCCGGACCATGGATCAAGGTGCCGGACACGACGACGAGGCGCATGTCGTGCGTGTGCGTGTGCAGCGCCGCGGTCGTCCCCGCGGGGAACTTGATCATCGCCCCGTACGCGCCTCTGGTGTGGTCGCCCCAGAGATCGTCGATCTTGACGCCCGGAGGTCCGGGAGTCATGTCGGTCCACTTCAGGTCCCCAGACGGCCAGATAACGGCGGCCTTGCCCGCCGCTTTCTTCGGAGCGGCCTTCGCCTTCGCCTCACCGGCCCCCTGAGCCAGAACTGCCGCGGCCACCAGGAAAGACAGGATGACGGCCAGAATTCTCGACCTCATACCGAACCTCCTCTTTTTCGTTGCGTTTGGTGCCGCGAGGCTACATCTCCTTCGTGCGCGGGACAAGGGGAGCCGGAGTTCCACGCGTCGTCTCTGGCAGTGACGCGATCGTTGCGCGACAGTGGGCAGTGATCCAGACAGCCTCCGCTCCGGGCTGAAGCCCCGCCTCCGGAATGGGGTGGTGCCCTGCTCTCGCTGCTCGGCGCCTACGTCGTTCTGTATCGACTGTGGTCGTTCACCTCGTCCCTCCCTCCCGAGAGCCGCACCTACTGGAGCGATCTGGCGGTTCTGCCGCTGCTGGCCGCCTTCGTGCTGGCATGTCGGGCTACACCGACGACCGCATCCTCGCGGCCGCCATCGGCGACATGTCCTGGAAACTCCTGCAGAAGCCGTTTTCCGCCGGGCAACTCGCGAGCGAGGTCCGAACCACGCTCGACCGATCGGTCGCGTGAGGAGCGGCTCCCTCACGTAGAATCGCGCGATGATCTCGGGCGCTCCGTCGATGCTCTGGGTAGCGGTCTCCCTGCTCGCCGCGATGGAGGCGGGCGCCGGCGGCGGGCGATCGGAGGCCCCCGGCTCGGGCGCATCCGAGTATGCGGAATTGACCACGCTCTTTCGAGAGTGGCGTTCGTTTCAGAGGCCGAGGTCGGTCGAGGGCGTGCCCGACTACGGCGCCGACGCGATGTCCGCGCAGCAGAGTGGGCTCCCGGCGTTCCGCAAGCGCCTCGCCGCGATCGACCCGACTGGCTGGCCGATCCCGCAGCAGGTCGACTACCACGTCGTCCGCGCGGAGATGAACGGTCTCGACTTCGACCACCGGGTCCTGAAGCCGTGGGCCAACAATCCGGCCTTCTACGTCACGGTCTTCTCGGAGGAGAGCGATCAGCCGGCGCGCGAAGGGCCCTTCGCCGTCGGCGCGGTCGAGATCTGGGCGTACGCGTTCCCGCTTTCGCCGCAGGATGCCGCGCAGGTGGACGCCGGAATCCGCGCGATCCCGGGCCTCCTCGCGCAGGCGAAGAGGAACCTGACCGGGAACGGCCGGGACCTCTGGGTCTTCGGCGCGAGGGCGATCCGCCAGCAGGGCGCCGAGCTCGCGAAGCTCGGGGCGCGGCTTGCGAGCGCCGCGGGAACCCTCCCGGGCGACGTCGAGAACGCGCGGCGCGCGACGGACGAGTTCGCGGCGTGGCTCGAGGCGCGCGCGGCTTCGAAGACGGCACCGTCGGGGGTGGGGATCGAGAACTACGACTGGTACCTGAAGAACGTCCAGCTCGTGCCGTACACGTGGCGGCAGGAGGTCGCGCTCATGGAGCGCGAGCTCGCCCGCTCCCGGGCCCTCCTCGCGATGGAGGAGCTGAAGAACGCGCGACTGCCTTTGCAGACCCCGGTCGCGGGCGCCGAGGAATACGACCGGCGGTTCGCCGCAGCGGTGACCGAGTACATGGCGTTTCTCGCGGACCGCGAGATCCTGACCGTCCAGGACTTCATGGCGCCCGCCCTGCGCGCGCGGCTCGGGAGCTTCGCCCCGGGTCCCCGCGAGTTTTTCTCCGAGGTGGATTATCGGGACCCCGAGGTCATGCGCACGCACGGCTACCACTGGTTCGACAAGGGCTGGATGGCGCTTTCCCCCCACGCGAGCCCGATCCGCCGCGAGCCCCTCCTCTACAACATCTTCAACACGCGAACCGAGGGCCACGCGACCGGCTGGGAGGAGCTGATGATGCAGGCCGGGATGTTCGACGCGCGGCCGCGCTCGCGGGAGCTCGTGTACATCCTCGTCGCCGAGCGCGCGGCCCGGGCGCTCGGCGAGCTGTTCATGCAGAGCAACGAGATGACGCTCGAGGAGGCCGCGGCCTTCGCCTGCGCCCAGACGCCCCGGGGCTGGCTCCGCATGGACGGAAGCCTGGTGCGAGACGAGCAGCACCTGTACCTCCAGCAGCCCGGCTACGGTACGAGCTACCTGATCGGCAAGATCGAGCTCGAGAAGCTGCTCTCCGAGCGTCGAGAGCAACTCGGCGAGGGCTTCCGAATGAAGCAATTCATGGACGACTTCAACGCCGCGGGGCTCATCCCCGCCTCGTTGCTTCGCTGGGAGATGACCGGGCGCCGGCCCGACGAGCTTCGGCTGTCGAAGCACTAGTCCCACCAGCAGTCCTCAGGGGTTCGGGACCTCTTTCTTGATTATCTTGATCTTGCGCGCGCCCGGAGAAGGCGGGCGCGTCTGCTTTGTCACGCGCTGCGACCACACCCGGGTGAACACGGCGCCGTAGAGGACGAGGAGCGATGCATAGTAGACCCAGAAGAGGATGACCACGAGCGACGCGGCCGTGCCGTAAGTGGTCGCGAGCGCCGCATGCCCGAGGTACAGGCCGATCGCCCACTTTCCGGCGGACAGAAGGAGCGAAGTGACGAAGGAGCCCGCCCAGACGTCCTTCCAGGGGATCTCGGCGTCCGGGAGGATCCGGTACATCATCGCGAAGAGCACGGTGAAGATCGCGATCGAAAGGCCGACGCTGGCCGCGTCGAGCACCGCCGGGGGGATTCCTCCGCTCCTCTCCAGGTAATCCTGAAGCGCGGCGATCGCCGCCGAGATCGCGAGAGAGATGACCAGCAGGAAGCCGATCGCGACCACGAGCGCGAAGGACACCAGGCGCTTGAGGAGGAGCGTCTTGATCAGGGGACCGCTGCGGGGTTCGACGTTCCACATGAGGTTGATCGAGCTCTGGAGCTGCACGAAGACGGCGGTCGCTCCGAACACGAACGCGGCGAGCCCGATGGCTCGCGCCAGCAGTCCGGCGGCGTCGGTCAACGCGATCTTCAGCATCCCCTCGATCGCGGCTGAGGCGTCGCTCCCCATAAGCCCGCCGAACTGGCGCACGATCTGACCGCGCACGACGTCCCGCCCGAACACGAGCCCCGCGATCCAGACGACGAGGATCAGGACGGGCGCGAGCGAGAACAGGGCGAAGAAGGCGAGAGCGGCGGCCTGAGTGGTGGCGTCGCGCTCGAACCAGCTTTTGAGCGATTGCCACAGCACCAGGCCAAAGACCCGGAGTCGAGAAGTTTTCCGTTTGCTCATTGTGAACGGTCTCGCCGCATGCGGAGAGGCCCGCAAGAGCCGTGCCGGGCACCTCCTCTCGGGATCGCCAACTTCGAGCCGATCGACGCCCTGCCGCATCTCGCCCCATTTCCCCCGGGGTGTGGCGATCGGGGGCGTGGGCCGTGCCGCGCCGGCTATCGAAACCTGTACTAAGGGACACACCACTTGACACTGTCCTTTAGGGCAGGTATAGTGCCCCTACCGCAAAAATCTCGATCTCGGGGTCTCACGCACCAAAGGAGCGAATTTCCATGAAGACCTGTCTGGCCGCCGTGTTTCTGGGCCTCTGCGCGACGTTCGGCTTCGCGATCGATCCGGGGACGGGTTACGTGCCCCCGCCGTGCACCGGAGGGGTCTTCGGCGACGTCTCCTGTCCCGGCCAATACGCTGACTGGGTCGAGGAGATCTTCAACGAGAGCATCCTGGTCGGATGCGGCAGCGGGAACTATTGCCCGACCGATCCGCTCACTCGCGAACAGGCTGCGGTCGCCATTTTGCGCGCGGAGCATCGCCGTCGGATCCTCACGGGCGTGGGAAGCTGCGAGATCACCGCACCGCGGTCCCCCAACTCGCAGATCTGCTCCGGCAGCGTGGCGGATCCCGACATTCAGGAAGGCATGGTCATCGTCGGCACCTACCAGACGAGGGTCGGCGACACCCAGATTCCGATCCGGATCTTCAACATCGTCGCCGGCGGCTTCTCCTTCGAGATCGAGAAGGGGGGCTCGTTCATGTGGCTGGCCGCGCCGGTGATCCCGAACCCGAACTGAAGTCGACCGGGGGGCGTGCACGGCGGAGCCCCGGCCGCCATTCCCCAAAACAAAACGGCGCGCCTCGCGGCGCGCCGTGCGTGTTTCCATCCCCCGAGAGCCGGGAGGACGAACGACGACTTACTTCTTATTCGTCTTCGGGGCGGCCGCGGCCGAATCCGTCGTGGTCTTGGTGGTCTTCTTGTGCTTCTTGTGGGACTTCTTCACGCCGTTCTTGGTGGTCGAGATTTCACTCTTGGTCTCGGTGGTGTCCGTCTTCTTCTCGGTCGACGCCGCCGGCTTGGCCGCCGGTGCCGCCGCTTGCTGAGCCACCGCCGCCACCGGGATCGCCAGGGCCAGTGCCATTACGAGGAACTTCTTCATTTCGCCTTCTCCTTTTGACAGCGGTGCGTATTGCATCGCGCCACCGAAGAAGGTACGCGCTCGTGAATGAACGGAACATGAATGGAAAAAGGCTCGAAATGGGCCGGCCCCGCCCCTTTTCGAGGGGCGCGACGGTATAAGATCCGAGCACGATTCGGAGCTGAGTCGCTTCGAAATAACGGAGGGGACATGAAGACACGCACCATCCTGGGATCTCTCCTGGCCTTCTTTGCGGGCCTCAGTCTGTGTCTCGCCGCCGACGTCCAGACGGGCAAGTGGAAGCTGAACGAGGCGAAATCGAAGTTCAACCCCGGGACCGGGAAGAACCTCATGGTCGTCTATGTGGCGGCGGGCGACAGCATGAAGGTGGTCGTCGATGGAGTCGACAAAGACGGCAAGGCAGTCCACAGCGAGTGGACGGGCAAGTTCGACGGCAAGGACTATCCGGTGACAGGAGCTCCGAACGAGGACACTCGCTCCTACGCGAAGGTCGACGACCACACATTGGATTTCGCGGGCAAGAAGGACGGAAAGACCGGGGCGAACGGGCGGGTCGTGGTCGCGGCCGACGGCAAGAGCCGCACGGTCACGGCGACGGTGACTGATGCGAGCGGCAATAAGGTGACGAACGTCTCGGTCTACGACAAGCAGTAAGCGACAGCGGCCTCACTCCGCCAAGACTTCGGGAAGATTTACAAGAAAGAGAGACATATGCGAACGCGTACCATCCTGGCAGCTCCGGTTCTGTTTCTCGCGGGCATCGCCCTGTGCCTCGCCGCCGACGCCCATATGGGGACCTGGAAGCTCAACGAAGGCAAGTCCAATTTCAACCCGGGCGCGACGAAGAACATGACGGTCGTCTATGAGTCGGCGGGCGAGAACGTAAAGGTCACCGTGGACGGCGTCGACAAGGACGGCAAACCCGTGCATCAGGTGTGGGTGGGCAAGTTCGACGGCAAGGACTACCCCGTCACCGGCGAGGCCCAATACGACACGCGCTCGTACACGAGGGTGGACGACCACACGATCGACATGACCATCAAGATGGGCGGCAAGCCCGTCGCGACCGGCAAAATCACCGTCGCCACCGACGGCAAGTCCCGCACGGTCACCACCAAGGCAACCGACCCGAAGGCCGCGGGATTGAACGCCACCGCGGTCTACGACAAGCAGTAGGACGAGTCGGCTCATTTGGCGCCGGGGGTCTTTCGGGACTCCCGGCGTTTCTCTTTGCGCGACGACCTCGCGTCCGCCGCGCCGAACGACGAGGGATCCCGGCAACTTCCGCTTCTCGTTCCCGTACTGGACCGGAAGCAGCCGATGGGACGAACCGTGCCGCTGAGTCGCCGCGCCTTCCTGGCATCGCTCGCCGCCGCCGGCGCAGCGACGATCCCGGCGCGAGCGTGGGGATCACCGGGGCCCGTCACGGCCGGACCGCTCCTCACGCGGTCGATCCCCTCCACGGGAGAGAAGCTGCCGCTGATCGGGCTCGGGAGCTGGATCACCTTCAACGTCGGCGACGACCCCGTCGGGCGCGACTCATGCGCGGAGGTGATGGGCGCGTTCTTCCAGGGCGGAGGGCGCCTGATCGACTCCTCTCCCATGTACGGCTCGTCCCAGCAAGTGATCGGATACGGCCTCCACAAGCTGCGGAATCCGTCGCAACTCTTCGCCGCCGACAAGGTCTGGACCTCTTCGGGCACGAAGGGACCGGAGCAGATCGAGGAATCGCGGCGCAATTGGGGCGTCGCGCGCTTCGATCTGCTCGAGGTGCACAACGTCATGTCCTGGGAGGAGCACCTTCCGACGCTCTTCGCCATGAAGAAGGCGGGCAGGCTGCGTTACGTCGGCGTCACGACCTCGGAGGGCCGCCGCCACGCCGAGATCGAGAAAATCATACGGAGCCAGCCGATCGACTTCGTTCAGGTGTCTTACAACGCGATCGATCGCGACGTGGAGGAGCGAATCCTCCCGCTCGCGCTCGAGCGCCGGATCGGTGTGATCTGCAACCGGCCGCTTCGCCGCGGGGAGCTGATTCGGAAGGTCGAGCACGCTCCCCTGCCCTCCTGGGCGAAGGAGATCGACTGCACGGGCTGGGCGCAGATCCTGTTGAAGTTCATCGTCTCGCATCCGGCGGTCGTCTGCGCCATCCCCGCGACGACGCGCGTGGATCACGTGCGGGAGAACGTCGCTGCGTCCCGCGGCCGTCTTCCGGACGAGCCCATGCGCCGCCGCATCGCGGCCCTGGTCGAGAAGCTCTAGGCTGGCTCCGATGTCCGAGTGGTGGACGTACACGCTCTCCGACATTCTCCTGTTCACGCCGAGCACGTATTACCGGCTGTTCGAGATCTACAACGCGGCGATCTGGCCCGCGCAGGTCGCCGCGATGGGGCTGGGCCTCGCGATCCTGGCTCTCCTGCGCCGCGGCGGACCGGGACGGAGCCGTGCGATCCCGGGGATTCTCGCAGTTTGCTGGCTCTTCGTCGCCATCGCCTTCCACGCGCGCCGCTACGCGACGATCAACACGGCCGGCTCCTACTTCGCCTGGGGATTCGGGATCGAGGCGGCGCTCTGGATCGCGATGGCCGTCCTGGGCGGCGGTCTGACGATCGATCG
>JBBRFL010000050.1:0-20167 GCA_038224325.1 Thermoanaerobaculia bacterium | reverse complement strand
CCCGGAGCTGGAATTCGTCGAGCACTCGCTCGACCACGAGCGCGACCTCTTCGTCATGGACTTTCGAGCGGCGAGCGGAGCCCGGACGCGGGTCTGCTGGACCCGGATGGTCCTGTTCGACGCCGAGCGGATCCCGACCCTCACCGGCGATCCCGCATCGGCGCTGCGGCTGAAGATCATCGATCTCCTCCGCTCGCGCCGGGCCCTTCCCGAGATCGTGGTGACGTTCCGCCACCTCGAAGAGGGATGGGTCGACACGCCGGAGCCCCGCCGCGAGGGGCGGCGGCGCCGGCGGGGCGGCCGGGCCACCGCGCGCGGTCCCGAGCGAGGCGCTCCCGAGAGGCGGCCGGGACCGGCGGGAGCGCGGGAGCAACGCCCGGGTCAGCGTCCGGGCCAGCGGCCGGCGGGTGGCCCTCCGCCGCGGCCGCCGTCCGCGCGAGGGGGAGCCGCCACGGCGCCCCGCCCCGCCCCCGCGCCGTCGAGGCCGCCGGCGGAGCCGGGCACTCCGGTCGCCGAGGGAAAGCGCCGGCGCCGCTTTCGCCGCCGCCGCGGCCGCGGTCGAGGCCCGGGCGCGGGATCGGGACCGGCGGGTCCCCCGGGCACGCCGCCTTCCGGGGCGCCCAACGCATGAACTTCGACCTCACCGAAGAGCAGGCGAGGATCCGGGACTCGGTGCGCGAGTTCGCGCAGGCCGAGATCGCTCCCGGGGTCGCGGAGCGCGAGAGTCAAGGCCGCTTCCCGCGCGAGATCGTCCGCAGGCTGGGGGAGATGGGGATCCTGGGGATGATGGTCCCGGAGGAGTACGGAGGATCGGGCTCGGACGCGCTCTCCTACATTCTGGCGATCGAGCAGCTGGCGAACGTGTGCGCCTCCGTCGCCGTCATCGTCTCGGTGACCAACTCCGTGGCCTGCTATCCCATCTGGAAGTTCGGCACCGAGAATCAGAAGAAGACGATCCTCGAGGAGCTCGCCTCCGGGCGGGCGCTCGGGGCCTACGCGCTGACGGAACCGCAGTCGGGCTCCGACGCCGCCAACCAGAAGACCCGCGCCGTCCGCGACGGGGACTCGTACGTGTTGAACGGCAGCAAGGCCTGGATCACCAACGCCGGCGAGGCGAAGTGGTACGTCGTCATGGCGATGACGGATCCCTCCGCCGGATCGCGGGGCATTACCTCGTTCCTCGTGTCGGCGGAGGACCCGGGTCTTCGGATCGGAGCGCCGGAAGACAAGATGGGCCTGCGCTCCTCCCAGACCGCGGCGATCTTCCTGGAGGACGTCCGCGTCCCGGCCGCGCGCCGGCTGGGGGCCGAAGGCGAGGGCTTCACGATCGCCATGAGGACGCTGGATCACTCCCGAATCAGCATCGCCGCGCAGGGCCTCGGCATCGCCCAGGCCGCGTACGACGCCTCGGTCGCGTACGCGCAGACGCGGGAGACCTTCGGCCGCAAGCTCGCCGAGCACGAGGCGATCGCGTTCCAGATCGCCGACATGCGGGTGCAGATGGACGCGGCCCGGCTTCTGACCTACCGCGCCGCGCTGCTGTCGGAGGGGGCGAACGCGCGCTACTCCAAGGAATCGTCGATGGCGAAGGTGTACGCCTCGGAGATGGCCAACGCCGTCGCCGCGCGGGCGGTGCAGATCTTCGGCGGGTACGGGTACTCCCGGGAGTACGCCGTCGAGCGGCTGTATCGTGACGCGCGGGTGACGACGATCTACGAGGGGACGAGCGAGATCCAGCGGATCGTCATTTCCAAGAACGTCCTGGCGGGGCGCTGAGCGGTTTGCCGATGGATCGCGACGAGGAAATTCCGACCCCACCCGGCGCCCCGGAAACGAATGCGCCCGAAGCGGACGCGCCGGAAACGGACGCGCTGGGAACGGACGCGCCGGTTCCCGCGCAGACCATCACCGGAAGCGCCGCGACCCCGGCTCGGTCGCCTTCGCGCCTCGACGCCGTCGATCGGCGGGAGCCCCTGTTCCGGGACTTCGGGGGATACCGCCTCCGCCTGGACCCGGCGGACCTGGCCCGCCTGCGCGAGCTCGCGGGGTCCCGCGGAAAATCCGACGAGGAGCTCGGCGAGGCCTTCTTCGATGGGCAGGCCGAACGACTGGCCGGGGCCGTCGCCGGCGACGTGCCAGCGCCCGCCGAGTTGCGGATCGTCGTGGACCCGTACACGCGGCAGGCGTTCGTGGCGCTCGAGAATCGGATCAAGGGGATCCTGAGCTTCTAGCCGCGGCTTCCGCGCTCCGCCTAGATGTCCGCGGTGATGACGATCTTCTGCGCCTTCGTCAGGTGCGCCTTCTTCTGATGGGGATCGATCGACACACCGATCTCGCCGGGCTCGGCGCCGGCCGCCGAGAGGACGTCGGCCCAGCCCTCGGCGCGGTATCGCAGGAAGTCTTCCGCGACCGCCGGCTCCTCGCGGCCCTCGAAGTCCGGCATGCCCTTCAGCTTGTCGACGTCGGGGCGTTCCAGGATGAACGCATAGCCTTCGCGATTCATCCGATAAGCTCTCGATGCCTTGGGGGAGTTGATTTCCATAAGGGGAATTTTAGAGCAAACGGAGGGTTTTTTTGACCGTGATCCGAATTCGACCGCGTTCCGCGGCGTGGACCGTTCCCGCGCTGCTCCTCCTGTGCGCCGAGCCCGCCCGCGCGGAGAAGATCCGTAACCACTTCGACACGGACTCCGTGATGCGCGCCCCGGGGTTCTTCGACCCGGTCGTCCTCGGCGCGCCCGGGCCCGCCCGCTGGCTGATCCTGACCGACCTGAACCCGCCCTCGGCCCCGAATCGCCTGGTCCAGGTCGAGAGGGCGCGGCCCCCGGATTCGATCGCCGTCGTCCTGCGCCGCAACACTTCCTTCCGGGATGGAAGCGTGTCCACCTTCATCCGGGCGGGATCCGGTCGGGAGGGCATGATCCTTCGGATGCGGGACGAGAAGCGGTTCCTGATCCTGCTCGTGGACGCCTCCGGGGACGTCGCGCTCTCCGCCTATGGCGACGGCAAGTCCCGGGAGCTCGGCCGCGGGCACGCCGCCTTCGCGCGCCCGTGGGAGAAGTTCTCGGTGACCGCCTCGGGGCCCGAGCTGTCGGTGTTCTTCAACGACGAGAAGCTCTTCGACGCGCGGGACCCCGAGCCCGCATCGGGTCGGACCGGACTCGCGACGACGGGCCCCGGCGAGGCGAGCTTCGACGAGTTCGTGATCGACCCCGCCGAAGCGGCTCCTCAACTGACCGCTCAGCCCTGACTAGGACGGCGGCGAGATCGAGGCGACGAACCGGAACCGGCCGCCGTCGACCTTGAGGATCACGGCGGGCTTGATCGGGTTGCGGTCCGCGTTCATGGAGATTGAGCCCGTCACTCCCCCGAAGTCCTTCGTCGCTGCCAGGGCGTCGCGCACGCGCTTGCCCTCCGTCGATCCGGCCCGGGTGATCGCGTCCGCCAGCAGCCGCATCGCGTCGTAGGAGTGCGCGGCGATGCCGTCGGGCTCCGAGCCGTATCGGGCCTTGTAGGCCGCGACGAACCGCCGGACCACGGGCGAGGGGTCCTCGGCGGAGAAATTGTTGGCGAAGTAGGCGCCCTCGACGGCGCCGTCGCCGATCTCGACGAGCTTGGGGGAGTCCCAGCCGTCCGAGCCCACCAGTGTGGCCGTGAGACCCAGAGCCCGGGTCTGCCGGGCGATGAGGCCCGCGTCGGTGTAGTAGCCGGGCACGAAGAGCACGTCCGGCCGATCGGGCCGGATGGCGGTGAGCTGCGCCGAGAAATCGCTGTCGCCCTCGGTGTACTTGAGCTCGCGGACGATCCGGCCGCCGGCGGCCGTGAACGCCTCCCGGATCACCTGCGCGAGCCCCACGCTGTAGTCGCTGCGCGCGTCGATGAGGATGGCCGCCGTCTCTGCCTTCAGGGTCCCGCGCGCGAAGGCGGCGACCGCCTGGCCCTGGTAGGTATCGGTGAAGCAGACCCGGAAGATGTAGTCGCCCCGCTTGGTCACCTCGACGTTGGTGGACGTCGGCGTGATCATCGGGACGCCGTAGCTCTGCGCGATCGGCGCGCCCGCCAGGCTCCGCGACGAGGCGTTCTCTCCGATGAGCGCGATCACGTGGTCTCGGGTGATGAGCTTCGAGACCGCCGATGCAGCCTCCGCGGCCTCGCCCCGGTCGTCCTCCGCGAGCAGCTCCACCTGTTTTCCGAGAACGCCCCCGGACCGGTTGAACTCCTCGGCCGCGAGGAGAACGCCATTCTTTCCCGACAGCGCGAACGTGGCGGTGGGCCCGGTCAGCGCCCCGAAGAAGCCGACCTTGATGCCCTGATCCTGCGGCGCCTTCTCGCCCCCGCACGCCGTCGAGACGGCGATTGCGGCGCACAGCGTCGCTCGGACCAGCGGCTTCACGGGTGCAATTCTAACCGTCGCCTACTCGGACTCTGAGCGGGTCGCTTCGCGGCCCAACCGGAGGGAGCAGGAATGTCTCTCGAGTTCCCTCTCTTTGCTTTGCCCTCCGAGCGGTCTCGACGCGAGGGCGACGTTGCTTTGATAGTGTAGGGCGCCCTCGGAGAGTGCACAGCGATGAACGAAACCAAGTCCTACGACCTGATCATCATCGGCTCGGGCCCCGGCGGCTACGTCGCCGCGATCCGGGCCGCGCAGCTCGGGATGTCGGTACTCATCGTCGAGAAGGAGCCGCGGCTGGGCGGAGTGTGCACGCTGTGGGGCTGCATTCCCACGAAGGCCCTGCTCCACACTGCCGATCTGCTGGAGGAGGCCCGGCACGGCGCCGAGGTCGGCGTCAGCGCGCGCGAGATCCGTCTCGACATGCCCGCGGCCATGAAGCACAAGGAGAAGGTCGTCCGGCAGTCGACCAACGGGATCTCCTACTTGATGAAGAAGAACCGCGTCGAAGTCGTCAACGGCTTCGGCCGGCTCGCGGGAGAGGGACGGGTGGCCGTCGCCGGTCCGGACGGCTCGGAGACGACATACTCCGGGCGCAACGTGCTCGTGGCGACCGGCTCGGCGCCGCGGTCGCTTCCCGGGATGGACATCGACGATCAGGCGATCCTCTCCTCGACCTCCATTCTCGAGCTGGCGGAGATCCCCAAGTCCCTTCTGGTCATCGGCTCGGGAGCCGTGGGCGTCGAGTTCGCCTCCATGTACTCGCGCTTCGGATCCAAGGTCTCGGTCATCGAGGTCCTGCCGCGGATCGTTCCGCTCGAGGACGAGGAGATCTCCCGCGAGCTCGCGGCCTCCTTCAAGCGGCAGGGGATCGCGATCTATCCCGATACCCGCGTCGAACGCCTGACGAAGAGCGACTCGGGCGTCGAGCTCGTCGCGCGTTCCTCCGGCGACAAGACCGAGACCTTCCGCGCGGAGAAGGTGCTGATGGCCGTCGGCCGCCGCCCCCTCTCGGATCGGATCGGCCTGGAGGCTCTCTCGGTCGCGACCGAGAAGGGGTTCATTCCTACGGACGGCTTCATGCGGACCAACGTGCCCGGGATCTACGCGATCGGAGACGTCGTCCCCACGCAGGCCCTCGCCCATGTCGCCTCGGCCGAGGGAGTCGTCGCGGTTGAGCACATGGCCGGCCGCGAGGCGCGGCCCCTCAACTACGACCAGGTGCCCGGCTGCACTTATTGTTCGCCGGAAATCGGATCGATTGGACTGACGGAGGCGCGCGCGCGCGAGCGAGGCTACGACGTCGCGGTCGGGAAGTTTCCCTTCTCGGCCATCGGCAAGGCCCGGATCCTCAACCAGGCGAGCGGCTTCGTGAAGATCGTCTCCGAGAAGAAGTACGACGAGGTCCTGGGCGTCCACATCATCGGTCCGTCCGCGACCGAGTTGATCGGCGAGGCCGGGGCAGCCCTCAAGCTCGAGGCGACCTCGGAGGAGCTGGTGCGCACGATCCACGCCCACCCGACCCTCTCCGAGGCGATGCACGAGGCCGCCGAAGCCGTCGGCGGCCACGCGATACACATCTAGGCGGGCCGCTTCGCGGCCCAACCGGAGGGGGCGGGAATGTCTCTTGAGTCTCCTCTCCCTTTGGTCCGCCGGTGCCGTGAGGGAGATCACTCGCTTCGCTACGGCTCCCGCGGCGCGAACCTTCTCTCTCCTTCGTCGGGAGACTTTTCGCGCCGCGAGCTAAAGGGAGCGCGCCTCTCGTCGAGGTGCTCGAAAGGGAAGTTCAAGGGAGAGGGGACTCGAGAGACGTTCCCGCTCATTCCGGTTGGGCCGCGGAGCGGCCCGCTGAGAATCCGAGTCGGGTCGGGCCGGCCTGAGTCGTGCTCTCGAGCGCTACGGCGTCTATCGCGATGATCCGCTTTGCCGGATTGGTCGCGTCGGCCGCACGCGGGGAAATCCTGTGGATCTGGCTGACCTCGGCCTTTCGAATGCTCACGAAGGTGCCCGCCGGGTAGCGGTGAAAGAGGTAGGTGTTTCCCCGCGAAGCCGGCGCGTCCGTCGAGATGACGGAACCCGCCGGAACGAGCTCGAGCTGGTAGGGCGTGTCATCGGCGCAGAGCGCGGAGCTCCACGCCAGCAGAATCGCGGCGGCACCGATGCGGATCGACAAGGCCGAGCTCCTCGTCATCACGAATCTATTGAGGGGGATTGCTGCCGGCGGTCGCGGCGGGATTCGTCGGCGGCGATCCGGGAGAGGACTGCTGCGCATTGCCGGGGGGGGCGGCCCAGGTCCGGCCGACCGCGTTGTCGTTTGCCGAGTTGGGCAAGGCCTGCGTCTCGCCGGGCACCACGTTCGCGTAGTAGCCGGTGCCGAGCGCGGGGGCGGTCCGTACCGGGGCTTTGCCGGCCGTAACGGGACCGGCGCTCGAGCCCTGGAAGGCGAGATTCCCGATCTGCACCAGCTTCTCGCGGGGAAGCGTGGCCGTCGCCGCCTGCGGAGCGATCCGCGTGAGGACCTTGACGTCGGACCGGCGCATGCTCATGAACGCGCCGTCCGGAAACCGGTGGAACACGATCGTCGATCCCTTGGCCACCGGCAGGTCCTGGGCGATCACCCTTCCCGACGGCGAGACCTGGATCTCGTAGTAGACCTGCTCGGCTCGGAGCGCGAAGGCGCAGGCGAGCAAAACCGCGGCGCAAACCAGGCGGTTCAACATGACCCACCTCCTCGAAATCAGCCTACCACGCGCGCTCCCGAGGAGCCTCCCGCGGCGGCGCGTACGAGATTAGAATGGCGGCCTCCCATGGACGTTCAATGAGTCCGGAAGCGCCCCAGGCGCACGATCTGTCGGCCCTCCGAATCCGGAGGGAGCCGGAGCCACGCCGTGGGACCAGGGGATGGCTCCTCCTCGCCTCGGTGCTCGTCGTCGGGGCGGGAGCGGCGGCGTATTTTCTGGCGGGGAGGGAGTTGCGGCCGCGGCGGGTCGAGGTCGTCACGGCGTCGGTCGTCACGGAGGGGCAGGCGACGACGGTCCTCTCGGCCACCGGCTACGTCGAGGCGGAGCGCAAGGCCGACCTGTCGCCCAAGATCACCTCCCGCATCACGCAGCTCAACGTGACCGAGGGGACCCGGGTCCGCAAGGGCGACGTCATCGCGCGCCTGGACTCGACCGACCTGGACGCCCAGCTGGCCGAGGCGAAGGCGACCTGGGTCAACTCCCAGGCGGACCTGACCCGGCAGAAGAACCTGTTCGACCAGGGTCTGACGACCCGATCGGCGCTGGACGCGGCCACGGCGGTGGAGGCGGCGACGCGCGCCCGGACCCGCTACGTCGAGGCGCTCCTCGACTACACGATCATCCGAGCGCCCTTCACCGGCGTCATCACGGCGAAGCGGGCGTTCGTGGGGGAGGCCGTCTCGCCGTTCGGGTCGTCCCCCTCGGGCGGCGGATCGGGGGGCGCGGTGGCGACGATCGTCGAGTTTTCCTCGCTCTACATCGGGGCGGACGTCAACGAGGCGAACCTCTCGAAGCTCGCCCAGAACCAGCCGGCCGAGATCTCGCTCGACGCGGCCCCGAACAAGGTCTACCACGGACGGCTCCGGCAGATCGTGCCCGCGGCCGACCGCCAGAAGGCGACCGTGCGGGTAAAGATCGCGTTCCTGGACGCCGACGATCACGTGCTCCCCGACCTCTCGGCCCGCGTGGCGTTCACGTCGGAGCCGACGACCGGCAAGGAGGCGCGTGCGCGGATCGTCATTCCGAAGAACGCGCTCGCGACCGTGGACGGGAAGACCGGTGTCTTCCGCATCGTGGACGGGCGCGCGCGGTTTACGCCCGTGGTCGCCGGCGACGACGTGCAGGGTCGGCTGGAAGTGAAGCAGGGATTGCAGGGTGGCGAACGCCTGGCCTCGCTCGGCGGGGGCGTTGAGGTGAGGGACGGCGAGCGGGTGAGAGTCGAAGGACAGGACAAGTAGGCGAGAAGCGAGGGGACGTCATGGCGGAACCGCTGATTCGTATCGAGGGCCTCGAGAAGGTTTACCACCGCGCCGCGATCGAGATTCCCGTCCTCCAGGGCCTGAACCTCGCGATCCCGGAAGGCGAGTACGTGGCGCTCATGGGCCCGTCGGGCTCGGGCAAGACGACGCTCCTGAACCTGATCGCGGGGATCGACCAGCCGACACGCGGCCGGATCTTCGTGGGCGGGCGGGACATCAGCACGATGAGCCAGACCGAGCTGGCTTCCTGGCGATCCCACACCATCGGCTTCATCTTCCAGCTCTATAACCTGCTGCCGGTGCTGACCGCATTCGAGAACGTGGAGCTTCCGCTCCTGCTGACGCGCCTGAAGAGGGCCGAGCGCCGCAAGCACGTTGAGACCGCCCTGACGATCGTCGGCCTGGCCGACCGCGTGGATCACTACCCGCGCCAGCTCTCGGGCGGCCAGGAGCAGCGCGTCGCGATCGCCCGCGCGATCGTTTCGGATCCGACGATCCTCGTCGCCGACGAGCCCACCGGGGACCTCGACGCGAAGTCCGGCGACGAGATCCTGGAGCTCCTGAGGCGGCTGAACGAGGAGTTCGGCAAGACGATCGTCATGGTCACCCACGATCCCAAGGCCGCGGCCCGGGCCCACCGGATGGTGCACCTCGACAAGGGCGTGCTGCACGCGGACGAGATGACCGAGACGGGATCGCTGAGGACTCGATGAAATACTTCAGCCTGATCTGGAAGAACGTCTTCCGCAAGAAGCTGCGCACGACGCTGACGGCGCTCTCGATCATTCTGGTGCTGACGCTCATCGTGCTCCTGGCCTCGCTCCTGCAGGCGATGCAGGCGGACCCCTCCGGAGGCCGGGGCTCCAATCGGCTCGTCGTGCAGCACGCGACGGGACTGGGTAACTTCCTGCAGCTATCTCAGCGGCAGCGGATCGAGCAGGTTCCCGGAGTCGTCGCCATCTCGCCCGAGACGTGGTTCGGCGGCGTGTACAAGGACGACAAGCCCGAGAATTGGATCGGCCAGCTCACGTGCGACCCCGACATCTACTTCGACAGGATTTTCGACGACGCGAAGATCGATCCCGCCGTCAACGCCGAGTGGAAGGCCACGCGCAACGGCTTCGTCGCGGGAGAGACGATCGCCAAGAAATTCGGTTGGAGGAAGGGCGATCGAATCATTCTGAAGGGCACGTATATCCCGCTGAATCCGGAGCTCGTCTACGTGGGGCCCTACAACGCGGGGGACGAGTCCAATATCTTCTTTCATAACGAATACCTGAACCAGTCCAATTGGTTCGGCGCCAACAAATACACGGGTCTCTACTACCTCAAGGTCGATACAGGCGAGAACGTGCCGCGCGTCGCGGCGGCGATCGACAAGATGTTCGAGAACAGCGACACTCCGACGAAGACGCTCACCGAGAAACAGTTTCAGCTCCAGTTCCTCGAAATGATGGGCAACGTCAAGTTCCTGATCAATGGCATATCGCTGATCGTCCTCTTCGCGCTGACGCTGATCGTGGCCAACACGATCGCCATGTCGGCGCGGGAACGGGTCACGGAGATCGCGGTGATGCGAACCCTCGGTTTCGGCCGGGGGCACATTCTGGGGTTCATTCTCTCCGAGTCGGTCGTCATGGCTCTTCTGGGAGGCATCGTCGGCGTGCTCATCGCGAGGTTTCTGTTCATCCCGGCGGTCGTGGCCATCTGCAACAAGACGTCGCTCTCGGTCTGGATGGTGAACTTCCGGGTCTCTCCGGAGACATGGATCCTGGCGACCGTCGTCTCGGTGGGCGTCGGCATCCTCGCCGGCGTGCTGCCGGCGGTCCAGTCGTCTCGTTTGAACATCGTCGACGGCCTGCGGCGGGTGGTGTGACATGGCGATTCCGCTCAAGTACAACTTCCGCAACCTCGTGGCCCGCAAGACGTCGACGGGGATGACGGCATTCGTCATCGGGCTGGTCGTCGCGGTTTTTCTCTGCGTGCTGGCGCTGGTGCAAGGCGTAACGCGCACCCTCACGGTGACGGCTTCGACGCGGAACGTGATCGCGATGCGCGTGGGCGCGCAGGCCGAGATGCAGAGTGTGATCACTCGCGATCAGGCGGAGCAGATGCAGTCGATGCCGGGCCCGGAGCGCAACGCCGCCGGAAAGCCCTATGTTTCCGCCGAGCTCATCACCCTGATCAACATCCCGAGGTCCGACGGGAAGACGTTCTCCAACGTACAGGTACGGGGGCTTGCGCCGATCGGCATGGAGATCCGGCCGGGCATCAAGATCGTTGAGGGGCGGATGTTCACCCCGGCGACCAACGAGGCCATCGTGTCCAAGAACCTGTCCAGGCGCTTCGCGGGCATGAGGGTCGGCGAGACTCTAAAGACTGGCAGCTTTCGCTGGGTCATCGTCGGGTTGTTCGACGCCCAGGCCAGCGCCTACGAGTCGGAGATCTGGACCGACGTAACCGACCTGCAGCAGCAGACCAAGCGCAACATTTACTCGACGGTGTTCGTGCGCCTGCCGGATCCCGACGCTGCGAACCGTTTTATCGAGACCATCAAGGGCGACCAGCGTCTGAAGCTGGAAGGAAAGACCGAACGCAAGTATTTCGATGAACAAATGATCACGAGCGCGCCGATCAAAGGACTCGCGTTCATCGTCGGGTTCTTTACTGCGATCGGCGCTGCTTTTGGGGCCATGAACACGATGTACGCTCAGGTGTCCGCACGCACTCGCGAGATCGGTACCCTGCGCGCGCTCGGCTTCTCCCGCCGCTCCATCCTCGTGTCGTTCGTGATCGAGGCGCTCATCCTCTGCCTCGCCGGGGGGGTGCTCGGCATCGTGTTCACGTTCCTCGCCTTTCAACTGATCCTCTCCAAGCCCACCGGCACGATGAACTTCCGGACATTCTCGGAAGTGCTGTTCAACTTCCGGATGACTCCGCCGCTGATCGCCGGTGGCCTCGTGTTCTCGCTCGCGATGGGGCTCCTCGGCGGCTTCTTCCCCGCGGCTCGCGCGGCGCGCCTGAAGATCACGACCGCGCTGCGCGAGATCTGATGGCGGCCGGACGGGCCGGTCGCTTGGCGGCGGTTGCGTGGACGGCCGCGGCCGCGGCCCTGTCGGCCGCCGAGGTCGTGACCATCGGCCCCGTGTACGACGGCGGCGTCGTGAACCTGGCTCCTGGAGACGAGCTCGTCGTGCGTCTGCCGGCGGACCCGCAGTCGGGGGAGGCCTGGGAGCTCGCCATGAACGATCCCGCAATCCTGAGGTCGCAGGTGGAGGCGGCGGGCGTCTTTCGGTTCAAGGCGGTCGCCACAGGATCGTCGAGCGTCGGCGTCGCATGCCTGAGAACCGCGGACCGGGCTGCGCCGCCCGGCCGTCTCTTCCGCGTGCTGGCCGTGGTGAAGTCGGCGGCGCCCCGGCGCGCGCTGATTCTCGAGGAGCCGGACAACGGCTCCGAGATCTTCCTGACGCAGGGCGAGCGTGTCTCCGTCCGGCTACCCTCGAGCCCGGCGACCGGGTTCGGGTGGACGGTCGCCCGCAACGCGCCCTCCGTGCTCCAGCCCATCGGAGACCCGCGGTTCGAGCCACCCGGCAAGGCGATTCCGGGCGCGGGCGGATACCAGGTCTTCGAGTTCCGGGTGGTCGCGGGCGGAGCCTCCGCGCTATCGCTGGTCTACCGCCGCCCCTTCGAGAAGGACCAGCCCCCCGCCCGGACCTGGTCGATCTTTCTCTCCTGCGCCGCCGCGGCGCCCGCCTCCTAGGACCCGGTCCGGATCAGAGCCCGCGCGATGCGTCTCCAATTCATCGGCACGCGGGGTTACGTTCCGGAATCCTCGCGAACGCACGAAGGGCATTCGAGCTTTCTCCTCGAAGCCTCGGGGTTCCGTTTGCTTTGCGACTTCGGCCAGAACCGCAAGGGCCTGCTGGCGCGGATACGGCCCGACGCGGTCTTCGTCTCGCACGCCCATCCGGACCACGCCTGGGGTCTGGAGGAAGGCACTCGCGCCCCCGTGCACGCGTCCGCCATCACCCACGAGATCCTGGGAAAGCTCCCGATCTCGAACCGCGTCGTGATGTCTCCCGAGACGCCCGTCGACGTCGGCCCGTTCCGGCTGACCGCCTTTCCCGTGATGCACTCCGTTCGCTGTCCCTGCATCGCCGTGCGCATCGCGACCGGCGGCATGACGGTGGTCTACTCCGGCGACATCGTCGCCTTCGAGGACCCGGAGACCGCTCTCACGGGAGCGGACCTCTACATCGGGGACGGTTCGACCCTCACGGCCTCCCTCGTCCGGCGGCACAGGAGCGGGGCGCTCATCGGCCACACGCCGGTGCGGGCGCAACTGGGCTGGCTGGCCCGGCACGGAGTTCCGCGGGCGATCTTCTCGCACTTCGGCAAGGAACCCATCGCGATGGGCGACGCCGCGTTGCAGAAGGCCCTGGATGAGCTCGCTGCGTCTCCGCCCCCCGGGTGCGCCGTCACCGCCGCGAGCGACGGACTGGAGCTCGAGATCGGCGGCTGACCTCGACCGCTCCGCTCGGTCTCTACGCGGAGGGGCGAGGCAAAACCGAGGGGGACAATTCTCCGCCCCCGTCGGCGCGTCGAGCGCCGCTCAGAGAGACGGCGGCCTGATGGCGAGCCGGAGACTCTTCGAGAACAGCGCGCCGCGCCTCTCGCGACCGCTTGACGAAGGCGAGGAGGCCGCCGGCCATCATCACGTAGAAACCGCCCCACACGAGGGCGATGAGCGGCTTGCGGGTGACGTCCACGGAGAGCGACTCGACGGTCGCGGCCTGGAACTCGTCGGCCGGGTTCTTCGACACGCCGCGCAGCCGGAGGACGACCGAACCGTCGCTGGGGGAAACGGCCAGCACGGATACCTTGCCGCCGGCCACCCCCGGGACGTCCATCTCCTCCGCGTCCGCCTGCTGCGAGTCCATGTGAAAGACGTACCGCACGGTGACGTCGTGGGCCGAGCCGTCGGGAGGCGTGATCGTCAGGTCCGTGAGCACCAGGACCGTCTTCTCGCCGCGCATCATTGCCGAGCGGTCGGCGTTGAAGTCCCGAAACGTGAATCCCGTGCCATCGATGGCGGTCGTCGTGCCCTTGACCAGCCTCACGTCGCGTCCGACGACCTCGGCCTGGCCGGGGTCGTACTGCTGCGGCGCTACGTAGAGGTCCATGAGCGTGGAGCTGCGAATCGCGGGGTTGGCCATCATCTGCCCCGTCCGGCTGTTGATGTACATCTTCGGGTAGGCGTAGAAGGACTTGCCGCGGGCGGTCTCGACTTTGACCTCCATGGCCTGC
This sequence comes from Thermoanaerobaculia bacterium, assembly GCA_038224325.1. GTDB lineage: Bacteria > Acidobacteriota > Thermoanaerobaculia > UBA5066 > Gp7-AA6 > DAHUXD01. The sequence continues at coordinate 6,471 of JBBRFL010000050.1, read as the reverse complement.
TTGCGCTGCGGTGTCCCGGGGACCACTCGGAGAAAGGTCAGGGTCGCGTCCCCCACCTTCGTGGGAACGTTGACGGGAAGCGTCACGCGCTGCGACCGCGCATAGGCGCCCGAGACGACGATGCCCGCGAGCATGATCCCCACGCCGACGTGCGCGAGGTATCCGCCGGCGCCCGCGAACTTTCCGTTGCGCGCCTTTCGCAGGACGGCCCGGAGGTTCATGTCGGCGGCGAAGAACGCGATGCAAAGGAGGACCAGCGTCTCGGGCTTGCGCGCCCCGAGCGCGATCGCCGCCACAGTGAGCACCGCGGCGACGATCAGAGACCTCCGCGCGCTCGCGAGGAGGCCCCTCGCGGTCTCGCCCTTCCACGACACGAACGGAACGAGCCCGCACAGGAGGAGCAGGAGGAACGCGGCGGGAGACGTGGTCTTGCCGTAGAAGGCGGTCTGGACCTGGGAGGGATTCCCCGAGAGCCGCGTCAGGAGCGGCGCCGAGGTCCCCAGGAGGATTACGCAGGCGAGCGCGCAGAAGGCGGCGATGCCGAGGATGAAGAGAACGCTCCGCGAGAGGACGGGGGTTTCCTCGTCGGCGGCGACGGGAATTGTCCGCCAGCGCCAGGCGAGCAGTCCGGCCGCGAGGAGGACGAAGGTGCCGAGGATCCCGACGAGCCAGCCCGTGATGCCGAGGTCGATGAACGAGTGGACCGAGAAGTCCGCGAGCACTCCGGATCGAGTCAGGAAGGTCCCGTACAGGATCGCCGCGTAGGCGGTGGACGCGAGGATCAGATTGATCTTGCGGTGGCGCTTGCGCGATCGCTGGAGGAACATGCCGTGCACGAGCGCGGCCGTGAACAGCCAGGGAACGAGGCTCGTGTTCTCGACTGGGTCCCAGCCCCAGTACCCGCCCCAGCCCAGGGTCTTGTACGCCCAGTAACCGCCCATGAGGATCGCGGTGCCGAGGGTCAAGAAGGTCAGGAGCACCCATGGGAGCGCCCGCGTGATCCACCCGTCCCACCGCTTCTTCCACATTGCGGCGATGGCGAAGGAGAAGGGGACGGAGAGGGAAGCGAATCCGAGGAACATGATGGGCGGGTGGATGACCATCCACGGATCCTGCAGGAGCGGATTCAGGCCCACGCCGTCCGCCGGCGGCGGCGGGGGCAGGATCCGAAAGGGGCTCTGCTTGCAGAGGATCGCGACGATCCCGAGGAAGGTGGCGAGGTACACCACCATGACGGGCGCCTCCTGCTCCTTCGCGCTTCGCCAGACGAAGAGACCGATCAAAGAGCCCCAGAAGCACCAGAGCAGGAACGAGCCCTCCTGGCCCGCCCAGAAGGTCGAGATCAGGAAGTGCGTCGGGAGGTCCAGGCTCGAATAGGAGTTCACATAGGAGATGTCGAAGCGGTGCTGGAGCAGGAGCGTCATGAGAATGCCCGCCGCCGCTACGATCGACGCGGCGAAGGCCGCGTAGCACGTGCGGGCGAGGGGAAGGAGGTCCCGCCGTCCCCAATCCACGCGGAGGTAGGTCACCGCCGACGCGACGCCCGCGAAGAGGGCTCCCCAGAGGGCGACCACGCCCGGCCAGAAGTACATCAGGATGTGCCGCTCAGAGCGCTCAAGAGGACTTGCCCGTCGGGGGCGCCGCCGCGTAGGCCTTTTCGACCTCCGCGCCCTGGTACTTCGACGGACACTTCACGAGGAGCTTCTCCGCGTCGATCCGGCCCTCCCGGTATCGCCCGATCGCGACGATCGAGATCGCGTCGCGGAAGTTGCCCGGCCGGATGCCGCGGTAGACGACCGGCATCCGCCGCCCGCCCGCGTCGATGAGATCGAACGACAGCTGCTGCGACGTCTGGTCGTATCGGTCGCTTTGCTTGTCCAGACCTCCCATGACCTGGACGACGCCTCGCGCCTTGCGGGCCTCGTCGAAGGTGAGGTAGGGCGTGAGCGTCTTTTGAAAGGCCGTCAGCCCGAACCCGACGAAAGCCAGGGTCAGCGCCGCCGCGATCCAATATCCCTTCCTCATCGGCTCCTCTCGCGTTGCCCGATCGAACGGTCCAGCCGCCAGAGGTAGAGGAAAATGCCCACCCAGACGACGACGTTGACGGCTGCCAGATATCCGAGGCTGCTCAAGGTGCCCAGTCTCTCCCTTCCATTGCGCGATATCAACTGTCGCCGCGAACGGGTTCGCGCTTCCATAATGAGGCCGTGGACGGGTCCGCCACCGATCTCTGCGACCACTGCCGGCTGCCGCTGTCGGCCCGCTCGTATCGGGAGGAACACCAGGGCCGGCGTCTGGCGTTCTGCTGCTTCGGCTGCCTCACGGTGTTTCGCCTCGTGGGTTCGGGCGGCGAAGCGGGCCGGGCGGGCTGGTTCCTCGCCAAGCTGGGCCTGGCGGCCGTCCTCTCGGGCAACGTGATGATGTTCCAGAGCCTCCTCTATTTCGGCTCCCTCGACGCGCTCGGCGACGACGTCTTGCGCACGGTCTCGGGCATCCTGCTCGGGCTCTCCGTGGCGGTCTACCTGCTGCTCGGCGTCCCGATGCTGCGTGCGGCCTACCGGGCGGCCCGGCAGGGCCGTCTCGTCCTCGAGACGTTGATCGGGCTCGGAGCCCTCGCCGCGATCGGGGCGTCCGCGGTGGAGACCCTGCGCGGAGGCCGGAGGCTCTACTACGACTCCGGCACCATGGTGCTGGTCTTCGTGGTCCTCGGCCAGTATCTGGACGCGCGCGCGCGCCAGAGGGCGACCGAGGCGCTCGCTCCCGCCGTCGATCGCGAGAGGGCCCGCGCCCGCGTCGAGCGCCAGGGAGCGGAGGCGAGCGTCGAGCCGGAGAGCGTGCGGCCCGGCGAGCGCGTTCGGGTCCTCGCGGGCGAGGAGATTCCCGTCGATGGCCGGGTGCTCGAGGGCTCCTCCGACGTGCACGAGCCGGCCCTCACGGGCGAGTCGGTGCCGCGGCAGGTGTCGTTCGGCGACGCGGTCTACGCAGGGTCGGTCGCGACGGACGGAGCCCTCCGGATCGAGGCCTCGGGCGAATCCGAGACGTTGGCGCTCCGGATCCGACGCTGGACCGAGGAGGCCCGGCGTCGGCGCGCCCCGATCGAGATTGCGGCGGATCGCTTCGTTTCGCGATTCATCCCCGCGGTCGCCGTCGTGGCGGCCGGGAGCTGGCTCGCGTGGGGTCTGCTTCGGGGACGCTGGGACACGGGAGCCGTCTCCGCGCTCGCCGTCCTGGTCGTCGCCTGCCCGTGTGCCCTGGGAATCGCGACTCCCATGGCGACGACGATCGCGATCGCGCGGGCCTCGCGCCGGGGGACGCTCCTGCGCGGCGGCGCCACCCTCGAGGCGCTCGGCGGCGTCCGGACGGTCGCGTTCGACAAGACGGGTACGCTGACCCGGGGGCGCGCGTCCGTCCGCGCGGTGTCCCTCCGGGGCGGGCCGGGCGTCGCCGAGGCGGACGTCCTCCGGCTGGCGGCCGGGGTCGAGGCGGCGATCGAGCATCCGTTCGCGCGCGCGATCGTGTCCCGCGTCCGCGAGCTCGGAATCGCCTTCGCGCCGGCGGCGGAGGCGCGCGCGATCGCGGGCGGCGGCGCGGAGGGAACGGCCGAAGGACGGGCCGTGGTCCTGGGCAGCCGGCGATTGCTCGAACGCTCGGGGGTTCTCGAAACGGAGCGGCTCTCCGACGGCGAATCGCGAAGCATCGTCGGCGTCGCAATCGACGGACGCCTACTCGCCGAGATCGAGCTGGAGGATCCCGTGCGCCCCGAGGCCCGCGACGCGGTCGACGCGCTGCGCCGCCTCGGCGTGAGGTCGCTTCTCCTCTCGGGAGATCGAACCGGCGCCGTGCTGCGAGCCGCGCGGGAAGCGGGAATCGACGAGGCTCGCGGCGAGCTGTCTCCGGAGGGCAAGGTGGAGGCGCTCCGGCGGAGCCGGCGGGACCGTTCCGGCGTCGCCATGGTCGGAGACGGAATCAACGACGCTCCGGCCCTGGCGTCGGCCAGCGCGGGAATCGCGTTCGGAGCCGCGTCGGGCCTGGCCCGCCACACGGCCGACGCCGTGATCCTTCGCGAGGATCTCGTCGAGATCCCCAGGCTTCTCGCGCTGGCCCGCAGGACCATGCGGATCGTTCGGCAGAATCTCATCTGGGCGTTCTCCTACAACGCGATCGGGATCCTGCTCGCCGCCTGCGGGTTCCTGCGGCCCGTCATCGCGGCCGCCGCGATGGTCCTGTCGAGCCTCTTCGTGGTCGGGAATTCTCTCCGGCTGCAGCGGCCGGAGCGATCCGCCTAGCGGGATCGACCGGAGTCGGAGCCCTCCGCCTGAATCCCTCCGCTTGCGAGGACCAGATGGGCGGCGAGCGTCGCGAGCAGGATCGCGCCCGTCGCGAGCTCGAGGCCCCGGACGAGCGCGGCCGGGAGCCGAGGCCACACGCCGAACGCATCGAGCAGCACGTAGGCGGCGGCGAACGCGAAGACCGCGAGGAAGGCGCCGAGGATCAGGCGGGCGAGCAGGGGAGGCCCGGCGGGACGCGGGTCGGGCGTCGGGATCGGGTGGGCGACGGAAGCGGAGTCGGGGACGTTCATGCGCTCGCCGAAGCCCAGGCGGAGCGTCTCTTGCCTCGCGACACCTCGCGGACGACGTCGAGGAACGAGAGGAGCGGGAGGGACACGTCGTCGGGCCGGTAGGCGAGGCCCACCTCGACGACGGGCGCCCGATGGAGCGGCCGGAAGACGACCCCGGCCGGACAGGCGCCGCTCACCGCGCCGGGCAGCAGAGTGATTCCGAGGCCCGCGGCCACGAACCCGAGGACCGTCATGACGTGGCGCGCCTCGTGCGTGACCGTCGGCGTGAAGCCGGCCGCGCCGCAGGAGCCCTGGAGGAGGTCGTAGAAGCCGGGGCCGACTTCGCGAGCCACGAAGACGAAGTTCTCCGCGCGCAGGTCGGCCAGCGCGATCCGCGTCTGGTTCGCGAGCGGGTGCCGCTCCGAGAGCACGACGCGAACGGGCTCGACGCCGATGCGCTCGACGGCGAGGGCTCGATTGGAGATCGGGAGAAGCGGGAAGCCGACGTCGATCCTCCGATGGGCGAGGCCCTCGACCTGCTCCTGCGTGTAGAGGTTGTGGAGCTCGAGCTGCACGTCAGGGTGCCTCGCCAGGAACAGCGAGAGCACGGCGTTCAACAGACCGTTTTCGGGCGTCGGTCCGAACCCCACGGAGAGCCGACCGATCTCGCCGCGGGCCGCCTTCTTCGCGGTGTCCATCGCGTGCTGGGCGTCGCCCAGGACGTGGCGCGCCTCCTCCAGGAAGAGGCGTCCGGCCTCGGTCAAAGTGACGGATCGCCGGCTGCGCAGGAAGAGGGCGACGCCGAGCTCGCGCTCCAGATCCTGAATCTGATGGGAAAGCGGGGGCTGTGAGATATGCAGTCGAGTCGCGGCGTGCCCGAAGTGCAGCTCCTCGGCCACGGCGACGAAATAGCGCAGGTGACGAAGTTCCAAAATTGTCCGCCTTGTTGGCGCTTAAGACTATATTAAGAAGAGGATGACGAGAACAGTTTGGAGTTACTGGCCTTCGTCTCGAGAGAGCCGCGCGCCCGATCGACCCTGGGGGCCTGATATGCCCTTCGTCTCACCGGGATCCGAAAGCGGTATTAGACCGTCGGCGCCGCGCTTCCTAGGATGAGGCATTCTGAGCTCGCGCGAGTCCCTTCCGCTTTGATCACGTCGGATCCAGAAAGAGAGGCCCGTTTGCGGATGAAATTCTGTGCGGCGGCGGTTTTCGGCGTCCTCGGGAGTCTCAGCTCGCTCCTGCTGGCCGCGCCCTACGAGACGATGACCGTCACCAATGGCGGGTCGATCGAGGGGGTCGTGAAGATGTCCGCTCCGGCGCCCGCCGTGCCGCCGATCAAGACCACCAAGAACCAGGACTACTGCGGAAACTCGATCGACAATCCCCTCTACGCCACGGGCAAGGACATGGGCGTGATGAACGTGGAGATCTTTCTCAAGGGGATCGCGAAGGGCAAGGCCAACCCGGGAGGCGTCGTCACGCTGACCAACGACCACTGCATGTTTCAGCCGCGGGTGCAGGGGGCGAGCGTCGGCCAGCAGATCAAGATCGCGTCGAACGATCCGATCCTCCACAACACGCATCCCCAGGTCAACGACACCAACGCCACGATCTACAACATCGCCCTCCCGTACAAGGGCTTCTCGGTAACCAAGCCGCTTCCGGCGACCCCGGAGCTCATCCGGGTCAAGTGCGACGCTCACGAGTGGATGCGCGCCTGGATCTGGGAGTTCGATCATCCCTACTACGGGACCACGGACGCCGACGGGCACTTCCGGATTCCGGACGTGCCGCCGGGGACCTACACGATCGTCGCCTGGCACGAAGTGATGGGACAGAAGGAGGCCTCGGTGACGGTGGCCCCCGGGAAGCCCGTGACCGTCGACTTCAGCTTCGCTCCCAAGAAATAG
>JBBRFL010000049.1:0-20892 GCA_038224325.1 Thermoanaerobaculia bacterium | reverse complement strand
AGGGTCGGGATCCGCTCGGCGTCGAACAGGACCATCCGGGTCCAGCAGACCCGCGTCCGGGCTCCGCTCGCCGCTCGAAAGTCCATGACGAAGAGGTCGCGCTCGTGGTCGAGCGAGTGCTCGACGAATTCCAGCTCCGGGAGAGCCTCCCGGCACAGGTCCTTGAGGACGGGCAGGTGCTTCTCGCCTCCCTCGAGCGTCTGCTCCATCGAGACCACGCGGTCCCGGAACATGCGGGTTTGGCCCATGGGGGAATTGTGAGTTGCGAGTTGCGGTTTGCGAATCGGATGCCCGATTCACAATTCCGAATTCACAATTCTCGACTCCTTTCTCATCCGATCACCAACCCGCTGTCGCGAAAGATCTCGCGCGCGATGATCAACCGGTGGATCTCGCTCGTTCCCTCGTAGATCTCGGTGATGCGCGCATCGCGGAAGTTGCGCTCCACCGGATACTCCTTCGTGTAGCCGTAGCCGCCGTGGATCTGCAGCGCCTTCGTCGTCACGCGCTGCGCCATCTCGGCGGCGTAGAGCTTGGCGATGGCCGCCTCCATCGAGAACCGGCCCTTCCCCCGCTTCGATGCGTCCTTGGCGGCGGCGGCGCGGCGCGTCAGGAGGCGCGCGGCCTCGATCTCGGTCGCCATGTCCGCCAGATAGAAGCGGATCGCCTGGAAATCGGCGATCGGCTTCCCGAAGGCGCGGCGGGCGCGCGCGTAGCCGACCGCGGCCTCGAAGGCCTCGGTGGCGATTCCGACGGCCTGGGCCGCGATCCCGATCCTCCCCCCGTCTAGCGTCGCCATGGCGATCTTGAAACCGTCGCCCTCCTCGCCGAGGCGATCCGCGGCCGGTACCCGGACGTCGGACAGGAAGATCTCCACGGTACCCGAGGCGTTGACGCCGAGCTTGACCTGGTGCCGCGAGCGATCGAAGCCGGGCGCGCTCGTGTCCACGAGGAACGCCGAGATGCCGCGGGTCTTCTTCTCGGGGTTCGTCATGGCGAACAGCAGACAGACGTCGGCCGCCTGGCCGCACGTGATGAACACCTTCTGGCCCGAGATCCGGTAGCAATCCTCCTCCCGGACCGCGCGCGTCTTCTGGTTCCCCGCATCCGATCCGGCGTCGGGCTCCGTCAGGGCGAAACAGCCGAGCTTCTGGCCGCGAGCCAGCGGGACGAGGAATCGGGCCTTCTGGTCCGCGTTGCCGAATCGCTCGATCGGGTCGCAGACGAGCGAGTTGTTCACCGACAGGATGACGCCCATGTTGGCGCAGGCCCGGGAGATCTCCTCGATCGCGATGGCGTAGGAGACCGTGTCCATTCCGGAGCCGCCGTTCTCGACGGCGACCGCCACGCCGGCCAGCCCGAGCTCCCCCGCCTGCTCGAAGGTCTCCCGGGGAAACTCGCCCGACTGGTCGATCGCGGCGGCGCGCGGTCGCACGACGCCCTCCGCGAACTCCCGAACGGACGCCTGGAGCAGGCGTTGCTCCTCGGTCAGCTCCAGGTTCATGGGAGGCGGAGTATATCGGGGAGCGGCGGTTTGCCCGGCGATTCCGCCACGAACTCGAGGACGGCGTCCGCGTAGCGGGGCCATGAGGCGTGGGCGGCCGCGGCCGAAAGGCCCGGGCCGTAATCGTCCGCGCCCTTCGCGAGAACGGTCCGCACGGCGAGAGCCAGTCCCGCCGCGTCGCCGGGAGGAAACCGTTCGCCGGTGACGCCGGGGTCGACGACGTCCTTCAATCCTCCGACGGAGGCGGCCGCCATCGGCCGGCGGGCGGCGATCGCGCGCGCCGCGATCCCGCTGCCGGCGATCGCCCGATACGGCAGCACCACGACGTCGCAGGCCGCCAGCCACAGGCCCATGTCGCTCTCGGGCACGTAGGCGTCGCGCAGAAGGATCCGCTCCCGCACGGGGCTGGACGCGACGCGCCGCATCATCTCCCGCGCCTCCGGGAAGATCTCTCCGACGATCGCGATGCGCGCGCCCGTGCTTCGCGCGATTTCCGGCGCCGCATCGAGCAGGAGATCGACTCCCTTGTACCGTCGTACGAGGCCGAGGAACAGGACGAGCGGCCCATCGACTCCCAGGATCTCGCGGGCCCGCTCGCGGGGAACGCGCTCCGATTCCTCGACCGGGTGCGCGAGCGCGATCGCCGGGCGGCCGGGGAGGCGGCGGGCGAGGCGGTCCCGGTCCTCGGCGCTGTGGCAGATGAACGCATCCGACGAGAGGAAAGCGCCCAGGGAGAGGAATCGTTTGAGCGCGCTCCTCTCGTGATCCTCGACGTTGTGACACAGGAGGACGCGCCGGACCTCAGGGGCGAGGGCGCGCAGCCGGCGCAGCGTCGCGCGGAGCGGGAGGGCCCAGAAGGCCGTCCACCACGGCACGAGGAGGGCGTGCGGGCGAGCGGCCGCGATCGCCTCGGCGGTACGCCCCCAGCTCCGGGGCGAGCGATAGTCGAGCAAGGCGGTGGCCGCGACGCCGGCCAGGCCGGGATCGGCGTCGAACCGCCGCGGGTCCAGCCACCGCGGGTATCGCCGGGAGAACGTGAGCCACGAGACCTCCGCCCGCGACGAGAGCTCCCGGAAGAGCAGCGCGGTTTCTCGCGCGATTCCGCCGCGATCGGGTGGCGCGGGCCCCAGGATGACGATCCGGGGCGTTACGGACAAGAAAAGGCCTGGGTGTCCTGAAGGGGCGGGAACGCCGTTCCCTGCGCGTTGTCGTAGATCCGAACGGCGCCGCTCGCGGTGTCTTCGACCGTCAGCCGGACCTGCACGTCGGTCAACCCGCCCCCGAAGACCCAGAAGTGCTGGAACCCGGAGCAGGCGTCGAGCACCTTGACCACGAGCTCGATGTTGCTGGCCGCGAAGAACCAGAAGTAGCCGGAGTCGTCCGTCAGGGTCACCCCGGTGCCATCGCCGCTCTCGCCCGTCGCCTTCGTCCAGTGCGCGGTGACGCGAAAGCGGGCGCCATGGAGGCACATCGTCGAGGGCCCGACGGCGCACGGGCCCGGGGCCGCGGGAGCGAGCCATTGCGACAGCGAGGGAAACGAGGCTCGAAACGCGCCGTCCAGCGTCAGGTTGTTGGCCGAATCGCAGTCGTCGTTCGGATTCGTCCCGCAGGCGCCGAGCAGCTGTCCCACCACCTCGAGGGAGGCGAGATACGCGGGCGATCCCGAGCTGCCACCTCCCGTGCCCCCGCGCACGTCGCGGGAGTAGAGGTAGTTCCCCTGCGGCTTGTCGCCGCACACGATGTCCGGGGATCCCTGGATCTGGTGCCGGGAGTAGATCTGCGGCCGGGCATCGGGGTAGCTGAGGCGATGGATCAGGGTGCCGTCGGCGTGCGAGTAGTCGGCCGTCGTCCAGCCGAGGAACACGCTCCCGTCGGGAGGAGGCTGCGACAGCTGAACGAGGGTGAAGTCGCTCGTCCCGCCGGTCGCGAGCAGCGTCGAGCCGAGAGTCGAAGGAAAGGTCGACTCGCTCGGCGCCGGCGCACCGCACGAAGGGGTCTTGTAATCCCAGAAGACCTCGAGCGAGCTCGCCGCCGACTGGGTCGAAAAGCAGTGATTGGCGGTCAGGAGATACGGGACGAACGCGGTCGTGGTGGTGTTCAGGAGTCCGCCCGAACAGATGAACGCGCCGTCGGTGTCCACGAAGTTGAGCTGGCCGACCGCGCGCGACGCGGATTCGATGCCCGGGAACTCCGCCGCGGCGACACAGCTCGCGTCGACGAAGCAGGTGTCCGATTGCGGCGTCAGGGCCGCGGGCTTTCGCCCCCCTCGCTCCGCGCCGGCGGGCGGCTCGAGGTGCGCCAGCGACGAGAAGAACAGTCGCGCCTCCGCGGGGCTCGCCGCGGCCGAGGACGGCATCTCCGCGCGGGCCAGAGCCTGCGGCGAGAAGACCGTGTGGGTCCAGAACCCCTCGTCTCGCGTGGCCGAATCGAACGCGTAGGGCCCGTGGGCTTCTCCGTTCGAGCCGAAGATGTCCACCCGGCTCCCCGGCGGCAACAGAGCATCGCGCACGTGCAGCCGCAGCGCGGCCGCGCCCTCCGAGGAGAGGGAGGTCGTCCAGACGAAGCGCCCGTCGGCGGCTCGTTCCATCAGGCCGCCCCCCCAGGGACGCGACGATCCCGGCGGGAGATCCGCCGGAAGCCCGCGAAAGCCGACCTCGGAAGGAAGCGGCCGGACGATGCCGACTCTTTGCGCGGGCCGCTTGGTACGAAGGGGCGGGACGCCGGCGTCGCGCGCGTTGAGCCGCGCGCGCTCGTCCGCGGACAATGGCGGAAGGGCGTGCCGCGCGGAGGCCGGGAGTCGGGCCGCGGCCGCCGCGGCGTCGAAGGCCTCCAACGACCGGACCGGGCGCTCTCCTCCGGGATGAAAGACGGCCGGCCCCGTGTGAACGACCGGATCGGACCCCGCGCCCCTCAGCGGCGTTCCCGCGACCGCCAGTGCCAGAGCCAGCGACCACCCTACGCGTCCGGGGCACCGCATCCGCACGGAGTATAGGACTAGGTGGCGCGCCGCAGCCAGAGGCCCTTCAGATATTCACCCTCCGGACAGTCGAGCGAGACCGGATGGTCCGCGCCGGCGCCCTGCCGCGCCGTCAGCGCGAACGAGACGCCCGCGTCGATCGAGGCGGAGAAGACGATCTTCTGGAACAGGTCGGCGTCGATCAGCCCCGAGCACGAGCAGGTCAGGAGCCATCCTCCCGGAGCCACCAGCTCCATCGCGAGGCGGTTGACGTCCTTGTATCCGCGCGCCGCCTTCTCGATGTCGCCTTTCTTCTTCGCGAACGCGGGCGGATCGCAGACCACGAGGTCCCATCGCTCCCCCGCCGCCGTCCGCCGGCGCAGCTCCTCGAAGACGTCCTCCTGGACGAAGTCCGCGGGGTCCGCCGGGAAGCCGTTGGCGCGCCGATGCTCCCGCCCGCGCTCCAGGGCCGCCCCCGACGAGTCGACGTCCACGGCCCGCGCCGCTCCACCGGACAGGGCCGCGACGGAGAACGCTCCGGAATAAGAGAAGAGGTTCAGGACCCGGCTCCCGCGCGCGAGGGCCCGCACACGGGCGCGGTTGTCGCGCTGATCCAGGTAGAAGCCGGTCTTCTGCCCCGCGGACGTGTCTGCCACGAATCGAAGCCCGTTCTCCACGAACGGGGCCAGCCCGTCGTCCTCTCGCTGCGCGTCCGCCCGCTGCGCGTCCGCTCGCGCCGTGCGTCCCCGGTCTCGCGCGGATCCTGTCCGGCGCACGATTAGACGCTCCGGCGCGAACACCTCGTGCACCGCGGACTCGAGCTCTTCTCCCCAGCGCTCGGTGCCCGCCGTCGTCAGCTCGAGGACCCCCGTTTCGCCGTACAGGTCCACGACCACGCCCGGGCAGAGATCCCCCTCGGAGTGGATCGCGCGGTAGCCGGTGGTCTCGGACGAAAGAACGGAGGCGCGCAGCCGTTGGGCCGCCTTGAATCGCTCGCGGAACAGCGTCGCGTCCGGGACCCGCCCGTCGAAGCTCCACAGGCGCGCCACGATCTGGGACTCGGGCGAGAAGGCGCCCCGGGCCAGGAGGGAGCCGTCCGCGGAAACCACCTCCGCGTGCCCGTCCCCGCCCTCTCCCGCGGCGGAGGCGATCGCGCCCGAAAAGAGCCAGGGGTGCCGCCGCAGGACGGAGGCCTCCCGGCCGCGCTTCAGGACCAGCCGGATCACGCGCGGAGGACTTTCAACGATTCCGGAAACGATTCCGGTTCCGTCTCCGTAGAACTGGCAGACACACGATCTCCTCCTTCAAGCCCCTCGGGAGAGGGGCTTCTTTTATGGCAGGGCGCCTCTACGGCTGGTTCAGCGACCAGTCGTACTCCAGAAACTCGGGCTTGCGAAACGTCTCGATCCAGGACGCCGTCGCCGGATCGGGCGCGAATCGCGCCGCGAACCGCTGGGCCGTCCCCCCGTCGCGCTCGAACTCCCTGCGGTCCCATTCGAAGATCCGGGAGAGGGCGAGGCGCCCGGACGCGCGGTCGATCACGTTCTTGCGCGGATCTCCCAGGAAGGCCCGACCCTGGGCGTCCAGCTCGGCGGACAGGCCGGCGGCTCGATACGCCCGGCTCGCGAGCGGCGGGCAGGACTTCGAAGCGCAGACGATCGCGAAGTGGATCCGCGCGTCGTTCATCGCGCGGAGGCGGTTCTCGATGTCGTCGAGGGTGAGCATCTCGGAGCCGATCCTCCTCCGGATCGATCGGAAGGCGCCGTCGATGTCGCGGATGCTCTTCACGGGATATCGCTCGAGCACGATCCCGATCGCCATCGCGTTGTAGGCGTTGATGAAGAACGCCTTGCGCTCGTCCGGGGACATGCCCTTCGGGTCGGCGTCGCCCACGTTCGCGAGGTAGGCGGCCAGGCGCTTCCGATCCTGTCCGGTGGCGCCACGATAGTCGAAGCCGCCGCCCCGGGCCCGATCCGACAGGATCGCGTCGAGGACCTCCGGGGCCGGCTGCGTCGCGGCCGTTAGGTGCGGCGCGATCGCGAGCAGCAGAACGCCGAGGGCGCGGGGAACGTTCACTGAGGGCTCCTTTCCCGGGGGCCTAGAGTATCGCCGGGCGTCCGTCGCGTTATCGGCTGAACGCCGAGAGGAGTCCGTAGGCCAGGGCGCCGATGGCCGCGGCCAGCGGGATCGTGAGGATCCATGCGTAGACGATTCGCTCGGCCACGCCCCAGCGGACCGCGGAGTAGCGCTGGGCGGCTCCCACGCCGATGATCGCTCCGGTGATCGTGTGGGTCGTTGAGACCGGGATCCCCCAGAGGGAGGCCGCGATGACCGTCGCCGCGGCTCCGGTCTCGGCGCAGAATCCCGAGAAGGGCTTCAGCTTCGTGATCCGGCTGCCCATCGTGCGCACGATGCGCCAGCCGCCGGTCAGGGTCCCGAGGCCGATCGCGGCGTGCGCCGAGAGGATGATCCACCAGGGCACGACCTTCAGGTCCGGCAGATGCATCCAGTGGAGGCGCGAGGAGGAATGAGCGAACAGGCCTTGGTTGGCCACGAGCAACCCGCCGATGATCCCCATGGTCTTCTGCGCGTCGTTGGTTCCGTGGGAGAGGGAGAAGGCGGCGGCCGACCCGAGCTGGGCCCGTCGGAACCAGCGATCGACCGAGCCGTAGGGCGTCTTGTGGAACATCCACGAGACGGCGACCATCAGGATCCAGGCCGAGGCCATCCCCAGGAGCGGGGACAGCACGATGAAGGAGAGCGTCTTGACCCAAGCCATTCCGGGCACGATCGCCCGCACTCCCACCCGGGCGACCGCCGCCCCAGCGTAGCCGCCGATCAGCGCGTGTGAGGAGGAGGACGGGATCCCGAAGTACCACGTGATCAGGTTCCAGACGATCGCGCCGATGAGCCCGCCGAGGATCACGTCGGAGTTGACGACCCGGATGTCGATCAGGCCCGATCCGATCGTCTTCGCGACCGCGGTGCCGAACACGAAGGCCGCCACGAAGTTGAAGAAGGCGGCCCAGAAGACCGCGACGAACGGGGTCAACACCCGGGTGGACACGACCGTGGCGATCGAGTTCGCGGAGTCGTGCATCCCGTTGATGAAGTCGAATACCAGGGCGACCGCGATGATGAGAAGAACGTAGGTCATGTCGGAAGGCGAGATCCCGTTCTCAGGAGTGCTTCAGGACCACGCTCTCGAGGACGTGCGCCACCGCGACGGCGCTATCCATGCAGCGCTCCAGGTTGTCGTAGACCTCTTTCCACTTGATCACTTCGATCGCGGGCAGGTTCTCGGAGAAAAGCGAGGCGATCGCCCCCTGGTAGACGACGTCGCCCTCGTTCTCGAGCTCCTTGATGCGGATGCAGTGCGCCATGACGCCCTTCTGGGCGCGAAGCTGCGAGACGGCCTCCACGAGCTCGGTCGTGCTCTGGACGATGAGACGCGACAGGGCCTTCGAGATCGGCGTCGGTTCGCCGATCCGGAAGAGCGAGATCCGGCGGATGGTCCCGTCGATCAGGTCCATCACGTCGTCGAGCCGCACGGCCAGCCGGTGGATGTCCTCCCGATCGATCGGGGTGATGAACGTGCGGTCGATTCCCCGGAGGACCTCGTGGGAGATCTCGTCGCACTCGTGCTCGAGTCGCTTGATCTGGTCCGCGACGGTCGCCACCGGCGACTCGCCCTGGAAGTAGCGCTCGAGGATCCGGGCGGCCTCCCGGATGCGCACCGCCATCTCGTTGAAGCGGTCGAAGTATTTCTCGTCCCGGGGAAGGAAGTTCAGCATCGCCCTCTTCCGTTCAAGCGGCGCTATCCTACAGCGAACTTCACATCCGCTGACGATTGCGTTTCAGGAAATCTCAGGCGGCGGGTGGCGGGAACCGAACGTGAAAAATGGTGCCGGCGCCGACGTTGGCCTCGACCTCGACGCTGGCCCCGTGCAGCTGCGCAATGTGCTTGACGATGGCGAGCCCCAGCCCGGAGCCCGGCCGCGCCTTGGAGCGGGACCGGTCCACCTGGTAGAAGCGCTGGAAGATCCTGTCGCGCTCGGCCCTGGGGATCCCGGGGCCTCGGTCCGCCACGGAGAAGCCCGGCCGCCCCGAATCGCGGAAGACCTGGATCGCGATCGGGGCCCCGGAGGGCGAAAACTTGATCGCGTTGTCGATGAGGTTCCGGGTGAGCTGGCCCAGGCGCCGGTGGTCGCCGATCACGGACACGTCGGGATCGCCTGCCACGGAGACCCGCACGCCCTTCTCGAGCGCGGGACTCTCGAGGTCTTCGACGACCTCGGTCAGGAGCTCTCGCAGGCGGACTTCCTCGCGCTCGAGGGGAACCGCCCCGCTCTCGATCTGCGCCAGGTCCATCAGGTCGTCGATCAGCTCCCGCATCCGGTCCGACTGGCGCTGAATCAGGCGCAGGAGCTCGCCCGTCTCGGTCCCGTCGGCTGAGCCGTCGGCGAGCGTCTCCGCGGCCGCCGCGATCGACGCGATCGGCGTGCGCAGCTCGTGCGAGACATCGGCCACGAACGTCCGGCGCATCGACTCTGTCCGCTCGACGACCGTGATGTCGCGCAGCACCCCGACGGCGGACGCGCGGGACCCGCTGGGCAGCGCCTGCACCACGAGCGTCCACACCCGTCCATCCTCCAGCCGCACCGTGCGCTCGCCGGTCTCCCCGCTCTTCACCGTGGCCTCGAAGGCGTCGTACATCGTGCGTTCCCGCAGAAGGTCGTAGAGCGCGCGTCCCACCGGGGCCGTCACGCCCGTCATCCGCGCAAATCGCTCGTTGGACTCGACGACGTGCAGGCGCGCGTCGACGACCACGAGCCCGTCGGGGAGCCGCTCGAACGCGAGCGCCGTCATCCGGCGCTCGTCTTCGGCCAGCGACAGGGCGCGGGAGAGCGACTCCTTCATCCTCTGGAGGGCCGCTCCCAGCAGCTGCACCTCCTCGCTGCCGGAGCTCGGCAGGTCGCGGGCGAAGTCACCCGCGGCGACGGCGGAGGCGGCGCGCGTCAGAGCCGCAATCGGCTCCGAGAACCGGCGCGAGGCGCTCGCCCCGATCACGAAGAGAATCAGGCACGTCGCCAGGATCGCCGCGCGCAGCGCCCAGAGATAGCCCAGCTCCACCTGGCGCAGGCGTGCCTCCGAAACCGCCAGCCGCAGCACGTGCCCGTCGGGCAGACGCCGCGCGACGTACAACATCCTTCTCCTCTCGGTCGCCGAGAGCCGGAGCGAGCGCCCGATTCCGGCGGCGTTGGCCTGCCGCACCTCGTCACGCCCGGAGTGGTTTTCCATCGAGGCCACGTCCGCCGGCAGCAGATCGGAGTCGCCGAGGACCTTCCCGTCGGCCGCGATGTAGGTCACCCGACAGTCGAGCTGGGACGCGGCCCGGCGGAGAAACGCGTCCCGCGCCTCGGCCGGCACGGACCCCCCGGCGAGGTCGCCCGCGAGGTGCTCGAGGTCCCGGGTGAATCGGTCGGTGACCCGATCCTCCACGGCCCGGCGCAGCGTCGCATCGGAGACCACGACGAGAAACAGCACGGCGGCCCCGGCGAGGACCGCGAAGAGCGCCGTGAAGCGGGAGTGGAGCCTCATGCGGGGCACATCGAACCCGGCGCGCCGGTCTATCCCGCCGCGGCTTCCCGGTAGCGGTACCCGAGCCCGACGACGGTCTCGATGCGCTGCTCCCCCAGCTTGCGGCGCAACGCGCGGATGTGGACGTCCACCGTCCGGGTCTCGACATCGGCGTCGTAGTCCCAGAGGCGGGCGAGGATCGCGTCCCGCGTGACGACCCGGTTCCGGCTGCGGATCAGGAGCCAGAGCAGGTCGAACTCCTTCTTGGTGAGGTGGACTCGCTCTCCGCGGAGGCGCACCTCGAAGCGGGCCCTGTCGACGTGCAGGTCCTGATCGTCGAAGACCTCTTCCTCGGAGGTCTCGAAGGCGGCCACGCGGCGAAGGTGCGCGTGGACCCGGGCGAGCAGCTCGCGCATCGAGAAGGGCTTCGTGATGTAGTCGTCCGCTCCGATCTCGAAGCCAAGCAGCTTGTCCCGCTCCTCGACCCGGGCCGTCAGCATGATGATCGGGACGCGGCGCGTCTCGTCCAGGCGCCGAAGCTCGCGGCAGAGGGCGAGGCCGTCGATGTCCGGCAGGTTCAGATCCAGCACGATCAGGTCGAAGGGCTTCTCCTGGAGCGCGGCGAGCGCGGCGATGCCGGAGACGTAGTGCTCGACCTGGTATCGCTTCTCCTTCCGGAGGTTGAGCCGGATCGTGTACGCGATGTCGGGGTCGTCCTCGATCAACGCGATGCGCTTCATCGAGCCCGTGTGGGCGTCGACCGGCCTCGCCGGGGGTCCGTCTTTTCCTTTGGTCACCACGGATTTCATCGTCTCCCTCTGGGCTACCCGAATCGCCCCGTAATGTAATCCTCCGTGATCTTCTGCCCGGGGTTCGTGAAGATCTTCTCCGTCCGGTCCTGCTCGACGAGACGCCCCAGCATGAAGAACGCCGTGCGCTCGGAGACTCGCGCGGCCTGCTGCATGTTGTGCGTGACGATCACGATCGTGAAGTCCCGCTTCAGCTCGTAGATGAGCTCTTCCACCTTGGACGTCGCGATCGGGTCCAGGGCCGAGCAGGGCTCGTCCATGAGGAGCACCTCGGGCTCGACCGCCAGCGCGCGCGCGATGCACAGCCGCTGCTGCTGCCCGCCCGAGAGCCCCAGCGCCGAGGAGTCCAGGCGATCCTTGACCTCGTCCCAGAGCGCCGATCGGCGCAGGGCCTTCTCGACGCGTCCGTGCAGATCGGACCCCCTCGCCATCCCGTTGATCTTGAGGCCGTACGAGACGTTCTCGAAGACCGACTTGGGAAACGGGTTCGACTTCTGAAACACCATCCCGACCCGCCTGCGCAGGTCCACGACGTCCATCCCCGCGGCATGGATGTCGTGCCCGTCGAGCAGCACGTCGCCCTCGACGCGGGTATCCGGGATGATGTCGTTCATGCGGTTGAGACAGCGCAGGTACGTCGACTTGCCGCAACCCGAGGGGCCGATGAGCGCGGTCACGGTCTTCTCCGGGATCTTCAGGGAGATGTTGTAGAGCGCCTGCTTCGCACCGTAGTAGAACTGGAGGCCCCGGGTCTCCATGCGGATCGCCGGAGACGGCGTCGGCGGCGGGCCGTCGCCCCGAACCTCGCGTCCGGGATCCGGGGGCGGCGCGGATGGCGACGGCGGGGCGTCCACCTTCACAATCGTATCGCTCATGCCCGATGCATCCTTTCCAGCCTCCGGGTGACGACGCGCGCGAGGACCGAGAAGATGAATACGAACGCGACGAGAACGAGCGCTCCGGCCCACGCCTGGCGGTGCCAGTCGTCGTACGGCGAGATCGCGTACGTGTACACCTGGACCGTCAGGGACGAGATCGGCTGATCGAGCCTGGCCGAGAAGTACCGGTTGTTGAACGACGTGAACAGCAGCGGAGCGGTCTCCCCCGCGATTCGGGCCAGCGCGACCAGGATGCCCGTCATGATCCCCGGGAGGGCCGCCGGGACCATCACCGAGAAGGCGGCGCGGGCCCGGGTCGCTCCCAGCGCGAGCGCCCCCTCTCGCAGCGTCCCGGGAACCAGGTTGAGCAGCTCCTCCGTCGTCCGCGTGATGATCGGGATCATCATGAAGCCGAGCGCGAGCCCGCCGGCCAGGGCCGAGAAGTGCTTGACCGGCAGGACCGCGAGGCCGTACGCGAAGATCCCGATGACGATCGAGGGCACGCCGTTCAGGACGTCCGCGGTGAGTCGGACGAGCCCCGCGAAGGGCCGCTTGCCGTACTCGGAAAGGTAGACGCCCGCGATGATCCCGACGGGAACCGCGATGGCGGACGCGATCGCGATCAGGTAGAGCGTCCCGAGCATCGCGTTGGCCATGCCGCCGCCGGGCTCCCCCACGGGCTTGGGCATCTTCGTGAAGAAGTCCCAGTTGAGCGAGGAGAAGCCCTTCTGCAGCACGTACGCGAACACGAAGAACAGGGGGATGAGCGCGACGACCACCGCCGCGCCACAGAGGACCACCACGACGGCCGAGAGCGCCTTGCGCCGCGCGGTCCGGTTCATGCGGGCGCGCCCGGAGCCAGGGGCGCCGCGACGGGATCCTGCGGAGCCGCCGCCCTGACCTCGCGAGTCACGATCCAGATCAGGAGACGCGAGAGCGCATTGACGACGAGCGTGATCACGAAGAGCACGAGGCCGATCTCGATCAGGGCGGAGAGGTAGAGGTCGTCGGCCGCTTCGGTGAACTCGTTCGCGATCACCGCCGCCATCGAGTACTGCGGCGCGAAGAGCGACGCCGAGATCTGCGGGTTGTTCCCGATCACCATCGTGACGGCCATCGTCTCGCCGACAGCCCGGCCGAAGCCCAGGATCACGGCGCCGATTACACCCGTGCGCCCGTAGCGCAGCGCCACCTGGATGGCCTCCCAGCGCGTCGCGCCGAGCGCGTAGGCGGCCTCACGCTGGGTCGCGGGAACGGCGCGAAGCACCTCGCGGGCCACCGACGAGGTGAACGGAATCACCATCACGGCGAGGATGAGAGCGGCGGCCCCCATGCCGACGCCGAGCGGCGGGCCGGAGAAAAGCGGAATCTTCCGCATCCACAGGGGCGCCGCGACCTCGAGCCGGCGAACGAGGGGAACCAGCACGAAGACGCCCCAGAGGCCGTAGACGATCGAGGGAATCGCCGCGAGGAGCTCCGTCAGAAACGCGAGCGGGGTCCGGAGCGGCCGCGGCGACAGCTCCGATAGAAAGACGGCGATGCCGAGCGCGACCGGCGTCGACAGGAACATCGCGAGGAAGGCGGAATACAGCGTCCCCCAGATGAAGGGCAGGGCGCCGAACTCCCCGGAGACCGGGTTCCAGGTCTTCCCGGACCAGAACCGCAAGCCGAACTTCGCGATCGAGAGCGCCGAGGTCCGGTAGAGCTCGAAGAGGATTCCGGCGACCAGCAGCACGACCAGGAAGGCGAAAAACCCCGTCCCCGTGCGAAAGCCGCGGTCGTCGGCGCTCCGACGCGGAGACGGGTTCTTCATGGTTGAGCGGCGCTCGGCGGGCCGCCGGGAACGGAGAGTTCTCGAGACTCCATCGAGAACCTCGGGTTACGTCTTGATGCGCTTCAGCGCTTCCATCTCGAGCGCGACGACTTCCTGGGGCAGCGGGGCGTAGCCCAGCTCGGCGCAATACTTCTGACCGTCCGTGAGGGCCCACTTCATGAAGTCGACCATGATCTTCGACCGTTGCTTGTCCTTGGGGCTCTCGTAGAAGAGCAGCCACGTGAACGAGGAGATGGGATAGACGCCCTTGCCCTGGGCATTCGTGATCGAGACCCGGAAGTCCGGGGGCATCGCCTTGGACGCGGAGGACGCCGCCGCCGTCACCGAGGCGAGCGAGGCGACCGCGAACTCTCCGTCCATGTTCTGGACCGAGCCGTACGAGATCTTGTTCTGGATTGCGTAGATCAGCTCCACGTATCCGATCGAGCCGGGCGTCTGCTTCACGAGACCGGCGACGCCCTCGTTGCCCTTCCCGCCCACGCCGACTGGCCAGTTGACCGAGGTGGCGACGCCGACCGTCTTCTTGAAGTCCGGCGAGACCTTGGACAGGTAGTCCACGAAGATGTACGTGGTGCCGGACCCGTCGGATCGGTGCGCCACCGTGATGTCGTTCGCCGGGAGCTTGACGCCGGGATTGAGCGCCGTGATCGCGGGGTCGTTCCACTTCGCGACCTTGCCGAGGATGATGTCGGCGAGGAGCTTGCCCGTGAACTTGAGCTCGGCCGTGACGTCCGGGATGTTGTAGACCGGGACGACACCGCCGAGGACCGTGGGCAGATGCACGATCCTTCCGGCCGCGTTCTGCATCTGTTCCGCCGTCATCGGGCCGTCGGTGGCGCCGAAGAAGACCGTCTGGTTCGAGAGCTGGCGAATACCTCCGCCCGAGCCGATCGACTGATAATTGACCTCGATCTCGGGGTGCATCTTGTTGTACTCCGAGAACCACTTGGAGTAGAGCGGATACGGGAACGTCGCTCCCGCCCCGTTGATCTGGATGGTCTGCGCCCCCGCCGCGAGGGCCGTGAAGCCCGCGACCAAAGCGGCCAGGAAGATTCGGGTCATTCGCATGGTTTCATCCTCGCTTCGAGAGTGAAGCTCGCCGGTAAAATCCGTGCGAACTTCTCGTTAATTAGAAGTTGAACAGGGCGTGAAGCGCGTAACGCTCTTCGCGGGGCCGGGCGGGAGCGAAGTTGCGGTACCGGACCTGCTCGTAGTCCGCGAGCAGCGCGGCCGCGACGCCCTTCTGCACCGGGAACCAGTAGGCCAATCCGCCGATGAGGCGGTCCTTGCGCGAGAGATTTGCAGTGTTCGGTTTGAGGTAGTCGTAGCGCAGCAGGGCCTCGAGGCCGAACGGGGTCCGGGGCGTGGCCCAGAGCGAGTAGCCGTCGGCCACGACTTCGGTCTTCGTCGCCGAGGTCTGGTCCTTCGCCTTCAGGAAGATCGCACCGAAGTTCAGCCAGGGGTTCTCGAAGTCCACCTGCGCGACACCCCGCTCTTTCCGCGCGTCCATCAGGTAGTGGTCGTGATCCCAGAAGCCCGTGACGCGAAGTCCCTTCAGGATTGGGATCATCGGGAACGGACGGATGGTCGCCCGCACCTGGAAGGCCTTCTGGTCGTTCGCCTCGGGCGCCGTGTAGCCCTCGCCGTTGTAGACGCCCACGTGGACGTCGCCGTAGTTCGTGGGGAACACCCAGTGCGCGGAAGCGCCGAGGTCCGAGGACGTCAGGAAGCCCTCGCGGTCCACGAAGATGGTGCCCTGGAAGCGGTACCGGTAGATCGTCTCTTCGTAGTCGACGACGGGCGTCTGCTGCATTCCGAGCCGGAGCCACGAGCCCCTCGTGGTCCAGTCGTCGAAGTTGAGCTGGCCGTATCCGTACTTGAGCCGGTAGGTCAGCGTCCCCGAAACTCCGGGCAGGCTCACCGGCTTTCCGTCGGCTCCCGTGATGGTGCCCACGCGCACGACGTCCGGCGTGATGCGGAACGAAACCAGGTGGGAAATGTTGCCCGTGATGTTGATGTACGCGCGGGAGAGATTGAACGCGTTGGAGTGGACGACGTTGCCGTCGGCATCCTTGATGGTGGGTATCAGCTGGTAGGTGTAATCCGCAAAGATCGTACCGCCGACTTTCACGCTGGGCGTGTCGTCGGGCGGCGTGTACCCTTCCGCGGGCGTGACCTGCGCGCGAGCCGGGCTCGCGACGCCGAGCATGAACGCGAGCGCCGCACACCCGGCAAGCTCGAAACCAATCCTCTGCTTCATGGTGGGTGATCCTCCTCTATTGAGGCGCGAGTCTTAGTTCGGTCGGTCAACGGCGAAGGAATTCCGTGTAAATTCGACCTGAAGCGAGCGCTGGCCCCGGATCAGTCGGGAAAGGTGGCGCGGATCGCCTCGTCCGAGATGCCGGCTCGCTTCCATTCGACGATCTCCTCCACGGTTAGCGGCGCGGCCAGGCGATTTGCCCGAACGAACGCGAGAATGACGTCGGATCCGACCCTCTCGCGCATCAGCGAGAGGATCTTCGTCTTGAGCGCCTCCGAGCCGGAGGGGGACG
Organism: Thermoanaerobaculia bacterium; assembly: GCA_038224325.1. Lineage (GTDB taxonomy): Bacteria > Acidobacteriota > Thermoanaerobaculia > UBA5066 > Gp7-AA6 > DAHUXD01. The sequence continues at coordinate 4,779 of JBBRFL010000049.1, read as the reverse complement.
GGGACGGACCGGGCGCGGCAACGGAGGCCGAGGCGGAGCTCGCCTCGACCTTGGAGACGGCGGGCTCCGCGGCCGAAGGAGGAGGAGGAGAGGTTTTCCTGCCGAACGGCCACCATCCCGCGGTCGCTCCTCCTCTCGCCGGCGCGCCGCGATCGAGCGCCAGCTGAGCCTCGGAGTCGCAGGCGTACGAGACGAAAACGACCTTGTACCAGTTCTGCGCGCGGTTCTGACAGTCCGGCGAGTTGTCGCCGCCCGCGCAGTCGGTCTTGTAGCGGGTCACGAATCGCGTCGACAGCATCACCAGCACGTTGCCGCCTCGCGCGGCGGTGTCGTTGCGCTCCAATCGGTACGGGTCCGAGATGTGGCGCTCGCTCTCCATCTGATCCGCGGGCGCGGTCGTCGAGATCAGCTTGCATCCGCCCGGCAACGCGCGCGAGGACTCCGGCGCGGCCAGATCCGCTTCGTACACCTTGACGCGAGCTCCGTCCGGGGTGAGCGAGGCGCAGCCGCCGAGGCCCACCGTCAGGAACAGGAGGCCGATCGTATGGCGCATGGTGACCCCTTTCGCGAGTCCGGTCGGCGGATTCTATCGCCGCGTCTCAAAAAAAAGGCCCCACGGTCGAGGGCGTGCCGCGGCTGGAAATCGTCCGGTCGGCTCGCAGGTCGTCAACGTCACGCTCGAGGACGCGGTTCCTGTCCGCCCGCAGGGGCACCGCCTGCGCGGTCTGGATGGGCGGATCCCTGATGGGAGCCGTGGAGCCCCTTCCGCGCCGCCTGCGCCCTGATCATCGTGATCGGAGCCTGCGGGCTGCGACTCGGCTCATCCCGCTGAGCACCCGAATCTTGCCATCCGGAGGCCTCGGCCAGTGGGGCTTAACATCTCACCGCTTCTCCGGTGGTACCCTCGCCCCTCTCGATTCATCGAGCATGAGCGAAGTCCATTTCATCGGCGGCACTCCCACTCCAGACGATCGTCTGGAAGATCATTCGCTGTACTTCAATCGCGAGATCTCGTGGCTCGCGTTCAACCGCCGCGTGCTCGAGGAAGCGCTCGATCCGAGCTGGCCGCTTCTCGAGCGGATGAAGTTCCTGGCCATCTTCCACTCGAACCTCGACGAGTTCTTCATGATCCGCGTGTCCGGCCTGCACGAGCAGCTCGAGGCCGCCGTCACCGAGAAGAGCGCCGACGGGCTCTCCGCGCCCGAACAGCTCCGGCGGATCCGGGAGATCGTGCTGGAGGACTCCGGCCTCGCGATGCGGACCCTGCGGGAGGACCTTCAGCCGCGGCTCGCCGAAGCCGGAGTCCGGATCCTCGAGTGGGAGGACATCGAGCCGGAGCGGTGCAAGGAGCTCACGGCGTACTTCGAGAGCGTGGTCTTTCCCGTCCTGACGCCCCTCGCGTTCGATCCGGCGCACCCGTTCCCGTTCGTGTCGAATCTCTCCCTGTCTCTGGCGGTCGAGCTCTCGGAGAGGAAAGAGAAGCGTGCAGCCTTTGCGCGCGTGAAGGTGCCCGCGTCTCTGCCCCGCTTCGTGCCCGTGCCGGGAGCTCCCGAGGGGACACTCGAGTTCGTGATGCTCGAGAAGGTCGTCGAGGCGAACCTGGTTCGCCTCTTTCCGGGCATGGAGATCCTCGGAGCCTCGGCCTTCCGGGTGACCCGGGACGCGGACATCGAGATCCGCGAGGACGAGGCCGGCGACCTCCTCCGCAGCATGGCGGACAACCTCAGGCGGAGACGCTTCGGCGCGGCCATCCGGCTCGAGGTCGAGGAGCGCTGTCCGGAGAACGTCCGCGAGCTGCTTCGGACGCAGCTGGAGCTCGAACCGAGCGACGTCTACGCGGTCGACGGGCCGCTCGGAGCGGCCGACCTGCTGTCGGTTCTCAAGCTCGATCTTCCGGACCTGAAGGACACTCCCTTCCTGCCCGCCTCCCGGGGGGTCTTCGATCCGCCGACGGGCGTCTTCGAGACGATCCGCAAGGGAGACGTGCTTCTCCACCACCCGTACGATTCCTTCGACCCGGTGCTGCGCTTCCTGGAGGAGGCGGCCGACGATCGGGACGTGCTGGCGATCAAGATGACCCTCTACCGCTTGGGCGCGGATTCGCCCGTCGTCGCCGCGCTCGCCCGGGCCGCGGAGAATGGGAAGCAGGTCGCCGTGCTCGTGGAGCTGAAGGCGCGGTTCGACGAGGAGAACAACATCCAGTGGGCGCGGTCGCTCGAGCGCGCAGGCGTGCACGTCGCCTACGGAGTCGAGGGGCTGAAGACGCACGCGAAGATCGCCCTCGTCGTGCGACGCGAGGGCGGCACGATGCGCCGGTACGTCCACGTGGGAACCGGAAACTACAACCGCCTGACCGCCCGCGTCTACACCGACATCGCGCTGTTCACCGCGCGGGCCGAGTTCGGCCATGACGCCTCGGAGCTGTTCAACTTCTTGACCGGGTTCTCGAAGAAGACGAAGTACCGGAGGCTCGCGGTGGCCCCATTCGCGCTGCACGACCGGGTGGTTTCCCTGATCGACCGCGAGGCCGAGAAGGCGAGCCAGGGCCATCCCGCGTCCATCGTCGCCAAGGTCAACGCGCTCGTGGACTCGAAGGTCATCCGCGCCCTGTATCGCGCGTCCCGGGCCGGCGTGCCGGTGCGGCTCTCCGTCCGGGGGACCTGCTGCCTGCGCCCGGGCGTGCCCGGCGTCTCGGAGAACATCCGGGTCTCGAGCGTGGTCGGCCGATTCCTGGAGCACAGCCGCGTCTTCTCGTTCGGCGTGGAGGGCGAGGAGGAGATCTTCGTCTCCAGCGCCGACTGGATGCCCCGCAACTTCTACCGCCGCGTCGAGATCATGATCCCGATCCTCGACGAGAAGGCGAAGGAGAAGATCCGCCAGGAAGTCCTCGAGCCCATTCGCGACGACAACACGAGGGCGCGCGATCTGCAGAGCGACGGCGCCTACGTGCGGCGCCAGCCGCCCCCGGACGCTCCGGCCTGCGACACGCAGCAGGCCATCCTGGACAGGCTCATCCGGCGCGGCCTCAAGGCCGTTCCGTCGCTCTAGCCCGCCCGGCCGCCCGCTTCCACCCGGGATCACGGTCTCGCGCCCGATGCGCACTGGCGGGCCGCGCCACGACACGCGGCGCCCCGCGAGACCGGCCCAGGTTATGAAGCCGGGGGCGTCGGACCGGGGGAACGGCCCGTGCGGCGGGGCGGAGCGAAGCTCTCGGCCGGCGTCCCCGTTGCCACCATGTGATCCAGAGCTCCCGCGCCTCGCAGGCGGAAGAGACGTCGGCCAGGCGATACGCCTTCAGGTCGCCGCACTTGACCTCGGCCGCGCACGCCGAGCGGGAGAACACGATGTGCACCGGCAGCGACACCTCGCCAAGCAGGGCGAAGGGAAACCAGAATCGCTCGACGTCGGGCCGCTCGCGCAACTCGCGGGAGAAACCCGTGACCGGAACGGAAGCCTCTCCGATCAGCGGCGACCGGGAGCAGAGACAGCCGTGCGCGTGCAGGGTGTCGTCCATGGGACCGGATGCTAGGAGGGGGTTGTGAAGAGGATGTGAAGATCGCGCCGCGGGATAATCCGGGCGTGAGCGGGCTTCCCGATTACCACGTCCACACGTTCCGCTGCGGGCACGCGGGGGGGAAGTCCCGCGATTTCGTGCTCCGGGCGATCGACCGGGGTCTCTCGGAGATTGGCTTCACCGACCACATTCCCCTCTATTTTCTGGCGCCCGAGCTGCGCGATCCGAAGCTCGCGATGCCCGAGGACCAATTCGACGACTACGTCTCGGAGGTCGAGGGGCTGCGCGAGGAGTTCCGGGGCCGGATCGACGTCCGGCTCGGCCTCGAGGCCGACTACGCCGAGGGGCACGAGGAGACTCTCGCGCGCTGGCTCGCGCGAGCCGATTGGGACCTCGTCCTGGGCTCCGTCCACTGGGTCGCGGGCGGCTGGATCGACGACCCGTCGACGGCCGCCGGACGGTTCGCCCGGGAGGGGGCGGAGTTTCTCTACGACGAGTACTACCGGCTGCTGGCCCGAGCCGCGCGGACCCGCCTCTTCGACGTGCTGACCCACTTCGATCTCCCGAAGAAGCACGGGCAACGCCCCTCCGCGCCGCGGGTCGAGGCGGAGGACGAGGCGATCGCGGCGGCGGCGGCATCGGGTTGCGCCGTCGAGATCTCGTCCGCGGGACTCCGCAAACCCGTCGGGGAGCCCTATCCCGAGGCCCGGCTCCTGCGGCGGATCGTGGGCGCCGGAATCCCGGTGACGTTTTCGTCGGACTCCCACGCTCCGGCCGAGGTGGGATGGGGATACGAGATGACGCTCGAGCACGCGCGCGATGCGGGAATCGCGGAGTACGTCACCTTCGAGAAGCGGCGGAAGATGCGGCGGCCGCTCCCCCCGTGAACTGCGCGCCCAGCCGCGCGAACACGTCCGCCGAGGGCCGCCGCCGGGCGAAGGTTGCGTAGTCGACCCCGAAGAGACCGAATCGGGGCGCGAAGCCCCGAGCCTGGCGGCGGAATCCCGCGATGCTGTCCGGATTCTCCCATTCATTGTCAGCAGCCCCCTCGATCTGGTTGGCGGAGGTCGCGACGCCCCCGAGAGAGGGAGGTGGGCCGGTCACGCGCTCGGACCGAGGAAGGGCTAGGGCAGCTCCGTCGCGTGATGCTTCACCCAGCGAGCCTCGGCGATGAAGATCGTGTCCTCGCAGATGTTGGTGGCGAGATCGCCGACCCGCTCCAGGTTCTTCGAGATCGAGATGAGCTCGATGCAGTAGGTCGTCAG
>JBBRFL010000048.1:0-21251 GCA_038224325.1 Thermoanaerobaculia bacterium | reverse complement strand
TCCAGTACATGGCGCCCGAGCAGCTCGAGGGCAAGGACGCCGACGCGCGAACCGACATCTTCGCCTTCGGCGCCGTCCTGTACGAGATGGCGACGGGGAGAAAGGCGTTCTCGGGGGCGAGTCAGGCGTCGCTGATCTCGGCGATCATGCAGAACGACCCGCCTCCGATCTCCAGCGTCCAGCCGATGTCGCCGCCGGCTCTGGATCGGGTGGTCAAGAAGTGCCTGTCGAAGGACCCCGAGGACCGCTGGCAGAATGCCGCGGACCTCGGCAGCGAGCTGAAGTGGATCGGCGAGTCCGGGTCGCAGGCCGGCGTCGCAGCGCCGGTCGTGGCGTCCCGCCGGCGCAGCCTGCGTCTCTCGTGGATTGCCGCAGGCGTGCTCGGCGTCGCGGCAGTCGCCCTGGCGGCGGCGCTTCTCGCGCGCCGCCCCACCTCGCTGCCCGTGATCCGCGCTTCGATCCTCCCCCCCGACGGCGCCGAGCTCGTCGCAACCTCGATCTCGGCGGGGCCGGTCGAGATCTCGCCCGACGGAACGCGCCTCGTCTTTACGGCGCGCAAGGGGGAAGGGCCGAACATGCTCTGGGTGCGAGCCCTTTCGGACCCGTCCGCAAGGCCGCTCGCCGGAACGGAGGACGCCCAACGGCCGTTCTGGTCGCCCGATGGACGGTTCGTCGGGTTCTTCGCGGATCGAGCCCTAAAGACAGTCGACGTCAACGGCGGACCGGTGTTTCGGCTCGCCGAGGCGAACGAAGGCCGCGGCGGAACCTGGAACCGCGACGGCGTCATTCTGTACACGCCCGACGCGCGGGGGCCGGTCTATCGGATCCCGGCCGGGGGCGGCCAACCGGCCGTTGCGACTTCGTATGGCGCCGGTGACTCGACAAACCGTTATCCCTGGTTTCTGCCGGACGGCAAGCACTTCCTCTACCTCCTGCGCCACGCCGGCGCCGGCGCCGGGCAGAATCCCGAGATCCGGGTCGGCTCGCTCGGCTCGAAGGAGTCGAAGCTCGTGGTCAGCGTCGCCTCCAACGCCGTGTACGCGTCCGGCTCGATCCTCTACGTCCGCGAGGGAGCGCTCGTGGCGCAGAAGTTCGATGCCGCCCGGCTCGCCGTTTCGGGAGAGCCGGCCGTGGTTGCGGCGGACGTTCTCATGGACGAGCGGTTCAGCCGGGGAGTCTTCTCGGCTTCCACCACCGCGGTGCTCGTCTATCAGACCGGGAAGGGGCGAACGGCAACCGTCCTGCGCTGGCTCGACCGCGAGGGCAAGGTGCTCGGAACCGTCGGCGAACCGGCGGAATTCTTCGCCGGAGGCGATCCGGAAATCTCTCCCGACGGTGCGCGGGCGTCCGTTTCCATCGTGGACCTGCGGACGGGGACTGGCGACATCTGGATAGTCGATCTCGCCTCCGGCACCCGCAACCGATTCACGACAGGAGCCGGCGACAAGTACTGGTCGGCCTGGTCGCCGGACGGCCGACGCATCGCCTACAGCCGCGCGAATGGCAAAGGCAGCGGGTACGACATCGTCATTCGGCCGACGGATGGGTCGGGAGCCGAGGAATCACTCGCGACGGATCAAGTCGAGTTCGAGGTCCCTTCGAGCTTCTCTCCGGACGGCCGCTTCCTCCTCTACCAGAAGCGAAAGCAACAGCGCGACGATCTGCTCGTCATGGCGCTCGCAGGCGACCGGACGCCGCGGCCGGTGGCCGCCACGACCGCGGACGAGAGGATGGGCCAACTTTCTCCGAACGGCCGTTACGTCGCGTACATGTCCGACGAAACCGGTCGATTCGACGTGTACGTCACTACCTTTCCGGAACCGGGCGGCCGCTGGCAGGTCTCCCAGAACGGGGGCAGGGAGCCGCGGTGGGGCAGGGGCGGCCGGGAGCTCTTCTTCGTCGCGCCGGACAATCACCTGATGGCCGTCGACGTCAAGACGGAGGGAGGCAGCTTCGAGAGCGGAGCCGTCCACCCGCTCTTCCAGACGCGGGCGATGGGGATCGCCTTTCGATACGACGTGGCGAAGGACGGCGAGCGGTTCCTCGTCAACAGCGGCCTGCCGCAGGACCCTTCGCCGATCACGCTGGTCACCAACTGGACGGAAGAACTGGAGAAGAAGAAATGACGCTGCGCCGCTGGATTCTCTTTTCGATCGGGATTGCGCTCGCCGTGACTGCGGCTCGGGCGCAGGACGACACGGCCTCCCGGATCGCGGGCGCCGCGTTGACGCGGGGCGGGGCTTCGGCCTTTCTCGAGAAGCTGACCGACTCCGTCGGCGGGCGCGTGACGGGCAGCCCACAGAATCGCACGGCCTCCGAGCTCATTCTCGCGGCGCTGAAGGAGGCGGGATACGAGAACGCCCGCTTCGAGGAGTACCCGATGGAGTCTCGGTGGACCCGCGGAGCGGCAAACGGGCGGATCCTGACTCCGATCGAACGGCCGATCGTCCTCGGCTCCTACGCCTGGGTCCCCGGTACTCCCGGGGAGATCCGGGCGCCGGTCGTGGACATAGGCGCGCCGACCATGATCGACCTACCGGGAGCGAGCGAGCGCCTTCGCGGCGCCGCAGTGCTCGTCGACCCGCAGAAGGTCGGGCTGGATCCCTCCTTCGTAATGCGGGCCTCGATCGCCCGCAGGCTCGCGGAGGCCGGCGCGGCCGCGATGCTGATTCCATCGGACAAGCCGCACCGCATGGTCTACACCTCGGCGTTCGGCTTCTATCCGAGGGGGCCGCTGCCCGTGATCTCCGTCGCGAAGGAGGACTCGCTCCTTCTGCGCCGCCTGCTCGCGAAGGGCCCGGTCCGGGTCGCGCTCGACTTGCAGAATCGCTTCGACGGATCTCCCTACCGGGAGCGCAACGTGATCGCGGATCTTCCGGGCACGTCGCAGAAGGACGAGGTCGTGCTGGTCGGCGCGCACTTCGACTCCTGGGATCCGGCGCAGGGCGCCAACGACGACGGCTCGGGCGTCGCCGCGGTTCTCGAGGCGGCGCGCATCCTGAAGTCCCTGGGCGTCGCTTCGCGCCGGACGATCCGATTCGCATTCTTTTCGGGCGAGGAGGAGGCCTGCCTCGGGTCGCGGGCGTACGTGCGGGCACACGAGGCCGAGCTGGATCGTCACCGCGCGGCCCTGATCATGGATGAGGGGGCGCAGGCGCCTCTCGGATTCCAGGTCCACGGCCGGGCCGATCTCGAGGCGTCACTGAAGCGGATCCTGGCGCCGCTGAGCTCTCTCGGCGCCGCGGGCATTTCGTTGGACTCCTCCTTCGATCAGGATCATGCGCCCTTCCTCGCCGTGGGCGTTCCCGCCTTCACGCTCTGGGTGGAGCCCGGCGAGTACGACGTCCACCACCACGCGATCACGGACACGTTCGACAAGATCGACCCGCGCATGCTCGGCGTCGACACGGCCGTCATGGCGATTGCAGCACACGAGCTCGCCGACGCGGCGGAGCTACCCGGCCGCCGCCTTTCGCAGGCCGAGGCCACGGAACTGATGAAGAAGACCGGCGTCGAGGGAACGCATCGCATGGTGTACGGCACCTCCATCTGGTGACCGGCCGTGGACGCCCTCGACGTAGAATTGACCTCGGATCTCTTCAAGGAGAAGTCATGAAAACGGGTTACACGCGGTTGACGAGACCCCTGGTGCGCAAGGGCGGGGAGCTCGTGCCGGCGGGATGGGACGAGGCGCTCGACCGCGCGGCCGCGGGCTTCCGCGAGACCGTGGACAAGCACGGGCCCCAGTCCTTCGGACTGTTCAGCTGCTCGAAGGCCACCAACGAGATGAACTTTCTGGCGCAGAAGTTCGCCCGCCAGGTCATCGGCAGCAACAACATCGACTCCTGCAACCGAACTTGACACGCGCCCAGCGTCGTCGGTCTGGCGACGGTGTTCGGGGCGGGCGGCGGGACGAGCTCCTACCAGGAGATGGAGGAGACCGACCTCATCGTGCTGTGGGGCTCGAACGCGCGCGAGACGCATCCAATCTTCTTCCACCACGTCCTGAAGGGAATCCGCAACGGAGCGAAGCTCTTCGTGGTCGATCCGCGCCGCACGGTTTCGGCGCAGTGGGCCGACTCGTGGATGGGCCTGGATGTGGGATCGGACATCGCGCTGGCCAACGCGGTGGGCCGGGAGATCATCGCCGCCGGTCTGGCCAACCGGACCTTCATCGAGCGCGCCACGGCCGGGTTCGAGGCGTACCGCGCGAAGGTGGAGACCTACACGCTCGAGGAGGGGGAGCGGCTGACGGGTGTGCCGCGCGCACGCATCCGCGACCTCGCCCACGACTACGCCCGCGCCGACCGCGCCCAGATCTGCTGGACCCTCGGCATCACCGAGCATCACAACGCCGTGGACAACGTCGTGGCGCTGATCAACCTGGCGCTCCTGACGGGGCACGTCGGGCGGTACGGCTCGGGATTGAATCCCCTGCGCGGACAGAACAACGTCCAGGGCGGCGGCGACATGGGCGCGATCCCGAACAAGTACCCCGGCTTCCAGGACATCGAGGACGAGGCGGCTCGGGCGAAGTTCGAGCGCGCCTGGGGCGTGCCCCTTCCGCCGAAGCACGGCTGGCACCTCTCCCAGATGTTCGAGGCGATGGACCGCGGGCAGCTGCGCGCCGTCTATGCGATCGGCGAAAACCCCTGTCAATCCGAGGCGGACCAGCATCGGGCCGTGCGGCTTATGAACGGGCTCGACCACCTGGTCGTCCAGGATCTCTTCCTCACGAAGACGGCGCAGATGGCCGACGTGGTCCTGCCCGCGGCCGCGGCCTGGTGCGAGTCCGAGGGCACCGTGACCAACAGCGAGCGCCGCGTCCAGAGGGTTCGCCGCGCGATCCCTCCGCCCGGGGAGGCGCGAGAGGACGTCGCGATCCTGTGCGATCTGGCGCGGGTGATGGGGCGCGACTGGGGCCGCCCCTCCGCGGAGGACGTCTGGAACGAGCTGCGCTCGCTCTCGCCGATGCACGCGGGGATGTCCTACGCGCGTCTCGAGAGCAATGGCGGCCTGCAGTGGCCCTGCTATGACGAGTCCCATCCGGGCGAGAAGTTCCTCCACGCGCGGCTCTGGGAGGATCCGGTGCAGGGGCCCCGGGCGCCCTTCTCAGCGGTCGACTTCGAGGCTCCGGTCGACGCGCTGGACGAGCAGTATCCGATCCGTCTCACGACGGGCCGTCGACTCGATTCCTACAACACCGGGGTCCAGACCGGCGGCTACTCCTCGCCCCTGCGCCGCGGCGAGACGCTCGACCTGTCGCCCGAGGACGCGAAGAGCCACGGTCTGGATGAAGGCGAGCGCGTGCGGGTGACATCGCGGCGCGGATCGATCATGGCCCCCGTGCGCCTCGATGCGACCCTGCGGCCCGGTTTGGCGTTCATGACCCTTCACTTTCCCGACGACGTGGCGACCAACCTGCTGACGATCGACGCCACGGATCCCCGCTCCGGCACCGCCGAGTTCAAGGCTACCGCGATCCGCATCGATCGAATCGGCGAGCTCGCCGCGGCGCCGGACTCCGCCGCGCCCTGATGGATCTCCACTTCGGCGACGCGCGTCCTTCGCCGGCCGAGCGCCGGGCGATCGACGGGGCGCTCGGTCCTCCGGAATCCGGCTGGGAGGGCGGCCGCCGCCGCCCGGATCGGGACGGGCACTTCGCGCAGGGGGGCCTCGAGGCCCGGTCGCGCCGGCATCTCCTGCTTCCGGCGCTCCACGCGGCTCAGGCTCGCGCGGGCTACATCAGCGAGGGCGCGCTGGCCTACATCTGCCGGCGGCTGACGGTTCCGCCGGCGGAGGCCTACGGGGTGGCCTCCTTCTACGCGATGTTCTCGCTGACGAAGCGCGCGCCCAACGTCGCGCACGTGTGCGACGACGTGGTCTGCCGGCTGAAGGGCGCCGAGGAAATCTGCGGCCGGCTCGAAGAGTCGATCGGGCCGGCGGGAGCGCCCGGTACGCGCGCTCGCTCGACGTGGCTCCGGAGCCCCTGCCTCGGGCTCTGCGAGCAGGCTCCCGCGGCCCTGATCAGCCGCGCCGGTGAGCATCCCGTCGACGGGAGCATGGGCGGAGCAACCGCCGACCGCGTGCTCGCCGCGCTCTCGGATCCCGGCGCCGTCGAGGCCGCGGCGGCCGTCCCCCTGCCGCAGCTCGGCGAGCCGGGACTGCGTCTGCTCGCCCGCGTGGGCCTCGTGGATCCGGAGAGCCTCGACGACTACCGCGTGCACGGCGGCTACGATGCGCTGCGACGGGCGGTCGCGCTCGGTCCCGAGGGAGTGATCCGCGAGGTCACCGACTCGCGGCTCGTCGGGCGCGGCGGCGCGGCGTTTCCCACCGGCCGAAAGTGGGACGCGGTCGCGAAGGCTCCCGTGCACCCGCACTATCTGGTCTGCAACGCCGACGAGTCCGAGCCGGGGACGTTCAAGGATCGGATCCTCATGGAGTCGGACCCCTTCGCGGTCCTGGAATCCATGACGATCGCCGGCTACGCCACGGGCTGCGAGCGCGGATACATCTACGTGCGGGGGGAGTACCCGCTGGCCGCGCTGCGGCTCTCCCGCGCGATCGCGGCGGCGCGGGCACGCGGGGCGCTGGGCGAGGACGTCCTCGGGCACGGCTTCGCCTTCGACGTGGAGCTGCGGCGCGGCGCGGGGGCCTACATCTGCGGTGAGGAGACGGCGCTCTTCAACTCCGTCGAGGGGTTTCGCGGGGAGCCGCGCAACAAGCCGCCGTTTCCGACGGTGGCGGGACTCTTCGGCAAGCCGACCCTGGTCAACAACGTCGAGACGCTGGTCAACGTTCCGCACATCATCCTTTCGGCCGGGCCCGCGTTCGCGGCGACGGGCACCGCCGGCTCGACGGGGACCAAGCTCTTCTGCGTCTCCGGCCACGTCGTCCGCCCCGGTCTGTACGAGGTACCGTTCGGCGAGACGCTCGCGCAGCTGCTCGAGCGGGCCGGCGGAGTTCCGGGGGGGCGGCTCAAGGCGGTTCTTCTCGGCGGGGCCGCGGGCAGCTTCGTGACTCCGGATGAGATCCAAGCGCCCCTGACCTTCGAGGGTCTGCGCGCCATCGGAGCCAGCCTGGGCTCGGGGGTCGTGGTGGCGTTCGACGACACGGCCGACCTCGAGGGCACCGTCCTCCGGATCGCGGCGTTCTTCCGGGACGAGTCCTGCGGCCAGTGCGTCCCGTGCCGCGTCGGGACCGTGCGTCAGGAGGAGGCGCTCCATCGCCTCGCCCGCGGGAAGCCGCTCGGATCCGCGGCGCAGGAGGCGAATCTCCTGGACGAGGTCGGACAGGTCATGCGCGACGCCTCGATCTGCGGGTTGGGGCAGACCGCCCCGACGGCGATCGCCTCCGCGGTGAAGAAGCTCGGCCTGTTTTCGGGAGGCCGCGCGTGAGGCCGGCGGCGCCCCCGCGACAGGTCGAGATCACGATCGACGGGAAGACCGTCACCGTCCCCGAGGGCGCGACTCTCCTTCAGGCGTGCCGTCAGGTCGGCATCGACACCCCGACGCTGTGCTACCTCGAGAACCTCACGCCCGTCAACGTCTGCCGCGTCTGCGTCGTGGAGCTCGAGGGAGCACGGACGCTCGTGCCCGCCTGCTCCCGGGCCGCCGAGCCGGGAATGAAGGTCCAGACCGACTCGGAGCGAGTGCGGCTGTCGCGGCGACTGGTCCTCGAGCTGCTCGCCTCCTCCGTCGATCTCTCGACGGCGCCGGAGGCGCAGGGCTACGTCCGCCGGTACGGGGCGCAGCCCGAGCGCTACGGAGCTCCCGCGCGGGCCGCGAAGGAAGGCGAGCGCGACCGCGCGCCGGTGGGCCACCATCACGTGGAGAGCCGGGGCGCGGAGACGGTGCGGCAGCCGGTCAAGATCGACAACGACCTCTACGTGCGCGACTACTCCAAGTGCATCCTCTGCTACAAGTGCGTCGAGGCGTGCGGGGTCGACGCGCAGAACACTTTCGCCATCGCGGTCGCCGGGCGGGGCTTCGACGCGCGTATCTCGACCGAGTTCGCCGCGCCACTGCCCGAGTCCGCGTGCGTGTACTGCGGCAACTGCATCGGCGTCTGTCCTACGGGCGCGCTCATGTTCAAGAGCGAGCACGACATGCGCGCGGCCGGCGTTTGGGACGAAGGCCGCCAGACGAAGACCGACACGATCTGCGCCTACTGCGGCGTCGGTTGCACCCTGACGCTCCACGTGCAGGACGAACGCATCGTCAAGGTCACCTCGCCGCTGGACCACGACGTCACGCGCGGTCACCTCTGCATCAAGGGGCGCTTCGGATTCGAGTTCGTCCAGAATCGCGAGAAAGAGCCGGAGTAACTCACCAGGACCCGCTCCTCACGATCGGGACGGATGTTGTAGGCTCTGCCAACTTTGGCTCCTTCCGTTGGAATCCGCCCGGGTCTCTCCGAGACTCCTCCCGCCTCGGGGCGCGGGAAGGATGGTCGTCTCGGGCCCCATCCGAAGGCGTCCGCGCCATGACTCTTGCGGCCGGCGCTCGCCTGGGTCCCTACGAGATCGTCGCGCCGGTCGGCGCGGGGGGGATGGGAGAGGTCTATCGCGCTCGGGACACGCGGCTCGGCCGCGACGTGGCCGTCAAGGTTCTGCCGGCCCACATGTCCTCCTCGGCGGAGCTCCGGCAGCGTCTCGAACGCGAGGCGAAGACGATCTCGCAGCTCTCGCATCCGCACATCTGCATGCTCCACGACGTCGGGCATCAGGACGGGACGGATTACCTCGTCATGGAGTTTCTCGAGGGCGAGACGCTGGCGGATCGGCTGGGCAAGGGCGCGCTCCCGATGGATCAGGCGCTCCGTATCGGGATCGAGATCGCCGGCGCGCTCGACGCGGCGCACAAGAATGGCATCGTCCACCGGGACCTGAAGCCGGGCAACGTGATGCTGACGAAGTCCGGCGTGAAGCTGCTCGATTTCGGCCTGGCCAAGCTGGCCGTCGCGCCTCCCGTATCGTCGTCCACGGCCACGAGCCTGCCGACGGCCCTCCAGGAGAGCCAGCCCCTGACGACGCGCGGCACGATCCTCGGCACTTTCCAGTACATGGCCCCCGAGCAGCTCGAGGGCGGAGAGGCCGATGCGCGCAGCGACATTTTCTCGTTCGGCTGCGTGCTCTACGAGATGCTCACCGGCCAGAAGGCCTTCTCGGGCAAGAGCCAGGCGAGCCTGATCGGCTCGATCATGAACACGGACCCGCCTCCCATCTCTTCGATCCAGCCGACGATCCCTCCGGCGCTCGATCGGATCGTCAAGGGCTGCCTGGCCAAGGAACCCCACGATCGCTGGCACACGGCCCACGACGTGATGCTGCAGCTCCAGTGGATCGCCGAAGGCGGCTCGCAGGTCGGTCTGCCCGCCCCGGTCGCCGCGCGCCGCAGGAGCCGCGAGAAGCTGGCGTGGGGCGTCGCGGCCGCGGCCCTCCTCGCGGCGGCGGCGCTCGCCGTCGGCTTCATTCGCCGCGCGCCCCAGCCCCCGCCCCTCGTGCGGTTCGAGATCGTGCCACCTCCCGAGATCGCGACGATCGACGTGCCGCGTCTCTCTCCGGACGGGCGGACGCTGGCCTTCGACGCGACCGACATGGAGGGGAAGGCGCGAATCTGGATCCGGCCCCTGAGCGCCCTCGCGGCCCAGCCACTGCCGGGCACGGAGGGAGGCGTTCGCCCCTTCTGGTCGCCCGACAGCAAGTACGTCGGGTTCGTGGCCGACGGCGCGCTGAAGAAGATCGACGTCGCGGGCGGCCCTCCCACCAAGGTCTGCGACGCGCCCGGCGGATCCGACGGCACCTGGAGCCCCGAGGGCGTGATCCTCTTCGACGGCACCGGCGCGGATCCCCTCTATCGCGTTGCGGCGGTGGGGGGAACGCGGGTCGCGGCCGTAAAGCTCGACGCCGCGCGCAAGGAGACCTCGGTCGGGTGGCCGCAGTTCCTGCCCGACGGCAAGCATTTTCTCTATCTCGTGACGGGCGAGAAGTCCGAGGACAACGCCTACTGGATCGGCTCGATCGACTCGAACGAAAAGAAGAAGCTCGCCCCGGCGCAGACGCTGGTGACCTACGCCCCCCCGGGCTACCTCCTCTTCGTCAGAGACCGGACGCTGGTCGCCCAGCCCTTCGACGCGAAGACCCTCAAGATTACGGGCGAGCCGGTTCCTCTGGCCGAGAAGATCGGCACGGACAACGTGGGGCTGGCGCGCTTCTCGGTCTCGCGCAACGGAGTCCTCGCCTACCGAACCGGGGAGTCCGGAGGCCGCCTGCTCTGGCGCGACCGTTCGGGCCGGGAGCTCGACGCCCTGGGGGATCCCGCGGACTACACCAACCCCACCCTGTCGCCCTCGGGAGACCGTGTTGCGTTCAACGTCAACGATGCCCGCAGCAACAAGGGCGACGTCTGGATCCGCGACCTCGCGCGGGGCATCACCTCGCGCTTCAGCCTCGGCCCGGGCAACAACTACCGGCCCCTGTGGTCCCCCGACGGCGGAATGATCGTCTTCAGCTCCGACCGAGGCGGGACGGTCGACCTCTACGAGAAGCCCACGAAGGGATCCGGAGAGGAGAAGCTGCTGCTTCACAGCGACGAGCCCAAGTCCGCCGCGAGCTGGACGCGCGACGGGAAGTACATCGGCTACGCGAGCCGAAACGAGAAGACGGTCTGGGATCTCTGGGCGCTGCCGACGTTCGGGGACCGCAAGCCGATTCCGATTGCCGTGAGCCCGTTCGTGGAGATGGTGCCGATGTTCTCGCCCGACGGGCGCCTCGTCGCGTACCAATCGACGGAGTCCGGCCGCGAGGAGATCTACGTCCAGACCTTTCCCGACGCGGGAGGGAAATGGCAGGTCTCCAACGGCGGAGGCAGCGATCCGAGCTGGCGCTCGGACGGCAAGGAGCTCTACTACCGTTCTCCGGACCAGAAGCTCATGTCGGTCGAGATCCGCGCCGGAGGCGACTTCCAGCCCGGCGTCCCGCAGGCTCTGTTCACGATCCGCGTGCGGCCCGGCAATCCGCGCAACAAGTACGCGCCTTCTCTGGACGGCCAGAGGTTCCTCGTCGCCGCGCCGCTCGGCCGCGACGCCATGAGCCCGACGACGATCGTCTTGAACTGGCCCGCCGGTCTCGGGCGGTGAGGGTCTCGGCCGCTACCGGGTGGGCGGCAGCTCCACGTTCTCTTCGTGGAATCCGCAGACGGGATGTCCGAATCCGCTCTTGCTCTTCGAGTCCGAGCCGAGGTCGTACAGGATGGCATCCTGTCGCGGGGCCGGGCTCAACCCCCGGACCTTGGCGGTCGTCAGGTAGTCCAGGTTCATCACGTGGCGCAGGCGCCACGCGATGTTGTGGTCGGCGCACGAGGTGTCGCCGCTGACGCCGACCGCGCCGACCTTGCTGCCCTTCGCGTCGTAGAGCGCCAGGCCGCCGCCGAACACGTTCACACCGCCCGAGAACTGGCCGACGAGCGGGTCCTGCGGAGTCCCGTACTTCGGGGAGTCCGCGGGCTTGCCATACGCCGCCTCCGGGTCGACCGGATTGCTGAATTGGAGCCCGAAGAGGCTGCCGCCGGGTTGGGTGCCCGCCCAGAGATTCCCGGTCGAGATCGCGTCGACGGTGCCGCCTACTCCCGCTGGGAGGTTGAACGCGGCGGCAGTGTTGGCCTTCTGCGCGGAGATGACGCGGCTGCCGGGCCACTGGCTGATGCGCGTCGGGCCGGTGAAGGTGACGGCGCAGACCCTGCCGTCGGAATCCACGATCGTCGCCCACATCTGATTTCCGAGGCCGCCGTTGCTCTCCTTGTTGGGCGCGACGCCCTTCAACCCCTTCGTCAGGGCGCCGTGCGCCGCCGCGGCGTTGCCCAGTCCGAGCGCGGCGCATCCGTCCTGGCCGATCGCGGCCGAGGGCAGAACGATCGCGCCGGCGAGCAGGATTCCGATGCCGAGGGAAAGGGAGCGCCGGCAGAGTTCGCGTTGTCTCAAGATCTCCTCCTTCGCGTCCGGACGGCGGGCGCGGCGGGTGGGAGACTATCGCAACGATTCCCTGGGGAGGTATAGGCTTCCTCCGCTTTGACCCTCGCCTCGGGAACGCGCCTCGGCCCCTACGAGATCCTCGCGCCGCTCGGCGCGGGCGGGATGGGAGAGGTCTACCGGGCGAGAGACGCGAAGCTCAACCGCGACGTCGCGATCAAGGTCCTCCCTGACGCCGTGGCGGAGGACGCGGAGCGTCTCGCGCGATTCCAGCGGGAGGCGCAGGTCCTCGCCTCCCTGAACCATCCGCACATCGCGGCGATCTACGGACTCGAGAAAGCCGGCAACCTCGAGGCCCTCGTGCTCGAGCTCGTCGAGGGCGAGACGCTAGCGGAGCGAATCGCGGGCGGGCCGATCCCCGTGGACGAGGCGCTCGAGATTGCGCGGCAGATCGCGAGCGCGCTGGAGGCGGCCCACGACCGTGGAATCGTCCACCGGGACCTGAAGCCGGCCAACGTGAAGCTCACGCCCGACGGCAAGGTCAAGGTCCTCGACTTCGGGCTGGCCAAGGCGCTGACGGGGGATGCGTCCTCTCCGGACGTGACCCGATCGCCCACCCTCACGGCGGCGGGGACGCAGGCGGGCGTCATCATCGGCACGGCGGCGTATATGTCTCCCGAGCAGGCGCGCGGCCGGGCGGTGGACAAGCGCGCGGACATCTGGGCCTTCGGCGCGGTTCTCTACGAGATGCTGTCCGGCCGCAAGGCCTTTGAGGGCGAGACGGTGTCGGACATGCTGGCCGCGGTGCTGCGCGCCGACATCGATTGGTCCGCCCTGCCGCGCGATACGCCTCCTTCGGTCCGCCGCGTCCTGCGCCGCTGTCTCGACCGCGATCCCAAGACGCGGTTTCACGACATCGCCGACGCGCGGCTCGAACTCGACGAGGCGCCCGAGCCCGACCCTCGCGCCGCCGCACCGACCCTTCCGGCCACGCGAGGCCGCATGCCGTGGATTCTCGGCATCGCCGTGCTCGCGCTCCTGGCGGGAGTCGGTTGGTGGCGGGCGCTCGGTTACCGGCCGGTCACCGCGCCTTCCGCGATCCGCTTCGCCTTGACTCTCCCCGCGACGGACCAGATCCCCTTCGACGACATGCCGGTCCTGGATCTGTCGCGGGACGGGACGAAGATCGTCTTCATCGCCGACCACGACGGGAGGCGGCAGCTCTCCGTGCGCACCCGGGATCGGATCGATCCGAGGCCCGTCGCCGGCACGGAGGGGGCGTCATCCCCCTTCTTCTCGCCCGACGGACAGTGGGTTGGCTTCTTCGCCGACGGCAAGTTGAAGAAGACCCCCATCGAGGGAGGCGCCGCGATGGCGCTCGCGGACGCGCCGAACAACCGCGGCGGTGTCTGGCTCGACGACGATTCGATCGTCTATGCGCCGGACTACACCGTGGGCTTGTCGCGGATCGCAGCGCGGGGCGGAAAGCCCGAGACGTTGACGGCACCCGACGCGAAGGGCGGCGAGCGCACGCATCGCTGGCCCACGTACCTTCCCGGAGACTCGGCGGTGCTCTTCACCATCGGCATGCTGACGGGCCCGGGCAACTACGACGATGCGCGCATCGCCGTCTGGGAGCCTTCGACCCGAAAGACTCGGATCCTCTACGAAGGCGCCAGCATGGCGCGCTACGCGCCCAGCGGGCATCTCGTCTTTCTGCGCTCCGAAACGCTCTTCGCCCTTCCGTTCGACGCCCGCAGCCGCCGGGTGACCGGCGAGCCCGTGGCCTTGAGCGATCGCGTGAGCAGCGATCCGTCGAGCGGCGTGGCCTACGTCGCCCTGGCGGCCGACGGTTCCGCCGCGTTCGTCCCCGCGGCGGGGCCAGTGATGGAGCGAACGATCGTACTCACGGATCGGACCGGGAAACCGCGGCCCGTTCCGGCCCCGGCACGCTCGTACAACTATCCGAGGTTCTCACCGGACGGGAAACGCCTCTCGGTCTCGATCGGTCCCGGCCATGGCCACTCGGACGACGTCTGGACTGTGGACGTCGAGACCGGCGCGCTGGCGCGCTTGACCTTCGGAAATGGGAACGGCAACTACTATCCCATCTGGTCGAACGACGGCCGGCGCATCGCCTACAGCTCGGACAGAGCGCACCAGGGAATCTACCTGAAGAACGCGGACGGCACCGGGGAGGAGGAGCCGCTGCAGCCGACAACCCCCCGTCCCGAGCTTCCCGCGGATTGGTCGCGCGACGGGACTACGCTCGCCATTACGGTGAACTTTCCGACGACGGACATCTTCACGGTCTCGTGGCCGGACCACAAGGAGACGCCCTTCGAGGCGGCCGCCTCCTGTCCCGTGTTTTCGCCGGACGGCCGCTGGATCGCGTACACGGTCCTGGCTCCCGGCAATCCGCCGCAGGTCCTCGTCAAGCCCGTCTCGCGAGCGGGCGGGAAGGTGCAGCTCACGTCCGACCGCGGCGCCTACCCGATTTGGACGGACCGAGGCCTCGTGTTCATGAACGCCAAGAAGGTGATGACGGTCGACGTGCAGACCCAGCCCGTGTTCAAGGCCGGACCGATCCAGGAGCTCTTCGACGCGGGAGCGTACGATCGGGGGTCGATTCCGCTGCGAAACTTCGACGTGACCCGGGACGGGCAGACGTTCGCGTTCGTGACCGGAGTGTCGGGTCGGGATTGGAAGCAGATCTACGTCATGCTCGACTGGGCCTCCGCGCTCTCGCAACTGGCGCCGCAGGGGAAGAAATGACCTACCGGGTCTCGATCGCCTCGGACAGCCTCGCCAGCCGCTTGAACGCGGCCACCTTCTCGCTGCGGTCCACGCGGCTCTTATCGAGCGCGCCTCGGAGGAGATCGATCGTGCGCTCATAGGTCTCGCGATCCACGGGGAACGGATGCCCGTCCTTGCCTCCGTGCGCGAACGCGAAGCGCGCGGGATCCCGCGTCGAACCGGAGTCCCATAGACGAGCTCGGAGACCAGGGCCAGCGCACGCACTGTCTTGGCGCCGACGCCGGGAAGCCCCAGGAGCTGCTCGAAGTCCTCGGGCGCCCGCTCGTAAGTCGAGAGCAGGATCTTGCGGAGGTATTTCGGATCGAACGTCCGCGTCGCGCACGTCGTGCCGGCGGGGCAGGTCGAGGGTCGGCAGCCGCGAGTAGGCCGCGAGCGTCGTCTCCGGGGTTGGGATCGATCCTAGAGCCTAAAGGAAAACCCGTCCGCAGACCGTCGGGACGGCCTGCGGACGAGCGCGAGGGAAAATCAGGACGCGCGGGACAGCCTTGCCGCGCGAAGCGTGAGCCCCGAAGCGAGCGACGCCAACCCGAGAAGCCCCAGGAGCGGAAGCGAGCTGGCGGTCTTCGGAAGCCTGCGGGCGGATCGATGCACGCCAGTTCCCGCGTTGGCCTGTTCGGTCGTCGTCCTCCGAGTCTCCGAGGTCGATCGCGCGGCCTTCGCATCGGAGGCGGCCATCGCGGAATCCACCGTCGGGCTTCCCTTGGTCACGATCATCGCGGAGAGGACCATCCCGGGCTGCAGGGACGTGACCGAGCTCTCCTTGCCGTCCACCACCACCTTGAAGTCCGGATCCACGATGTACCTCTTGACCCCTTCCTTATCGCGCACGATGAGGTTGGTGCCCGATACCTCGAGGATCTTCCCCTCGCGAACCTGAGTCACGACGACGGTCTCGCCCGGGCCCGTCGGCGCGGCGGCCACGCGCATTCCGGGCTTCAGCTCGCGAACCGTGAGGTCCTTGCCGTCCACCATGAGCTTGGACTCCGGAAGCATCGTGTATCTGTGCGCGCCCTGCGCGTCCCGGATGACCACGGTGTTACCCGAAACGACCACGATCTCCTGAGCCGCCAGGCTCCCCGCGAGGGCCACGACGGCCACCGCGCTCAGCATCCACCCGAGTCTCTTCGGCATGTCTCTCTCCTTCTCGTGTTCAATCCCCGTGAGCGGGGAGTTGAGTCGGTTGTGCGCCGGGCCTCGGAATGGCCCGGACGATGTAGCGCCGGGGGGCGTCGCCCACGAAGTAGAAGGGGTAGCACGTCACCAGGGTCACCGCCGGCGCGGGAGTCGCGTCCAGGACGGAGACGTCCTCCGGCGAGACGATCCGAATGTCGTAGACGACGTATTCCTCGACGGCCCTCGCCGTTTCGAGGATCACCGCGTCGCCGCGAGCGACGTCCTTCAAGCCCCGGAAGAAACCGTCCCGGTGTCCAGCGATCCCGACGTTGCCCGTCGCTCCCGGACTCGCGGTGCCCTCGATCCAACCGACGGCGCGGTTGAGAGTCCGCTCGTCCGTTCCCGGCAACACGGGCACCTCGATCCCCGCCCGAGGAATCCTCAGAACGGCGAGGGGAGCGGGGAACGCTCCGAGAAGGGCTTCCTTATAGGCGAGGACGCGCTTTTCCGACCAGAGATGGTCGTCGACCTTTGCGGACGGGGCTTGGGGGGACGGCGGCGAAGTCCGGGAACGGGCGGCCTCGAACTGGAGGAGACCCGCCCTTCGGCCGATCTCTCCCTCGAGGCGGGTGCCCGCCCAGGCAAGGCAGAGCGCGACGCCGAGCGCGACCAGGACGCGTTCGACAATCCGCAGGATTCGGGACGGAACCGTCACGCGACGGATTCACTGCAACGGGCGTGCCCCGGTGGCGCAATTTGACCCAGTGAGCGCCCAAATTGGCCCGCGGGCCGGCGAATGAGCCGGCAATCCCGGGGCGGAAGGCGCGGGCTTCCCGCGCGTTTTCAGTCGGATGCGGTCAAGAGGGGAGCGGGATGACGCTTCGGGTACCGGGTCGAGACGTAGTCGTCGACGAGCGCGCGGAAGGCGCCCGAGAGCTCGTCGTAGTTGCCCTTCAACGTCGTAAAGTGCTGCCCGTCGATGTAGACGGGGCAGTGGGGCTCCTCGCCGGTGCCGGGCAGCGAGATGCCGATCGAGGCCGCCTTGGATTCCCCGGGACCGTTCACGACGCAACCCATCACCGCCAGCGTCATGTTCTCGACGCCGTCGTACTCCGTCTTCCAGACCGGCATCTGGTCGCGGATGTACCCCTGGATGCGCTCGGCGAGCTCCTGAAAGGTGGTCGAGGTCGTGCGGCCGCAGCCCGGGCAGGCGGTCACGCTCGGCGCGAAGGCCCGGATGCCGAGCGACTGGAGCAGCTCGCACGCCGCGTAGACCTCCTCGCGGCGGTCGCCGCCGGGCCGCGGGGTCAGCGAGACGCGGATCGTGTCGCCGATTCCCTCGTTCAGCAGGACCCCCATCGCTGAGGCGGACCACACGAGCCCCTTCATTCCCATGCCCGCCTCGGTGAGGCCGAGATGGAGCGGCTGATCCGTTCGCGTCGCGAGGTCGCGGTACACGGCGATGAGGTCCGTGGGCCTCGAGACCTTGCACGAGATGATGATCTGATCCTTGCGCAGGCCCGACTGCAGCGCGAGCTCGGTCGACTGCAGCGCCGAGAGGACCATGCACTCGGCGATGATCTCCTCGGAGCTCTTCCCGAGGTCGCGGTCGGTGTTCTCCTGCATCTTCTCCATGACGAGCTCCTGGTTCAGGGACCCGCCGTTGACCCCGATGCGCACGGGCTTTCCATTGTCGCGGGCGATGTGGCAGATCGTCGCGAACTGCTCGTCCCGCCTCGCGCCCTTGCCGACGTTGCCGGGGTTGATCCGGTACTTGTCGAGCGCCCGCGCGCACTCCGGGAACTTCGTCAGGAGGACGTGGCCGTTGTAGTGGAAGTCGCCGATCAGCGGCGCGTCCGCGCCCGCCGCCACCATTCTCCGCTTGATCTCGGGGACCGCCGCGGCGGCCTCGGGAATGTTGACCGTGACTCGCACCATCTCCGAGCCCGCCCGGGCGAGCTCGATGCACTGACGCGCGGACGAGTCGACATCCGCGGTGTCGGTGTTCGCCATGGACTGGACGACTACGGGAGCCCCGCCTCCGACCTGGACGTTCCCCACGGGCACCCCCACGGTGGCGTGGCGTTTCCTCGGATTCATAGCCCTTCAATCTACCAGATGGCCTCCCGGCGGTTTCGGAGCCGATAGAATCCCGGTCGCGCTCTCATGCCGCTCACCGCAGGAACGAGGCTCGGCCCATACGAGATCCTGTCTGCCCTAGGCGCGGGCGGGATGGGGGAGGTCTACAGGGCGCGGGACACCCGGCTGGAGCGGACGGTCGCGATCAAGGTTCTAGCGTCGCACCTGTCCGCCTCCGCCGACGTGCGGCAGCGCTTCGAGCGCGAGGCGAAGACGATCTCGCAACTCTCGCATCCGCACATCTGCGCGTTGTACGACGTGGGAAGCCAGGACGGCGTCGAGTACCTGGTCATGGAGCTGCTCGAGGGCGAGACGCTGTCGGATCGCCTGTCGAGGGGCCCCCTGCCTCTGGAGCAGACCCTGCGCTACGGGGTCGAGATCGCGGACGCTTTGGACAAGGCGCACCGGCAGGGCATCGTGCACCGGGACCTGAAGCCCGGGAACGTGATGCTGACGAAGTCGGGCGTGAAGCTGCTCGACTTCGGCCTCGCCAAAGCGATGGATCGTTCTCAGCGGCCGCTCGACGCGGCCGGACGGGGGCAAACGGCCGCGGATCGAGATCCCATGGCGAAGAACAGCCTCACGGCGATTCCGACCGTGATCGGCAACCCAAACCTGACGGAGGCTGGCACCATTCTCGGGACCTTCCAGTACATGGCGCCGGAGCAGCTCGAGGGCAAGGAGGCGGACGCGCGAACCGACATCTTCTCCTTCGGCGCGGTTCTCCACGAGATGGCAACGGGGCGGAAGGCCTTCTCGGGCGCGACGCAGGCGTCCCTGATCGGCGCGATCCTCCACACGGAGCCCGCTCCGATCTCCTCTCTCCAGAATCTCTTCCCGCGCACGCTGGACCGTGTCGTGAAGACCTGCCTCGCCAAGGATCCCGACGACCGCTGGCAGAGTGCGCACGACGTCGCGGGCGAATTGAAGTGGATCGGCGGCAACTCCGCGGACGCGGATTCGTCGGCGGCGCTGCCGGAGAGGCGGCGCTCGCGGCTCGATCGGGCCGGCTGGTTTCTCGCGGGAGCTCTCGCGCTCGTCCTGGCGGCGGGCGCGGCGCTCGTGGGTCCGCGGCTGCGGCAGGGACCGCGCGCGAACGCGGAAGTCCGCTTCTCCTTGCAGCCTCCGACGGGAACGACCTTTTCGGTGAGCGCCGCGGACACGGACTTCGCGATCTCGCCCGACCAGAGACAGGTTGTCTTCGCCGTGGTGGGTGAGGTCGGACGCTCATCGTCCACCGGAGAGGCCAGCCAGCTCTGCGTTCGGGGGCTATCCTCGATTGCGGCGCGTGTTCTGCCCGGCAGCGACGGTGCGCGTTACCCGTTTTGGTCGCCCGACGGCAAGTTCGTGGGATTCATCGCCGATCGACGCTTGAAGAAGGTCGCGCTGGCCGGAGGCTCTCCGCAAATCCTCGCCGAAGCGTCCGGCGAAGTCCGCGGCGCGACGTGGCGTCCGGACGGGTCGATCTTCTTCGACGTCGTGGGTCGAGGGCTGATGCGGGTGCCGGAAGACGGCGGCGCGCCGACGATCTACTTGCCGCTCGACGCCTCGCGCGACGAATTTGCGAACGGCTGGCCGGCGTTCCTGCCCGATGGGCGGCACTTCGTCTACGAGAGCGCCACGAGAGATCCGGCGCAGCGCGGGCTCTATCTCTACTCGGTCGACTCCAAGCGACGCACGCGGCTTCTGGAGACGCTCTTTCGGGGAGCGTGGGTGGAACCGGGCTATCTCCTCTTCATGCGAGGGGCGACGCTGATGGCTCAAAAGCTCGAGCTGGATCCTCCGCGTCTTACGGGGGATCCGCTGGTCGTGGCCGATGGCCTGCCGGTCAACCCCGTCCCCGGAAACGCGCCGTTCACGGCGTCCGGGTCCACCATCGCCTACCGCGCGGGAGGGAGCGCTCCGACGACCCAGCTGACGTGGTTCGACCGCGCCGGGAAGCCGCTCGGCGTCGCAGGCCCCGAGGGATCGGACATCAGCGTCTCGCTCTCGCCGGACGGCACCCGCGCCGCGGTCGCGCGCGTGAACGATCCGACCCAGCCCCTGGGCGGGGAGCCGACCGTCAACGTCTGGGTGGTCGATCTGGTGCGCGGCATTCCGACTCGGATCACGCTGGATCCCGCCAACGGCGACGAGAACCCGACCTGGTCTCCCGACGGCCGCAGGCTCGCGTACGCGTCGCACATCCGCGGAGCCCGCGCCGAGGTCTTCCTCAAGGACGCCAACGGCTCCGGCGCTTCCGAGCAGCTGACGCACACGGACGCCAGCACGCATCCGATCGACTGGTCGCCCGACGGCAAGTTTCTCCTCCTCCAGGCGATCAATAACGCCGGAGTGACGGGATTGAACTACGTTCCGCTGGCGGGGAAGGCCGAGATGCGTCCGTTCGTGGAGACCGAGTTTCCCGCCGCGCAGGGACAGTTTTCGCCGGACTCGCGGTTCGTGGCCTACTCCTCCGGAGAATCCGGCCGGCCGGAAGTCTACGTGCGTCCGTTCCCCGAAGGGGCGGAGAAGTGGCAGGTCTCGTCCGCCGGAGGCGCCTCGCCCCGCTTCCGGCGCGACGGGAGGGAGCTCTACTACCTCGCCCCCGACGGGACGTTGATGGCGGTCGCCGTTCGGCTGGCTCCCCGTTTCGAGGCGGCGCATCCGGTCGCGCTCTTCAAGACGACCATCACGCCCACGAACTACAATTTCTACGGCGGCGCGGCGCCCTACGACGTCAGTGGCGACGGGACGCGGTTCCTCGTCAACGCGATCGCCAGGCCGGGCTCGACGCCGTCGCTGAACATGATCCTGAATTGGGCGCCGCCGTCGGCCGCGAAATGACCGCGCCGTCCCGAGGCGCTTCCTAGACGCGGTCGGGCGAGGAGGCCATCGCCGACAGGGCCGCGTCGGGGACCTGGGTGAAATCCGCCGCCTCGCTCATCAGCTCGCCGTGCTCGACGGCGCGCGAGATCACTTCCGCATTGGTCTGGCCGCTCTTCTTCCCGAGGAACGGCTTGACGATCAGGTAGACGACATCGCGCCAGGGCATGTTGCGGGCCAGGCGCCCCAGAAGAGTGAACGCCTGCCGGGGGTAGTGGATGAACTTGTAGACGATGAGCCGCTTGAGCTCGCGCGAACGGATCTCGTGGATCTTCTCCCCGGGGAGCACCGTCGGGTCGATCGAGGAGCACTTGAAGTACTTGTACCAGTCGGCCTCGTCGTTCACGAGG
>JBBRFL010000047.1:0-23202 GCA_038224325.1 Thermoanaerobaculia bacterium | reverse complement strand
GGGTAGTGGATGAACTTGTAGACGATGAGCCGCTTGAGCTCGCGCGAACGGATCTCGTGGATCTTCTCCCCGGGGAGCACCGTCGGGTCGATCGAGGAGCACTTGAAGTACTTGTACCAGTCGGCCTCGTCGTTCACGAGGCCGCGGGCGATGTACTCCTTCCACAGCGGCGTACCGCGGTAGACGCAGAGTCGGTTGAATCCGAAGGTGTCCAGCGGGAGACGCGACGCGAAACGGAACGTCTCGCGCATGTCCTCTTCGGTCTCGTCCGGGTTGCCGACGACGAAGAAGCCGTGGACGATCTCGATTCCCGCCTTCTTCGCCGCGTAGACCGCGGTCTCGGTCTGCTCGAGCGTCTGTTCCTTCTTCAGGCGGTCCAGGATTTTCTGGCTTCCGCTCTCGATGCCGAACATCAGCGTGCGGCAATGGGCCTTGGCCATCGCCGGAAAGAGCTGCATACAGACGGAATCCACGCGCCCCTCGCATCCCCACTGTATTTCGAGCCCGCGTTCGTTGATGCCCTCGCAGATGGCCTCGATGCGCTTGGGCTGGAGCAGGAAGTGGTCGTCGACGAAATACACCGCGCCGTAGCCGTCCTTGCGGAGCTGTTCGAACTCGGCGAGGACGTGCTCGGGGCTCCGGGAGCGCCACTTGCCCTCGTTGAAGACCGGAATGTCGCAGAACACGCAGGGCCACGGGCAGCCGCGAGACGTCTGCATGGTGGTGAAGCGCTCGCGCGAGAGCACGACCGGCACGTCGAGCGGCATCGACTCCACGAAGTCGAGCTCCAGGCTTTCGCGATCCGGGAACGGCCACTGGTCCAGGTCTCGGTCCAGCATCCGTCCGGGGTTGTTCCGGACGCCGCCGTCGCGGTCCTGCCAGGTCACGCCGAGAACCCCGGAGGGATCCTCCAGGTGCTCGACGAGATCCAGGATGAGCTGCTCGCCGTCACCGCGGCACACGAAGTCGACCTCCGGGACCTGCTTCTTGACGTGCTCCGCGTTGAGCGTGGCGAACACGCCGCCGAACGCGAGCTTGACGTCCGGGGCCGCCGCGCGGAGCTCCCGGGCGAGGATCTTCGCGTAGGGGTAGCTCGTCGTCGAGAGGAAGCTCAGTCCCACCAGGTCGGGCTTCTCCCTCAGGACCTCCGCGACGATGACGTCGTTGGGGGTGTCGGGGTTGGCCTGGTCGAACAGCCGGACCTCGTGCCCCGCGCGCTTGAGCACGGAGGACAGCGACATGATCCCGATGGGCGGAAACCCCATCACCTGGAGACGCCCGTTCTTCCCGCGCACCTTGCCGGGAATCGCGTAGAACTGGGGGTCCCGCACGTGGACGAGGAAGATCCTCTTCGCGCGCGCCGCCGGCGCCGGGGAAGGCCGATCGGCCTTGGATAAGGTTGTTTCGATCACCGGGTCTCCAGACTTCAAACCGCCATTGTATTCTGAGCCGGGGGGGTCTGAAACCTCAGATCTCGGACGGGCCCGCCGCGTCCGGGAGCGTCTGCTCGGCGAGCTCGTGGTGAATCCGGGGCTCGGGCAGGCGAAGGAACATCGCCGCCGCGATCAGGCCCAGCACGAAGGTGCTTCCCCAGAGGATTTTCGCCCCGAGCCGCTCGAGGACGACCGTTCCCGCCCAGGGGCCGATCGCGAACGCCACCGAGAACACCATCGTGTAGAGGCCGCTGTACTCGCCCCGCCGGTGCTCGGGCGCCGCGTCGGTCGCGTACGCCGCCGACGCCGGGAAGAAGAGCATCTCGCCGAACGTCCAGATCACCACGGTCACCGCGAGCGTCGCGAATCCGTGCGCGAGCGCCATCGCGCCGAATCCGGCGCCCGACAGCACCGCGCCGAGCGCCAGCGTCCGCCGGTGCGGCCAGTGGGCCGTCGCAGCGTTGAGCGGAACCTCGAAGACGACGATCAAAAGGCAGTTGAGCGAGAACAGGATGCCGAAGGTCGCGGCCGACAGCCCGAGGTCGCGCACGACGAACAGCGGCATCGAGGAGATGTGCTGGAAGAACACGACCGTGACCGGCAGCACGCACGCCAGGAAGAAGAGGAAGCGCGGATCGGCGTGCGCCGCGGTCGACAGCCGGAGACGGGTCGTGGTCGAGAGCCCCTCGGTCGGCACACCCGGGCTGCGGGCGGGACGGGGCAGCGCCACGACGGCCAGGACGGCGCCCGCGGCCAGGGACGTCAGCCCGTCCGCCAGGAACAGGTATCGGAAGGAGATGGTGGCGAGGATTCCGCCCACGGCGGGGCCGACCGCCATCCCGAGGTTGATCGCGAGCCGATAAACCGCGAACGCCGACTTGCGCCGCGCCGGCTCGACCGCGGTGCCGAAGAAGGCCATGGCGGCCGGCCGAAAGGCCTCGGTCAGCATCGCCAGGGCGACCGTGCAGGCCACGACCGCGGGAATCGAGTGAGCCAGGGGGTAGATCAGGAGCATGCCGCCCGAGAGGAAGAGCGAGGCGCGCATGAGCGGAACGACCCCCCAGCGGTCCGCCAGGCGTCCCGCGAACGGTCCCGACACGATGGCCCCGACCCCGTAGAGGAAGAGGACGAATCCGGCCTGCTCCGCCGAGAAGCCCCGCTCCCGGGTCAGGTAGAGGATCAGGAACGAGAGCACCATCGATCCCGAGCGGTTGATGAGGGTCGACGCGAACACGACCCACACCGGGCGGGGAAGGCCCCGCAGTCCGCTCCAGTACTTCAGCATGCGCGCACGGGTTGGTACGAGTCCGGAGGGGGCGGGTTTTTCAGAGACGCCTCAGGAGCCACGCGGCCGCTACCGCCAGGAGGGCGAGCGCGCCCATGAAGCCGAGGACGTAGAGGAGGATGGGGAGGAATCGGGCCCCTCGGGGGCCCTCCTCCGATTCATCCATGAATCCCCTGCGCGGCGAGCCAGCGCTCCGCGTCGATGGCGGCCTTACAGCCCTCGCCGGCGGCGGACACGGCCTGGCGATAGGTGGGATCCGCGACGTCGCCGGCCGCGAAGACCCCCTCCACCGAGGTGTAGGTCGTCGGATGCCGGACCTCGAGGTAGCCGACCTCGTTCATGTCGAGCTTCCCGCGGAAGAGGGCCGTGTTGGGGGAGTGGCCGATGGCGATGAAGACGCCCTGCGCGGGAAGCTCCGAACGCTCCTTGGTCACCGTGTCCTGGAGGGTCACGCCCGTCACGGCTCCCGCGGTCCCGAGGATCTCTTCGACGGCGGAGTTGAGCTTCCAGCCGATCTTCGGGTTCTGGCGCGCCCGGTCCAGCATGATCTTCGAGGCGCGGAATTCCTCGCGGCGGTGCACGATGGTGACGCGGGGCGCGAACTTCGTCAGGAAAGTGGCCTCTTCCATGGCCGTGTCGCCGCCGCCCACCACCACGACCTCCTTGCCCTTGAAGAAGAAGCCGTCGCAGGTGGCGCAGGCCGACACGCCGTGTCCCATGAGCCGCGTCTCGGACTCGAGGCCGAGCAGCTTGGCCGAGGCGCCGGAGGCGACGATGACCGCGTCGGCCGTCCGAGCGCCGCCGCCGTCGAGCGTCAGGTGGAACGGATGCGCCGTGAAGTCGACGTCCGTCACGGTGTCGAGGACGACTTCCGTGCCGAAGCGCTTCGCCTGCTCGCGGAAGATCTCCATGAGCTCCGGCCCCTGGATCCCGTCGCGAAATCCCGGGTAGTTCTCCACCTCGGTCGTGATCGTGAGCTGTCCGCCGGGCTGCGGGCCCTCGAAGACGACGGGCGACAGCTCGGCCCGCGAGGCGTAGAGCGCCGCGGTCCAGCCGGCGGGGCCCGACCCGATGATCGCGATGGGGTGGTGCAATTTCCTCGGATGCATGGCGCGGGAGGATATCAGCCGGGCCTTTGTGATCTCAGGGCCGTTATCATCCGTGGGTGCGCCCCGCTCTCTCCCGACGGCTCGACGGCTTCGGCACGACGATTTTCACGGAGATGACGCGGCTCGCCGACGATCATCGCGCGATAAACCTCGCGCAGGGCTTCCCGGATTTCGACGGGCCGGCGCTGGCGAAGGACGCCGCGATCGCGGCGATCCGCGGCGGGCTCGGGCAGTACGCGCGGATGAGCGGCGTCCCCGAGCTGCACGCCGCCCTCTCCGCCAGATACCGCCTCGATTGGGGGCTCGACTACGCGCCCGACACCGAGATTACGGTGACCTCGGGAGCGACCGAGGCGATCTTCGCTGCCATCCAGGGGACCTGCGAAGCGGGAGACGAGGTCGTGCTCTTCGAGCCCTACTACGACTCCTACAAGGCGAGCGTGCGCATGGCGGGAGCCGTTCCCCGCGTGGTGACCCTGTACGGGCCCGGCTGGGAATTCGATCGCGACGAGGTGCGGGCGGCGTTCGGGGAGCGCACGCGCGCGATCCTCGTCAACTCCCCGCACAATCCCACCGGCAAGGTGTTCTCTCCCGAGGAGCTGGAGTTTCTCGCGGGGCTCTGCCGCGAGCGCGACGTCCTGTGCATCACGGACGAGGTGTACGAGCACCTGGTCTACGAGGGGAGGCACGTGCCGATGGCGAGCCTTCCCGGGATGCGCGAGCGCACGATCACGATCTCCTCGTTCGGGAAGACCTTCTCGCTGACGGGCTGGAAGATCGGCTGGGCGGCGGCGCCTCCCGAGCTGACGAGCGCCGTGCGCGCCGCGCACCAGTTCATCACCTTCGCCACCGCGACCCCGCTGCAGCACGGAGCCGCGGTCGCGCTCGCGGAGGCGGGAGCGGACTATTTCGGCACCCTCCTCGCGGATTACCGGGAGCGGCGCGATTTCCTGGTGGCCGCGCTGCGCCGCGTGGGATTCGAGGTGATGCAGCCGGCGGGCGCGTACTTCATCTGCGCGGACTTTCGCCCCTTCGGATTTCACGACGACCGGGAGTTCGTCCGGCACCTCATCGAGAAGGTCGGAGTGGCGGCGATCCCGCCCAGCGTCTTCTACGACCGCGTCGAGCAGGGCCGGTGGTACGTGCGCTTCGCGTTCTGCAAGAAGCGGGAGACCCTGGAGGCCGCGGTCGAGCGCCTGGAGAAGCTGTGCGGATAGCGCTGGTGCAGATGGATCTCGCGTGGGAGGACGTTGCGGAGAACCACCGGCGCGCGCGGCTCCGCCTCGAGGAAGCCCGCCGCGGGGGCGCTCGCCTGGCGCTCCTGCCCGAGATGTTCTGCACCGGCTTCTCCATGGACTCGGACCGGATCGCGCAGCCGCGCGGCGGCCCCTCCGAGACCTTCCTCCGGGAAACGGCGCGGCAGTTGTCGATGTGGATACTCGCGAGCCTGCCCGAGGCGGGAGACCCGCGACCGCGCAACATGGCCGTGCTCGCCGCGCCGGATGCTTCCGTGACGCGCTACGCGAAGATCCACCCGTTCACCTACGGAGGCGAGCACCGCGTGTACGCGGCGGGCGACCGGATCGTGACCGTCGACGTCGAGGGAGTCCGCGTGACTCCCTTCGTCTGCTACGACCTGCGGTTTCCCGAGCCCTTCCGCCTCGCGGCGTCGGAGACGGACCTCTTCGCGATCGTCGCCAACTGGCCGGATGGGCGGCGGGACGCGTGGCGGACCCTGCTGCGCGCGCGTGCGATCGAGAACCTCTGCTACGTCGCGGGCGTGAACCGCGCCGGCGAGGGAGGCGGGCTTCGATACGCGGGCGAGTCGGCCGTCATCTCGCCGTGGGGCGAGGTGCTCGCGGAGGGCGGCGATTCAGAGGCTGTCCTGCTCTGCGACGTCGATCCGGGGGTCGTCCGGGACACGCGCGCGAAGTTTCCCGCGCTCTCCGACCGGCGCCCCGAGGCGTACCGGCGTTAGCGCGACGCCGGGCAGGCGCGAGCTACTTTGGCGCGCCGGCCGTCTGGGTCGCGAACGCCGTGAGGGCGTCGACTCCGCCCGCGATCATCTCCTCGGACACGGAGAACGAGAACCTCAAGTGCCCCTCTCCTTCGGGCCCGAAGACGACGCCGGGCACGGTGGCGATTCGCGCGCCGTCCAGGAGCGTGCGCGCCGCCGCCCGCGAGTCCTCGCCGAGCCAGCTCGGGTAGCGCGGGAAGAGATAGAGCGCCGCCCGCGGGGCCTCGAGCGCGAAGCCCGCGGAGCGAAGGCCGGCGACCAGGCGGTCACGGCGCGCGCGGTACCCCGGCTTCCATTGCGCGGCGAACTCGGTGCCCCGACGGATGGCCTCGAGCGCAGCCCACTGCGTCGGAGTCGAGACGCCGTTGGTCGTGTAGAGGACTACGGTCTGGATGGGGGACTGATACCGGGGGGGCGCGACGACGTAGCCGATCCGCCACCCCGTCATCGAGTAGCTCTTCGAGAGGGTGAAGACGGTAATCGTGCGCTCGTACATTCCCGGGAGAGACGCGATCGCGACGGGGGAGTCGCCCTCGTAGACGAGGTCTTCGTAGGCCTCGTCCGAGACCACCGCGAGGCCCCGGTCCCGGGCGAAGGCCGCGACCTCCTCGACCTCGGCGCGCGAGAAGACGTCGCCGGTCGGATTGTTGGGCGAGTTCCAGTACAGGACCCGAGTGCGCGGGGTGAGCCTCTTCGACAGCGCCGCCGTCAGCCCCTCGCGCCGCGCCGGCTCCGTCGGCACGAGAAGGGCGCCGCACTCGTGGTACGCGATCAGGTCCATCACCGGCGTCCAGTAGGGCGAGAACATGAGGACCTCGTCGCCCCGGTCGAGCAGCGTCGCGAACGCCGCGAGAAGCCCCTGCATGCCCCCGTTCACCACGATGGCGCTCTCGTCGTCCGCCGGTATCGCGTTGCGGCTGCGGACCTTGTCGAGGATCGCGCGCCGCAGCTCCGGGATTCCCGAGGAGGGGGCGTAGCGCGTCTCGCCCCGAGCCAGGGCCTCGCCCATCGCGGCCTTCACGGGGTCGGGCGTCTGCATCCACGGCTCGCCGCCCTCGAAGCGCCAGACCTTCTGGCCGGCCGCGAGAAGCTCCATCACGCGGTTGCGAACGACGACGATCTCGGAAAACCCCACGCCGGCGAAGCGCCGGGCGGGACTCGGAAAGGAGCTGTCGGTCACCGGCCCCGCTCTCCCTAAGCGACGGTCCGGCGGCCCGGGCCCATCAGGAAGTACAGGATCATGCCGAGCACGGGCAACAGGATCACGAGGACGATCCAGAGGAGCTTCGTTCCACTGTCGGCGCCGCTCTTCAGGATCGAGACGATCGCGACGACGTCGAGGACGGTGACGAGGAGCCAGAGCAGCGGGTGACCGAACATTGTCTCCTCCCTTTCTCTAGAGCTTCTCCGAGATCGCCTTCTGCTGGGTGAAGAGATAGAGGTACTCCCGGCCGCCGGCCTTGGAGTCCGTGCCCGACATCTTGAAGCCGCCGAACGGGTGGACGCCCACGAGCGCTCCGGTGCACTTCCGGTTCAGGTAAAGGTTGCCGACGAAGAGCTCCCGCTTTCCGCGGGCGAGCCTATCTCGCTCTCGGGAATAGAGCGACCCCGTGAGCCCGTACTCGGAGTCGTTGGCGACCGCGAGGCCCTCCTCGAAATTCTTGACCTTCAGCACGGCCAGGACCGGGCCGAAGATCTCCTCCCGCGCCAGCCGCGCGGACGGCCGGACGCCGTCGACAATCGTCGGCATCACGAAGTACCCCTCCTTCAGCCCGGCCTTTCCTCCCGCGACGATCCGGCCCTCCCTGCGGCCGATCGACACGTATTCGAGGATCCTCTTCTGGGCGCCGGCGTTGATGACGGCGCCGACCGTGTTGCGCGGATCGCGGACGTCGCCGACGGACAGGGCCCGGGTCTTCGCGACCACCTTCTCGAGCAGGGCGTCGTGGACCTTCGCATGAACGATCAGGCGCGAGCAGGCGGAGCACTTCTGCCCCTGGAAGCCGAACGCCGCCGACACGATGCCGTTTGCGGCGTCCTCGATATCGGCCGTCTCATCGACGAGGATGAAGTCTTTTCCGCCCATCTCGAGGATCGCGCGCTTGATCCACAGCTGCCCGGGCGCCACCCGCCCGGCCTTCTCGCTGATCTGGATTCCGACCTCGCGCGAGCCCGTGAAGGCGATCATGCGGGTTCGCGGATCCTCCACGAGCGCGTTGCCGACGGTCGCGCCTCCGCCCGTCAGGAAGTTCAGTACCCCCGGGGGCGTGCCCGCCTCCTCGCACGCCTCGAGGAACATCGTGGCGATGCCCGCGGCGTCGGACGACGGCTTCAGGACCACCGTGTTCCCCGCGACCATCGCGGCCGTCGTCATGCCGCAGAGGATCGCCAGCGGGAAATTCCACGGCGGGATCACGACGCACACGCCGAGTGGGATGTGTTCGAGCTCGTTCTTCTCGCCGGGGTAGGGGGTCAGGGGTTGCGGCTCGGCGAGGCGCTCCATCTCCCGCGCGTAGAACTCGCAGAAGTCGATGGCCTCGGCCGTGTCCCCGTCCGCCTCGGCCCAAGACTTGGACTCCTCGAGCACCATCATCGCGGAGAACTCGTGCTTGCGCTTCCGCAGGATCGCCGCGATCCGGAGGATCAGCGCGGAGCGCTCCCCGGGGCGGACCTGGCTCCAGGACTCGAAGGCCCGGGTCGCGTTGGCAACGGCCCTGCCCGCATCGGCCGCGGTGCCCTCCGGGAACCGGCCGATCACCTGCCGGAAGTCGCAGGGATTCACGGACGTGAAGTGCCGGGCGGCCGACAAGCGCTTGCCGCCGATGCGATTCTTGCCCTCCAATGGAAGGCGCTTCTGGACCCTCTCGAGGGCGGCGCGAAACCCGTTGCGCTGCGCCTCGGTCGAGAAATCCGACATGGGCTCGTTGTGAAACTCAGGAACCAAGGTGACCTCCCGCGGGGGCGAATTTATCAGAGCCCGAACGTAGAATGGTTGCTTGGCCACTCACGTCCCGGAGACGACCGAAGCGCCCGCGCTCTCTTCCGAGGAGATCCGCCGGTATGCCCGCCACCTGATCCTGCCCGAGGTCGGGGTCGAGGGGCAGCGGAGGCTCAAGGCCGCTCGCGTGCTCGCGGTGGGGGCCGGCGGTCTCGGATCGCCGCTGGCGTTGTACCTGGCCGCGGCCGGCGTGGGGACGCTCGGGCTGGTCGACTTCGACCGCGTCGACGAATCCAACCTGCATCGCCAGATCCTCTTCGGATCGCGAGACGTCGGGCGCCCCAAGCTCGAAGCCGCGGAGGAGCGTCTGCTCGAGGTCAACCCCCACCTGAAGGTCGAGACGTATCCGGAGAGGCTGACGTCCGGGAACGCTCTCGAGATCGTGCGCGCGTTCGACGTCGTCGCGGACGGCACCGACAACTTCCCGACGCGCTATCTCGTTAACGACGCGTGCGTTCTCACGGGGCGCCCAAACGTCTACGCGTCCGTCTACCGCTTCGAGGGACAGGCGTCGGTGTTCTGGGCGCCGAGGGGCCCCTGCTATCGCTGCCTCTACGCCGCTCCTCCGCCCCCAGATCTCGTCCCCTCCTGCGCGGAGGCCGGCGTGCTGGGAATCCTGCCCGGGCTGCTCGGCCTGCTGCAGGCGACGGAGACGATCAAACTCATTCTCCAGATCGGCGAGCCTCTGATCGGACGGCTGCTCCTGGTCGATTCCCTCGCGATGCGCTTCCGGGAGATGAAGGTTCGAAAGGACGCCGGCTGCGCCGTCTGCGGAACCCGTCCCACGATCACGCAGCTGATCGACTACGAGGCGTTCTGCGGTACCTCTCTGGTATCGTCGCCCGCAGTGCATTCCGAAGTCCCGGAAGTGACCGTCGAGGAGCTCCGCGACATGCGCGCGCGCGGCGAGGAGTTTCTCTTAGTCGACGTGCGCGAAGAGCGGGAGTGGGCGATCTCGGATCTACCGGCTTCGGTGAAGATTCCGCTCTCGACGCTTCCCTCCAGCCTCGAAAAGCTCTCGCGGGAGAAGGACATCGTCGTCTACTGCCGGACCGGGGGCCGCAGCGGGAGCGCGGTCCAGTTCCTTCACACGATGGGATTCGACCGGGCGAGAAACCTCGCCGGCGGCATCAACAAGTGGGCGGAACGGATCGATCCCTCACTGCCCAGATACTGAAATGGGGGGAAACATGCGACGCATTGGCATCCTGCTCCTGGTCGTCGGGCTCGCGGGCTTCCTCATCGCCTCGAGCCAGCGCAGCGGCTACGACTCGGTTCAGGGGTCGCTCAAGGCCGTGTTCTCCTCCAGCGAGCGCGCCAAGAAGGACGCGTGGGAGACGGGCCGCTGGATCTTCGTGGGCGTCGCGGTCATAGGGCTCGTCCTGACGGTGCTGCCGGGCAAGAAGAGCTAGGCGAGCGGCCGCGAGGCCGTCCTACGGATGTGTTTCGAGGACCGTCGTCCCTTCCGCGCGAACGCGCTCGTGCAGCCCGAGGAACGCCTCGTAGATGTCGTCGAAGTCCTCAAGGCGCTGCAGGCGGGAAGATTCGGTTCCATGCCCGCGCGGTTCGGAGAATTCGAGGGAGACGAAACGCAACGAAGCTCTCCGGCTCAGTAACCGCGAGCGGACTTGAGCCGGCCGTCGACCGGCCACTCGGGCGGCTCCGATCGGGCTCGGACTCGACGGCGCGTCCCGATCCTCCCGGCCTTCCTCGCCTCCGGCCGCGGAGCGCCCGAGCCGATCGAGCCGAGCGCGCCCCAGAGAGCCGCGATCAACGATGCCGCGCGAAGCCAAACGGATCGCGTGGTCGTTACCCGGAAACCCCCGCCCCCGACGCCTCTTCGAGCAGGCGGTGGATCTTCGCCGCAAGGATGAAGTCGTTCTCGTGGAGGCCGCCGATCTTGTGGGTCCATAGGATCAGGGTGACTCGGTTCCAGTGGATCGCGATGTCGGGATGGTGCCCCTCTTGCTCCGCCAGCTCGGCCACCCGGTTGACGAACTTCATCGCCTCCACGAAATCGCGGAACTCGAAGCTCCGCTCCAGGCGCTTGCCCTGCTCCGCCAGCGCCCAGCCGGGCGTCTTTTCGAGGAGGCGGCGCGCCTGCGATTCCGCCAGGGGGTCGATTCCCCCCCGGCAGGGGACGCAGGACCTCGAGGCGAGACCTTCCGTGTCCATCACCATCGTCGAAAGCTCCGGCGCGCATCCTACCGCGCGAGCCGGTCGAGATTTGACCGGAGGGGCCGCATCCGGAATAATCCGCGTCCCGTTAAGCGACTGGGAGGTCGTTCAATGGTAGGACAACTGGCTCTGGACCAGTGAATCGGGGTTCGAGTCCCTGCCTCCCAGCCAAACGCACGTCGCTCCTCGCGCGTCGCGCTGCTGCGCGATCGCTGCGGGCTCCCGCATCGCGAACCTCCACCCTCCTTCGTCGGGTGACTATTCGCGATGCGAACTACAGAGGCAGCCTCGAGCGAGCTGCGCTTTGGCGATGTCGAGTGCGAACACTCGCCAGAATGGTCCATCGGTTCGCAACGCGACCAAGTTTCGCGAGTCCGGGCGAGCGAAGCGACTCGCGTTGCGGGAGCCGGAGCGGAGCGGAGGCGACGGGCTTGCCGATCGGGCGCAAACGATGGAGAATCCCCGCCGATGATCATCTTGTTGAATTTCGTCAGAGCTTCTCGGTTCCGGCTGGGCCTCGCATCGGTCTGCGCTCTCGGGCTTCTCGCCTCGGCCGCATCATGCGCCTCGGGTCGAGACCCCGGCCGCGGACTGTTGGGCAACTGGGGCGGTCCCCACGTGGCCCTGACCCTGACGAAAACGGCTGGCGAAATAGAGTACGACTGCGCGCGCGGCAAGATCACCGGACCATTTCTCGTGGACGACAAGGGACGCTTTGACTTGATGGGGACGGTCGTCGTCGGATCCGTCGAAGAGAAGTTCGGAGGGCAGGAGCGCGAGAAGGAGGGCAAAGAGCATCCGGCGCGCTTCTTCGGTACGACGGACGGCAAGACCATGACTCTCAAGACCCTTCTCATCGACCGCCAACAGGCGGTCGGCCCCTTTACTCTCTCGCTGGGCCAGAAAGCGCGGCTTCACAAGTGCATGGGGTAACGAGCCGGCTCGACCACTCGTTTTCAGACGTCACCGCGGCGAACGAATAGCCGCGATCGAGTCACTCGGCGCGGGATGGCGGTCCCGAGATTTCAGCGCGACTGGCGCGGGTGTGGCTCCGAGCGCCACTGCCGCACGTCGAGCACGAACGCCTCCAGACGCCGCTCCCAGGTGTGATCCCGGAGGGCGCGCTGTCTCGCGCGGCGGCCCATCGCGCTCCGCGCGGCCTCGTCCGCGAGGAGCCTCCGCGTCTGTTCGACCAGGGCGTCGGGGCAGTCGAACGTCCCGATCTCGACTCCGGGCTCGAAGAATTCGTTCAAGCCCGGAAAGGACTCCACGAGGGACGGCACGCCGCACGATGCCGCGAAGAAGGGACGGGGCGTGATCCGGAAAGCGCCGCGATACTTGCCCTCCGCGTCGTCGAGAAGCGCGGTCTCCAGCGCCAGCCGGGTGCCGTTCAGGGCGGCACACAGCAGCTCCGGGGTATCGAGCGGAGGAAGCGTCGGGACGCTCCATCGGGTCTCGCCGGCGTAGGCGTGGACGCGGAGGCGCGCGTGGGGAGACAGCGCGAGCAGAAGAGCGTCGCGGTAAGGCGTCCACTTCCCGTAGTAGAGAACGTCCGCCTCGACCGCGGTCCGCGTCGGCCGGTAGAGCTGCGGGTCGGTCGCGGGATCGCATCGCCGGGCGCGGATGTCGAGAGATCCGTAGTCCGAAAGCGTCTGGGGATCCTGCGTGTAGAACAGGTCGAACTGGGGCGCGATCTGCATCGATGCGGGCAGGCCGTAGGGATCCGAGAGCGCGAATCCGGCCAGCACCGTTTGTCTGGAGAATGCTCGCAAGGCCTGGCGGGAAAAGTGGATCGCCCCGCCGAGACAGACGACCACCTCGGGAGGAGGGTCCGTATTTTCGATGACCGCCGCGTCCGGAATGAACGTGGGTCGCAGGCCCCCGGTCGGCACGAATCCTGCAAACCGTTGCGGCTCGACAACAACCGTCCGGAATGCCTGTTGAAACGCGCGCACCGGCGGAAAGAGGTTGTTGCAGTAGGGTGGCTGACTGACGTTCCCAAAGAGCAGGAGTGACTCCATTTACCTACCCCACCCTCCGAGGCCTGTGACCGCTGTCACCCTAAGATCCGATGAAATGAGGCCGAATTTCGGCTCCGTCGCGAGTCGCTGCTCTAGAATCCAGGC
Source organism: Thermoanaerobaculia bacterium (assembly GCA_038224325.1). Classification (GTDB taxonomy): domain Bacteria; phylum Acidobacteriota; class Thermoanaerobaculia; order UBA5066; family Gp7-AA6; genus DAHUXD01. The sequence continues at coordinate 10,056 of JBBRFL010000047.1, read as the reverse complement.
GATGGTCCTCCACGTGGGCTCCGCCCGAGGTCTCCGCCGCACGTTCGGTCTCGTGGTGGGAGCGTTCCTCCTCGCGATTCTCCCCCCGGCGGCGTGGGCCGACTCGGCGGCGTCCGTTCCCGCGGCCCTGCCGGGGGTCGTGCTGACGCAGATTCCCGGCGCGTTGAGCTCGCCCGTCCACGTCACCAACGCCGGAGACGGATCGGGACGCGTGTTCGTCGTGGAGCAGACCGGAACGGTCCGGATCTTCAAGAACAACGCTTTGCTGTCGACGCCCTTCCTGGACATTCATTCGCTCATCACGTGTTGCGGAGAAGAGGGACTCCTATCGGTGGCGTTCCACCCGAACTACGCGAGCAACGGGTTCTTCTACGTCTACTACTCGAACAATCTCACGAGTCCGGGCGACATCACCCTGGCCCGGTACCACGTTTCCGCCAACCCGGACGTGGCCGATCCGAACTCGGCCCAGATTCTCCTGGTCATTCCGCACCCGGTCAACACGAACCACTACGGGGGGCAGCTCTACTTCAGCAAGGGCGACGGCTACCTCTACATGGGGACGGGCGACGGCGGATCCGGCGGCGACCCACCCAACAACGCGCAGAACCTCAACGTCCTGCTCGGCAAGATGCTGCGACTCAACGTCGATGGAACGGGCGCCGTTCCGTGCGGGCAGACCGGGGCCATGCCATACGCCATCCCCGCCTCCAACCCCTTCGTGGGCGTCGCGGGCTGCGACGAGATCTGGGCCTACGGCCTGCGCAACCCCTTCCGCTTCAGCTTCGACCGCGTGACGAACGACCTGCTCATCGGCGACGTCGGCCAGAATCTCTACGAGGAGGTCGACTTCCAGGCGGCGGCGAGCGCCGGAGGCGAAAACTACGGCTGGCGTCTGATGGAGGGCTTCCACTGCTACAACCCCTTGACCGGCTGCAACGACGGCTCCCTGACCCTGCCGATCCTCGAGGAGGCCCACACTGACGGCTGGTGCGCGATCATCGGCGGCATCCGGTACCGCGGAACGGCGATCCCGGGTCTGGCGGGAATCTACTTGTATGGCGACAACTGCCTGGACCAGGTCTGGGCCGCCACGCAGTCCGGAAACACCTGGTCGGCGCAGGAGCTGATCAACGCCGGATTTCCCATCTCGAGCTTCGGGGAAGACGAGGCGGGCGAGGTCTACGTCGTCGATCTGAGCGGCTCGCTCTATCGCCTCGACCCCGTCGACAACGCGTTCCCGATGATTACGAGCCTCTCGCCGGCGTCGGTGATCGCCGGAGACCCCGGCTTCACGCTCACGGTGAACGGATCGGGCTTCGTGGACGGCTCGGTCGTGCGCTGGAACGGGTCGGATCGTACGACGACGTTCGTGAGCGCCAACGTTCTCACGGCGGCGATTCCGGCGGCGGACATCGCGACCGCGGGCTCGGCCTCCGTCCAAGTCTTCACGCCCCCTCCGGGAGGCGGGCTCTCCACGGCCAAGACGCTGTCGATCAACCCCACGTTCCTCGACGTTTCCACCACGGACTTCGCCTCCATCTACATACAGGCCATCTTCAACGCGAACGTGACGGCGGGCTGCGCGCCCCGGCTCTTCTGTCCCAACGACCCGACCACGCGCGCGCAGATGGCGGTCTTCCTCCTCAAGGCGAGCCTCGGATCGGCCTATGTCCCGCCGCCGGCGACCGGCCTGGTGTTCGCGGACGTCCACCCGGGGGACTTCGCGGCGGACTGGATCGAGGACCTGGCCACCCGGAGCATCACCGGCGGGTGCGGCGGAGGGCTGTATTGCCCCGACCGGGGCGTGACGCGCGCGGAGATGGCCGTGTTTCTGCTCAAGACGAGCCAGGGATCGGCCTACGTGCCGCCGCCGGCACAGGGGGTCGTGTTCGCCGACGTCCACCCCGGAGACTTCGCGGCGGACTGGATCGAGGACCTGGCGGCCCGGGGAATCACGGCCGGGTGCGACAGCGTCCCCGACTACTGTCCGGACCGGTCGGTCAGCCGAGCGGAGATGGCCGTTTTCCTGACCAAGACGTTCAACTTGCCGCTCCCGTAAGCCCCGGGTCGATCGTCGATCGTCGACCGGAGCCGATCCACTTTTTCGTAGAGTCGCCGCCGAGTCGGACTTGCACAAGTTCTTGTGCAAGAGACGAGATGCTGCTTTCCCCCAAACCAGTTTCTTGTTGCACCTGAGCTTGGCCGATGATCTAGTTCCCCTCGAATTCCCAGATTCTTTAATTAACCGAACGGAGGAACGGCATGTACCGGAACTCGGCGAAAAGGCTCTCCGCCTTCGTCGTCTCGATTGCTGCGGTGCTTCTGACCTCGGGTGCGCTTCTCGGCGCGGAGCAAACAGCGGGCAAGGTCGTCAAACCGAGGACGTCTCCCGTGTTGCGAGTTGGTGTGTCGAGACCAATGCGTGAGATGAGACCGATCTCGCCGGTCGCGCACGATCCCAATAATCTGCGCGAGATCGAGATGAAGTCACACGGAGCCTTGGGGCAGCCCAGCGCGCAGGCGCCGCACGATCCTCTGGTGCAGACGAGGGTGGGCTCGCGGGCGATTCCGAGCGGACCCAGCTTCGACGGCCTCGCCGACGTGGATGGCGTGCAACCGGCCGACACGACGATGGACGTCAGCGCCAGCCAGATCCTCCAGTGGGTGAACCTCTCCTGGGAGGTTCTCGACAAGAGCGGCAATCTTCTGCCCGGGGGAGGACCCTTCGAAGGCAGCGCCTTCTGGTCCGGCCTGGGCGGGAATTGCGACGCACCCAACAACGGCGGCGACGTCCTGGTCCGCTGGGACCAGTTCGCCAGCAAGTGGGTCGTTGCCCAACTCTCCTATCAGGGAACGTCCTTCGACCTGTGCGTGGCCGTCTCTCAGACGAGCGATGCGACGGGCGCTTACTTCCAGTACGACTTCTTCTACAGCAACACGGACATCAACGACTACCCGCATTGGGGTCTCTGGCCCGATGCCGCCAACAACGGTTATTACGTTACGGCTCGCAATTTCGCGGGTGGCTTCTCCTTTACCGGCATGACGATCATGGCCCTCGACCGCGCCGCGCTTCTCGCCGGCACCGGCGGCACGGCCCAGATCTTCGATGTCGGCGCGTTGATTCCCACGATGGATGGGTTGCTGCCGGCGGACCTGCGCGGCCCCTCCGTGCCGGCCAGCGGATCTCTCGAGACCTACGTAGGCATCGGGAGCCCGGGGACCGATGGCAACCCCACCTCCGTCGTTCACCTTTTCCAGACCAACGTAGACTTTGCGAACCCGCTCAACTCCACCCTGACGCAGCTTCCCGACGTTCCGACCGCCGACTTCGACAACAGCTTGACCGGCGCGCCTCAAGTGGGCGGCGGCAACCTGGAAGTCATTGGCGGATTCGGCCAGAGCGGACTGCTCTATCGCGCCGACTATCGTCTCTTCTCCGACCACGACTCGCTGGTCTTCTACCACGACGTCAACGTCGGCGGGATCTGCAGCGCGGGCGAGCAGGGCGGCTTTCGCTGGCATGAGGTGCGGGGAATCGCCGTCAACGGACCTCCTTCCCTCTACCAGGAGGGGACCTATGGGCCTTGCGACGGCACGTATCGCTGGATGGGCTCAATCGCGCAGGACATCTCGGGCGACATCGCCGTAGGCTTCAGCGCCTCGAGCGGCGGCGGCGGCATCGTCACCGATCCCTCGGTCCACTACACGGGCCGTCTCGCCTCGGATCCCGTCGGGACGATGGGGCAGGGAGAAGGCACTTTCTTCGACAGCACTCAGCCCTTCGGCGGCTTCCGCTGGGGCGACTACTCGATGATGGTCGTCGACCCGGTGGATCAGTGCACCTTCTGGTACACGACCATGTACGGAGCCGGTGACTGGGCCACCCGGATCGGTTCCTTCAAGTTCCCGAGCTGCACCCAGGGGCCCACGGGCACTCTGGAAGGGATCGTCGACGACGGAACGAACGGGATCCAGGGCGCGACGGTATCGGCCGGTCTGGCGAGCACGCAGACGGACGTGACCGGTCACTACCTCATGGTGCTACCGGTCGGCACGTACAACATGCTCGTCACGAAGTACGGCTTCCTGCCGGGCTCGGCGAGCGGCGTTCCGGTCACCGACGGCGGTGACACGATCCAGAACTTCACACTCTCTCCGGCGCCGTCGGTTCTGGTCAATGGCGTCGTGAGGGACGGCTCGGGCGGCGGCTGGCCGCTCTACGCCAAGATCGTGATCACCGGGGCCGGCGCTCCCACCTTCACGATCTTCACCGACCCGGTGACCGGCTACTACAGCATCACGCTGGTCACGGGTATCACCTACAACTTCGCAATCACGGCGGTGAGCCCGGGCTACAACCCCGGCGGCGGCTCGCTGCCGTTGCTGTCCACGGCGCCCATCGTCCAGAACTGGGACCTGACCGTGGACGCGCTCACATGCAACGCGCCCGGCTACAGCCAGGTCACTAACGGTGTCTTCGAGAACTTCGACGCCGGAGTCCTGCCGCCTGGCTGGACGCTGGTGACGAATCAGGGCAACCCGTGGTCGTTCATCTCGTCGGACCCCTGCGGTTTCTTCACCAACCCGACGGGCGGGACGGGATCGTTCACGGCGTCCAATAGCAACTGCGACGGGAACATTGCCGACGACAACGAGCTGCGGACTCCCGCAGTCGACATGTCGACATTCTCGAGCGCAGTCCTCCGCTTCAACCAGGACTACAATTGGCTCTTCGACAACGCCGACGTGGACGTCTCCTTGAACGGCGGAACCACCTGGTCCAACGTTCTGGCTCAGTCCTCGAGCGCCCGCGGTCCGAGACAGACCACGATCGACATCACGGCGCTCGCCGCGGGGCAGCCCAGCGTCATGGCTCGCTTCCACAACTACAACGCCTTCTTCGCGTGGTGGTGGGCGGTGGACAACGTCCTGCTCGGTCAGGCGACCTGCGGGGTGAATCCGGGCGGTCTCGTGGTCGGCAATGTCCGCGACGGCAATACCGCCGCGGGCATCAACGGCGCGACGGTCGAGAACCTGACGTCCGGCGGCTCGACGACGACGTTCGCGACGCCGCAGGATCCGAACCAGGACGACGGCCTCTACATCCTGTTCTCGGAGAGCGGTCCGGAGTCCTTCGAGGCCTCGGCCACCGGCTACACGCTGCAGGACAAGAGCACCTCGGTCGTTCCGAACAGCACGATTCGCCTCGACTTCTCCCTGGCGGCTGGCCGGCTCGACGCGAGCCCGCGTCCGATGACCTCGAAGGTCGACCCCGGCGATACCGACACGCAGACACTCACCCTGAGCAACACGGGCAATGCCGATGCGGACTTCCACATCCGCGAGCTCAACGTTCCCGCGCCGCCGCTTGTGCATCACGGCCCGTTTGCGGATCGCGAGAAGATCAAGGAGGCTCTGGCGCGCATTCCGCCGGACTTCGCGAAGAGGGGTTACCAGTCTGGCAAGCTGAGTGCGGAGGGGCTGGCCCCGTCGCCCGACGCGCCGAAGAACACTCGGCCACTGGTCGCCGGTGACGTGCTCGCCACGTACTCAGCCACCTTCGCCTCTCCGGGCGGCCTGCCGTACGGCATGATCTACAACAAGGGCGCGAACGATTTCTGGGTCAGCAACCTCGACAGCGGCTTCCCCGGCGACAATAAGGATTACCAATTCCTGGCGGACGGTACCCAGACGGGTGCGACCATCGACCTGTCGGGGTTGGGCTTCCTCTCGCTCGACGGGACCTATAACGACATCACCGGCATGTTCTGGCAGGCCACGAACGACTTCTTCGGCGGTTCGATCACCTGCATCTATGAGATCGACCCGGCGGCCAAGGCGCTGACGGGCAACACGATCTGTCCGGCGTTCCCATCGCGTCAGACCGGTCTGGCCTACAACGTGAACTCGAACACCTACTACTCGGGATCCTTCTTCGACTTCGTGATCAACCACTTCGACGCGAACGGCGTGATCCTCGACTCGGTCAACACCGGGTTGAACATCGCCGGTCTCGCCTATAACCGCTCCACGGGTCACCTGTTCGTCTTCAACCAGAATCTTGGTTCCGGTCCGACGGACGACGTTTACGTTCTGGACCCGAGCAACAATTACGCGGTCCTGGGCAGCTTTGTCGTCGGCCCGCCGGGGATTCACTCTGCGGCCGCCGGCGGCGCTGAGATGGACTGCAGCGGACACCTCTTGCTGGTCGACCAGCTGGGCGGCAACCCGATCCTGGTGGTGGACTCCGGCGAAGGCACCGAGTGCCCCTTCGTCAACTCGATCCCCTGGGTCTCGGAGGATCCGACCGACGGCACGGTGCCGGCGGGCGGGTCGACTCCGGTCGCGGTGACCTTCGACTCCACGGACCTGAGGCCGGGTCTGCGTCAGGCGCAGCTCGCCATCGGGACGAACACGCCGTACACGGTGACTCCTGTGCCGCTCAACTTCACGGTTCGCTTCCTCGACGTGCTCGACAATGTGCCGCCCGGCACGGACATCTTCGAGAACTTCATCTACGCTGCGGCGGGCGCCGGGATCATGGCCGGATCGCCGTACCCGGGTTGCCATCCGGGCGAGCTCAACTTCTTCTGTCCGCAGGGTCTCGTGACCCGCGCCGACATGGCGGGCTACATCTTCCGGTCCGTCCACGGTGCGTTCACGCCGCCGCCGGTCTACACCGGAATCTTCAGCGACGTGTTGTTCAACGACTACAACGCCGACTACATCCAGGGTATCTACAACGACGGCATCACGGCCGGCTGTCAGGCCACGGGTGATCCGCTCGCCTTCTGCCCGACTCAGAGCATCCCGAGAGGACAGATGGCGGTCTTCATCGAGAAGGGCGTCCGCGGTTCCGGCTACGTCCCGCCGGCCTGCGTGGGCATCTTCGGAGATGCGCCGTGCCCGGCGACCCCGGCGTTCCCCTACACGGATTGGATCGAGCTGCTCTTCAACGACGGAATCACGGCCGGATGCAGCGTCAGTCCGGCTCTGTTCTGCCCCGATCAGCAGATCCCGAACGAGCAGATGGCAGTCTTCATCGTGAAGGCGTTCGGGTTCCCGGTTCTCCCGTAAGAGAAGACTCTCTCAATCACGGGCGCGGCTCACGCCGCGCCCGTTTTTTTTTGCCCGAAAGGCCGAAGGCCTAGGTGGCTGGAGAGACCTGATCCGTCTCGCCCAGGGACCACTCGTGGTAGGCCTGCGTGACCGCCTCCGCCTTTCCATCGCGCACGATGGAGCCGTGGTGCAGCCAGATCACGCGGTCGCAGTTCTCCCGTATGTGGTTCAGGGAGTGCGACACGAGCAGGAAGGTCTTTCCCCTCGCTTGAAGCGCCGCCATGCGCTCCTGGCACTTGCGCTGAAACTTCTCGTCGCCGACGGCCAGGGCCTCGTCGACGAGGAGGATGTCCGGGTCGACGTCCGTGGCGACGGCGAAGGCCAGCCGGGCGGCCATTCCGGTCGAGAACGTCCGGATCGGCGCGTCGATGAACTCGTCGAGCTCGGCCCACTCGACGATGCGCTCCAGCCTCTGGCGGGTCTCCCTTCGCGAGAAGCCGAGCAGAGCGCCCTGGAGCATCACGTTCTCCCGCCCCGTCAGCTCGCCGTGAAACCCGAGGCCAAGCTCCAGGATCGGGGCGATTCTTCCCGCCACGTACACGCGGCCGGCGGAGGGCGGCAGCACCCGGGAGATCACCCGAAACAGCGTGCTCTTGCCGGCCCCGTTTCGCCCGATGACTCCGACCCGTTCGCCCGCCGCGATCTCCAGGTCCACCTCGTGAAGCGCGACGAAGTCGTCGTAGACGATGTGGCGCTTGAGACGCAGGATGGTGTACTCCTTGAGCGAGACGATGCGCTCGCGCGCGACGCGATAGCGCATCGTGACTCCCTCCAGCCGGATGATCCCGCTCATCGTCTCCCGCCTCGGGCGCTCAGCTCCAGTACGCCATGTTGTCGGAACGGTGGCAGAAGAACACCCAGCCCGTCACGAGAACGGCGACCGAGAGCGCGAAGGATCCTCCCAGCAGCGCGGTCGACGGGATCACCCCGTCGTAGATCGGCTTGCGAAAGACCTGGATCAGGTAATAGAGGGGATTGAGCCACAGCGCCAGGCGGTAGCGGAACGGCACGATCGACGGGTGATAGACGATCGGCGTCAGGAAGAACCACACCTGAACGAGCACGAGGTACATCTCGCGAATGTCCGCGAACCGGGAAGCGACCGTGAAGAGAATGAGCGAGACGCCGGCGGTGAACAGGGTCGCGATGAAGATCGAAACCGGAAGGAACGCCCACGTCGCATGCAGGGGAAAGCCCGTGACGAGCAGGATCGCGACGAGGGGCACTATGGACAGGCCGAGGTTGACCAGCCCGCCCCCCACGGCCGAGGCGATGAAGACCGATCGCGGAATGAACATTCGCTTGGCCAGCTCGTTGGACGCCATCGTTTGCGACGCCGCGGAGGAAGTCGTCTGCGCGAAGAAGGTCCAGAAGATCGACCCCGCCATGAAGTACACCGGGTAGTTCTCGATGGCGTTCTTCAGGAGCGCGGAGAACACCAGCGTGAGCACGACCATATTCAGGAGGGGAGCCAGCATGGTCCAGACCATGCCGAGCACCGATCGCTTGTATCGGACCTTGATGTCCCGAATGATGAGCTCGTGGACGAGCCCGCGGTATCGCCAGAGCTGCACCGCCTCCTCGATCCATCGCGGCGGACGCCGCGCGGAGTCGTAGACGACGAGCTCCGGGCCGACAGGGCGCGGCCGGGGATCACTCACGAGCGCGACCCTCTCTCGCCCCTTCCACGGGGCGCGTCAGCCAGCCCTCGAGCTGCCGGGCGCGAACGTCCCACGTGTTGGCGCGCGCGAAGAGGCGCAGCTTACGCACGCCCTCCGCTCCCACGCGGGCCGCGGCGCGGATCTCGCGGGCGAAATCCGCGGGGGTGGACGCGATCCGCACGAGCCCCTGACGGGCCAGCGGCTCCAGCGACTGCATCGGGGTCGCGACGACCATGCGGCCGGCGGCCGCCGCCTCGTACAGCTTGACCGGATCCGTGGCGTGCGTCAGCGGCGACAGGCGGAAGGGGATGATCTCGACGTCGAAGCGGCGCCGGAACTGCGGCATCTCGCGATGCGGCCGCTCGCCGTGGAAGACGATGTTCGGGCGCCGGGGGACTCGGGCGGAGACGTCCTCGATCCCTCCGACGATCTCGAAGCGCCAGTCCGGTTCGAGCGCGGCCAGCTCCTCGACCAGGTCCATGTCGAACCAGGAATCGACCGCGCCGACGTAGCCGACCGTGAGGGACCGCGGGTCCGGATCCGGAACCGGCAGATCGCCGAAGAGGTCGAAGTCGCATGCGTTGGGAAGCACGCGAACCTGCGCTCCGAAGTCCGCCAGCCGACGGGCGAGCGGCTCGGAGGTCGCGACCACGACGTCCGAAAGCGACGCGAGCCGGCGCTCCGCGTCGGACTGGACGCGCGCGCGGTTGGTGGGGAATTCCGGATGCGCGTCGAGGCAGTCGTAAACGATGCGCCAACCGAACCGGTCCCGAAGCTCGGCGGCAAGCGGCCCCCAGAAGGGGCTCTGCACCAGAATCACGCACTCCTTCAGGCCGAATCGCTCGCGGGAGAGCGCGAGCCCGGAGACCGCCCGCCCGAGGGCGCGGCCGCCCAACCGCCGGTCGGCGGGGTCGCCCCGGCGCACGCCCGACAGGGGCAGTAGCGTGACGCCGGGCGCGACACCCACCGGAGTCGTCGGCTCTCCCGAGCCGGCGAGCGATCCGTAGAAGACCCGGCGGTCGAGTCGAGCGAGTGCCTCGGCGAGCTGCTGCGGCCGCTGGCGGCGATAGGTCCACGGAATGACCGGCAGGACCAGGATGTCGAACCGTCCGGCGCGCGGCCGACCCGGGTCCGCGTCGAATGCCGCCAGATCGGGAGGGGGCTTGTGGATTCCGAGCATCCGCTCCGGGCGGACGTGCCTCCGCAGGGCGCGCCGCCAGGAGAGCGGCACCGCGCTCCGGCCCAGAGCGTAGATCCTCCCGCGGAATCC
>JBBRFL010000046.1:0-23498 GCA_038224325.1 Thermoanaerobaculia bacterium | reverse complement strand
CCGGCTCTTCTACGACACCGTCAAGGGCGGGGACTACCGATCGCGCGAGGCGAACGTGTACCGCCTGGCGCAGCTCAGCGTGAACATCATCGATCAGGCGGTCGCGCAGGGTGTGCCTTTCGCGCGGGAGTACGGCGGGTTGCTGGACAACCGGTCCTTTGGCGGCGCTCAGGTCTCGCGCACTTTCTATGCCCGCGGCCAGACGGGCCAGCAGCTCCTGCTCGGCGCCTACCAGGCCCTGGAGCGCCAGATCGGGCTCGGCTCCGTCGAGATGTTCGAGCGTCACGAGATGCAGGAGCTCGTCGTCGTCGACGGCCGCGCCCGCGGCGTCGTCGTGCGCGACCTGGTCACGGGCGAGCTGCAGACGCATCTCGCCGACGCCGTGTGCCTGGCCACGGGCGGATACGGGAACGTCTTCTATCTCGCGACCTACGCCAAGGGCTGCAACACGACCGCGATCTGGCGCGCCTACAAGAAGGGGGCCGCGTTCGCCAACCCGTGCTTCACTCAGATCCACCCGACCTGCATCCCGGTCACGGGCGATTACCAGTCCAAGCTCACCCTGATGAGCGAGTCGCTGCGCAACGACGGGCGCATCTGGGTTCCCATGGCAAAGGGCGACAAGCGGGCGCCGCGACAGATTCCCGAGCCGGAGCGCGACTACTACCTGGAGCGCATGTACCCCAGCTTCGGCAATCTCGCGCCGCGCGACATCGCCTCCCGCGCCGCCAAGCGGGTCTGCGACGAGGGGCGCGGCGTCGGCCCCAGCGGCCTGGGCGTCTATCTCGATTTCGAGGACGCGATCGGCCGGCTGGGCAAGCCCAAGATCGAGGAGAAGTACGGGAATCTCTTCGAGATGTACGAGCGCATCACGGGCGAGAATCCCTACCAGGTGCCCATGCGCATTTACCCCGCCACCCACTACACGATGGGTGGCCTGTGGGTGGACTACAACCTCATGAGCACCATCCCGGGGCTCTTCGTGCTGGGCGAGGCGAATTTCTCGGACCACGGAGCCAACCGTCTCGGCGCGTCGGCTCTCATGCAGGGCCTGGCCGACGGCTACTTCGTCATCCCGTACACGATGGGGAACTACCTGGCCCGCGAGAAACTCGCCCCCCTCGCGGAGACGCATCCCGCAGTTCGGGCCGCTCAGGAGGCCGTGGCCGCGCGCACGAAGCGGCTGCTGTCGGTCGGAGGGAAGCGCACCGCGGCGTCCCTCCACCGCGAGCTCGGCCAGGTGATGTGGGAGCACTGCGGCATGGAGCGGGACCGGAAAGGCCTGGAGCAGGGCCTGGTCAGGATCCCGGCGCTGCGGGAAGAGTTCTGGCGGAACCTGCGCGTCCCGGGCTCGGGCGCGGAGCTCAACCAGTCCCTGGAGGTGGCCGGCCGCGTCGCCGACTTCCTGGAGCTCGCCGAGCTGATGTGTCTGGACGCGGTCGAGCGCGACGAGTCCTGCGGGAGTCACTTCCGGACGGAACACCAGATGGCCGACGGGGAGGCCAGGCGCGACGATCAGAAGTTCTGCCACGTCGCCGCCTGGGAGTACACGGGCGACGGAAAGAGGCCCAACCGGCACGTGGAACCGCTGACGTTCGAGAGCGTCGATCTCGCGGTGCGAAGCTACAAATAGTCGGAGCGACAATTTCATGAAGATCACCCTGAAGGTATGGCGGCAGAAGGACGCGAAGTCGCAGGGGCGCTTCGTCACCTACGAGGCTCCCGACGTCAACGAGCACATGTCGTTTCTCGAGATGCTGGACGTCGTCAACGAGGGATTGACGCAGCGGGGCGATGAGCCGATCGCGTTCGATCACGACTGCCGGGAGGGGATCTGCGGCTCGTGCGGCTTCGTCATCGACGGCAAGCCCCACGGGCCCCGGCCCAAGACCACGGTCTGCCAGCTGCACATGCGGACATTCTCCGACGGCGACGTCCTGACGATCGAGCCGTGGCGGGCCGACGCGTTCCCGGTGATCCGGGACCTTGTCGTCGACCGGAGCGCGTTCGACCGGATCATCGCGTCCGGCGGATTCATCTCGAGCGCCATCGGCGGAGCGCAGGACGCCAACTCCCTCCCGGTCCGCAAAGAGGACTCCGACCTCGCCATGGACGCTGCGGCCTGCATCGGCTGCGGCGCCTGCGTGGCGGCGTGTCCCAACGCCGCGGCCATGCTGTTCACCGCCGCAAAGGTCTCGCACCTCGCGCTGCTGCCGCAGGGCCAGCCGGAGCGCCACGAGCGCGTGCGCGCCATGGTCGCGACGATGGACGCCGAAGGCTTCGGCACCTGCACCAACCACAACGAGTGCGAGGCGGCGTGCCCGAAGGGGATCCGCGTCGAGTTCATTGCCCGCATGAACGCGGACTACCTCAGGGCGAAGTGGAGCGAGGGGCGCCGCGCGAGCGGGATCCCGGAGGGCGGCGTCTGACGTTTTCGCCACGATAGGATTGCGTTCGGGATGACCGCCGACAAGACGACCCGCACCGAGTCGGACACGATGGGAAAGCTCGAGGTGCGCGCGGACCGGTACTGGGGTGCCCAGACGCAGCGATCGCTTCACCACTTTGCGATCGGAGGCGCCGAGGAGCGCTTTCCGCGCGAGCTCATCCGGGCCTTCGGAATTCTCAAGAAGGCCTCCGCGATCGTGAACCGAGACCGCGGAGCGCTCACGCCCGAGAAGGCGAAGGCCATCGTCCAGGCCGCCGACGAGGTCATCGAGGGCAAGCTCGACGATCACTTCCCGCTCTCGGTGTGGCAGACCGGAAGCGGCACTCAGACCAATATGAACGCCAACGAGGTCATCGCGAACCGCGCAATCGAGATCCTCGGAGGCGAGCTCGGCTCGAAGAGGCCGATTCATCCCAACGACGATGTCAACCTGAGCCAGTCGTCCAACGACACCTTCCCGACGGCGATGCACATCGCGGCCGTGGAGCAGATCCGGCTTCGGCTGATCCCCGCGATCCAGACCCTGCGGGCTACACTCAACCGCAAGGCGGAAGAGTTCGCAGCGATCGTCAAGATCGGACGCACCCACCTGCAGGACGCCGTCCCGATGACGCTCGGCCAGGAGGTCTCGGGCTGGGTGTCGCAGCTCGACCACGGCATCACGCACGTCGAGGCGGCCCTGCCGCATCTCTGCGAGCTGGCCCTGGGAGGGACGGCGGTGGGCACGGGCCTGAACGCCCCCCGGGACTTCGGGGCGAAGGCCGCCGCGGAGATCGCCCGGCTGACGGACCTGCCCTTCGTCACGGCGCCCAACAAGTTCGAGGCCCTGGCCGCGCACGATGCCCTGATCAGCGCCCACGGCGCGATCCGGACGGTTGCGGTCTCCCTCACGAAGATCGCCAATGACGTCCGCTGGCTGGCATCCGGCCCGCGCTCGGGCCTCGCGGAGCTGAAGATCCCCGAGAACGAGCCCGGCTCCTCGATCATGCCGGGCAAAGTCAACCCGACGCAGGCGGAGGCTCTCACCATGGTCTGCGCGCAGGTCTTCGGCAACGACGTCGCCGTCACCTTCGGCGGCGCCTCCGGGAACTTCGAGCTCAACGTCTACAAGCCGCTGATCATCTCCAACGTGCTGCGGTCGATTCGCCTGCTGGCCGACGCCACCGAGTCCTTCGAGAAGCACTGCGCGCGCGGCATCGAGCCGGATCACGAGAGGATCCGCGAGAACGTGACTCGCTCGCTCATGCTCGTCACGGCGCTGGCCCCGCGGCTCGGATACGACAAGGCCGCGCAAATCGCCAAGAAGGCCCACGCGGAGGGCACGACGCTCCGCGAGGCGGCCCTGTCCCTGGGCTTCCTGACCGCCGAGGAGTTCGACCGCGACGTGCGGCCCGAGAAGATGGTGGGCCCGGGGGACTGACCGCCCCGAAGGGAGCGCGCATGCCCGGATTCGACGAACCCATCTTCCATTGGCCCACGCTTCACGCGCTCGCGCTCTACGCGGCGCGCCTGACTGCGGCGGGAGTCCTGGGCGCCCTCCTCGGGATCCAGCGAGAGCGCGTTCACAGCGCGGCGGGCCTGCGCACGCACATCCTGGTCTGCCTGGGAGGGGCGGTCTTCGTGCTCGCCGCCATCGGGTCGCCGGACCCGGCGGCCGTCAGCCGCGTGATCCAAGGAATCGTCGCCGGCATCGGGTTCCTCGGGGCGGGAACGATCCTCAAGATCGGCGAGCGGGCCGAGGTGCACGGCCTGACCACCGCCGCGAGCGTCTGGGTGACCGCGGCCGTCGGCGTCTCCGCGGGGCTCGGGCGGCTCTGGCTGGCGGGCATCTCTGCCCTCGTCGGGTGGCTCGTGCTCGGACCGCTCGCCGACATCGAGAAGCGCCGCTTCCCCGGCCCGCCGCCTCCGCGTTCCTAGCCGGAGCTCCGGGCCCGGAGAGCGCACCCGAACCCGACCAGCGCCAGAAGCGCGAAGTACGCGGCGGTCCAGGAACCCCGCAGCCCGAGCGCGACCGCGACGAGCGCGTTGACCGCCCCGAGGATGCCGTATTCGAGCGGGGTGGGCCGCTTGAGGCTCATGGCTCGGTCGCGCCGGATCCCAGGGTGGCGACGAGGATGGCCTTGATCGTGTGCATCCGGTTCTCCGCCTGGTCGAAGACCACCGAGGCATCCGACTCGAAGACCTCGTCGGAGACTTCCAGCCCCTCCATCCCGAACTTCTCGTAGAGCTCCCGGCCCTTGGTCGTCTCGCGGTTGTGAAACGCCGGGAGGCAGTGCATGAATCGCACGCGGGGGTTCCCCGACGCCTCCAGTAGCGCCGAGGTGACCCGGTAGGGCTTCAGCAGGCGGATCCGCTCGGCCCACTTCTCCGCGGGCTCGCCCATCGACACCCAGACGTCGGTGTGGATGAAGTCGCAGCCCGCGACGCCCTTCCCCGGCTCCTCCGTCAGGAGTACCCTCGCGCCCGACTCCGCGGCCAGGGCGTGGGCCCGCGCGACGACCTCGTCCGAGGGCCACAGCGTCCGGGGCGCCGCCAGGCGGACGTCCATGCCCATCCGCGCCCCCACCAGGAGGAGCGAGTTGCCCATGTTGTTGCGCGCGTCGCCCAGGTAGCAGTACGCCACGCGCTCGAGCGGATTGTCGGAATGCTCCTCCATCGTGAGGAGGTCCGCCAGCATCTGCGTGGGGTGCGACTCGTCGGTCAGGCCGTTGTAGACGGGCACCCCGGCGTATTTCGCCAGCTCCTCGACGATGCTCTGCCCGAACCCCCGGTACTCGAGAGCGTCGTACATCCGTCCCAGCACGCGCGCCGTGTCCCGAATCGACTCCTTGTGGCCGATCTGCGAGCCCGACGGGTCCAGGTACGTGACCCCCATGCCCTGATCGTGAGCCGCCACCTCGAAGGCGCACCGGGTGCGCGTCGAGGTCTTCTCGAAGATCATGCAGAGATTCTTTCCGGAGAGCCGGCGCTCCTCGGTCCCGGCGGACTTCGCCCGCTTCAGGTCGCGCGAGAGATCCAGCAGGTAGCGGATCTCCGCTCGAGAGAAGTCCGACATCTCCAGGACGCTGCGGTTGCGCAGATCGACGGGCATGGCGTTCTCCTCGGTTGGAGCCTCATTATTCACGACGGCCACGGCGGAGGAGGCACGACACGGACCGCCGCGTCGGCCTCCCGGGTCGCCGCGTCGAGGGCGGCGCCGATCGCCCGGACCGCCTCGTCGTCCGGAGTCCCCGGGGGCACGCGCAACGGCTCGCCGTACGTCACCACGTTTCGGGAAAAGGGACCCGGCGCGAGGAAGCGGTCCCACGAGCGCAAGAACCGGGGCCGCGTGCTCGCCCCGCTGACGGGGAGGATCCATGCGCCGGTCTCCCGGGCGAGCCACAGGATGCCCGGTTGGACCACGCGGGGCGGGCCCTTGGGCCCGTCCACGGTTAGCGCGCCGGCGTGTCCCGTGCGCATTTGACGGACCATCTCCACCAGCGCGGTGCCTCCCCCGCGGGTCGTCGACCCGCGCGCGGCAAGGTACCCGTTCCGGGCGAGCCAACCCGCGATGATCTCGCCGTCACGCGATTTCGAGGCCATCGTGACGACCGCCTCGCGCCTATGGGCGAGGATCGGCAGGACCATGCGCCCGTGCCACAGGGCGAAGACGAAAGGGACCCCCCGCTCCCGGAGCTCGCGGTGACGCTCGGCGTGGAGCCGCTCGATGCGAATCGTGGCGCGCAGGCCCGCAATGGCCGCGCCGACGAGCACGGAGGCGAGGCGGGCGGCGATCACCGAGGGGAAGCGAAGTGCTCCGCCACCTTCTCGTACACGCGCGGGATGATGTCGGGAACCGTCTTCACGCCCTTGGTGAAGACGGCGATCACGAAGTCGGCGCCGTTGGGGAGGACGACCCTCCCCACCAGGTGATGGAAGTCGTACGCGTCTCCCGACTTCGCCCACAGCCGGCTCCCCTTCGGGAGGCCCTGGCCCGCGAGGCGCGCGTCCTCGAGCTCCATGTCCTCGAGGGACTTCTCCCCCGTGATGTCGCGCGAGAGCAGTCGCAGCATCTCGTCGGTCCGGAGCGGCCCGGCCACCTCACCCCGAACGATCTCCTTGAAGATGCGGGCCGACTCGGAGGCCGTCATGCGGTTCCGATTCTTGCCGCCGTCCCGAAACGCCTGCTCCCGCCCGTACGCGTCCTCGCAGAAGGTCTTCTGGTTGGCGTTCAGGGCCGTGTACCCGCGCGCGCGGAAGTAGTCGTTCACGGCATTGCGGCGCGTCTTCCACTTCTCCCATTCGCGTGCGTCCGCGATCTCGGGTCCGGAGGTCGTGCCCGAGATCGAGTCCACGACGAACCCGGTGGCGTCGTTGGAGGAGACGGTGACCATGTCGTTGACCGCGCGGACGAGCTCCGGCGTGTCCGCGAGCCGCCCCCCCTCCTTCTGGGCCTCGTAGTAGGAGAGGAAGCACAGCTTGACGACCGAGCAGGGGTAGTACGAGACGTTCCCCCGATAGGCCGCCGACGGAAACGAGGACACCGCGTTCGGAGCGGTCAAGTCGATGACCGCGATCGAGAGGCCCTCCTCGGTGAGACCCGCCTTCCCGAACTCCTCGACCGCGTCGCGCGCGACGCCCTCCAGGAACCCGGAGAGCTGCAGCGAGGGGTCGAGCGGGGAGATCGGCGCGGGCTTCTCCGCGGCCATGACCTCGACCGCGAGCAGGAGGGCGAGACCGAGGGCCCCGGCCGTCTTCAGACGCGTCCTCCGCCCGAGCCGGGGAACGATAACGGCGCGGCGGTTCCCCGAGCGGCCGCGGACCCCGGCGGCCCCCGGCGCGCCCTGCGGATCATCACGATCATCGTGCCCACCATGGCAAACGGGGCGCCGATCATGATCAGAATCGACCAGTACATCCCCCGCCACACCGAGGTCGCGCCGGGGTGGTCGGCGTCGGACGCCGCCTCCTTGCAGAGGGGGCAGGCGGCAGCGAGCGTCGGCGCGAGCACCACGATGAGCAGAAGAAGCGCGATCGCCGGAAGGAGTCGCCTCATGGGTTCGCCCGCAATCTATCGAATTCGGCCCGGCGGGTAAAGTTGATACAGCATCGTGTAGATCACGACTCCCGTCACGGAAACGTAGAGCCAGAGCGGGAAGGTCCAGCGCGCGAGCCGCCGGTGAGGCTCGTCCCGGCGCCTCAGCCCCAGGTACAGTGTCCGCAGGACCATCGGGACAATCGTGACGGCCAGGATCGTGTGTGAGATCAGGATCGTGAAGTAGACCACCCGCACGGGCCCGATCCCGCGGAACCGGACCGATCCCACGTGCGCGTGGTAGGTCACGTACGACACCAGGAAGAGAGACGACGTCGCGGCAGCCGCCAGCATCCACCGGCGGTGCCTCGGAACGTCGTGGCGCCGGATCGACCGATAGGCGACGAGGAGCAGGAGCGCGCTCGCGCCGTTCAGCGTCGCGTTGACCGCGGGTAGATCGGAGATGGTCAGTGGAGGCCGGCCGCGGTCAGAACAGGTAGACGATCGCGAACAGGATGATCCAGACCAGGTCGACGAAGTGCCAGTAGAGCCCCAGCGTCTCGATCCCCTGGTGGTGCTCCCGGGTGTACTTGCCGAGGAAGGCCTTTCCCGTCACCCACGCGATGCAGACGACCCCGCAGAACACGTGGAACCCGTGGAATCCGGTCATCGTGAAGAACGTCGAGCCGAACAGCGACACGTGCGGGTTGAAGCCCTCGCTCAGCAGGTGGTGATACTCGAATACCTGGACGCCCAGGAACGTCGAGCCCCCGAGCAGAGTCAGCGCCAGGAAGAGCTTCATCTTGCGGGAATCGCCGCGCTGGATCCACTCGAGGGCCTTGACCATCGTCACCGAGGAGCAGATCAGGATGAACGTGTTGGCCGCGGTGAGCCAGATGTTCAGCGTCAGCCGCGGCTCCGGCCAGACCGATCCGTACCGCAGCACGATGTAAGAGCCGATCAGGCCCGTGAAGAACATGATCTCCGAGCACAGGAAGACCCACATCCCCATCTTGTCGTGGGGAATGCCGGTGGTGGTGTACTCCTCCTCGGAGTGGTGGGAATCCAGGGTGATCGCGTTGCTGCTCATCGACTTCCCTTCGTCCCGTCGCCAATCGCCAATCGACAACTCCTCTTCATGGTCTCGGCAGCACCAGCTCGCCGATCCCCACGGAGACGAGGATGGCCCCCAGGATCAACGTCGAGGCGAACAGGATCCCGAGCGTCCGTCGCTCGAATTTCAAGTGCATGAAGTAGAGCGCCACGAGGACCGCCTTGATGACGGCGGCGACGACGAGGCCGCTCGCCAGCGCCAGCTTGGAACCGTGAGGCAGCAGCGCCCATCCGATCTCGACCACGGTCAGCGCCAGAAGCCACCAGAAGATCGCCATGTAGTTGGGAGTCGCGTGCTCTTCGCTGGACATCGATGCTCCTTCGCCCGGCGGCCGGGCGCTAGCGTGCCCTCGAGACGATGAAGAGGATCGAGCCGACGAAGAGCGCCGACCCCAGAAACACGAGGAGAAGGAGCAGGCGCCGGTTCGCGGAGGCGGCGGCGCTCATCGGTCGAAGACCATCAGGCCCAGGAGGACCGGCAGGTACAGAATGGACACCAGGAACACCCGTCTCGCCGCGCCGGAGCTCGGCGACCCCGCAAAGAGGGCCGCGCATCCGAGGAAGGCCAGGCCGAGCCCCACCGCTCCCCAGAGATAGCCCGTTCCCGCCGACGCGAGCACCCCGGCTGCGAGCGTCACGGGAAGCAGGGCCGTCGTGTACAGGACCATCTGGCGGCCGCTCGCGCGCCCGTCCGGGTCGGTGACCGCGAGCATCGGAAATCCCCCGCGCGCGTAGTCCTCCCGGTATAGCCAGCCGATCGCCAGGAAGTGCGGAAGCTGCCAGAGAAACAGGATCGCGAAGAGCCCCCAGCCCGCAGCGTTGACCTCGCCCCGGGCGGCCGTCCAGCCCATCAGGGGCGGCAGCGCGCCCGGAACCGCGCCGACGATCGTGCAGAGCGAGGTCACGCGCTTGAGCGGCGTGTACGCGAGCACGTACGACAGGACCGAAACGGCTCCGAGCAGCAGCGTCGGGACGTTCACCGCCGACAGCGCGAGGAGACCCCCCGCGCACAGCGCGAGCCCGAACCGGAGGGCCTCCTCGGCCCGGACCCGTCCCGCGGGGATCGGGCGGCGGTTCGTGCGGACCATGCGCGCATCGGCGTCGCGCTCGACGTACTGGTTCAGCGCGGAGGCTCCCCCGCACAGCAGGGCGGTGCCGACGAGGAAGAGCACGAAGCGGGGCGCGTCGAACGATCCCCGTCCCGCCACCGCGTAGCCAACCGCCGCCGTCAGCAGCACGAGCGCCGTGATACGCGGCTTGGTCAGCTCGAGAAAATCCGCCGCGCGCGAGGGCGCGACTGCGAGGGCGGCCGCGGGGACTACTTCCATGCCGACGCCCTCCCGGCCGCGGCCGTTCCGCGAATCGGAACCACGTTGCTCCTGCGGCGCTCGGTCGCCAGGGAGGAGAGACTGAGGGCGAGCGAAGCGCCGAGCAGCAGGGCGCCCACGGCCACGTGCGCGGTCGTGACGGCGACCTCCTTCCGCGAGAGCACCGTCGACGCTCCCAGCACGATCTGCGTCGCTACGAGCACGCACAGCCACGCTGCCGCCGTCGCCAGGCCGCGCCGGCGCGTCCGGAATGCGCGCACGGCGCATGCGGCCACGAGGACCGCGACGATCAGCGCCGTCACGCGGTGGGCGTAGTGGATCGCCACCGCGAACGACGGGAACGGCGGGACGAGCCGGCCGAGAGCGAGCGGGAAGTCCGGGATCGCGAGGCCCGCCTTCGTGTGGCGCATGACCGCGCCCAGCACCAGCTGCACGAAAATCGCCGCGGTCGCGGCCGACGTGATCCGCGCGACGGGACTCCGGGCGAAGGCGCCGTGAAGGTCCGCCGGCATCGTGCGAATCCATCGCGGCGAGGTCACGACGGCGATCGCGACGGTCAGGCAGAAGAACGTCTGGGCGACGCACGCGTGCGCCACCGAGACCCCGGTCGGGAGGAGAAGAAGGACAGTCAACCCGCCGAGGACGCCCTGCGCGACCACGGCGAGCACGGCGAAGTAGCCGAGGCGGCGAACCCATCTCCGCGGCTCGCGGCGGTAAAGCGCGATCGCCAGGGCGACCGTGAGCAGGCCGACGAGCGAGGCGATCAAACGGTGCGTGTGTTCGAAACGGATCCCCCCGACCCAGCGGGACAGAGGGAACGTGAACATGTTGGACCCGTACGTCGTGGGCCAGTCGGGCACCGAGAGGCCCGATTCGGTCGAGGTCACGAGGCCTCCCGCCACGACCAGCAGCAGCGTCGCCGCCGCCGTGACCACCGCGAACCGGTGGAGTGCTGGACCCGGGGTCCCGGGCCTCGGCGCGCGGCCGAGGGCGAATCGGTCAGACATGTCCGTGGGCGGAAGTGCCGCCGCCGGCGTCGCTCTGCGGCCAGAAGTCGGACCCGTGGCCGGGCACGCTGTACTCGTAGGGCCCGCGGTACACGGTCGGGATGCGATCGAAGTTCTCGTGAGGCGGCGGCGAACCCGTCTGCCACTCGAGCGTGTTGGCGTGCCACGGGTTTGGGCCCGCGAGCTTGCCGCGCCGCAGCGAGAGCAGGAAGTTGAGCACCAGGATGACCTGCGCCGCCCCGAGGACGAAGAGCGAGATCGTCATCATCTGGTTCATTGGCTGGAGTCCCTTGAGGTGGGAGTACTGAGTGTAGTCGTAGATACGCCGCGGCATCCCCCGCATCCCGAGGAAGTGCATCGGGAAGAAGATGAGATTGAACGTGACGAAGGTGATGGCCCAGTGAATCCGGCCCCAGGTCTCGTTCATCATCCGGCCGAACATCTTCGGGTACCAGAAATAGAGGCCGGCGAAGGCGCCGAAGAGCGATCCGCCGAAGAGCACGTAGTGGATGTGCCCGACGATGAAGTAGGTGTCGTGGATGAAGATGTCGACGGGAGTCGAGGCCATGAAGATCCCCGAGAGCCCGCCGATGACGAACATCGAGACGAAGGAGAGGGCGTTCAGCATCGGGGTGGAGAAGCGGATGCTCCCGCCCCAGAGCGTGCCCAGCCAGTTGAACGTTTTGATGGCCGAGGGAACCGCGATGACCATCGTGGAGATCATGAAACTCGTTCCCAGGATCGGGTTCATGCCGCTCTGGAACATGTGGTGGCCCCAGACGATGAACCCGAGGCCCGCGATGCCCATGATCGAGTACGCCATGGCGCGATAGCCGAAGATCGGCTTGCGGGCGAAGACGGGCAGGATCTCCGAGGTGATTCCCATCGCGGGCAGGATCATGATGTAGACCTCGGGGTGCCCGAAGAACCAGAACAGGTGCTGCCAGAGAAGCACCTGCCCGCCTCCCGCGTTGGTCCACGGCTGACCGGAGATGACCAGCCCCGAAGGCAGGAAGAAGGTCGTGCCGAGGATCCGGTCGAAGAGCAGCATGATCAGGGCGGCCGACAGCACGGGCAGGGCCAGCAGCAGAAGGATCGCCGTGATGAACAGGGCCCACGTCGTCAACGGGAGTCGGAAGAAGGTCATCCCGGGCGCCCGCATGTTGATGATCGTCGTGATGAAGTTCACGGCCGTCAGGAGCGAAGAGAGCCCCAGGATCAGGAGGGAGATCAGCCACAGCGTCTGGCCGCGCGGCTGGATCGCGGAGAGGGGGGCGTACGAGGTCCAGCCTCCCGCCGCGGCTCCCCCGGTGACGAAGAACGACCAGAGGATGACGACCGCGGCCGGCACCGCCACCCAGAACGACATCATGTTCAGCTTCGGGAAGGCCATGTCGCGAGCGCCGATCTGGATCGGGACGACGAAGTTCCCGAACGCGCCGATCAGGATCGGCATGATCGCGAAGAAGATCATGATCGTCGCGTGCATCGTGAACAGCGAGTTGTAGAACTCGGGCAGCATCTGGCCGCCGGGCATTCCCTCCGGGGCGATCTTGCCCATGAAGGGAATCGCGCGCCCGGGCCACGCAAGCTGCCACCGGACCAGGGTCGCGAGCAATCCCCCGACGATCAGCATGAAGAGCGCGTAGAAGAGGTACTGCTTTCCGATGACCTTGTGGTCCAGGGAGAAGACGTACTTGCGCCAGAACGACGTGGGCGCCGCGTGGACGCCGGCGTGATGGACCTCGAGGGGCCGGGCGGCGGTGCTCACGACTTGCCTCCCGCGGGCGAAAGCGCCACAACCTGTTTCGGCTGTTCCGCGACCGCGGCGGCGGCCTGATCGACCAGCCATTTCTGGAATTCCTCGGGCGTGTCCACCGTGACGAAACCCTTCATCCGATAGTGGCCGAGGCCGCACAGCTCCGCGCAGGCGATCTCCCAGTGCCCGACGCGATTCGCCTCGAACCAGATGCGGGTCTTCATCCCCGGCACGAGATCCTGCTTGACGCGGAACTGCGGCAGGAAGAACGAGTGGATGACGTCCTTGGAGGTCAGCGTGGCAACGACCGGCTTCCCGACGGGAAAGTGCAGCTGGTTGAGGGTCAGGATGTCGTCGGCGGTGTCGAACTTCCCGTCGGGGCCGGCGTAGCGGAAGTTCCATGCGAACTGCTCGCCCGTGACGTGGACCTCCAGCGCATCGTGGGGCATGTTCTCCTTGATGTCCGTCCAGAGCCGTCGGGACAGGAGCGCCAGCACCACGCAGATCAAGGCAGGCACGATCGTCCAGACCACCTCCACGCGGTTGTTCCCGTGCGTGTAGCGCGCGGGGCGTCCTTCGCGGGCGCGGTACTTCCAGAGGAAGAACAGCAGGATCCCCTCGACGATGACAAACACGATCCCCGTGATCCACATGATCAGGTGGAACATGTCGTCGATCGAGGCGGCGTAGGTGGAGACCTGCTCCGGCAGGCTCATCCAGAAGGGCAGGGCCCGCGCGGATCCGGGCAACAGGCAGGCCGCGCCCAAAAGGAAAAGCGCCGACCGGAGGGTCCGGCCGGCGCGAGACTTTCGACAGGGGTTCTTCACGGCCACGTAGAGTATCGGACTATCCCTTGAAGGTGAAGTCGACGGTCTTGGCCTCGGGGCCCCCGATGGTCACGTTTTGCGTCTGCGCGCCGTACTTCTCGTGCCACGCCTCGATGACGTAGTTGCCCGGCGGCAGATTCTTGATCTCGAAGGTTCCCTGGTCGTTGGTCACGGCGAAGAAGGGGTGATTGAACACGCCGGTGTACGCGCCCATCCACTTGTGGACGTCGCACTTGAATCGGACCGGCACCTCGGCGGTGTCGAACTTCTTCAGGGTCTCCATGCCCTTGAACGGCTGGCCGATGTTGAACTCGGCGTTCTTCTTGGGCAGGGCATGGATGTTGTGGAGCGTGCCGTCGCTGTTCAGGACCCGCAGGGACTGCCCCGCCTGGATCCCGAAGATGTGCGGATGGTACTGGCAGCCCCGCTGATCCAGCGTCACCGGAGTCGCCGGCGGGGGGTAGGTCCCGGAGACCCCCTCCTTCACGTAGACGAGCACCCACTGCAGCGTCTTGTTCGGGTTGACGACCACTTCCTGCTCGTAAACCGGCTCCTTGTGCTCCGACTTGCAGAAAGCGTCCGCGTCCATCTTGATCGGGTTCATCGGCGGAGCGGTCCCGTCGAAGGCGACCTTCCCGGTCAGCGTCGCGCCTCCGGCCGCCGGGGCCGCCGCAGGCGCTCCCGCCGCGGGCGCCGACGTCGTCGAGGTCGTGGCGGTCTTGGTGCTCTCGTCTTCCATCAGCGCGTCCTCGTCCTTCTGGCCTCCACACCGGAGGAGGGACAGGGACGACGCGGTCACCAGGCAAAGAAACAGGGCGCGCTTGAGCATCCAGCAACTCCTATTCGTGAATTTTCGGGCCGCCCGGCGCTCCCGGGGCCGGCGAAATCGCCGCGATCATATCCAAGCCCGCCGCGCCTTTTCAAGCGATCGCCGGTGGTATCGTGCGGACCACTCGCCGTGCCCACCACGACGCTCTCCGCCGAGCACCTGCGCAAGTCGTTCGCCGGACCGCCCCTCTTCTCGGGGCTCAGCCTGCGCATCGAGCGCGGCCTCCTCGCTGTGGCAGGGAAAAACGGGAGCGGCAAGACGACCCTCGTCAAGATCCTGGCGGGCTTGCTCCGCCCCTCGGACGGCCAGGTGCGGATCGAGAGAGACGGGAGCCCGCTCTCCGGTGAGGAGCGGAGGCTCGCCGTGGGGTGGGCGGGCCCCGATCTGTCCCTCTACGCGGAGCTCACGGCCGTCGAGAACCTGCGATTCTTCCGCAGGGCGGCGGGGGCGGCGGCGGATCCGGCCGACCTCCTGCGGCGCCTCGCGGAGGTCGGGCTCGCGGACGCCGCCGATCGCCGGGTGGAGGAGTTCTCGACAGGGATGCGGCAGCGTCTGCGCATCGCGTTCGCGCTCCTCTTCGATCCGCCCCTCCTGCTGCTCGACGAGCCGATGGGCGGACTCGACGCGGAGGGACGCGAGATGGTCCATGGCGTCGTGGCGGGGGCCCGGACGAGGGGCGCCGTCGTCCTCGCCTCCAACGATGAGCGCGACTTCCTCGAGCCCGACCAGCGCGTCGATTTGTCCAGGGCGCGGCCCCCCGCATGAGCCCGGCCCCCCGCATGAGCGCGGCCGCCCGCGCCGGGGTGATCTGCGGCAAGGACGTCGCGCAGGAGCTGCGGAGCCGCGTCGCGATCGTCGCGATCCTCTTCTTCGCCGCCACGGCGCTCGCGCTCGTGTCCTACGCGATCGGCCCGTTCGGCCTGCGCGAAGAGGACCGCCCGGCGCTCCAGGCGGCGCTGATCTGGATCGTCCTGTTCTTCGCGGCGGCGACGGGGCTGCCGCGCGCCTTCGTCCACGAGGAGGAGACGGGCACGGCGCTGGCGCTGCGAAAGGTCGCGCCCGCGACCCTGGTGATGGCGGGCAAGACCCTCTTCAACTTTCTGCTCTTCGCGTCAATCGCCGCGGTGGCGATCCCAGGTTTCGTCCTGCTGCTCGACTGGAGAATCGGCTCGGCCTCCGCTCTCGCGGCGACGATGCTCCTCGGCGGCTGCGGCCTGGCGATCGTGTCGACCTTTCTTTCCGCGCTGGTTTCCGCGGCGGGACAGCGCAACGTGCTCTTCGTCCTGATCGCCTTTCCGCTGCTGATCCCGCTGCTGCTGACCGCCATCTCGGCGACGGTCGAGGCCACGCGGGGCGGGATGCCATGGACGGCCCTGCGGGTCCTGTTCGCCTACGACGGCGCCGCGGCGGGAGCGGCGTACATGCTGATCGGGGTGGTGTGGGAGGATTAGGCGATTTTAGATTTTAGATCTTAGATTTGCGAATGAAGATCCTAAAGCTCCTGCTCCTCCCATACATGGCGGCCGTCGTCGCGGCCGCCTTCCTCTGGCCCGCCCCCGCCCAGGGCTTCATCGGAGAATCGTCGCGGATCGTGTTCTTCCACGTCCCGTGCGCCTGGACGGCGACCCTGGCCTTCCTGGTCGCCGCCGGGTACTCGCTCGCCTACCTCCTGCGCCGAAATCCGTGGCACGACGACGTCGCGGCCGCGGCCGTCCGGGTCGGGCTCCTCTTCGGGATCCTGACCCTCGTCACGGGCTCGCTGTTCGCGAACATCATGTGGGGCTCGTGGTGGAACTGGGACCCCCGGGAGTCCTCGTACCTGCTGCTGGTCTTCCTCTACGCGGCCTACCTCTTCCTCCGGGTCGCCGTCGACGACCCGGAGCGCCGGCGGCGCATCGCGGCCGCCTACGCGGTGTTCGCCGCGATCCTGATGCCGTTTCTCGTCTTCGTCGCCCCGCGCGTGACCGCCTCCCTCCACCCGCAGACCGTGATCAACCCGCAGGGGAAGATCCTGATGGACGGTCCGACGAAAGGCGTCTTCTTCGGAGCGCTCCTCGCCTTCTCCGGGCTGTTCCTGTGGATCCTGTCGCTCGACGCGCGCGCCGCCCGTCTGGCGCGCACGCGCCCCTGACCGCGCGGGCGCCTCACCAGAACGGCGTCGGCCGGACGACACCCAGAGCGGCGAGACCCCGGAGAACGAGCAGAATCCCCACGACGCAGATCAGCATCCCCGCCCAGCGCCATCCGCGGAGGTGCTGCAGGACCCGCTTCGGAACCGACGAGAGCGCGAAGATCGCCGGGACCGTCCCGAGCCCGAAGATCAGCATGACCACCGCCCCGGCGGGAGCCGACCCCGCCACAGCGGCCCGCGAAGCCGCGCCGTAGACCATCGCGCAGGGGAACGCCCCCTGCAGCGCGCCGAGCAGGACGCCGGAGACATAGGGAGGCGCCCGGAACGCGCTGCGCGTCCCCCCGCGGATGAGGGCGTCCACTCCCAGCCTCGAGAGAATCCCCGCGGGGTCGCGGATGAAGCCCGCCAGGGCGATCCCCCAGACGATCGCCGCGGCTCCCGCCGCGATCGCCACGACGCCCCCGATCCGGGCGCGGTTCCCGGCAGCCAGGACGACCTGCCCGAACGCGCCGGCAAGGGTCCCGATCGCGACGTACGTGGCGACCCGGCCGGCATTGAAGAGAAGGCGGCCGATCACCCGCGGGGCCGCCGGAAGGCCGGCGGGCCCCATCCGCGCCGTGCACAGCGCGACGTAGGGCCCGCACATTCCCACGCAGTGGGCGCTCCCCGCCAGAGACGCGAAGAACAGGAGAACGAGGTCTCCGGATCCCGGAACCGCGTGGTGGTGCAAGGGCTAGCCGGTTCCTCCCCCCTCGGCGGGATCGGACCGGTCGTCCGCGGGCCAGACCTGGTACTTGATGTCTTCGACCTCGTGGAACTGCCCCGTGCGGATCGCCCAGAGGAACAGGCACCACGCCGCGAAGGAGACGAGGAGCGCGATGAAGAAGAGATAGAACGTGATGTCCATCGCTCAGATCCCCTCCTGGACGCCCGTCAGGCCGGGCACCTGCAGGTGATAGACGACTCCCATGACGCGATACAGGACGGCGAATGCGCAGGCGGTCGCGAGGGGCTGGGCGACGACCGCCGACAGCAGGTACAGGAAGAGCCGGTCCTTCGCCTGGCCCTCGGAGAGCCCGCCATAGCTCGCGGTGAAGCGCGCGAGCATCGCCGCGAGGGCGACGTTCAGCAGACCGTAGGCGAGCCAGAGCAGCGCGCCGACGAGCCGCCCTCCCCTCTCGATCGGAGCCCCCAGGGCGAAGGCCATCCCGATCGCGAGCCAGGCCGCCGACAGGAATCCGTAGAGTGCGGCGGCCCGGCGCATGCGAGTGGCCGGCGCCGCCGAGGGCCCCGCGTGCAGAACTCGCAGCGTGCGTCGGGCGAGCCAGACGAGGGGGACCAGCAGCGCGGGAAGGGCATAGGACGTGAACACGAGCTCGACGACGCGGAAGAAACGGGCGTCCGGGACGTTCACTTCGCGACCCGGAAACCCGCCGTCGTCGGCACGGGGACCTGGCCCGTGTTCCGCGCGAGGGAGAGCGCGTAATAGACGAGGGCCCAGCGGCGGTGGAAACCCACAGCCTGTCGGTCCGGCTCGCTCAGCTTCTCGAGATCCGCCGCCGCCGGCAGCTTCGCGAGGTAGTCGCCGAGCTCCGCCACGTCGGCCTGGCTGAACACCGGTTTGCCGCCGCTGGAGACATCCTGCCACGGCTTGAGGTCGGGGAACGCCTCGCGCGGATAGAGGATCGTGTCGTAGAAGGAGGGCATCGGGGTCCCGTTCAGGCCGGTGTTGAACGTTCGGTACACGTCCGCCGGAGAGTCCCCGAACTTGAAGTTGCCGGTCGTGAAGTCGAAGGGCCGGATCGGTACCTCGAAATCGTCCACCAGAGCGTTGGCCGACGGGCCGTCTCCCTTGCCCCCCGGTCCGTGGCAGGTCCAGCACTGGAGCACGCGATAGACCAGCTTGCCCTCCTCGAGCAGCTCCTTCGGCGCCGCGTTCCACGACAAATAGGGCGGAGTGGGAAAGTCGATCGAGGGAGGAGAAATGTGTTCCTTCGCAAACCGGTCGGAGAACGTCTTGACGTAATCGACCAGGTCCCATCGGTCCTGCTCGGAGAGCGAGTGGCCGTCGGCCGGATTGCCCCACGCCGGCATGATCTGGCCCTTGCGGACGCCGCGGGTGATCGTCCGGAAGATGTCCTCGTCGCGGGGAAGCTCTCCCGAGGCGGTCGTGCGGCTCTTGAAGGTCCCGAGCGCGAAGTTGCGGGGCTGGGGGTTCAAGAAGTGGTACGCGTCGCTGAAGTTCGTCGATACCTTGTCGTTGGCCGTGACCCGCCCGTTGCCGAACTTCCCGTGGCAGCCGGAGCACTTGTTCTCGAACACGGCCTTGCCGCGCGCGACGCGCAGCGCCGGCGCCTCCGTCGGCTCGGGGCGGTGATCGGTCGGCCAGGGCTCCCAGCTTCGCCAGTCCCCGATCGACGTGCCGATCTTCTGGAGATAGGCCTCCATCGCCTGCATCTCGCGCGTGGGGACCGGGCCGTAATCGTGCTGGTCGATGATCCCGTCGCCGACGCTGCCGTCCGGATTCAGCGGCCAGGCGTCGAGCTCCTTCCAATCGGCCGGGAGCTCGTCGGGCGTGATCACCCCGTCTCCGTTCGCGTCGAGCTCGCTCTTGGTGACGCGCCCGTCGCGGTTCTTGTCGAACTTCTGGATGAAGGCGATCACCCGGGCGTCGTGCTGCGAATCGTCCTGGTAGAGCCACGTGAACGCCGGCATGATCGACTCCGGCTCCGTCGCGCGGGGGTTCCAGTGGTGGGCGTAGTGCCACTCGTCGGAGCGCCGATTTCCCTCCCGAGACAGCTCGGGGCCGATGCGCCGGGTTCCCAGCATCTGGGGCAGGTCGTACGAGAGCTCACCCGCCTGTGTGATCGGCCCCCACTTGTCGGTGTCCCGGTTGACGGGACGCACGAACTGGGAGTGGCAGTACCAGCATCCCTCGCGGATGTAGATCTTCCGCCCTTCGTCCTCGAGCGCCGAGCGCCTGGGCGAGGGGACGGTCTTTCCGTCGATCGTACGGACCGTCATCGGCCGCGTCACTTCCCTCTCGAGCAGGGGCAAAATGCCCTGGCTCGTCATGGCGAGGGCGTAAAAGCCGACCGCGGCGATCAGGATGATGGGCTCGATGCGTTTCATGGGCGGCCTTCCCGGTTGGAGCCCGCTAGGTCCACTGCGGCTCGGCGACCGTGCCCACGGGCGCGTTGGCCGGCGCCTCGATGCGCCGTCCCCGCACGACGGTCATGTACAGGTTCCACATCCCGACCATGGCGCCGATGTCCATCGTCACCCCTGCCAACGTTCGAGCGAGCCAGTAGGGCTTCATCGCGGCCATCGAATCGACGAAGTCTGCGCCCACCTGGAGCATGGTTCCCTGGATGAGGCCCTGGACCGTCAGCACAACGGCCATCACGGAGAAGCCGGCGACCGTCAGCCAGTAGTGCCACTGAGCCAGCCTCCGGGAGTACAGCTCGTGGCCCGAGAGGCGCGGGATCACGAAATACATCCCTGCCGTGACCCAGAGGATGAAGGTGCCGAAGACGGTGAGATGGGAGTGTGCGATGACGAAGTCGGTGAAGTGCGTCAGTCTTTGGACTCCCCGCAGCGCCTCGGTCGAGCCCTGAAAGCAGCCGAGAAGGTAGTAGAACGCGCCGACGACCAAAAACTTGGCCGTGTACGACTCCTGGAACCGCTTCCAGTTGCCGACCATGGTCCCGTAGAAATTCTGAATCACGGTCCAGACGGGGATGATGAGCATCATGGAAGCGACGATTGCGATCGTCTGGGTCCAGTACGGGATCGGGCTGTAGATGTAGTGATGGGTTCCCACGAACGGATAGAAGAACGCGAGCGACCAGAATCCGATCAGGGACAGCTTGTGGCTGTACAGGGGGCGCCGGGCCGACAGGGGAAGGAAGTAGTAGATGACCGCCAGCCCCGCCGGAGTGATCCAGAGCCCGACGATGTAGTGGATGTAAAGCCCGTGCATCGCCGCGTTGTTGATCCCGGGCATCGAGTACGGCAGGATGAAGTGACCGAACGCGTAGTTGAAGACGGTCCAGATGTATGCGGCCGTCAGGTACCAGAGCGTGACGTAGATCCGGGGCTCCCGCCGGCGGAAGATCGTCCCCAGCACCTGGATCGTGACGAGGATCAGCGCGAGCTCGATCAGCACGTTTGCCCAGATCGGGAACTCGCCCGCCTCGATGCCGAGGTTGTACCCGAGCGGGAGCGAGATCAGGGCGGCCGTCAGGCCGATGTTCCAGAACCAGAGCACGAACCGGCTCCATTCCTCCCGGTACATCCGCACCCCGCAGAGGCGGGGCACCATGTAGTAGGTCAGGCCGAGGATGGCGGTCGAGAACGCGCCGAAGACCACGCCCATCACGTGGACGGGCCGCAGCCTCCCCCACGTCAGCCAGCGGATGTCGCCCAGGAAGTCGTAGTAGTTGAACTTGATCGAGAGGATGACGCCGATCGTGGGCGCGAACACGAGCCAGAACGCGGCGGAGAGAAGGAATCGCAGGACGACCTCGCGGTCGACGAGATCGTCTCGATCCTCCGGAGCGACCGCGGGAGCGCTCACGGCCCCCTCAGCCCTTATCGGTCCAGAAGCGGATCAGGTAATAGACCATCCAGATCACCAGCGCGACGTAGACGGCGGTCAGCCACGCCGGGACCGCGCCGTGCCTCTCGTCGATCCCGGAGGGCTCGTAGCGCGTGATCTCCGATGGATCGTGATCGTGGCCTTCCTCGTTCTCCACGCCGCGTCCTCCGCCTCGCCGAGGCCGGCCCTACTTCACGGCCGTCTGGACGTTCTTCGGATACATCGGCGACAGGCTCTGGATGTAGTGCACGAGGTCCCACGCCTCTTCGGGCGAAATCGAGTCGGAGAACGACGGCATCGGCGTGCCGTTCAACCCCGTGATGAACACGCGGTAGATGTCCGCTCCCGTGTCTCCGCACTTGATGTGTCCCTGCGTGAGGTCGTACGGCACGATGGAGTTTCCCCAGTCGTCCTTCAACTCGTGGGCGGAGGGGCCGTCACCGAGCGCGGTCAAGCCGTGGCACTGGGCGCAGTTGTTCTTCTCGTAGACCCCGCGCCCCCGTTGGACCGACGCGTCCGTGTACGCGGGCTCGGCCGGGATCGTGATCGCCGCCTGGGGCTTCTCCGTCTGCCACCGCGGCGAGAACGTCTTGATGTAGGCGATCACGTCTCTTCGATTGCGCGTCCCGATGGGGAACCAGGGAGGCATGTAGGTCCCGTAGATCCCGTCGCGGATCGTCTTCTCGAGATCCGAGTCGAGCGGCAGGGAGCCCGATGGGGTCGAGCGCCACTTGAACGTCCCCTGGCGATAGTCCCGCGGCTTGGGAGTGATGTGCTCCGCGAACTCGCCCGCGCCGTTTCCCAGGTCCCCGTGGCAGGAGAGGCAGAAGCGCTCGTAGACGATCTTTCCCCGGGCCGAGTCGCCGGGCGCGTCCTGGGCCATCGCCGCCGACGAGAGGGCGGCGAGGAGGACGGCCGGAAGGATTCCCAATGATTTCTTCATCACGACCTCCTTAGTAGGCGAAGTCGACGCCGGCGAAATAGGTGTTGGTCCGGGTGTCGAGGCCGTTGGCCCCGGCGCCCCGGGTCCGGACATTCGAGTACTCCACGTGCAGCGCGTACTCGGACCGGTTCGTGAAGTTGAACGTGTGCCGCCAGCCGAAGGTGTACCCGTCCTGGTCGTTGAGGTTCTTGGCCGCGTCGATGACGCCCTGCCTGGCGTTCCGGCAGAGATCGATCCGGCCGAAGAAGAGATTCTTCAGATTGAGCGAGTAGCCGACCTCGAGGAAGCCGCCGTTGTACGTGCCGTTGCGGGTCGCGTCGGGAATCAGCGCCGCGTTGTCCTGCCCGTGGGCATACACGAGGGTCACGTGGACCGGCGTTGCCGGCGGGCCGAACCAGATGTGGCTCTCGAGCCCGTACTTGCTCGACGGCTCGAGATTGCCCCCCGTGCCGGGGATCGGCTGCCCGTCCGACGTGAGGAACGTCGTCGGCCAGCTGGCGTACGCGCCGAAGACGCCGATTTTCAGCGCGGAGACCGCCGTGCTGTCGAATTGCCATTCGTGGGTCGCGTGCAGATAGATGCCCGGGGTGTCGAAGACGGTTCGGCTCCCGGGCGAGTCCTCGACGTTGAAGACCGACGCCGACAGCCGATTCAGGCTGCCCCGATCGTGCCCCATGTACTCGATGCCCCGCTGGGTCGTGCCCATGTCGTAGGTCGAGACCGAGCCGGAGGCGTGGAAACCGTAGATCAGGTAGCCCGTGCTCGAGAGGTTCCACGGGCGGTGCGTCGAGGCGGGAAGGTCCACCTCGTGCTTTCCGATCTTGAGGTTGAGCCAGGAAGAGCCGAACAAGTTGTCGAACCGCACCCAGGCCGACTCGAGCGACACGGCGCCGTCCGGCGCGAAGCCGGTCGGGACGACGAGGAACGAGACGTCCTTGAAGAGGGTCCCCGCGGTCAGGAGGTCGATGCCGACCCCGGCGATGCCGCCCGTCCTCAGCTTCTTGACGCCCTGATCGGTCAACTGATTCGTGATCTCGTCGAACTCGTAGTGCGGCGTGATGCGGATCGACACGGGCCAGTAGCCCGGGGAGGCCGTGACCGTGTCGTCCTTGCCGGTCAGGAGCTGATAGCCGTTGTCCCGGAAGGCCCGTCCGAAGTCGTTCAGTTTGGGCCACGCCTCGTGGCAGGCCGTGCACCGCAGACCGTACTTCCGGGCGAAGGCGGGAATCGCTCCCGCCGGGGGCGGCGCCAGGGCCATCCCCGCCGCCAGGACGGCCCCTCCGATGCAAGCGACCGTGGCTCTCCGTCTCATGAGAACCTCCTCTCGGCCCGGCCCGCGGGCCATCCTCGGTTCCGCCTATTTCTTGGGAGCGAAGCTGAAGTCGACGGTCACGGGCTTCCCGGGGGCCACCGTCACCGAGGCCTCCTTCTGTCCCATCACTTCGTGCCAGGCGACGATCGTGTAGGTCCCCGGCGGCACGTCCGGAATCCGGAAGTG
>JBBRFL010000045.1:0-24088 GCA_038224325.1 Thermoanaerobaculia bacterium | reverse complement strand
AGAGTGCCGAAACCCGCAGAAGGACATGCCGATCGGAATGATCGGCTCATTGGCCATCTGCACGGTGCTCTACATCGCGACCTCGCTCGTTCTGACCGGCATGGTGCCGCTCGAGAAGATCCGGGGTTCTTCCGAGCCCCTGGCCGCCGCGTTTTCTCTCCTCGGGATGAACTGGGCCGCCGGGATCGTGGCGTTCGGGGCCGTGATCGCGACGACGGCCGTGCTCCTGGTCTTTCAGTACGGCCAGGCGCGGATCTTTTTCTCGATGGCCCGCGACGGCCTGCTTCCGCAGTCGTTCGCCAAGATCCACCCCAAGTACAAGACCCCGCATGTCACCACGATCTGGATCGGCATCGCCGTGGCCCTGCTGTCGGCCTTTGCGAACCTCGATGTTTTCGTCGAGCTGACGAACATCGGGACCCTCTTCGCTTTCGTGCTGGTCTGCATCGGAATCATGGTCCTGCGCCACAAGGACCCGCACCGCAAGCGCGCCTTCCGCACCCCGCTCGTCCCCTACGTGCCGATCGCGGGAATCGTCGTTTGCATCTACTTAATGAGCGGGCTGCCGTTCCCGACCTGGATCCGCTTCGGCGTGTGGCTTCTGATCGGCCTCGTGATCTATTTCCTCTACGGCTACCGCAAGAGCAAACTGGCGGTTTAAAGCCGCGGGTGTTCTGAGCGGGCCTCGACGCGCCGACGGGAGCAGAATGGTTCTCGGCTCGATCTCGAGGGCTCCCTGCTACACTCCGAGAGACTCCGCGCCGGGGCGTCTGGCGTCGCGGTCACATCGTTTGTTTCTTCCAGGAGGTGGGAATGAGAGCTCGCACGCGATTCTTGATGGTTTCTCTGGCGGCGGGCGTCGCCGCGTCGGCCGGAGCGCAGGTGGCGACCCGGAAGTTCGACTGGAGGCCGGACAATGGCGTCCAGGAGATCGAGGTGGCGGACGGCAAGGTCATTGTCAACCAGGTCGAATTCGACACGGGGAGCACGCTGAAGGCCACTCCGATCCGCAAGTCGAGCGCTCAGGTCCGGGTCCGCATCGACAACAACGGAACCGCGGATGCGGAAGTCGGGGTCGCCGTCGTCGTCTTTGACGCAGAGGGCAACGTCGTCGCCGCCGGCTCGAACGGAACGAAGTGGGGCTTCCTGAATAAGGGGGACCGCACCTACTACTCGATCGACTTCCCGTACGTGTATCGCCGCCTCGATCAGGCCGCCACGTTCCTCGTCACGCTGGAGACCCGGCCCAAGGGAAGCGCGCGGCGGGACGCCAAGTGGAAGTCGGTCGAGACGGAGCCGATTCCGACGCCGGTGCCCTAGCCCCTCGTCAGGGGCCGAACCCCGGAACGTCCCTCCCGGCGTAACCAGTCATCTCGACGTAGGCGCGGCCGCCGATTGCGCGGCCGCCTCTTTTCGCCTCGACGCGGCAGGCCCCTTCCCAGTAGGTGACGCCCGTCGACTGCTGGGTCGAGAGCTCCTGATCGGGCATGAGCGGACTGATCGTCGCTTCGAGCTCCAGGGAGCGGACCGCGAGCGACCAGGTCGACGGGTAAGCGGCGCGGGAGTGCGGAGAGGTCCAGGTCGACCTGGCCGTCAGCGAGACGTCTTCCCAGGAAATCGTGCGCGGCGGGCCGGAGGCGGGGATGAACGTCCCCGAGGAGAACGGAGAGGCTCCTCCGCCGGCCAGGCGCATCCGGTAGAGCATCAGCTCGGAGCCGTCGGAGAGCTGAACGGCGAACCAGTCCCAGCCGGCCGCGCCCGCCGGCAGGGCGCCCGGGCCCCACTCGTGATCGAACCAGGCCGTCCCGTGGACCTGCCGCGTCTTGCCGCCGACGATCCACGTCCCGGTCGCGGACAGGCGCGGGATCGAGACGTAGTGCGAGTAATCGTCGGGCCCGGGCCCCTTTCTGGAGATGCCCGAGGCGCCGTGGAGGACCGGAGGCTTCTCCGCGCGCAACGCGAGCGTCAGCTCGCCCTCGGGAGACCGGGCGTGCAGCCGCTGGACTCCTTCGCGCTCGCGCTCGCCCTCGCGGTCCCTCGCGAACCAGTCCTCGTTGAAGACGTCCAGGCGCTCCGCCGAGGCGCCCGCGATCCCCGGAAGGCCCAGGTGCGTCTTCTCCCGGTAGGCGAACTTCCCGGCCGAGGGGTCCGACCAGGCGAAGTGCGCCAGGTGCATCTCCCGCACGCGGAAGAACGTGAGCTGGAATCCGTACGCGCGGCCGTCCTCGCTCGCGAGGTGGCCGGTCCAGTACCACCACTCCACCGCCGCGTCGGCGTGGGTGCCGTGGTCTCGCGGGAAGGAGACCGGCGAAGACGCCGCCGCGAGGAAGAAGGCTCCGGCGAACAGCCGCGACAGCGTCTTCATTCTTCCTGCAGAGCGGCGGCGGGATCGACCGCCGACGCGATCCGGCCCGGAAGGACGCCCGCGAGAACCGAGGCCGCGAGCACGAGCGCGGCCGCGCCGCACAAAGAAGACGTCGGGACCCGGAGGGCGACGGTCCATCCGAACGACTGCGGGTTGATGACTCCGAGCAGGAGTGCCGAGAACGCCGCGCCGGCCGCGATCGCCGCGAGCGTACCGGTCGCCCCGGTCAGGAGCGCCTCGAGGAGCGTCGCGCTCCGGATCTGGCCGCCCGAGGCCCCGATGGCGCGGAGCAGGCCGAACGAGCGCCTCCGCTCGACCGCGGACGCGGCGAGCGCGTTGGCGATCCCGAGGACGGCCACGGCGATCGCGATCGCCTCGAGGGCGCGGGTCACCGCGAAGGTTCGGTCGAAGATGAGGAGCACCTCGCGCCGGAGCTCGCGGTTCGTGGAGATCGAGAGGGCGTAGCGGCCCCGCGTCGCGGCCAGGATCCGGCGGCGCAGGGCACCCGTGTCCTGGCCGGGGGCGGCGAGGACGGCGAGGCTGCTGATCCGCGGATCGGCGAACAGCGAGAGGTAGAGCGAGCGATCCATCACGACGGTGCCCCGGTCGTTGGAGTAGTCCCGGTAGACGCCGGCGACCTTGAAGTCGCGCCGTCCGGCCTCCGTTCCGACGCTGACCGTGCTGCCGGCCGAGGCCCCGAAGCGCCGCGCGAAGGGCTCGGAGATCAGCACCTCGCCGCGCTCCCGCGCTTCGCGAGCGACCCGGCGGGGATCGCGGCCATCGAGGAGGGGAATCCCACCGGCTCGAGCGACGACGGCGAAGTCGCCGGCTGCGAGCGTGAAGGGCCGTCCCTCCGCGTCGGCCGTTTCCCGCGCGCGAAAGGGGTCCACCGCGGCGACCCCCTCCATGCCCCGGATCAGCGGCAGGATCTCGGCCGGGAGATCGCCCACGATGCCGGAGCGTCCGCCGGCGTCGGCCTTGATCCAGAGGTCGGAGCGGAGAGTCGACTCGACCCAGACCCGAACGGTCTCGCGGATCGAGGCCACGGTCACGATCATCGCCAGGGTCATGCCCAGGGCCATCGCGAGCGCCGAGACCGCGATGCCGTTGCGGCCCGAGGTGCCGCCGAAGAAGCCGGTGGCGAGGCGGCCCACGGCGGGCAGAGAGCCTCCGAGGAACCTTCCCGGCAGAGACGACGCGAGCCGCACGAGCAGCGGCGCCGCGAGGGCCAGGGCCGCCACCACGAGGCCGACCGCGGAGAAGCCGAAGAGCGGGAACCCGTCGACCGCGGGGGCGCGCGACGCTGCGAGCGCGGCCGCGAGCGCCGCGCAGGCCAGGAGGACGCGCCGGCCGGTGCGGCGGCGAGCCGCGGCCTCGATCGATCCCGGCCGCATCGCGGGCGATGGCTCGACGCGCGTGGCCTCCCACGCCGGCCAGAGGGTGGCCGCCACGGACGCCGCGATCCCCATTGCGGCGGAGAGCGCCATCGCGTCGAAGAGCGGCGCCCCCGCGATGCGGGCCGCGGGCAGGTAGATCCGGGACACCGTCCCTCCCACTGCCGCGAGCGCGGCGCGCGACGCGAAGAGGCCGAGGACCTCTCCGAGCGCGGTCCCGGCGAGGCCGATCCCGAGCCCCTCGAGGAGGAAGGCGGCGAAGATTCCGGAGCGCCCCGCTCCGAGGGCGCGCAGCGTCGCGATCTCCGGGCGCCGCCGGAGAACGGCGATCGAGACGGCGTTGGCGACCAGGAATACTCCCACGAGCAGGGTGAGGGAGCCGAGGGCGTTCAGGTTGAAGCGAAACGCGCGCACCATCCGGTCGGCCGTCGCCGCGGCGCGCCCCGGAGGCTCGAGCGTGAGCCCGGCCGGCAGGCGCCGGAGAATCTCGCGGGCCGTGTCCGAGCGGGAGACGCCCGGGTCGAGGACGATGTCCACGCGATCAACTCGACCGGGTCGCCCGAGGAGCGCCTGGGCCGTGAAGAGGTCGGTGATCAGGATGTCGCCGCCCCAGGCGCGCGCCACGCCCGAGAGCTCCAGGATCCCGCCGACGGTGGCGACCCGCGGGACCCCTCCCGCGACGAGCGGCAACGATTTCCCCGGAGAGAGTCCGCGGCGACGAGCGAAGGGCGCCGAGACGAGCACCGAGCCGCCCGAGAGGAGCTTCGCGCGCGCGGCCCGTCCAGCAGGCTCGACGAGGCGGATGTCCCGCACGGCCGCGTCGCCGCCCCAGTCCACCCCGAGGATCTGCACGACCTCCGGGCTCGCGCCGCCGAGGACCGCGGTCCCGGTCACCGCGGGGGCGAAGGAGCCGATCCGCCACAGGAACGACAGCGCCGCGAGGTCCTCGATCGGCACGCCCGCGATCCCGGTCACGACGAAGTCGGTTCGCCCCGAAACCGCGGACGCGGCCTCGCGGAACGACGCGGTGACGCTGCGGTTGGCGTGGTGGATCGCCGCCCCGGCCGCCACCCCGATCGCGACCCCGAGCACCGGGAGAACGACGCGGGCCGGCCGCCTTCGCGCCGGTCCGGCGACGAGCGCTCGAAAGACCAGCGCGAACCCCTTCATCGGATCCGCCCGTCCTGCATCCGCACGACGCGGTCCGCCCGCGCGGCCGCGCCCTCGGAATGGGTGGCCAGGAGGAGTGTCACGCCCCGCTCCCGGCGCACCTCGTCGAGCAGGCTCAGGACGTCGCCGCCGTTTCGACTGTCGAGGTTGCCCGTCGGCTCGTCCGCGAGCAGGAGCCGGGCCCCCGTCGAGAGCGCCCGCGCGATGGCGACCCGCTGCATCTCTCCGCCGGACAGCTCGTAGGGATGCGCGTGGCCGCGGCGTCCCAGGCCGACGCGCTCGAGCAGGTCGCGGGCCTTCGCCGCCGCGTCCGCCTGGCCGTCCAGCCGGCGCGGCAGCTCGACGTTCTCCTGGACCGTCAGGTGCGGCAGGAGGTTGAAGAACTGGAACACCATCCCCACCTCGCGGCGCCGGTAAAGGACGAGGTCCTTCTCCGGGAGGGATCCAATCTCGCGGGCGCCGACGCGGACGCTGCCGTCGGAGGGCCGGTCGATGCCGCCGAGGAGGTGCAAGAGCGTTGATTTCCCGCTGCCCGATTCGCCCACCAGGGCGAGAAACTCGCCCGCCGGGACGTCCAGGTCCATCCCGTCCAGCGCCACGATCGGCTCCACCCCCGCGTAGACCTTCGAAAGCGCCCGGCAGGAGACGGAGGGCGCTTCGACGGGATCGGACGACACGATGGGAGAATACCCGACCGGGTTCGCCTTGCCGGCGTCGCCCGAACCTGAGAACCGCCAAAAGCCGAGAGGACGGAATCGCTTGCTCTTCCTGGCTCCGCTTCGCCGAACCATCCGCCAGCGCGCGCTCGTCCTCGCGCTCGTGCGCCGGGAGCTGTCGGCGCGCTACCGGGGAGGCGCCCTCGGCTTCCTCTGGTCCTTCCTGAATCCGCTGCTGCTCCTGCTGGTCTACGCCACGGTGTTCCGCTTCGTGTTCTCCCCGCGGGCCGACGTCCGGCCCTACGCGCTCTTCCTCTTCGGCGGGGTCCTCGTGTGGGGCTTCGGGTCCTCGGCCCTTCTGGATTCGGTCGAGACGTTCCGAGCCAACGGCGCCCTCCTGCGCAAGACCACCGTCGCGCCGGAGGTCTTCCCGGCGTCCGCCGTGGGGGCGCGGCTGGCGCACCTGCTGCTCGCACTTCCGGTCCTGGCGGCCGCGATCGCGTTCGCCGCGATCTCGGGCCGCGTGCGGCTCGGCCTTCCCCTGCTGGAGTTTCCGCTCGTGCTGGCGCTGATGGTCGCCACCGTGTTCGGCGCCTCGCTCGCCTGCTCGGCGCTGGCGGTTCACTACGGCGACGTGCGGGACATCGTGGCCAATCTCCTGACGCTCTCCTTCTTCGTCACGCCCGTCCTCTACCCGGTCGAGGCCGTCCCGGAACGCTGGCGTTGGCTGATGCGGTGCAACCCGTGGGCGCCGTTCTTCACGGGCCTGCAGGACACGCTGTTCTTCTTTCGGCCCGTGCCCGCCTCGGACTGGGCGCAGATGGGCGCGTCCGCCATCCTGTCCCTGGCGATCGGCGGAACGGTGTTCGAGAAGCTCCGCGACGCGCTGGCGGAGGAAGCGTGAGCGCGCGCGAGCCGGCCGTCTCGGTGCACCGCGTCTCGAAGGAGTACCGGCGCTACACTCGCCGCGAGCACGGAACCCTGAAGTCCGCGGTTCTGTCCCGGCGGGGCGCGCCCGCCGGCGAGGGGGTCGCCGCACTGTCGGAGGTGTCCTTCGACGTCGATCCCGGCGAGACGCTCGGCGTCATCGGGGCCAACGGCTCGGGAAAGTCCACGCTCCTGAAGGTCCTCGCCGGGATCGTCCGCCCGACGCGCGGCACCGTCGATGTCCGGGGGCGGCTCGCGGCGCTGCTCGAGCTCGGCGCGGGGTTCCATCCGGAGATCTCGGGACGCGAGAACGTCGAGATCACGGGCCTGCTGCTGGGACTGACCCGCCGGGAGATCGCCGACCGCTTCGAGGAGATCGTGCGGTTCGCCGGCGTCGAGGAGTTTCTCGATGCGCCCGTGAAGACCTACTCGTCCGGGATGGCGGTGCGCCTGGGGTTCGCGATCGCGGCGGCGAGCGATCCCGACGTGTTCCTGGTGGACGAGGTGCTCGCCGTCGGGGACGAGGCGTTCGCGCACCGAGCGCTGGAGAAGTTCTCGGACTTCGAGCGGGTCGGCAAGACGCTCGTGTTCGTCTCGCACGACCTGTCCCTCGTGGCGGACCGCTGCCGCCGAGCCCTCTGGCTGGACGGCGGGCGTGTCGTCGCCGACGGGCCGGCCGCCGAGACGGTCGCCCGATACCGCGAGCGCGTCGCGACGGAGGAGGGGGAGAGGCGGCTGCGCGAGGCCGGGGAGAATCGGCGCGTCGGCTCCGGGACGGCGACGATCGAGAGCGTGCGGGTCAAAGACGGCGAGGGGAAGGCCGCGGGTCGCTTGCACTGCGGCCAGCCGGCGACGCTGGAGATGACGGTCGAAGCGCGCGAGCCGCTCTCGGACTTCGTATTCGGGTTCCAGATCTCGACCGTGGCGGGGACCGTCGTCCTGGGCGTCAACACGTCCACCGACGGGATGGCGCCGGAGCGCCTGTCGGGGCGGGCCTCGGTCGCCCTCTCGCTGCCGTCCGTGGATCTCGCCCCCGGCGTCTACATGCTGGACGCGGCGGTGCACGCCCGCGACGGAGCCCCGTACGACTACCGCCGCGACGTGCTCCGCTTCGAGGTCACCGCGGACTCGGCGGCGACCGGGATCTGGAGCCCTCGGCGCGGCTGGGCCTTTTCGGGGGACGTGCGATGGAGCCGCTAGCGGCCGGACGCTCCCCAGAGGGTAGAGTTCCCCCGATGATGGTGTCCGTCGTGGTGCCGGTCTACAACGAGGAGGGCAACCTCCCGGAGCTCCTGCGGCGCCTCCTCGCGGTCATGGACGGACTCGGCTCGACCTACGAGCTGATCTTCGCCGACGACGGCAGCTCGGACGGCTCGCTCGAGCTCCTGAAGGCGGCCGCGCGGCAGCGCCCGGACCGCATCCGGGTCCTCGAGCTCGCGCGCAACTTCGGCCAGCACCAGGCGATCCTCGCCGCGTTCCAGCACGTCGCGGGCGACGTCGTGGTGACGCTCGACGCGGACCTCCAGAATCCTCCCGAGGAGATCCCCCGACTGCTCGCGAAGGTGGCCGAGGGATACGACGTGGTGGGCGGGGTCCGGAAGAATCGCCAGGATTCCCTCGCGCGACGGCTCGCCTCGGCCCTGGTAAACCGGGTGACCGTGGCCATCACGCGCCTGCACCTGACGGACTTCGGCTGCATGCTGCGCGCGTACTCCCGGGACGTGGTCGTCGAGATCAATCGTTGCGACGAGGCCTCGACGTTCATCCCGGCGCTGGCCCAGAGCCTCGCGCGGCGGCCCACCGAGATGGAGGTGGCGCACGCGCCGCGGCGGCACGGATCCTCCGCCTACTCGCTCTACCGGCTCGTCCGGCTCAACTTCGACCTGATGACCGGGTTCTCGCTGGTCCCCCTCCAGGCGTTCGGGCTCTTGGGCACGCTCGTCGCCGTCGGAGGGGTCGCCTTCGGCCTCTTCCTCTTCGTGCGGCGGCTGATCGTGGGCGCGGAGGTCGAGGGCGTCTTCACGCTGTTCGCGATCCTCTTCACGCTCCTCGGGGTCGCCATGGCGGGGCTCGGGATCGTCGGCGAATACGTGGGCCGGATCTATCAACAGGTGCGCGGCCGCCCGCGGTTCCGGGTGCGCCGCATCTACGGCCTCGGCGAGTCGGTGGACCCGCTCGAGGCGCGGAGCGCGAAGCTCGAGACCTCCGCGCGATGACCCGCATCGCGGTCTTCGCGTACTCGGACACGGGGCACGCGTGCCTCGATGTGCTCCTGAGGGCGGGGGAGAACGTCGTCCTGGTCGCGACCCACCGCGACGCGCCCGGAGAGAGCCTCTGGTACCCGAGCGTCGCCGGCCTCGCGCGCGACCACGGGATCGAGCCGGCGTTCCTGGAGGATCCGTCCGATCCGGAATCGATCGCGCGGGTGCGCTCCGCCGCGCCGGATCTCCTGTTCTCCTTCTACTACCGCCGGCTCCTCCCGGAGGCGATGCTGACCGCGCCGCGGCTCGGCGCGTTCAACGTGCACGGGTCGCTCCTGCCCCGCTTTCGCGGGCGCGCGCCCGTCAACTGGGCCGTGCTCAAGGGCGAGACGCGGACGGGCGCGACTCTGCACCGAATGACGGCGCGGGCGGACGCCGGCCCCATCGTCGACCAGGAGGCGGTGGAGATCGGCCCTGACGACACGGCCCTGGTGGTCCAGCGACGGGTGACGGCGGCCGCCGTCGCGGTCCTCGCGCGCCGCCTCGGAGAGCTCAAGGCCGGCGCCGCGCCCGAAACCCCGCAGGACGAGTCCGCCGCGACGCGATTCGGGAAGCGGCGTCCCGAAGACGGGCGGATCGACTGGGGCCGGCCGTCCCGCGAGGTGCACGACCTGGTGCGCGCCGTGACGCACCCGTTTCCCGGCGCCTTCTCGGAGCTCTTCGGGGGCAAGACGTTCGTATGGGCCACCCGCCTCC
This sequence comes from Thermoanaerobaculia bacterium, assembly GCA_038224325.1. Taxonomy (GTDB): domain Bacteria; phylum Acidobacteriota; class Thermoanaerobaculia; order UBA5066; family Gp7-AA6; genus DAHUXD01. Next base: position 14,619 of record JBBRFL010000045.1, on the reverse strand, counting down.
CGGGCCGCGGCTCGCACGACACCTTTCCCGGCCAGGTCCGGGCCGAGGAGGGCCGCGTCCTCGTCGCGTGCGGCGACGACCGCTTCGTCGAGCTGCTGTCCCTCCAGGCCGAGGGCGGCGAGGAGATCGACGCCGCGAGATTCCTGGCCGAGAGGGGGAGTGCATGCGCGTCCTGATCCTGGGGGTCAACGGCTTCATCGGCAACGCGCTGACGGAGCGGATCCTCGAATCGACGGACTGGCACGTCTCGGGGCTGGACGTCGCCTCCGACAAGATCGCGCCGTTCCTCGAGAACCCGCGGTTCACGTACCTGGAGGGCGACATCGCCATCAACAAGGAGTGGATCGAGTACCAGGTCAAGAAGTGCGACGTCGTCCTGCCGCTGGTGGCGATCGCGACGCCGGCCGCCTACGTGAAGCAGCCCCTCGCGGTCTTCGAGCTCGACTTCGAGGAGAACCTGCGGATCGTCAAGCAGGCCGTCCGCTACCGCAAGCGCGTCGTGTTCCCCTCGACCTCCGAGGTCTACGGGATGTGCCCCGACGCCGAGTTCGACGAAGACTCCTCCCCGCTCGTCTACGGGCCGATCCAGAAGCAGCGGTGGATCTACTCGTGCAGCAAGCAGCTCCTCGACCGGGTCATCTGGGCATACGGCGAGCAGGGGCTCCAGTTCACGCTCTTTCGTCCCTTCAACTGGTTCGGCCCGCACCTGGACGACATCGACTCTCCGAAGGAGGGCTCGAGCCGGGTGCTGACGCAGTTCCTCCACAACATCCTCTACGGCGAGCCGATCAAGCTCGTGGATGGAGGCACGCAGCGGCGCTCGTTCACGTACATCTCCGACGGCATCGACGCCCTGATGTCGATCCTCGAGAACCGCGGGGGCGCCGCGGACGGCGGCATCTTCAACGTCGGGAATCCCGCCAACGATCTCTCGATCGGCGAGCTCGCGCGGCGCATGATCGAGGCCGTGGGCACCTACGCGGGCTTCGAGGACACCGCCCGCAACGCGCGGATCGTCGAGGTCTCCTCCGCGGACTACTACGGGAATGGCTACCAGGACATCCTGACCCGCGTTCCCTCGATTCGCCGGGCTCGCGAGGCGCTCGGCTGGGAGCCCCGGGTGACGCTGGAGGAGGGGATCCGGAGGACGCTCGACTACTACCTGAAGGGACGGCGCGTCACGAGGTGAGCGGCCAATCCCCCCGCGTCTCCCTCAAGGTCGACTGCGACACGTTCGCCGGCACGCGGGACGGGATCCCGCGGCTGCTGGAGATTCTCGCGGCGCGGGGAATCCGGGCGACCTTCTTCTTCACCCTCGGTCCCGACCGGTCGGGCCTCGCGATCCGCCGCGTCTTCACGCGAAAGGGTTTCCTGACGAAGATGATCCGGTCGCGCGCCCCCTCGATCTATCCGCTCTCGACCATGCTCTCGGGCACGCTGCTCCCGGCCCCGCGGATCGGCGCGAGGTGCGCGGAGGCGATCCGGTCGGTCGCGCGCGCGGGCCACGAGACGGGCGTCCACGGGTGGGACCACGTCGCGTGGCAGGACGGCCTGGACCGCATGAGCCGGGAACACATCCGGCGGGACTTCGGCCTCGCGCACGCCGAGTACCTCCGCATCTTCGGCGCACCGGCGCGCATGTGCGCCGCGCCCGGATGGACCGTCAACCGCGAATCGCTCGAGGCCCAGGAGGAGCGGAGCCTGCTGCTGGCCTCCGATACGCGCCTCGGGCCCCCGTTCTTTCCCGTCGCGGACGGGAGGGTCTTTCGGACGCTCGAGATCCCGACGACGCTGCCGACGCTCGACGAGGCGCTGGCGTGGCCGGGCCCGCGAGGCGACGAGGCGCTCCGCCGCCTCTACCGCGAAGCCGTTCGCGGCGCCGAGGTCCACACGATCCACACGGAGGTGGAGGGCCGCAAGTACGCCGGGCTGTTCGAACGCATCCTGGACGACTGGCGAGGAGACGGAGTGACCTTTCCGCTGCTCTCGGAGATCGCCCGCGAGGCTCTCGGAAACCGGCGGTCGGTGCAGGAGCGGCCGCTCACGAAGACGACGCTGCCGGGCCGCGGAGGATTCGTGGCGACGGGCTGGCCGGGCGGCGCTCCCTGATCCGGTTACACTCTCCCTGCCCGTGAACGCGCTCGACGAGTCCGGCTCCCCGCCGCAGGCGAAGACGCGGGCGCCGCGGGTTCGACCCGAGCTCTGGCTCACGCTCTGCGCCGTCGCCAGCTCCTTCCTGGTGTACTGGCCGTTTCGCTCCGACATGAGCGTGGTCTACCGCTTCTGGGACGGGCCGAACTACCTGACGGTCGCGCGAACGCTCTACGCGGTCCGGCCAGACAATCCGCTCCTCGCGTACGTCTATACCCCGACGTACTTCCTGACCCACCTGCCGCTCTACCCGCTCTGTGTCCGGGCACTCGCGTGGCTCGCGGGTTACGAGCCCGCGCTGCTCCTCGTGTCGGTCTTCGCGTCGGTCGTCGCGGTGCTCCTCTTCCATCGCCTGGCCCGCGACGTCTGGAGGCTTCCCTCGCCGGGCTTCCTGTCGCTCGTGTTCCTGCTGCTCCCGCCGCGGTGGCTCCTCTATCGCTCCACCGGAGCGACCGAGGCTCTCTACGCCGCCCTGGCGCTGGCGTCGATCTACCTCTTCGAGACGTCGCGCACCGGAGGGGCGTCGCTCGCCGCGGGCCTCGCGACGCTGACGCGGATCTCGGGGATCATGTTCGCGCCCGCGTACGCGCTCGCCCTGGCTCGCGAGAGACGCTGGCGCTGTCTGCCGTGGCTCGCGCTCGTCCCCGCCGGTCTCCTCGGCTACTTCCTCTTCTGCGCGCTGCGGTTCGGGGACTTCTTCGCGTACCTCCGGCCGCACGGAGAGAAGATGGCGACCTTCCGGCCGTTCGGATTCCTGCCGACGCTCTTCGAGAAGGGGCTGTACCACCAGGTCGAGTTCCACATCCTGCTCTTCTTGGTGTACGCGGTGGGGACCTTCCGCCTGCGCCGGAAGTTCCCCGTGCTCTTCTTCTACTGCTTGTTCGAGCTCCTGCTCCTCGTGTTCGTCTCGACGGAGGACTGGAGCCGGTACTTCCTCTCGATGGCGCCGTTCGCGCTCGCCGTGGGCTTCCACGACGTGATCGACACCCGCGCGTTCCGATGGCTCCTGCCGGTATTCGCGGCGCTCTCGATTGACTACGCCCGGGGCGTCATTCCGCTCAACGGGTGCCGGCCGGATATCTACGAGCGTCTGGTCTCGCACCTCGGCCTCCCCGGCCGCTCGCTCCCGCGGTGACGAGCGCCGCGGCCAGAACCGCCGCGGCCTGAAGCGCGACCCCGAGGCGGAAGGGCGCGCGGTCGTACTCGAAGACGACCTCGTGTCGGCCGGCCGGAACGGCGACGGCGAGATCGCGCGCGTTGCCGACCACCACCGGCGCGGGGGATCCGTCGATGCGTGCCTTCCACGCCGGAAAAAACGTGCGGGAGAACAGGAGATATCCCGCGCCGTGCGCGTCGGTCTGCGCGCGCGCGCGGGCGGCGTCGATCGTCGCGGCGCGCACGCTTCCCGTCGATCCGGGTCCCGAGGGGCCCTCGTCCCGCGGGCCGGGCAGCGCGATGTCGGACGACGGCGCGAACGCGTCGGATCGAATCAGGTCGATCGTGCCGGACAGCGAGCTCCGGCGGTGGACTCTCGACGTCCATCGCAGCTCGGGTAGCGGAGTGGGATCCTCGAAGAGCGTCATCCGCTGGGCGCCGATCGAGAGGCCCGTCTGCGCCTCGAACAGCGGATACGCGGCCCCCTCGGGCGCGAGGACGAAGCGCGCGCCGAAGAGCCGGAGCAGGTGGTCCCGGGCAATGGGGGTCGAGGCGCGGGCGGCCTCCGACACGGCGCGGTTGTAGTAGCCGTACGAGCCGTCGGGATCCCCCTCGAAGAGGTACCGCACGCCGAAGGGCTCGCCCGTCGCGGGGAAGAGGTGCTCGATCTGGAACCGGGCGAACTTGGCGACCCGGGGCAGCCGGAGGGGGAAATCCGGCTCGAGGACGCGCAGGGGAATCGTGGGGGCGTCGGGCGAGTAGAGGCGGCCCCACCCCGCCACGACCCGCGCGAGCGCCGGAACGCGCGAGAGCTCAGCGGCCGGGCCGGAGACGAAGAGGGGGAGCCCCCAGATCAGCGCCGCGGACAGCGTCACGAATCCGAGAACGTAGCCCGCGCCGGTCGAGGCCGGCCGCCAGCGCAGGACCAGTCCCGCGAAGGCGACCGATATGAGGCCCGCCAGCGCATCGGCCCGCACGCCCGCGCGAAGGGCGTCGGCAAACGGCGCATAGCTCGCGGCCGTGCGTTCCCGGATCGCGAGGAGTACCGGACCGCCGGGGCCCGAGAGCGCCCAGGCGGCGGCGAAGGCCGCCAGGGCGCACGCGAACACGAGCGCCTCGCGCCGGCCGGGTCCCCGCCTCCGGAGACTCTCGACTCCGAGCCCCGCCAGCAGCGCGACGCACAGGCTGGTCAGCAGGTAGAACTTAATCGGATATCGCAGCCTGCGCAGCGGTGCGAACGCGAAGAGGACTCCGTAGAAGGGCAGGAGGAACCCGAAGGACAGCAGGAAGGTCACCGCCGCGGCCGCGGCGAGCGCGAACGCGCGCCGGTCCCAGAACTGGCGTCTCAACGCCGCCGCGGAGAAGACGAGCAGCGGAACGACCCCGAGGCAAACGCACCAGATGTAGACGGGCGACGACGCGCCCTGAAGCGGACGAGGCTCCATGCCCACGATGCCCGGGTCTCCGCGAAGCCTCGGGAAGAGCCACTCGAGGAGGCGCTCCGGACGCAGCGGGACCGCGCCGAAGGCTTCCCGCGAGTAGAGGTGCTGCCCGCGAAAGGTCAGCGGCAGCACCTGCCGCAGCGGAAGGAGAAGAGGCGAGGCGATCGCGACCGCCAGCGCGGCCGAGGCGGCGAGACCGAGGCCCAGCCGCGCGAGCGCCCGTCCGCGCGGCTCGACCGGGCCCGCCGCGGCCGCGCCGGCGGCCAGGCACCCCGCGAAGATCGCGGTCAGGACCGAGATCGCGGGCTCCCCGGCCAGGAGCTGGATCCCGAACGCGATCCCCACCGCGGCCAGGGCACGCGCCGCGCGACGCCGGCCCGCCGCGCGCGCGAGGTCGAGGGCGGCAGCGGCGCACCAGGGCAACCAGGCCGCGGCGGCGGACGAGTTTCGGAAGGCGGAGCCATAGGAAAGCATCATTCCCGAGAACGCGAACGCTACGCCGGAGAAGAAGGCCGCGCCGTCCGAGAGACGCAGCCGCCGCGCCAACGCGCGCGCGCCGAAGAACGCCCAGATCACGTGGAGGAGGTAGTGGAGATTGAACGCGGAGGCCGGCGGGAGGGCGCGCTCCAGGAGAAACGTCGGATACAGCAGGACGGCATTGGGATTGGCGAGGAGGGGCTCGCCTCCCGAGGCGTGCGGGTCGATGAATGGAACCTCTCCGCGGCCGAGCATCTCGAGAGCCGCGCGAGACCAGGGCCAGTGGGTGACCTGCGCGTCGCGGAAGATCAGCCGGCGCGATCCGAGAATCTCCGGCAGAAGCGGCAGCGCGAAGAGGACGATGACGGCGCAACCCGCGAGCAGCTCCCGGGATCGGCGGGACATCTTCCCGAGTCTACAGTTATCATGGCCGCGCAGCGAATGCTCGACACCGACTCGCGACGCTTGCCGGGCGCATGAGCGCGGAGGGAGATCGCGCGCGCCGGGCGGCGATGCGGTGGACGCTCGGGGGCTCCGCGGCCCTCGCCGTTCTCTTCACCGGCCTCTTTTCCCCGTTCGCGAATCCCAACGAGCTCTCGCGTTTCGAGGCGGTCGTCGCCGCGGTCGATTTTGGAACCTTCGCGATCGACCCGGTCCTCTCGACACTGGGAAGCCACGAGGACCAGTCCGAGTCGGGAGGCCGCAGGTACTCCAACAAGGCGCCGGGCCTCGCCCTGGCGGCGATTCCCGTGTATCGAATCCTCCGCCTCGCGCTGCCGACGCCGACGCGCCCCTCCGATCCGATCTTCCCGATCCTGCGCGTGTGCACGGTGTCGCTCGTCTGCCTGCTCGCCCTCTTCCGCCTGGGCCGGCGGCTGGAGTCCGCGGGCCGTTCCCCGGCCGCGCCCCTGGTTCTCGCGGCAATCGCCTTCGGGACTCCGTTTCTCTTCTTCGCGCGATCCTTTTTCGCGCACGCGTGGACGGCCGCGCTCCTGTTCCTGTCGTGGGACCTCCTCCGCGCGGCGGAGACGCGCCGGGGCGTCCGGCGGGTCGATGGCCTCGTGCTGGCCGCGGGCGCTCTCGCGGGCTGGGCGGCGATCTCGGAGTACTCGGCGGCTCTCGTGCTGATCCTGCTGTGCCTGCGGGCGGCGGCTCACCGCTCGGGGCGAGCGACGGCGCTGTTCGTCCTCGGCGCCGCGATGCCCGTAGCGATCCTCGGCGCCTACGACGCGATCTGCTTCGGATCGCCGTGGGTCCTGTCCTCGGCCCGCGAGGCCTATCCCGAGTACAGCCGCCTGAGCGCGGCGGGCCTCTTCGGGTTCGGCGCGCCCAGCGCCCGGGTCGCGCTCGACTACCTCTTCCATCCGGCGCGCGGCGCGATCCTCTTTTCGCCCTTCCTGATCTGGGCGGTCCCGGGATTCGTCCGCTGGTGGCGCTCCCGGGAGGACCGGCCCGACTGCCTCTTCGCGCTCGCGGCCACCGTCGTCTTCTTCGTCGCGATGACGGGGTATCCCAACTGGCACGGAGGGTGGTCGCTGGGCGACCGCTACCTCCTACCGATCCTGTTCTTTCCCGCGCTTGCGATCGCGCGCGCTCTCGTGACTCCGCTCTCGCGCGGCCTCTTCGCCGCCGCCGCCGTGTTCTCCGCGGCGAGTCACCTCATCCTGACGTCGAGCTGGCCGTACTTTCCGGAGAACCTGCCGTGGCCGATCGCGGCGGGATCGCGGTGGTTCCTGGCGAGGGGATGGGTCGCGCCGAGCGTTCTCGACGGACTCCCGGGGGGCGCGCTTCTCGCCCTGGCCCTGTCCGCGCTCGCGGTCGGACTACCCCTCGCGCGCGCTCTCCTCTGCGCCGCTCCGATGATCCCGCGGCCGGCCCTCGCCGCCCTGCTCGGCGCCGCCGCGCTGTCGGCCGTGCTCCTCCGCTCCCCGGAGCCGGACTTCGGTGGCCGGCTCTGGCGCGCCGCGATCTACGGCGCGTACTCGGGCCGCGATCCGGAGCGCGGGGAGCTGCGCGAGGTGGCCCTCTCGGCCGGGACGCCCGCGCAACGACAGATGGCCGCGGGAGCCTGGCGCGTCTACGGTTCCCGCTGAGGGGAACCGGCCGCCGCGGCGTCCAGCTCCACGACCTCGAACACCTTCCAGAGCGCGAGCCAGCGTCCCCGGCGCCGGATCGCGCTGCGGGAGTGAAACAGGAGTCGCACGCCCTCGACCGGCGCGACGCGGAGTCCGGGAAGAGTCCCCCCCTTGCCGTCGAACTCGTACAGGCGCGCCTGCATCGTCGCGAAGTAGGCCGGCGTGGGAATCGGCTCGCCTCGGCCCGCTCCGAAGTAGGGCCGCCGGTCGAGATAGGAGGCGTAGTCGTTCATCCGCGGCGAGAGGTCGGTCGCGAGGATCCAGCGCACGCGGCGGCGGCGCGCGATGGAGAGCGCCTCGGGCTCCGACTCGGAGAGGAAGAAGCGGATCGAGTCCATGAACCCGTATCCGAAGTTGTTCGCGACCACGGGCAACCCGGCTTCGTAGAGGATCAGGTGCCCGAGCGACCAGGGGGCGAGCACGGACGAGGCGGAGGACAGCGCCGGCGCGAACGGCGGCGGGCCGAGGAGCCGGGGATCGTAGGGGTCGACCGCGCGCGGAAGGGTGTCGCGCATTCGATCGAGCGTGTCGAAGAGATCCGAGCCGGGCACGTAGACGGCCCGCAGCTCATCGGACAGGCCGCGCCACATCGGGAGCGCGAGCGCGAGGCCGATGCCGAGAACGGCGATAGCCGCCCGGGGGCGATTTCCGCGCGGAAATCGCGCCCGCACGCGCGTGGCCCCCGTGCGGGCCGCTTCGATCATCGTCAGGGCGCAGAGGGGAGCGGCGTAGTAGACGTTGAGCCTCTGGGCGAGCGCCAGGAAGAGGGTGACCGCGCCCCAGACGGCGAGTGCGATGTGGACCTCGGGACGCGCCCCGCGGAGCGACCGCGCGATCCAGACGATCACCGCGAGCGGCGCGAGGAAGAACGCCGCCGACAGCTGCCGCCAGGCCAGCCCCGGTCCGTCGGCGAGAAGGGGCCGGGCCTCGAAGATGCCGCTGAGCCAGTGCTTGGGGTACGAGACGTAGCCGGCGGCGCCGCCGACCTCGTGCGTCGTTCCCGCCGAGTACCCGACGCCGTTGACCAGCCCCGCCCACAACTCCCGGACGTGGGGCAGAGTGACCACGGCGACGGCGATCCCGACGGCGAGCGCCGAGAGCAGCCGGCCCCGCGAAACCAGGGCGCGAGTCCTCGACGGCAGCAGGAGGTCCGCCGCGACGACGCCTCCCGTCAGCGCCGCCAGGAAGAGCGGCTGAAACTCCCCAAAGGAGATGTACGTCAGCGGCGGCTTCAGCCAGGAGAGCCAGGCGGCCGTCGCGATCCCCGTCACGACCGCCGGCAATCCCAGGGTCAGGACGGCGGCGCGCAGCACGGATCTCCCGGATCGCAGTCGCTCGAGCACGAGCGAGAGCGCGATGATGGCTCCCCAGTAGATCGCCCCCTGCCAGGTCAGCACGGCGACGGCCAGGGCGAGTCCCACCACGGCCTCGCGCCAAGCGCTGCCGCTCGCGGCGGGACGATCGCGGCTGCGAACGAAGGCGAGGAGGACCGCGAGACCGCAGAACGACTCGGCCGCGTGCTGGTCCGTGTGCGCGTACTGCGACCAGAGGATGTGCCCCGGGCAGATGGCGACGAAGAGCGCCGCCGCGATCCCGCCGGCCGCGCCGTAGAGAGCGCGCCCGAGCAGGCCCGCGAGCGCAATGGATCCGGCCGCCAGCAGCACCGGGACCCAGGCCGCGCCGCGCTCGACGGCCCCCGCCGGGGCGCCGGGGCCCTCGGAGACGCGCGCCGGAGCGGCCAGCGCGAGATCGAACAGCGGCGGCCAGATCGCGACGCCTCCGTCGGGGAAGTTCATCAGCGGGTCGAAAAGGATCGTCCGTGGGAAGTGCGCCGCGGCGAACCGGGCCCGGCGCATGTGGTACGCGGAGTCGGAGTCGAGCGGGTGGACGCCGCTCGCGTGCGCGGCCTGCGCGCGGGTGTGGAGGCGCAACGCGGTTCCGAGAACGATCGCGGCGGTCAGTCCCAGAAGGAAGACCGCGCGCGCTCGCATCGAGATCATTATGCGTCGGGCAGGGGAGCGCCGATACCGGAGAGCGGACTCCCCGCGCCTCTTCGCGTATCATTCGGCAGACACCGTGAAGCTCTCCGTCCTGATCCCCGTCTACAACGAGGTGCGCACGATCGACGAGATTCTCCGGCTCGTCGCGAGCGAGCCGACCGAGAAGGAGATCATCGTGGTGGACGACGGCTCTACCGACGGCACGCGGGAAAAGCTGGCCGCGTGGGACGGGCGGGACGGGGTCCGCGTGATCCTCCACCCCCGCAACGCCGGCAAGGGCCGGGCGGTGCGAACGGCCATGGAGGCGGCGCGGGGCGACGTCCTCATCATCCAGGACGCGGACCTCGAGTACGACCCCGGCGAGTACCCGCTGCTGCTGCGGCCGATCGAGGCCGGCCGCGCGGACGTCGTCTTCGGTTCGCGCTTCGCCGGCAGCAGCGAGCACCGGGTCCAGCATTTCTGGCACGCCCAGGGAAACCGGCTGCTCACCTTCATTTCCAACCTCGTCACGGGGCTGAACCTGAGCGACATGGCGACCTGCTACAAGGCGTTCCACCGCCGCGTGGTCCCCTCGCTCGACCTGGAGTCCCCGGGCTTCGGCGTGGACGCCGAGATCACGGCCAAGGTCGCGCGCGGCGGGTTCCACGTGTTCGAGGTGCCCGTCTCCTATTTCGGACGCTCGCGGGCGGATGGCAAGAAGATCCGGCTCAAGGACGGGTTCTCCGCCCTCGCCGCGCTGGCGCGCCATACCCTTTTCGCGAGCCGGCGGGCGTGAGGCGGATCGCCCCGGTCGCGGCGATCGCGATCGTCACGGTCTCCCTCTGGGCGGTGCGCGATCATACGCGCGAGGACTCCCTCTCGGCGGATGAGCCGATCCACATCCTCTCGGGCTACTTCGCGGTGGCCGCGCGGTCGGCGATCGTCAACATCGAGCACCCGCCTCTGATGAAGGCGCTCTCGGGTCTCGCGCTGGCGACGCTCCCGCTGGCGCCCCCGCCCGCGCGGGTCCCCATGGGCAATCCCTTCGTCACCTACGGCCCCGCGTTCTTCTACGCGAACCGAGTCCCGCCGGACACGATCATCGCGGCGGCGCGCGCACCGTTCCTCGCGGTCTTCGCCGGGCTCCTGGCGCTCGTGTTCTTCACCGCGAAATCGCGCCATGGCCTGCCCGCGGCCCTCTTCGCGCTCGCCCTCTGCGCGTTCGATCCCAATCTCGTGGCCCACGCCGGGATCGTGCACACCGACCTGGGCGCCGCGCTGGCGTTTCCCGCCGCCGTGGTGGCGTGGGAGGCGGCGCGCAGGCGGCCCGACGCGCGGCGTCTGGGCGTCGCGGCGCTGGTCCTGGGCCTCGCGCTGGCCACGAAGTTCTCGGCGGTCTACCTCCTGCCGATCCTCCTGCTGCAGACGCTCTTCGCCGCGAGAAGCGATTCCGGCGGCGCGCGCGTCGGCCGCGACGTTCTCCGTCTGGCGGGAGTCTTCGCCGGGGCGCTGGCCGTCGTCTTCGCGGTGTACCTCCTCGTGACCGCGCGCATGGACGCGGGCGATCAGGCGGCGGTGATCCGCGACAAGGTCGGATCCGTCGGCGGGGCGCCCGCGCTCGCGGAGCGCATCGTCTCGCTCGCCCGGATCTCCCCCGCTCTGGGGCACTACGCCGGCGGACTCGCGTCGGTGGCGCGGCAGAACGCGGTCGGCGGCGGGGTGACGTTCTTGAATGGAAAGATCTCGACCGACGGGTTTCCCCAGTATTTTCTCGTGGCCTTCGGCGCGAAGTCGACGCTGGCCTTTCTCGTCGTGACGGCGGCGGTTCTGTGGGCGGCGCTCCGCCGGAGGAGCGGTCTCTCGGAGGAGATGCGCCTGTTCCTCCTGCCGGTCGCCGTGCTATTCCTTGCCTCGATCGGCACGACGTACAACATCGGCATCCGGCACCTGCTCCCCATTTTTCCGTTTCTCGCGCTCCTGGGCGGCGCGCTCTTCTCCCGCGCCTGGGCCGCGCGGGCGGCGAGCCCGAGGGCGCGCGCGGTGGCCGCGATCTGGATCGCCTGGCCGCTCCTCGCCGCGGCGGAGCTCGCGCGGATCCATCCCCACGAGCTCTCGTACTTCAATCCGCTCGCCGGCGGGCCGGTGGGCGGGGCGCGCGTCCTGTCGGACTCCAACGTCGACTGGGGCCTCGACCTCATCCGGCTCGCCCGGGAGCTCGAGCGCCGCGGGATCAAGGATCCGACCGTCGCGTACTTCGGGGGCGACCTCGTGTCCTACCGCATCGGCGTTCCGGACTTCTCGGCGCTCCCGGTCGTGCGGGGGAATCGGGTCGCGATCTCGGTCTTCCTGTTGACGGCGGGCCCCGAATTTTATGCGTATCATGGCGCCGCGCCGCTGGCCGGCGCGCTGCGGTCCCTGCAGCGCCGGATCGCGGCGTCGGGCCGGCTCGTGGGCCGCGTCGGGTACTCGATCGATCTCTTCGAACTTCCGCAGGGGGGCAGCGAGTGAAGCTCACGGTCGTGATGCCGGTGTACAACGAGCACAAGACCATCCGCGAGATCGTGCGGCGCGTGGAGGAGGTCCCTCTCGAGAAGGAGATCCTCATCATCGACGACGGGTCCACGGATGGTACCCGGGAGATCCTGCGCGAGCTCGAGGGCCGGCCCGGGGTCCGCGTCTTCCTCCAACCCGTCAACCAGGGCAAGGGCGCAGCCGTGGCCGTCGGCTTCCAAAACGCGACCGGGGACGTCGTCGTGGTGCAGGACGCGGACCTCGAGTACGACCCGATGGAGTTCCTGACGCTGCTCGCCCCCATCTCCCAGGGCCATGCCGACGTCGTTTACGGCTCGCGCTTTCTCGGCGGCGGAGCGCGCCGGGTCCTCTACTTCTGGCACACCATCGGCAACCGCGTGCTGACGCTCGTGTCGAACATGTTCACGAACCTGAACCTCACCGACATGGAGACCTGCTACAAGATGTTCCGCCGCGAGGTCGTCCAATCGATGCGGATCGAGTCGAGCCGATTCGGCATCGAGCCCGAGATCACGGCGAAGGTCGCGCGCCGCGGCTACCGGATCTTCGAGGTCCCGATCTCCTACTACGGCCGCACGTACGAGGAGGGCAAGAAGATCGGCTGGAAGGACGCGTTCTCCGCCCTCTGGACGATCATCCGCCACTCGCTCCGCGAAACGGAGGATCCCCGGAACGTGGGGCACGTGACGCTCATGCGCATGTCCAAGCTGGAGCCCTACAACCGCTGGCTCGCGGATCGCTTCCTTCCGGCTGTGGGCCGGCGGGTGCTCGAGATCGGGGCGGGCTTCGGCAACATGACCCGCCACCTCCTCGGGCGCGATCTCGTCGTGGCCTCGGACCTGGATCCGGTCGCGCTCGAGCATCTCCGCGGAACCTTCCGGGACGAACCGTCCGTCCGCGTCGCGTCGTATCGATTCCCGCTGGATCCCGCCCAGCGCGACGAGGTCCGCGCGCTGCGCGTCGATACGGTCGTGTGCCTCAACGTGCTGGAGCACATCGAGGCGGACGCGGCGACGCTGTCGGACATGCACGCGGCGCTGGAGCCCGGCGGGCGGCTGGTCCTGATCGTCCCGGCGCTCGCGTGGCTCTACGGAACGCTGGACCAGCACCTGCACCACTTCCGGCGCTACGAGAAACCGGAGCTCGAGAAGAAGATCCGCGACGCCGGATTCGTCCTCGAGGATTGCCGCTTCATGAACCGGCCGGGCATCCTGGGCTGGTACATCAACGGGCGAATCCTCAAGCGGCGGGTCCTGGCGCGCGGGCAGCTCGCGGCGTTCAAGCTGCTCCTGCCGCTCCTGAAGCGCGAGGAGTCGCGGCCGCCCTCATCGGGGATGTCGCTGCTCGCGATCGCGCGCAAGCCCGCCTGAGGAGGGCCGCGCCTCAGCGATCGGCCGGAGCGGGGGAGCGCCGAGGGGGATCGCGGTCCAGAGCGTGACCAGGACGTCGCGGGAGCGCATCAGGAACCGCGCGCGGCCGCCGCTGCCGTCGAGGGCTCGCGCGAGGCCCGGGGTCGCGTAGTCCGGCGGCACGACGAGGAAGAGACGGCGGCCCGGAGCCACTGCCGCGAGGGCGGAGGACAGGAGGCGCTCCTCCGCGGCCTCGGGCAGCGACGGCACGAACCATCCCGGATGCTCCTCGAGCTCGGCGGGCAGCGAGCGGACGGGGGCCCGGAGGCGCCCCGTCTCGTGGGCCAGGCGAGCCGGGAGGTAGAACGCGGCGGCCGCGACGACGGAGTCTCCCGGATCCGCGACGCGTCCGATGGTCTCCGCGACCACGAGCGGCGCCGAGGGCGCGCGCGAGGGGAGCACCACCGCGAGGGTCGCGAGCACACCGAGGCCGACGATCGCGGCGCAGGCGCCCCGGATCGCGCGGCTCGCGGGTGTGGAGGCGGCGAGCCCGAAGATCCAGACCGGCAGCACGGCAAGCTCGGTGCGTCCCGCGAACGCGATCGGATTCCGGAGCCCGGCCGCGAGGATCCCGGCGAGCACGAGGACGACGAACGCCGCCGCGTTCCGGGCCTCCCGGTCCGACCGAGCCCGCCAGAGGAGCAGCGCGAGTCCCAGCGCCCCCGCCGCGGCGCCCGCGAGGAAGAGGGCGGGCGGAGGGAGAGGGCCGAAGGGCGCGGGGACCCGCCCCACGCCTCCGAGCGCCGAGAGGAATCCGAGCACCGACGCGCCCGAGCCCTCGTGCATCCACGCCACCGCCTCCCGGGGCTGAATCGCGAGCACGGGAATCCACGGCGCGAACACCACGGCGCCCGCGAGCAGCGCGGCGCACGAGCGCCACCGGCGCAACGAGGCCGTCACGATCAGCAGAGCGAGGACCGCGAAGAGGGCGAGGTAGTGCGTGTAGAGCGCGAGGGCGGCCACGAGACCCACTCCCGCGAGTCGCCGTCCCGTCTCCGCGCCCCGCGTCGCCAGCAGAAAGAGCGAGAGGCAGAGGAGGGCGAGCAGCCCGTAGGGGCGCGCCTCTCCCGCGTAGAGGTTGAGCAGCGCCGAGCCGGACAGGAGCGCGAGGAACCACGAGCGCGCACCGCCTCGCGGCAGGACGCGCCCCGCCGCGAAGAGCAGGAGAACGGCCAGGAAGGCGGGAGCCCGCAGGAGGTCGCCCGGGCTCCCCGAGCTCTCCGCGATCCTCGCGAACGGCTTCTCCAGAAGGTAGAACGCGGGAGGCCCGGAATCGCGCCGCAGCGCCGCGAAGAGATCCCGAGCGGGGAGCCGCGCGGCCCACCACGTGAAGAGCTCG
>JBBRFL010000044.1:0-25359 GCA_038224325.1 Thermoanaerobaculia bacterium | reverse complement strand
CTAGGGCAGCTCCGTCGCGTGATGCTTCACCCAGCGAGCCTCGGCGATGAAGATCGTGTCCTCGCAGATGTTGGTGGCGAGATCGCCGACCCGCTCCAGGTTCTTCGAGATCGAGATGAGCTCGATGCAGTAGGTCGTCAGGGCCGGATATTCGGCGATGTACGTCAGCAGCTCCCGGATGATCGAGACGTTCTTCTCGTCGAGGATGTCGTCCTTCTTGATGACCTGGCGCGCGAGATCCGCGTCGCGGTTGACGAACGCGTCCAGGGACTGCTTGAGCATCGACTCGGCGACCTCCGCCATGTAGGGAATGTCGATGAAGGGCTTGAAGGGCCTCTGTCCAGCCAGCCGCTCGGCGCCCTCGGCGATGTTGACGGCGTGATCCCCGATCCGTTCGAGGTCGCTGTTGATCTTGAGCACGGCGACCAGGAAGCGCAGGTCGACCGCTACGGGCTGCTGCAGCGCGAGCAGCGCGATCGCGGATTCCTCGACCTGCATCTCCAGGCGGTCGACGTCCTCGTCCGTGGCGATCACGGCTCGGGCCTTCTCCGCGTCCATCTCGATCAGCGCCTCGATCGACCGGTGGATCTGCCGCTCGACCTCGCCTCCCATCAGGATGAGCTGGCGGCGGAGGTCCTCGAGTTGTTCCGAAAAGTGCTCTTTCACGTTCGTTCTCCCAAAACTCCGGCGCTAATTCCAGAGCGCTTCGGCGGACAGGATCTCCAGGTCCTTCTGGCGGGTCTCCGGGACGCTCTCGCCCGGAATCGCGCGGAAGCTCGCGCGCCGGTTGAACACCCTTTCGAAGAGGTCCGACTTCTTGGCGGCGGCGTCGAGCTCCGGTTCGCAGTCCGCGCGCGCGCTGATCTCGAGCTCGATCTTTCGCGAGCGCAGGCGGCACGAGAGCCCGGTCACGACCTGACGGTGGCTGCGATCCAGGCCATCGGCGATCCGCAGCAGCGCGGCGAGCTTCTCGACGATCGCCTGGAGGTACGGATTCAGCCGGCGCCAGTTCTCGTGGGACGCCTTGGGCCGGCCGCCCTTGTGGTAGCGGGCGAGCGAAGCGAGCACCTCGATCTCGTCGGCGGAGAAGCCCGTCAGCTCCCCGTGCGTGATCAGGTAGTAGGAGTGACGCTGGTGCTTCGCGTACCCGATGTAGCAGCCGATGTCGTGCAGGAGGGCTCCGTACTGGAGCCACTCTCGCTCGGTGCCGGTGAGCTGGTGGAGGGCGTGCGTCTGGTCGAACAGCTCGAGGGCGAGGCGCGCGACGTGGGCCGCGTGGAGGACCTCGGCGTTTCCGCGGCGGAGCAGCCGATCGACGCTGCGAGCGCGCATGTCCCGGTTGACGGGCCGGCGGGCCTCGCCGTGCCTCGCGATGAAATCCAGGAGCAGCCCCTCCCGGAGGCCCCTCTCGCCCACGACGATCGCGTCGGCGCCGGTGCGCTTCAGGATCCACGACAGGAGGAGGCCGCCGGGGATGGCGATGTCGCGCCGCCGCGGGTCGAGCCCGGCGACACGCAGCTTCTCCTTCTCCGTCGTGCGGCGGAGGAGCCGGTTCACCTTCTTCAGGCCGTCGCGAGTCAGCGTTCGGTGGCCCGTGGGACTCGGCTCCCGGCCCAGGATCGCGGCCTCGTGGACGAGCGAGAGGGACTGGATGGTCCCCGACGACCCGACGCACGTCTTGAAGCCCTTCTTGCGGACGGCATCCGTGGCGCGGCGGGCGACGGTCCGGATCGCCTTCTTCATCGCCCGGAGGTCCTTGTCCGACGGCGGATCGTTCCGCGCGTGTCGATCGGCGAGCCGGACGACTCCGAGCGGCAGGCTCTCCGTCAGGAGGACGCGGGAGCCGTCCGAAATGACCAGCTCCGTCGAGCCTCCCCCGATGTCGATCAGGAAGAGCGGGTCCTGGCGCGCCGGGAACTCGCTCCGCAGCGCGAGATTGATCAGCCGGGCCTCCTCGTCGCCCGAGATGACCTCGACGCGCACGCCCGTGCGCTTCACGACGGCTTCGACGAACTCGTCGGCGTTCTTGGCCTCGCGCACGGCGCAGGTCGCGACTGCGCGGACGACCTCCGCCCCGGATCCGCTCGCGAGGCGGGCGAAGTGCTCGACGGTGGAGGCGCCGGCCTCGATCGCCTCCGGCGACAGGCGGCCGGTCCGAAGCGTCTCGCTCCCCAGGCGGACCATCGCCTTCTCGCGCAGCAGCACCTCGAGGACGCCGTCATCCTCGATGTTGGCGACGAGCAGCTTGATGCTGTTGGTGCCGATGTCGATGGCCGCGAGCGTCCGCATGGCGGCGGCATTTTCGCCCGGCGGCGGCGGCACTCCGTGAAGACGACGTGAAGATCGCGTGAAGTGGTTCTCCGTTTCCCGTCACTATAATAGCGCCGTGCCTCCGCGCCCGTCTCTCTGGAAGCTCCGCGCCGACTCTCTCGAGAAGGCACGCAAGGCGCTCAAGCGCGGAGATCCCGAGGGGCTCCACGACCTGCGCGTCGCGCTCCGGCGCGTCGGCGCCACGGCGTCGGCTATGGGACGAAGATCCGTCTCCCGGGAGGCGAAGTCGATCGTGCGCTCGCTCTCGAAGCAGCGGCAGCTCGAGGTCGACCGCGAGCTCCTCGCGCGCATCGGACGTCTCGGGTTCCTCTCGCCCGACGCGGTGACGGCCGTGGCCGCGCGCTGGGAGAAGCTTGCGGCGAGGGGCACGCGGAAGATCGCGCGCGCCGCGGATGGTCCGCCCGTTCACGCCCTGAACCGGCGCCTGGAACGCCTGAAGCGGTCGGAGCCGGAGTCCGCCGTGGGCCGGCTGGAACGCGCCCGGCGCCGCGCGCAGGAAGCCCTGGATCAGCCGCTGGAGGGCAAGGACGACCGCACCCTCCACCGCTACCGCATCGCGGTGAAGCGGGCGCGCTACCTCGCGGAGGACCTCGCGGCGCTCGGCGTCAGCGAGTGGACCGCTCACGTGGCTCGGGAGAAGCGGCTCCAGGAGGCGCTCGGCCGCTGGAACGACCTGCGCATGTTCTGCGAGCGGCTCTCCGAGAGTCGCGACGAGGCGCAGACGCGCGGGGCGGTGACCCTGGCCTCGGAGCTCGAGCGCCTCATCGGCGCGCTGGAGCCCGCGATCGCGTCGATCCGTAAGGCGGCGGTGCAGGCGTCGTCGCATCGGGACGAGGCGCCCCCCAAGCGCAAGATACCCCCGCGAGCGCCGGAGGCCCCTCGCCTCCGCCGGGTGGAGAGACGCCGGCGCCCCTAGGCGCCGCTCTTCAGGTCCCCGGCCAGCAGCCGGTGGAAGAGGTGCTCTCCGGCCTCTCGCCGCACCGAGAGGCGGCCGGCCCCGTAGGCCTTCGAGGTGAGCCCGGCTTGCACCGAACGGCAGATCGCCGTGTCTTCGTCCTGGATGCGGTTGCCCACGTTGATCGAGGCCTTGTTCCGCGCGATCGCCTCCGGTGAGGAGACGTCGGTGAAGTAGAACTCGAAGATGACCAGCGTCTGCCCGGTCGAGAGCGGCAGGACGAGGTTGGTGTCCATCACTCCCTCGTACCAGTTGATCATGAAGTTGGGGTAGAGCCAGTAGTAGAGCGCCTGCTCGCCCTGCCGGACCGCACCGGTCTCCGCCTCCGCGTGCTCGTGCGTGATCGGGCTCTTCTGCAGGCAGAAGCGCTCGCCGTTGTGGATCGTGTACTGGCTGTAGTCCAGCACCGACGAGAGGCCCTTGTGCAGGTGCGGCACGTGGTAGCCGCCGTCGAGGTAGTTGTCCACGAAGACCTTCCAGTTGCAGTCGAACGGGTAGAGCCGGCGCTCGACGAAGTGGTAGCGCTCGAGCCCGAGCGGCCCGAACTGCGGCGCCATCTCGCCGACGAATTCCTCGAGCGACGGCCCGCCGGGACGCAGGCGCACAAAGACGAACGTCTCCCACGTCGCGACCTCGACCGGCACGAGCCCGTTCTTCCCCTTGTCAAAGTCGCAGACGCCCGCGAAGTCGGGCACTCCCTTGAGCTCTCCCTCGAGAGAGTAGGTCCAGCCGTGGTACGGGCAGCGCAGGATCGGAACCGTCCCCTGCTCCTCGGTCATCACCGCGGCGGCGTGGTGGCGGCAGACGTTGAAGAACCCGCGGAGCTTCCCGTCTTCGCCGCGCACGACGACGATCGGCTCCCCCGCGACGGTCTTGGCCACGTACTGGCCGGGCCTGCCGAGCTGGTCGGCGCGCGCGATCATCTGCCAGCTGTTGGAGAACACCGTCTCCCGCTCCCGCTGCGTCACGCGGTCGTCCACGTACCACGAGGCGGGGATGGTCCACGCCCGGTCGAGCGGAGCGCCGGCGTCGTAGGACTCGAGGATCTCCTTGAGCGAAGCGTCCATGCGGGACCTCCTCGATCCGGCTAGACGGGGGTCGCCGTCTTCCGCTGCGGATTGAAGAACGGCGTCTTCACTACCGTGGCGTGCACGCGGTGGCGCACGGCCTCGACGGTGTACTCCACCTCGAGCCGCGTCCCGAGGACGTTGTAGCCCCGCGCCACGGTGGCGAGAGCGATCAGCTTCTTCAGGATCGGGGACCACGTCGTGGAGGTGGCCTTGCCGACCCACTCCCCCTCCCGATACAGCGGCACGGATACCCGCGAGGCCGCGGCCGGAACCTGCGGCGCGAGCCCGAGCTTTTCGTAGATCGCCTCGATCGCGTTCCAGTCGACCTCGAGCCCGACGATCTCGCGAGCGGGCCCGTCGGCGGCCTCGCGCCGGAGCGCCTCCTGCCCGACGAAGCGCCCCTTGTCCAGAGACACGAGGCGCGTCAGGCCCATCTCCAGCGGGGAGTACTTCTGGGACTCGATCAGGGCCTTCTTGCTTCCGTTGAAGTCCACGTCGATGAGCAGGAGCCCCGCCTCGATGCGGGCCACGTCGAGCGCGAGCATGCCGGCGGCGTGGACGTCGAACGCCTTTCCCTTCTGCATCAGCGCGTCCCACACCTTCACGGCGTCCTTCCACGGCATCCAGACCTCGTAGCCCAGGTCTCCGGTGTAGCCGGTACGCGAGATCTCGACGGGGACGCCGGCGATCGATCCGGACGTGACCTTGAAGTACTTGAGGTTCGCGACGTCCGCGTCCGCGACCTCCTTCAGCATCCGCCCGGACGTGGGTCCCTGCAGGGCCAGCGCGGCGACCTCCTCGGAGATGTCCTCGATCAGGACGTCCAGGCCGAGCGCATTCTGCCGGAACCAGCGCAGGCTGGGGTCGGCGGCCGTCCAACGGTACGTGCTGTCCGCGAGCCGCGAGACCGTCCCGTCGTCGATGACCTTTCCGTGCTCGTCGCACCAGGGCGTGTAGATCACGGACCCGACGGACATCTTGCGCAGGTCTCGGGTGACGATCCGGTCGACCAGCCGCGTGGCGTCCCTGCCCGAGATGCGGTACTTGAAGAGCGGCGAGATGTCGATCAGCGCCGCAGCGTTGCGAATGGCGTTGTACTCGTGCTCGTGGTGCGCCTCGTACGCGCTCACGGCGTAGTAGCCCGACCACTCGCGGTAGTTCAGGCTCTCGCAGAGAGGAAACGTGCGCTCGTGTACGGCGGAACCGATCGGCACTGACGACCTCGTAATCCGGCCCGGCCTCCGTCGAGAACGCGGAGTGCCGGGGACCTTGTCGGAGCGCGCGATTATAAGTATGCTCGCGCGCTCGCGGCAAGGCCGCCAACGAAACCAGCAGTCACAATCGAGCTTTTCGCGATCCAAGCATGAGCGTGAAGTACGACGTCGTCGTCATCGGAGGCGGGCACAACGGGCTCGTCCACGCGGCGTATCTCGCGCGCGCCGGCAAGAAGGTCCTGGTCCTCGAGCGGCGCCACGTCGTCGGAGGCGCCGCGGTCACCGAGGAGGTCTTCCCCGGCTTTCAGTTCTCGGTCTGCTCCTACGTCGTCTCGCTCCTGCGTCCCGAGATCATCCGGGACCTGGACCTTCCGCGCCACGGCCTGGAGATCCTTCCTCTCGACGGGACGTTCACGCCCATGCCCGACGGCGACTACCTCTGGCGCGTCAACGACCATGCGAAGACGCGGCGGGACATCGCTCGCCACTCGCGGCTCGACGCCGAGGCCTACGACGAGTACGGCAAGGCGATGGCGGACATGGGGCGATTCGTCAAGCCGATCCTGTCGATGACGCCTCCGGACCCGACGAAGCTGAACTGGCAGGGCCTCCAGGACCTGCTCTTCCTCGGCAAGCGGTTCCGCGGCCTCTCGTCGCAGGACAAGTACAACCAGGTCCAGCTCATGACGATGTCCGCGGTCGACTTCCTGGACCAGTGGTTCGAGACCGACGTGCTCAAGGCCACCATGTCGGCCTCGGGCATCATCGGCACGTTCCTCGGCGTGCGCTCGCCGGGCACCGCCTACGTGCTCCTCCACCACTACATGGGGGAGATCGACGGCGCGTTCCGTTCCTGGGGTTTCGCGCGTGGAGGCACGGGCGCGATCTCCAACGCGATCGCCGACGCGGCGCGGGAGGCGGGCGTCGAGATCCGCACGAAGGCGCCGATCGCGAAGATCCGCCTCAGGGGATCCCGGGCCACCGGCGTCGTGCTCGAGTCGGGCGAGGAGATCGACGCCGCCGTCGTCACATCGAGCGTCGATCCGCGGCTGACCTTCCTGAAGATGGTCGGCGAGAAGGAGCTCCCGGGCGACTTCGTCGAGGACATCCAGCGCTACAAGTTCCGCGGCTCCTCGGGCAAGGTCAACCTCGCCCTCGAAGGACTTCCCGAGTTCAAGTCGATTCCCGGCGCGGGAGCCCACCTGCGCGGGGCCATCTCGATCTCGCCCTCAGTCGAGTACATGGAACGCGCGTACGACGACGCGAAGTACGGACGCTACTCGCGCCGCCCCTACATCGACATGGTGATACCGACCCTGACCGACCCGTCGCTCGCCCCGCCGGGCAAGCACGTCATGTCCTGCTTCGTCCAGTACGCGCCGTATCACCTGAAGGACAGCGACTGGGACACCGAGCGCGAGAACTTCGGGGACACCGTCATCGACACGATCGCCGAGCACGCGCCCAACATCAAGAGCATCATCAAGCACCGGCAGGTCGTGACGCCGCTCGACCTGGAGCGGGAGTGGGGCCTCTCCGAAGGCAACATCTTCCAGGGCGAGCTGACCCTCGAGCAGCTCTTCTTCCTCCGCCCCGCCCCCGGCTGGGCGCAGTACGCGACTCCGATCCGCGGCCTGTACATGTGCGGCTCGGCGACGCACCCCGGGGGCGGGATCATGGGCGCCAACGGGAAAAACGCCGCGGAGAAGGTCCTCAGGGACTGGAAGCGCGGAAGGGCCTGACCCCGCTCCCATGGCCGACTCGCGCGACATCGTCATCATCGGAGGCGGCCCGAACGGCCTCGTCGCCGCCGGCTATCTCGCGAAGGCGGGCTGGAAGCCCCTGGTCCTGGAGCGGCGCGAGACCGTCGGGGGCGTCGCCTCGACCGAGGAGTTCGCGCCCGGATTCCGGTGCTCGTCGGTCCTGCAGAGCGCTGGGCCATTCCTCCCGTCGATCGCCGCGGAGCTGGGCCTCGACCGCCTCGGCCTGTCTCCGATCGCGACCGACGTCCGGGTCTTCGCGCCGGCTCCGGACGGCCCCGGGATCCGGCTGTACGAGGATCCGGCGAAGACCGCCGCCGGGCTCGAGAAGATCTCCCCGCACGACGCCCGCGGCTATCTCGCTTTCCATCAGAGCCTCGGGCGCATCGGGCGCGTCCTGGAGCCCCTGCTGCGGATGACCCCGCCCTCGATCGACGATCCCTCCTTCTCGGAAATGTGGGGCCTCTTCGGCGTCGGGCGGCGATTCCGCGCCCTGCCGCGCCGGGACGCCTTCCGTCTCCTGCGCTGGGGGCCGATGGCGGTGGCGGACCTGGTGTCCGAGTTCTTCGAGACCGAGCTGCTGCGGGCGGTGGTCGCCGCGCGGGGAATCGCCGGCACGTTCGCCGGGCCGTGGTCGGCCGGCACGAGCCTGGGCGTGATCCTCCAGGCCGCGACCGACGCCAACGCCGCGGGCCCCGCCTCCTTCCTGCGGGGCGGACTGGGCGCCCTGACCGGCGCGCTGGCGGCGGCCGCGAAGGGCTTCGGGGCCCGGATCCGGACCGGCGCGCGGGTCGCGCGCATCCAGACGAAGGCGGGCGCCGTCACCGGCGTCGTGCTCTCGACGGGCGAGGAGATCGCGGCCAGCGCCGTCGTGTCGGGGGCGGACCCGAAGACGACGCTCCTCTCCCTCGTCGACCCGGTCGATCTGGATCCCGACTTCATCCAGCGGATCCGGAACTATCGATCCGTCGGCGCCCTGGCCCGGGTCCACCTCGCCCTCGCGGAGCTCCCGGATTTCCCCGCCGCCAGCTCGGGCGGATCGAACGGGTCCCCGGCGCTGTCCGGACGCATCCACATCGGGCCCGACATCGACTCGCTCGAGCGCGCCTACGACGCGGCCAAGTACGGCGACTTCTCGCCGCACCCGTATTGCGACGTCACGATCCCGACGGTCGCCGATCCCTCGCTCGCCCCGGCCGGCACCCACGTGATGTCGATCGCCGCTCAATTCGCGCCGTATCGCCTCAAGACCGGCGACTGGAACGCGAAGCGCGAGGCGCTGGGGGACGCCGTGGTGGATACGGTCGCGGCCTACGCGCCCAACCTGAAGTCGTCGATCGTGGCGCGCCGGGTGATGACCCCGCTCGATCTCGAGGAGACCTACGGACTGACGGGCGGGCACGTTTTCCACGGCGAGTCCACGCTCGACCAGGTGTTCACGATGCGCCCGCTGCTCGGCTGGGCGCAGTACCGGACTCCCATCCGCGGCCTCTACCTGTGCGGCGCGGGAACGCATCCGGGCGGCGGCGTGACGGGAGCCCCCGGCGCCAACGCGAGCCGCGAGATCATAGCCGACCTCAAGAAGCGGTAGGGCGCCCGGGTCGCCGCGTTTCCCGAGAATAGGCCGCGTTTCCCGGGAATAGAATGCTCCGCCATGCCGCGGAGGCCCAGGGAGAGCTTCGAGGAGAAGAAACGGCGCGCCGCCGCGGTCTTCCGCCGCCTGAAGGCCGCGTATCCCGACGCGAAGTGCGCGCTGACGCATTCGAGCCCGCTCGAGCTCCTCGTCGCCACCATCCTCTCGGCGCAATGCACCGACGCGCGAGTCAACCTGGTGACGCCCGCTCTGTTCGCGAAGTACCGCACCGCCGCCGACTATGCGCGCTCGCCCCCCGGCGTGCTCGAGAAAGAGATCCGTTCCACCGGGTTCTTCAACTCGAAGGCGCGGAGCATCCGGGCGGCCTGCGCCGCCATCGCCGCCGAGCACGGCGGGAAGGTCCCCGACTCGATGGAGGCCCTGCTTCCCCTGCCGGGCGTCGGCCGGAAGACCGCCAACGTCGTCCTGGGCAACGCCTTCGGCAAGGACGAGGGGTTCGTCGTGGACACGCACGTCGGCCGCCTCTCGCGCCGCCTGGGCTTCACGCGAGAGGCGGATCCGATCCGGGTCGAGATGGACCTGAACGCGCTGACTCCCAGGGGACGGCGGACGCTCGGAGCGCATCTCCTGATCTTCCACGGGCGCCGCATCTGCACCGCTCGCCGGCCACTGTGCGACGAATGCCCGGTCAATCCGCTCTGCCCGAAGATCGGCGTCTAGGATCCACCGAGGCGCCGCGAGATCCAGGAAAGTCACGCCCGCTTCGCGGAAAACAGTTTTCCGAAGAGCCAGCGGAAAAGCCTGTCAAAATCCCTGCGGAAATGGTCCAAAAAACGCGAAAACCGGCTTTCTCCAGCGAAATGCACCGACTCCTGTGCGAGACCACAAGCCCCACGCCATCAGGGCTTTACCGACATGCCCAAATAGGTGTGCAGGACCCGCGGCGGCGCAAAATCGGCGAGATCTCTTTTTCCACACGTGCAACCGACTCAGAAAGCGAAACTTAACCGCCTCTTCAGCCCGTTCCGGGCCGGTGCTCCCCGTAGATTTCCTTCAGCGAGCGGACGATCTCGCCCAGAGTCGCGCCAACCTCGACGGCCTGAATCAGAGCCGGCATGAGGTTCCGGTCTTCCCGCGCCTGCTCCCGGAGCGACTCGAGCGCCGAGCGGGCCGCCCGCGAGTCCCGCGCGGTCCGAAACGCTCGCAGCCGCTCGATCTGCTCGGCCTCGATGAGCGGATCGACCGACAGGATCGGCGTCGCGGGCTGCGAGTCTTCGCGGAAGGCGTTGACGCCGACGATCCACCGCTGACCCCCCTCGATCTCCCGCTGCGCGGCGTACGCGGCATCCTCGATCTCCCGCTGGAAGAAGCCCTTCTCGATCGCCGCGACCGATCCGCCGAGGGCTTCGACCTTCGCGATGAGCTCGCGCGCGCGATCGCGGATCTCCGCGGTCCATGCCTCGACCAGATGCGAGCCGCCCAGGGGATCCGCCACGTCGGCCACGCCGGTCTCGTGGGCGATCACCTGCTGCGTTCGCAGGGCGAGGCGCGCCGACTCTTCCGTCGGAAGAGCGAGCGCTTCGTCCCGCGCGTTGGTGTGGAGCGACTGGGTCCCTCCGAGGACAGCCGAGAGCGCCTGCAGGGCGACGCGAACGACGTTGACGTCGGGCTGTTGCGCCGTCAGCGTCGAGCCTGCCGTCTGCGCGTGGAAGCGCAGGCGCCAGGATCTCGGGTCCCGCGCTCCGAAGCGGTCCTTCGCGATCTCCGCCCAGAGAGATCGTGCGGCCCGGAACTTGGCGACCTCCTCGAAGAAGTTCGAGTGGGCGTTGAAGAAAAAGGACAGGCGCGGCGCGAGGTCGTCGATCGCGAGGCCCCTCCGCTGCGCCGCCTCGACGTACGCGATCGCGTTGGACAGCGTGAACGCGACCTCCTGGACGGCGGTCGATCCAGCCTCCCGGATGTGGTACCCCGAGATCGAGATCGGGTTCCAGCGGGGCACCTCGGCGCCGCAGAACGCCAGGATGTCGGTCGTAAGCTTCAGCGAGGGGCCCGGGGGGAAGATGTAGGTTCCCCGCGCGATGTACTCCTTGAGCAGGTCGTTCTGGACCGTGCCCGAGAGGTCCTTCCAGTCGATGCCCTGTTCGCGCGCGACGGCGAGCAGCAGGGCCATCAGGATCGCGGCCGTGGAGTTGATCGTCATCGAGATCGAGACGCGGTTCAGGGGCAGGGCGTCCGTCAGGACCCGCATGTCCTCGATCGAGGCGATCGCGACGCCCACCTTGCCGACCTCGCCGCGGGCCTCGGGATCGTCCGAGTCGTAGCCCATCTGTGTGGGCAGGTCGAACGCGACCGAGAGACCCGTCTGGCCCTGCTCGAGGAGGTATCGGTAGCGCCGGTTGGAGTCGCGGGCCGAGCCGAAGCCCGCGTACTGGCGCATCGTCCAGTAGCGGTTTCGGTACATCTCCGGGGAAATCCCCCGGGTGAAGGGGAACTCCCCCGGCGGCGGCTCGCCGTAAGACGCATGGATCGGTATGCCGGAGGAGGTCGTCTCGGGCGGCCTCGGACGCCGGTCCTTCTCCTTCACGCCGCGATTCTTTCATACGGGTTCGCGTCCGCCCGCTGCCGGACCGGATGCTAAAATCGCGCACGAACTCCATGACCGATCATTTCCGGGGAAGACTCGAAGTCTTCGGGTTGGCCGACCTGCTCCAGTGGATGGAGCTCAACCGTCGCTCGGGCCGCCTCACGGTCACGCGCGGGCACGATCGCCGCACCCTCGACTGGAAGGAAGGCGAGATCGTCTACGTGTCCGGCTCTCTGCCGCGGCACCGCCTCGGGGTCCATCTCCTGCGCAGCGGCGCCCTCCCGGCGGCCACGCTCTACGAGCTTCTCGCGCGCAACATGACGACCCAGGAGAACCTGACGCGACTGATCCTGGAGATGGGGCACGACTCCCTCGACGGGCTCTCCCTCCGGGTCGAGGAGCTCGCGCGGCGGCTGCTCTTCGAGATGTTCGAGTGGCGGGAGGCCGGCTTCGAGTACGACCCGACCTACCGCGTGACCCCGATTCTCCGGATCGGCCTGACCCTGCGCGGACAGGCCGTCGCGTTCCAGGGCGTCAAGCAGCTCGACGACTCGCACCGGCTCTCCCGCAAGGAGCGCCGGGAGACATGGGAGGCGGCCGACGCCTGGGTCCTGCCGTTCCTGCCCGACGGCATCGAGGATCATTTCTGGGAGGCGCTCGAGCGGATGGGCGGGACACTCGATCCGCCGGAGGCGCGAGTCCATTCTTCGCGCTTTCGGGAGTTCGCGCGGCGCCTGCGCGAGCGGCTCATCCGCAACTACCTGATGCGCCCGGTTCACGCGGATACGGCGTCGATGCTGCTCGAGCTCCTGAAGAAGAAGCCCCCGCTCGACCCTTCCGGGCTCGTCCCGATCGCCGCGCTCGACCAGTACTTGACCCTCAACCTGCTGATCCTGGCCAACTCGCTCTCGGTCGACCGGGAGAACTCGGTCGGGACCGTGCCGGAGGCCCTGGAGCGCATCGGGCCGCGCGCCGCCGCGGTCCTCATCGACCGGCTCTCCTCCTCGGATTTCCCCGCCCTGTCCGCGAACGATCAGGCCGCGCGCGCCGTGCGCCGAGCCAGCCTGGCCGCGGCCGTGGCGTCCGGCCGCTTCGCAGAACGTTACGGGATCACCCGCGAGCGGGGCTACACCCTGGGCCTCCTCCACTGCATCGGATACGCGGACCTCTTCGAGATCGTCCGCGAAATGAACCTCCCCGCGGGGCCCTTCCGGGGGGCGCTGCTCGAGACCTACCGCCCCGCCGTCGGGCGATCGCGGGCCGAGATCTGGGGCCTGCCGCGAGACTTCGAGGCCGTCCTGTCCGACGATGGAACGGATCCCACCGCGGCGGCCGCGGTCGTCCGGATCGGCCGATCCGCGGTCACCGGATGCGCGATCGGAAGCCTGCCGGTCGAACGCGCCGCCGATCTCGAGTCCGACGAGGTGGCCGCCGAGGTCAACATGCTCTTCGAGTATCTGGGCCTCGAGGCCGTCGCCGTCGCGAAGGGCTAGCCAACCTCAAGATTTCCTCAAAAAGAGACACCGCGGAATCCCGGGAGCCGGCGCCGCGTTGGAAGAGACGTACCCGTCCCGCAACGCCCCGGTTCGGATCGCGGACGGAAGAAAGGATCGAATCATGCCTTCACGGCGTTTCGCGATTCCCCTGATCTTCGCCGCGGCCTCGGCCGTGTCTCAGGAGCGGGCCACGACTCCCTCCCCGACTTTCTCCGAGCGCGTGGAGGTCCGCGTGCTCGACCTCGACGTGGACGTAACCGACTCGAAAGGCCAGACCGTCCCCGACCTGAAGAAGGAGGACTTCACCGTCAAGATCGGAGGCAAGCCCTACGCGATCGAGTACTTCTCCCGAGTGGACCAGGGCACGATCCACGCGCCCGACCTGGCCACGGCGTCTCCCGATCAGGTCCTCTCCGCCTACAAGAAGGGCGAGGAGTCCTTCGTCCCCCGCAACTTCCTGATCTACATCGACCTCGGATTCCTGCCGCCCGGCCTTCGCAACCGCAGCCTGGAGGCGATCCGCGACCTCGTCACGCGCCTGGGCCCGGAAGACTCGGCGCGCGTGGTCATCTTCGACCGCTCCCTCAAGGTCCTGACCGACTGGACGTCCAGCAAGGAATCCATCTTCGCCGCCCTCTCGCAGATCGAGCGACAGGGAGTCGGCATGTCGCGACTGCGCGCCGAGCAACAGACGATGCAGCTCATCGACAGCTCCCCCCGCAGGCGGGGCGGCCGCATCCCTCTCGTTCAGCAATACGCCCAGGAGGTCGGCGCCGAGATCCAGACGATGCTGGCGAGCATGAGGCAGGAGCTCGTCACGCTGACGCCCTTGAACGGGAAGAAGGCGTTTCTGTTCGTCACGGGGGGCTTCGAGTCCCAGCCGGGATACGTCATGGCGCAATACGCGTCGGGCGGGTTCGGGCCGGCCCCGATCAGCTCGATCAACCTCCGGGACATCACTGCCGACATGAACGCGGTCGTCCGGCGCGCCAACGGCAACGAGATCACGTTCTACACAGTCGACGCCTCGGGCCTCACGGTTGACGCCCAGGGCGCGGGCGGCGCGGATTCGCTGGGCAGCCGCCAGGGGGCCTCGTTCGATCCCTTCGGGACCCGCCCGGGGGTTTCGTTCATCGCCCGGCAGGACCGGCAGAGTGGCCTTCAGGTCCTGGCGCGCGAGACGGGCGGGCTGGCTCTCCTGAACACGAACGACTTCGAGAAGGGCCTGACGCGCGTCTACCGGGACGTCTCGACCTATTACACGGTCGGAGTGAATCTCTCCGGCCTGACCTCGACCAAGTATCAGGACGTGAAGGTCGAGGTCGGCCGGCCGGGGGTCACCGTGCGCGCGCGCCGAGGCTTCGAGGCTCGTCCCGAGGCGGACGTCATCCGCGACCGCGCCGAGGCGACGATGGGATCGGAGCTCTCCTACAGGGGCATCCCGGTCCAGCTCGAAACGCGGCCCCCAACGGAGGACAAGAAGTACTTCGTCGTTCCGATGACGGTGCTGGTGCCGGCCTCTTCGCTGACCTTCGTGCCGGAGGGAGACAAGGCCACCGCTCGCGCCGAGTACTTCATCGGTTCGGTCGACGACAAGGGCCGGATGAGCGACGTGACGCGGCAGGAATCCTCGTTCCAGATTCCCGCGGGCGACGTCCAGTCGAGCGCGATGCTGCGATTCGACGCCCGCCTCCAGGTCCGCAAGGGCAACGTCCGCATCGTGGTCAACGTCCGCGACACCGCCACCGGGAAGATGGGAACCGCCCGGCGCAGCCTGCGAATTGAGTAAGAGCTCCCGCTGGAGAGGGGCCAGCGCAACGCGGTGTCATCCTGACGAGCGGAGCGAGGAAGGATCCCGAACTCGACAAGAGGCCGAGGCCGTCGAGCGCGGGATCCTTCGCTCCGCTCAGGATGACAGGACGGGCGGTCCGGCTTACGACTTCTTCGGTTTCGGCGTGGTGGCCGGCCTCGCCGCCTTCTTCTGCGGCATGCTTCCATCGGCCATGAGAACCACGAAATCCTCCCGCCGATCGATTCCCTTGTTCGCCGCGGAGCCGGGAGGGGCGTTCAAGTCCCGGACCTTCACGAGGAAGGTGTAGTAACCCGGCTCGAAGGACGCCAGGGGAATCTCGCTTCCGGAGGCGTAGAACCCGTCGGACAGCGGCTGGAGATCGGCCGGTCCCGTGAAGGGCGCGAACGCGTCGTGGCCGTCGAGTTGAACGTTGATCCGCGTCAGGATCCGCGCCTTTCCCGCCGCCGCCGGGGCCGCCGGGGCCGCGCCGGCGTCCGCCGAGCCGGCCGGAACGGTGGGATTGAGGACCGTGTAGAAGTACCAGAGGCTGTCCGCCTTGGAGAAGTGGCGGTCCCCCTTCGGCTCGACACGCATCGGCTTGTCGGTCCCGAAGACGAACGGCTCCGTCGGTCCCGGCCGCCGGGTCATCGGCACGATTCCGTTGGAGAGGAGCAACGGAGACACTTCGAATTCGCTCGACTTGGGCGTCAGCTGAAAGCTCACGGCCGAGCCCGCCACCGGCGCCTGGCCCTCCGCGACGAAGAGGCCGAACGCTCCCTTATAGCCGCCGGGCGGAAGCGCGATCGATCGATCGAAGATTCGGTCCTTGCGAGTCCCCTCCGCGATGTCCGAGAAGGTCGCGGCCTCCCAGAACGACCCGACCTCCTGGCCCGCCTCGTTCGTCACGACCCCACCGAATTTGAGGGTCGCCGGGTCGGGCGTCGGCTTGTCGGTCGGGACGTAGAACTGCAGAGCCAGGAACGGATCGCCCGAGACCGAGCGGAACGTGCCGGACCAGAACGTGGCATTCGCGCCGGCCTTCGGATCGAGTCCCTGGAGCGTGGACTTGACCGCCGTCGGCAGCGGGGCAATCTGCGCCGGCGCCGGGGGCGCGGCGGCCGCGGGGACGGGGGCCGTTGCGGGGGCGGCCGTTGCCGGAGCAGCAGCCGAGGTAGGACGGGCAGCCGGAGGCGCAGCGGACGGCGGCTTGGCGCTCGCGGCGGGCGGCGCGCCGGCCGGCGGGGCCGCAGCGGGCGGCACCGACGGCGCCACCGCCGCGATGGCCGCGTCGGTCACCGTGGCCTGCGGGTTCACGATCGATTTCTCCGCGGCGACCGTGAGGACCTTTTCGATCTCGGAGCCGTTCTGGAAGGAGTCCACGCCCCGGCGTGGGTCGATCAGGATGCGCGCGCGCAGCTCCGCAAGACCCAGCGAAGCCAGCTTGTCTTTCTCGTAGGTCCACGTCGAGAGGACCTCGTCCTCCACGGTGTCTCCACCGGTCCCCGCGGGCGCCGGCTGGAATCCGCCCTCCTGCGGCGTCTCCGGGGCTTCGCTGCCCGCCAGCCGCTGCTGCGCCGCGCGGGTAGGCGTGCCGAGGACCACGAGCAGGCGGCCCCGCACCGAGTCGGCCCCCCTCTTGTAACGGGGCATCTTGAACTGCTGGTCCGCGGCCGCGATCTTGCGGCCGACCTCGTCCCGGAACTCGTTCTGCGCCGTGCCGGGAGTGGGGTCCCGTTTGGCCCAGAAGAGCGCGATGAACTTCTGCGCCTCTTCGTCGGTCGCGATCTTCTTCCACTCCGCCCGCTCCGCGGGCGTCAGGAAATACGCCTCGGGGGACTTGTCCCAATCCTTGTACTTCGAGAGCTCCGCGAGAGCGCAGGCCGCGATCGCCAGCCCGGCGAGGAGGGAAACGAGCTTTTTCACAGGACCTCCCAACATCGTTTTGAAAGGGGGGATTCTATAGGGATGGAAACGGGCAAGGCCAGCGGCCAGGTCAGCGGTCGGACTTGACCAGGGCGTAGCGGCGGCCGGGAATGCGGGTCAGCGCCAGCGTCCGACTGGGGCCCTCGCGCCGGACTTCGACCTCTTCCCGAAGAACGGTCAGCATCTTTTGAAGACCGCCCTGCCAGGTTTCCATCCGTTGCTTCATGTGGAGGATCACGTCGACGCCGGCGAGATTGACGCCGAGGTCGCGGGTAAGGGTCAGGATGATCTCGAGCCGCTCGATGGTGTCGGAGTCGTAGAGCCGGGTGTTTCCCTCGGTGCGCGCCGGCCGCAGCAGGCCCTCGCGCTCGTACATGCGGAGCGTCTGGGGGTGAATCCCGTAACGCTCCGCGATGACGCCGATCCGGAAGACCCCGGAGCGGTCGTTGGCGGGGGACTTCATCGCGCCTTCCGGGACTCGACCGGAATGGGTTGCCCGCGGTCGGCCTTGGGAGCGAGTACCCTCAGAACCCCCCCGCGCAGGGTCGCCTTGATCCGCGTCGGATCGAGAGAGCCGGGCACCGAGAAATCCCGCGAGAAGCTACCGTAGATCCGCTCCATGCGCATGAAGTGACGGGGCTCGACTCCCTCGTCCGCCCGGCGGTGGCCGGAGACGCGGAGCTTGCCCTCCAGAGCCTCGAGGCGGACGTCGTCCAGTCGGACGCCGGGCAGCTCGATGTTCAAGACGATCTCCTCCGGCGACTCGAAGACGTCGGCCGCCGGCGACCAGAGGGCGGTGTCGAGCCCCTCGTCCGGAAATTCGGTTCGATGGATCGTCTCCTCGAAGAGTCGGTTGACCTTCTCCTGGATCGCGAAGAGGTCCTGCAGCGAGTTCCAGCGAAATACCGTCATGGGAGTTCGTCCGAGTTTAACGCAGCCGGGCCGGGCCAGGTGCGCCCCTCCCGGCTGCGCCCGTCACTTCTTCTCCGAGTCGACGTACTCCGTGTCGATGACGTCCTCTTCCTTTCCGGAGGAGCCGCCCGCGGGCTCCGCGCCGCCCGCCCCGCCCGGAGCCGCGCTCGAGGCGCTCTTGTACATGGACTCGGCCAGCTTGTGGGACGCCGCCTGCAGTCGCTCGGTGGCCGCGTTCATCGGCTCCGTGCCGCCGGCCTCGAGGGTCTTGCGGGCCTCAGCCAGCGCGGACTCGAACTCTCCGATTTCCGCCGGGCCGAGCTTGCCCTTGTTCTCGTTGAAGGTCTTCTCCGAGGCGTAGAGCAGCGAATCGAGCCGGTTTTTCGCCTCGATCTCCTCGCGACGCTTGCGATCCTCTTCCGCGTGCGATTGCGCGTCCGTGACCATCCGGTCGATCTCGTCCTTGGCGAGGCCCGAGGAGGCCGTGATCGTGATCTTCTGCTCCTTGCCGGTCCCCAGATCCTTGGCCGACACGTTCATGATGCCGTTGGCGTCGATGTCGAAGGTCACCTCGATCTGCGGCATGCCGCGAGGCGCCGGGGGGATCCCCACCAGATGGAACACCCCGATCGTCTTGTTGTCCCGCGCCATCTCCCGCTCGCCCTGGAGCACCTTGATCTCGACGGACGTCTGGTTGTCGCCCGCCGTCGAGAAGGTCTCGCTCTTCTTGGTCGGGATCGTCGTGTTGCGCTCGATGAGCTTGGTCGTCACGCCTCCGAGCGTCTCGATGCCGAGCGAGAGAGGGGTCACGTCGAGCAGCAGGAGGTCCTTGACGTCGCCCGCGAGCACCCCTCCCTGGATCGCGGCGCCGATGGCGACGACCTCGTCCGGGTTGACGCCCTGGTGAGGATCCTTTCCGAAGAATTCCTTGACGAGCTGCTGGATGCGGGGCATGCGAGTCTGGCCGCCCACGAGCACGACCTCGTCGATGTCCTTAGGCTCCAGGCCGGCGTCCTTGAGCGCCTGCCGGCACGGGCCCATCGACTTCTGAACGATCTCCTCGACGAGCTGCTCGAGCTTCGAGCGGGAGAGCTTCAGCTGAAGGTGCTTGGGACCGGACGCGTCCGCCGTGATGAACGGGAGGTTGACGTCGGTCTCGACCACGTTGGAGAGCTCGATCTTGGCCTTCTCGGCGGCCTCCTTCAGTCGCTGCATCGCCATCGGGTCCTTGGACAGGTCAACGCCCTGGTCCTTTTTGAACTCCGCCAGGATCCAGTCGATGACCCGCTGGTCGATGTTGTCGCCGCCCAGATGCGTGTCGCCGTTGGTGGACTTGACCTCGACGACGCCCTCCCCGACCTCGAGGATGGAAATGTCGAATGTACCGCCGCCGAAGTCGTAGACCGCGATGGTCTCGTCCTTCTTCTTGTCCAGGCCGTATGCGAGCGCGGCCGCCGTGGGCTCGTTGACCAGCCGCTCGACGGTCAGGCCCGCGATCTGTCCCGCATCCTTGGTCGCCTGCCTCTGGGAGTCGTTGAAGTAGGCCGGCACCGTGATGACGGCGCGGGTCACCTTCTCTCCCAGATACGCCTCCGCGGCCTCCTTGAGCTTCCCGAGGATCATCGCGGAGATCTCGGGCGGCGACCACTCCTTGCCGCCCGCCTTGACGCGGCAGTCCCCGTTTGCCGCCGCGACGACGGTGAACGGCACCATCTTCATTTCCTCGGTCACCTCGGGGTACTTGCGCCCCATGAATCGCTTGATCGAGTACACGGTGTTGGCGGGGTTGGTTATGGACTGGCGCTTGGCGACCTGCCCGACCAGCCTCTCGCCCGTTTTTGAAAACGCCACCACGGAAGGAGTCGTGCGGTTGCCTTCGGCGTTGGGGATGACGACGGGGTCGCCACCCTCCATCACGGCCACGCACGAGTTCGTTGTTCCCAAATCGATCCCGATAATCTTGCTCATCTATAAGCTCCTCTACAGCCTTCGTTTCGAAGGCACACCATAGAATATGAGCCTTGAGATGTCAAGTGTGAAAGCAGGCTTTCCTAAGTCTAAAGGACTCAGATTTTAGGTCACTCGACCACCAGGACCCGGGGCCGGAGGTCCTGTTGCGGCGCCCGCGAGGGTGCCGGCCGCAGCTCGGAGACCGGCGCGAGGCTGCGCTCCAAGGAGAGGTCGAGGTCGATCTGCCCCTCGGCGTTTCGTCCATACAGGCCGAACTTTCCATCCTCGGCGCGCAGAATGTAGCGGTAGAAGCGGTCGTATGGGTCCCGAAGGGAGTCCTCCTCCTGGATTCCGGCCACCACGAGGTCCTCGAGGTTCCTGGGATAGCGGCCGGTCGAGTCGTAGTAAATGCGGACCGCTCGCTCGATCCCGACGGCGCGATTGAGCGAGACCGACTTCAAGACCCTTCCCGCGAGGCCCTCTCCCGCGACCGGCCTCAGGAAGAAATTCGCGGGGTTGCGAGGGATCCAGTGGAGAGAGAGTACGGCGAGAACCCCGAGCACGACCCACAGCGCGAGGGATGCGAAGGTGAGGCGCGAGCGCGGGGGCGCAGCCGGCAGCGGTGCGACGGGCTCGACGTCTTCCACCTGCCCGAGCTCGATCAGGTTCCTTCCCAGGAGATCGGCCGTTCCCTTGAGGACCTCGAAGTCCGACAGGAATGCTCGCTCCATGATGTCAGCGACGCTGCGCTTGCCGTCGATCCAACGCCAGGTCTCCGCTTCCGATTTCGAAACCGAAAGGGTCCCCTCCGGAGGATCTTTGACGCCCGCGGCGAGATGGAGCTTCTCGACTCCCGCGGCTCGCCGGTAGATCCCGGAAACGGCGCCCACCTTCTTCTCGAAGAGCGGCCACTCATCCACCATCTGCGCCGCTTCCATCAGGATCGTGTCGGTCGAGACGGGGGCCATGTGATCCGCGTCGTAATCGACCATTCCCTCCTGGCTGAAGCGAAAGCGGCCATCCGGCCAGCGAAACGCCGTGTAGACGATGCGAGCGATCTGCAGCCGGAGAGCCTGGCGCAGCTCCTGCGGGTCGACCAGGCGCTCGCGAACGAGGAGGAATCCCATGCGCTGCTGGGTCTCCTTCTGAATGGCGAGGACCTGATCGAGCTGTTCCTGCGTGACGTAGCCCGCGCGGATCAGGAGATTCCCCAGACGGTTCTCCAGCCGCCGGACCGCGGACTCCGCGGCCACCACCTGCCCGCCGAGGAATGAGATGGTGACCGTGTCGTCTTCGCCGTCGACGATGAGCACTCCGGTCTTTCGCTGGAGCCCGAGCATCTGGAAGATCTCGGTGAGCGAGAAGACCTTGAGCGTTCCCTCAAGCCCCATGGGGAACCCTCCGCTGCGCCAGCTGGGCCCGCAGCCAGACCAACGATGCGAGAAGGAGCCCGGCCAGGACGGTCGCTCGGATCGCGCCCGTCGGAGGCAGGGTCATCGGATCGAACAGCCGCTCATCCAGGACCGCGGCGGCGAGCCCCAGGAAGAAGAAGAACAGGGTCGCCGCTCCCGCGACGGGGCGTTCCTCGAAGAACGCGCGGGAGCCCGGAAGGAGGAGCGAGGCGATCCGGGAAAGCCGGTTGCGCCACGTCGCGCGCCTCTGCATGGCGCGGGTCTCCGCGACCTGCACCTCGATGTCCACGTTTTCTTTGCGGAGGGAGATGCGGGCGCACATCGCGCAGTACAGGGCGGGATCGCCGTAGCGCCGGCAGCGGGCGCAGACCGCGCGGCCGCACCGGCCGCACTCGGTCGCCAGCCCCCGCCGATGGCGCCTCACCCAGAGGAGCGAGCCGAGAAGACCGGTCAGGAGCGGGGGCAGCGACCAGGGAATGAACGCGTCCCAGACCCGCGCCGAGGTTCCGTGTCCAGGCAGACGGCGACTCTTCGGTTGCGCGTTCCAGCGCTCGATGTGCGCCTTCGCCCGCGTGATCGGATATCCCGCGGGGACGACGCGGGAGAGAGTCGGATTGTTCGTCCAGCCCGCGACCCGAGACGCGGAAATCTCCCGGGCGGTGGCCATTGCCTGGGTCTGCCCCTCGAAGTCGTAGGCTTCGCCGCGCGCCAGCGACAGGTCGTAATAGACGTCCGCGGAGCGGGGAGACCGTTTCGAGGCCTCCACATAGTCGCGGATCGCCTCTCCGTAGTCTCCCTCGAGAAAGTGCACGTTGCCGCGATTCAGGATCGGCCGATAGTCGCCCGGATCCGCGTCGGCCGCCCGGTTGTACTCGCTCTGCGCACGCTCGAGGTCTCCCGCTCTCTCCGCGAAAATCCCGAGCAGGAACCAGACGTCGGCGTCCTCGGGAAAGACGGCGGACGCCTGGCGGAGTCCATCCTCCGCGCTCGCATCCTCGCGGCGCTCGGCCAGATCGACGGCCGCGATCCAGAGGGGGGATCGCTGCTGGATGTTCTTCTGCGCGATCCAGGCCATCGCCGGGGGCACGAGAGCCAGGCCGAGGAAGCCGGCGACCAGCACCGCCCGCTCGGGAAACCTCGTGTACGGAACGATCAGCGCGCCCCAGTAGAGGATCAGCCAGACCGGTCCGAATCCCACGAAGATCGGCAGCCCGGTCAGCAGGATCGCCAGGGGCACCGCGGCGCTGCGCCCGACGAGGCGGTTCCCCGTCTCGCGGATGTCGTGAAGAGCGCGGGGGAAGTGCGCGAGCGAGAGGGCGAGGATCGAGGCCAAGAGAGTCGCCCCGGCGGCCGCCGACACCCACAGGCACGCCAGGGAGAGCATCGCGAGGCGCGACTCGCGGTTGGCGAACAGCGCCTCGATCAACCCGCCGGCCGAACGAAACGCCTCGGCGATATTCCCGTGCCGAACCTGAAAGGACAGGCGCGCGGCCGCCGCGTCGGGATTGGAATCGTCGAGCAGGAGCGCAGCGTCGTAGGCGCGCGCGGCCTTCTCGGGCGATTTCATCCCCTCCGCCCGGCGCCCGAGGTAGACGGCGGTCCGCGAGAAGTCCGACAGGCGATGCACCCCCACCTTGTGTGCCGCCTTGATCATTCGGTCGAGCGCCTTGTTTGCGCCGGGGACGTCGCCCTCGGAGAACGCGGAGAGGAATTCGAACCAGTTCGACCGGTACAGGCCGCGCGTCACAGGCGGCGGAAGCGGCGAAAGGGAATCCTGGGCCCGCGCGAAGCTCGTGGAGAGGACCCCGGCGATGAGGAACGGAGCCAGGAGAACCGCCGTTCGGGGGAACCCCCAGGGAACGCCCGCGGCGCTCCTCAAGCGACGCACGCGGCCACGCTCAGCGTTTCGGCGCCCCGCCGGGGGGACGCATCACCTCGACGAAGGCCATCCGCAGCTCGTACAGAACGCGAGCCAGCAGATCCGACTCCTCGAGCGTCAGGTTCCCGCGCGTCTTTTGTTCCAGCACTCCGAGCCAGTCGATCATCTGCCGCGCGACCGCGGGGTCTTTCTCGCGCGCTCCCGCAGGGTCGGCCACGAGGCCCAGGGCCGCGTACCCGGTTGTGCCGAGGGAGCGGATGATCTCGAGCAGTCCCTCGTCTTCCCCCGGCGCGGCGCCCGGAGGCTCCCCCGCCGCCGGCCGCGGGGATTCCCTCGCGGCGTCCGCGGCCGGAGCCGGGGGAGGCGGGGCCGCCGCGGGCGGAGGCGGAGCCGGCTCGGCGCGCTCCTCGGTCTGGTAGCCCGGCCGCAACTCTCCCTCAGGAGTGAACATCCTGCGATCAACGACGCGGATTGGCTTTTCCTCTTCCGTCAACGGCTTCCATCCTGCGACAGGGGTTCTGGAATCTTAACCGAGAACGGAGCGTCGCGAGTTCGCCCGGGGGCCGCCCGGTATGATCCGCCGGATGTCCGACGCGTTCGATTCCTTGGTCGAGCTCGTCGCCCGGCTCCGGCGCGACTGTCCTTGGGACCGCGAGCAGTCTCTCGAAACCCTCCGGACTTATCTCCTGGAGGAGACCTACGAGGTCCTCGCCGCGATCGACGAGCAGTCGCCGGAGCCCCTGCGTGACGAGCTCGGGGACCTGCTCTTCGAGATCCTTCTGATCGCCCGGCTCGCCTCCGAGAGGGGTTGGTTCGAGATCGAGGACGTCGTCGGGCGGATCACGGCGAAGATGATCGACCGGCATCCCCACGTTTTCGGGGAGGCGCCCCCCGCGGGCAGCGCGGAGGAGGTCAAGAGCGCCTGGGAGCGCCGTAAGCGGCGACAGCCCGATGCGCGTCCGGACCCTCTGAGCACTCTTCCCGCCGCGCTGCCCGCCCTGGCCGCGGCGTACCGTCAGACCCTTCGAGCCGGCGATCTGGGCTTCGACTGGGAGCGGGACTCGGATGTCGTGGGCAAGATCGAGGAGGAGCTTTCCGAGTGGCAGGAGGCGGAGCGCTCCGGCGATCACGAGGCCGAGGCTCGGGAGATCGGGGACCTGCTGCTCTCGGTCGTGAACCTCGCGAGGCGTCGGAAGATCGACCCGGAGGGCGCGCTGCGGCAGGCCAACCGGCGATTCCGCCTCCGCTTCGCCGAGGTCGCGCGGCGCGCCAGGGAAAGCGGACGCGACGTATCAAACACGCCGATGGCGGAGCTCGACGGATACTGGGATGACGCGAAGAAATTGAACGAGTAGGGACTGGGATCGGCCCCTACTTCACCAGCTCCCCCACTTTCACCAGACGCACGCCCTCCTCCGCCATCTTCGGCAGCTCGCGTTCGAGGACCCGGAGCGTGACCGCGTAGGGATGCCCGATCGCCACCGCGGACTGCTCCTCCTTCGCCCGGCGAACGAGCTCCCACAGCCGATCCTGGACCGCGTCCTCCGTGATCACGTCGTCCAGGAAGACTCGTCGGGCCGCGTTGGGAACCGAAGCCTCCGCCGCGGCGCGCTGGGCCACCGTCGCGTCCGTCGTCCGGCTGTCCAGAAAGAACAGGGAGCGCGCGGCCAGGACCCCGGCCACCGCCCGCATGACGCGCGCGTCCGCGGTCGCCGCAGATCCCATGTGATTGTTGACGCCCGCGGCGCCGGGCACCGAGGCCAGGTCGGATTCGAGCACGCGCCGAATCTCCTCGTCGGACTGGGATCTCAGAACGACGCCCGGACCGGGCCGCACCCTCGGATACCCCTCCGGCTCCATCGGCAGATGCAGCAGCACCTCGTGGCCGGCGCCCTCGAGGGCTCTCGCCGACTCCTCGCTGAACCGAAGACCCGGCAGAACGGCTCCCGCGACGGGCTGCGGCCAACCCGCGATGCGTCGCGCCGGCGCGATCTCATTTCCCAGGTCGTCGATGACGACGGCCGCCCGACCCCCGGCGGGCGGCTTCGCGCGCTCGGTTGGACGCGGCGTCCGAGGCGCCGCGGGCGACGGATGCTGCCGCGACGGCTGCGCCGGACGCCTGGTCGGACGGGGCGGGGTCGGAGCCGGCGGTGTGGGCGGACACGACCTCGAGTACAGGGCCAGGGCGAGAACCAGGGAGAGTAAAACAAAGAAGAGAGTCGCCGGAGTGAAGCGACGGGATTTCCGGCTCAAGCGGGATAGAGCGATGGGAAGCGCGCGGCGGGAAACCCGGGGCGCGGCGCGGGGAGCACCTACGCGGCCTGGCGGGAGACGGAGTCGGACCGCGCGAGCTCGAGGCCCCGCTCGAGGATGCGATCGGTTTCGGTGTTCTCGCCCGGGAACACGATGACGCGCTCGTCGGGAGTGAGGCCCTTGCCCCCGAGAACCTGGCCGGACGGGGAGACGTAGCGCCCCACCGTCATGTAG
>JBBRFL010000043.1:0-27473 GCA_038224325.1 Thermoanaerobaculia bacterium | reverse complement strand
CCGGCTGGACGCGCAGACGAAGGAGTACGTGTTCAATCCGATCCTCCTGTACGAGAAGATCGTCCGCGCGGAGGGACTCATCACGATCTGGGACCTTCCGGACACGCTGCTCGAGCGGCAACGCGGCTCGCCGCTGCAGTATGTCTTCCCGAAGAGCGGCACACCCGTCATCGACGACGCGGTAGGGATCGTTGCGGGCTGCCGGCACATGGAGCTCGCGCGCCAGCTCGTCGATTTCCTGGGGAGCCGCCCCATGCAGCGCCTAGCCGCCGAGAAAACGTTTCGCCTTCCGGCGCGCACGGACCTCGGCGAGGACCTTCCCGCCTGGGCCCGGGACGTCGGGCGCGACATGGTTCCGGCCGTGGTCGACTGGGGCCTGGTCGAGCGCGAGGGCTCGGCCTGGATGTCCACGTGGGATCGCACGATCCGCGGCAAGGGAGCCCGCTCCGCGCAGAAGTGAGCCGCGCGCAGCGAAGACCTCGTTCCCCATCCCGCACTGAAGCGGCTGCTCTTGGAGCGGTCCTGCTGCTGGCGTCCGCAGCGCTCGCAGTCACCGCCGTGGCGACGGGCCGGGTGCGGCCGAAGAGATCCCGTATCGTTGTGAGATAACTTTCCGCCAGCATGACCGAGTTTCTCCGCCTCGAGTCGCTCGAGAAGCGCTTCGGGGAGCTTCCGGTCACCCGCGGCGTCTCCCTCTCGGTGGCACGGGGCGAGATCGTCGCGCTGCTCGGGCCGTCCGGCAGCGGCAAGACCACCGTTCTGCGGCTGATCGCCGGCCTCGAGACGCCCGACGGCGGGCAGATCCTCGTCGACGGCGAGGACGTGACGCGCGAGCGCCCGGAGCGGAGGCGCTTCGGGATGGTCTTCCAGCACTACGCGCTCTTTCCCCACATGACGGTGGGCGAGAACGTCGCGTTCGGGCTTCCGACGGGAAGCGCCGCCCGCGCGGAGTCGCGCGCTCGCGTCGCCGAGGTGCTCGCGCTGACCGGGCTCTCCGGTTTCGAGGCGCGGCGCGTCACGGCGCTGTCGGGCGGCCAGCAGCAACGCGTTGCCGTGGCACGAGCCCTGGCTCCCAACCCGCGGGTCCTGCTCCTCGATGAGCCGCTCTCCAATCTCGACCCGTCGCTCCGCGAGAAGACCCGCCGGGAGCTCAAGCGCGCGATCCGGCGCGTGGGCATCACGACCGTGTTCGTCACACACGAGCAGGAGGAGGCGTTCGAGCTCGGGGATCGCGTGGCCCTCCTGAACGATGGGCGGCTCGAGCAGGTCGGGTCTCCCGAGGAGCTGTTCGAGCAACCGGCGACGCGCTTCGTCGCCACGTTCATCGGCCGATCGAGCGTCCTCCCCGCGGTCTGGGAGGCTGGCCGCGGAGCGCGGATCGCCTCGGGCCCCGTGTGGGAGGCGGTCGCCGGCGCCGAGATCCGCGACGGCGACCCGGTCGATCTCGTCGTTCGTCCGGAGGCCCTCGCGTTTGCGCCGCGAGCCGTTCCCGAGGCCCTCGAGGCCGTCGTCTCGGATTCCCGTTACGCGGGGCGCTTCGCGTATTTCCTGGCGGCCGCGGAGGCTGGGGAAATCGAGATCCTCGCG
Organism: Thermoanaerobaculia bacterium; assembly: GCA_038224325.1. Taxonomy (GTDB): domain Bacteria; phylum Acidobacteriota; class Thermoanaerobaculia; order UBA5066; family Gp7-AA6; genus DAHUXD01. The sequence continues at coordinate 25,886 of JBBRFL010000043.1, read as the reverse complement.
GCTCCGAGCGCGGCGCGGCCGGGCGAACGCGTGTGGGTGGTGCCGGCCCCCGGAGGCCCGCCGCCGCGCGCCTTCCCGAGGCGCGGTTGACCGCACTGCGACGGCGCTTGCCCGCGCTCCTGCTGACCCTCGGGCTCTTCTGGATCATCGGGTACCCGCTCGTGCTCACTCTCGCCGAGGCGCTGAACGCGCCGCACTGGACGCTCGACCACGTCGCCGAGTTCGCGCGCCGTCCCGCGGAGTGGCAGGCCCTGTGGGCGAGCCTCTGGATCTCGATCGCGAGCGTGCTCCTCTCCGCGGCGGTCGGCATTCCGCTGGCGTTCGTCTTCGAGCGCGCGGAGTTCCCCGGGCGCAGGCTGCTCGGCACTCTGGTCGCCCTGCCGGTCGCTCTGCCCCCGCTGATCGGGGTTCTCGCGTTCCTCTTCCTCTACGGCGAGAGCGGGCTCGCCTCCCGCCCGATCCAGGCGATGCTGCACCTGAAGGACCCGCCCTGGCGGCTGACCGGCCCCGTCGCGATCCTGCTCGTCCACGCGTATTCGATGTACGTGTACTTCTACCTGTTCACCCGGGCGGGGCTCGCCCGGCTGGACTCGGCCTACCTCGAAGCGTCGGCGAGCCTCGGCGCGGGACGCCTCCGGACCGCCGGGCGGATCACGTTCCCGCTGCTGGGTCCCGCGCTGACGGGCGCGGCCCTCCTGACCTTCATGACCTCGCTCGCGTCCTTCAGCGCCCCCTACGTCTTCGGCGGGAGTTTCCGGGTGATGACGACCCAGATGGTCGCCTCGAAGTTGAACGGCGAGACTCCCCTGGCGATGGTCGAGACGTCCACGCTCGCGGCGCTGGGGCTGGCGGGGTTGTGGCTCCTGCGGCGGGTCGAGCGCGGACGCGACATCGCGGGAACGGTGCGGGGCGTGGCGCCGCGGCGGCGCGCCCTGACCCGAGGCCGGTGGCTGGCGGCCGCGGCCGGCTGGGCGCTCACGATTCTGCTGCTGCTGCCGCACGCCACGCTGATCCTCATCTCGCTCGTGCCCCGCGACACCTGGACGACGGAGGCGTTTCCGCCGAAGCTCGCGTTCGCCAATTACGCGACACTCGTCTCGCAGCCCGAGCGGGTGCGGCCGATCGTCAACTCGCTTTGGATGGCGTCGGCTGCGACCGCGGGCGCGCTGCTTCTCGGATTCGCGGCCGCGTATCTCGCAATCCGCCGAAGGGGCCGGCTCGGCGCGCTCCTCGAGACGCTCATCGCCTTGCCCTGGGCGCTTCCCGGCACCGTCTTCGCGATCGCGCTCGCCGCGGCGTTCAGTCTCCACAGCCCCTGGACCGGTCGGTTCGTGCTGGTCGGGACCGCGGCGATCCTGCCGCTCGCCTACCTGGTCCGAAGCCTGCCCCTGACGGGCCGGGCCGCGTTCGCGGGGCTGCGGCAGATGGATCCCGCGTGGGCGGAGGCCGCGGCGTCGCTCGGAGCCTCCCCCGCGCGGCGGTTCTTCCGGATCGTCCTGCCGCACGTTCGCCCGGCGCTGGCCGCCGGGGCGAGCCTCGCCTTCCTGTCGGCGCTCGGCGACTTCGTCGTGTCGATCGTTCTCTACACATACGACACCCGCCCCATCTCGATCGAGATCCTGTCGGAGCTGCGCATGCAGGAGGTCGGCGTCGCGGCGGCCTACGGCGTTCTCTTGAGCGTCCTCTCGGCCGCGGCGTTCCTGGTCTGGGGCCGGGGATCGGAGACGAGCCGGGCTAATCCCGGATGACCCGGCGCGGCGCGCGGCGCGGCGTCGGGACTCGGAGGATCGGCTCGTAGAGGTAGGCGCCGGCGCGGACGGCGGGCGGCGCGCCGGGGTTCGACACCGTGACGTCCACGAGGCCCGGAGGCGCGGGAGGCGCGAGGGCGATCAGGAGGGACGGGTTCACGACGGTCACCTGGGCGGGCACCGCGCCGAAAAGGACCTGCGTCCCCCCGGTGAAGTTGGCGCCCGTGATCGTCACGCGGCCTTCTCCCCGCGTCAGTCCGGCGGCCGGAGACACCGAGACGATGGAGGGCATCGGGGGAGACGCGGGCGCGAACCGGTAGAGGGTTCCTCCCTCGGTGCCGGCGTAGAGATCGCCGGAGGAATCCTCGCCAAACGTCGTCAGGTTGGCGGCCGCGACGGGCAAGGACGCCGACGACCAGACGCCCGACGCCAGCGTCCCCGCGAAGATCTCTCCCGAGCAGTAGTCGCCGTAGACGTAGGAGCCGTAGAGGTCGGGGACCGAGAGGCCGCGGTACAGGTATCCCCCCGTGACCGAGCATCTTCCCCCGTCATGGGAGTACTCGAGGATCGGGGCCGTGTAGGACGCGTCCCCGCAGGGGGGCGGGCTCGGTACGCAACCGGAGTTTCCGCCGCCGCCGCAGATCGTCCCCTCCATGATCTTCCAGCCGTAGTTCTCGCCGCCGCGGCTGGTGATCGGCTGATGGTCGATCTCCTCGCGCGCGTCCTGCCCGACGTCGCCGATGAAGAGGTCGCCAGTCAGGCGGTCGAAGGAGAAGCGCCAGGGATTGCGCAGCCCTTTGGCCCAGGCCTCGGCCGGGCCGCCCGTCGCGACGAAGGGGTTGTCCGCGGGGACTCCATGGAAGGGCGCCGTGTCGACGCTCTGATCGACGTCGATGCGCAGGAGCTTTCCGAGGAGGCTCTCGCTGCTCTGCGCGTTGCAGAACGGGTCGTTCCCGGAACCGCCGTCTCCCATCCCGATGTACAGGAATCCGTCCGGGCCGAACTGGAGCTGGCCGCCGTTGTGGTTGGCGAACGGCTGGACGATCCCCAGGAGGATCGCGGCGCTGTTCGGATCGGCGCGGTCGGGATCTTCCGCGGACACCCGGTACCGCGCGACCACGGTGTTCCCGGAGAGGTCCGTGTAATCCACGAAAAAGAACCCGTTGGCAGCGTATGCGGGATGGAACGCAATCGAGAGGAGGCCGCGCTCGCCGCAGCAGCTCACGCTCGCCGAGAGGTCGAGGAAGGGAGCGGGCAGAAGCTGCGTTCCGTCCCAGATGCGGACCGTGCCGCTCTGGAGCGTCACGAAGAGCCGGGCGTCTCCGGAGGACGCGGTGATTCCGGTGATGCTCGAGAGGCCGGTGGCGACGGTGTCCAGCCGGACCGAGGGCGCCGCGGAGACGGCGGCGCGAGCGCGGGGCGCGGGTGCGTTTCCTTCGCCGGGCTGCCCCGTGCTTCCGATCGTCGCGCCGAGGGCCCCGAGTCCCAGGAGGAGGAACCACCGCATGAAGGCCCGATGATACGGCATCGGGCCGCGCTCCGGCTGCCGGGTCGGGGATCAATCCGACGCGGTCCGGATCGGAACCGCCAGGACCACGGCGTCCCGCATCTCTTCGGGTGAGACCGGATGCTTCTCGTCCAGGAAGCGCCCGCCCTGGCTGTCGGCCGTGAAGTAGAGCCGGCCGCCCACGACGACGCCGAGCGTCGGCTCATCGAAGGCCGGGTGGTTCATCTCGAGGATGCGGGCCTTCGTCACCGTCACGCCGTCCCGCGCCAGGTCGAGCCGGATCACGCGGTGCGGCTGGATCCCGTTCTGGATCCCAACGAGGCTGCCCTCGGCGTATACGAGCCCGTCGATCCCGTTCAAGGCCAGATCCGGAGGCACGGCCACCGGCGTGACCTCACGGCTGCGCAGGTCGATTCGGGCGAGGCCGTTGTAGTCCGACGCGTAGAGCGTCTTTCCGTCGGGCGTAATCGCGAGGCCCTGCGTGCCGCGCAGCGCGTCGGACTCGAGAAAGACCTCGAACGTTCCTCGGGAGGGATCGAGCGCGAAGATGCGCGGACTCTGCCCGTCGTTGACGTACACGAGCCCGTCGGGGGCGACCGTCAGGTCGTCGAAGGCGGGGGGCTTGCCGGAGGCCGGGGGACGGTGCTCCCGGCGCAGCCTCCCGGAGTCGAGGTCGTACTCGAACACCGCGGAGGCCGGCGGATCGCCCCGGTGAAACCCGTTCATGTGGGGCATCGCCTCGCTCGCGACCCAGAGCGTGCGCCGCTTCGGGTCCGCCGCCATTCCCGCGGCGCTGCGGAGTCCGTCGCGCGCGGCCGTCACGAAGTCGGACACCTGGCCGTCGGCGCCGATGCGCAGGATCCGGCGCTGGCGGATGCTCGAGAGAAAGAACGACCGCGTCAACGGATCGTAGGCGACTCCCTCGGGGACCAGGCCCTTCTCGGCAACCGTGAACCCCACGGTCGCGCCGGAATCGACGCGCTCCCGCCGCAGGGCGGCCATCCGCGCCGCGACGGACCGGTAGCCTTCGTCGGCGCGGATCGAGTCGAAGTCGGCGTCGGCCTCGATGTCGGGCGCGGCGCGGTGCGCGGCGATGTCCTCGAGGGCCCGCACGGCCGCGCGGGTCTGGCCGTTGCGCGCCTCCGCGCACGCCAGGTTGTAGAGCATCCAGACGTCGCCCGGGCGCAGCCGCGCCGCCTCGCGGTAGGCCTCCCGGAAGGCGGCCATGTCGCCACGCGCGTAGGCCTCGCGGCCGCGCTGCGCGAGATCGAAGGCGCCGGGGGCCGCGCCCGTCGGCGAAGGCGCGCCCGCGAGCCATAGCGAGACTAAAGCCATCGCGAGAGCGGACATGGATCCTCCCCGAAGACTCTTACGAAGGGAAGCGGAGAGAGTTGCGCCTGGACCGGACGACGCTCAGTCGAGGATCGCGTAAGCGCGCACGGGAAAGCTGCCCAGTCCGTGGAACGGCGCGGGGACGCAGTGCACCCGAAATCCCGAGTCCGGCAGGTCCCTCAGGTTGCAGAGGTGCTCGACGATCGGAATCCCCGCGGAGAGCAGCAGCGTGTGCGCGGGCCGGACGCCGTCGCTCGTGTCGTCGATGTTGAGCGAGTCGATCCCGACGAGCGCCGGTTCCGCGCCCGCGAGGTGCTCCGCGGCCGCCCGCGTCAGGTGCGGATGTCCCTCGAAGTACCGGGGAGTGCGCCAGTGGGAATCCCAGCCCGTGCGCACGAGCACCGCCTTCCCGGACAGGGACCGGCCCGCGAACAGGTCCGCGTCGAGCGCCCGCCCGGCAGAGCCGGCGTCGATCACGACGCCCTCGACGTCGGCCAGGCGATCCAGCGGCAGGGACCCGACGTCCTTGCCGTGCACGAACCGGTGAAAGGGCGCGTCCACGTAGGTCCCCGTGTTGGCCACCATGCGCACCCGCGCGATGTGGAACGTGGTGCCCTCGGAGTAGTGCCCGCGAGAGGCCTCGCGCCCGAGGAAATCCGAGACGACGGGTCCCGGCAACCCGGGATACGTGACCATGCCGTGCTCGATCGGATGGGACAGGTCTACAAGACGACCCATGCGGGGAAGGGTATCAGGGAGATTGTCGATTGCCTTTCCCCAGCCTCTTCAGCATCTGGATCTGCCCCGTGTGGTACACGTCGTGGGAGGCGACGCCGTAGACGAGGTTCGCCGTCGTGTACCGGGTTCCCCGCTTCTTCGAGTCGAGCTCGGCGTCGTCGAGGCGCGCGACGGCTTCCCGGAGTCTCCGCTGGTGCGCGTCGAGCAGCGCCCGATCGGCGCGCCAGCACGCCTCGTCCGGGGGCCCGGACCGCTCGAACCAGTTGCTTCCCTTCTCGCCGAAGGAGCCTCGCTTCTCACCGACCAGCAACCGCCACGTCGCGTACTTCCAGTATGCGCAGTGGAGGACCAGCTCCGCGATGTTGTGGGCTGCCGGCGCCGGGCGCCAAGCGGCCCGGCGAGCGGTCACACCCCGGAGCGACCCGCGGAGGTTGGGGCCCTGCCATGCCCTCTTCTCGTACGACTCATCGAGCAGCCGGACCAGGAGCTCGACTCGGGATCTGTGATTCGGCACGACCGCCTCCCCTCGCGATCCGGGGATCCTCTCATTGCCGCCGGGCCCCCGCCGCGGCGCGCAGCGGAGTGACGTTTTCCTTCCGGGCCGAGGATGCGCGCCGGGTGTCGTGCCGGATGATCAGCGCGACCGACGCCACGATGATCGACGCGGCCACGAGCGTCTTGAGCGTCACGACCTCGCCGGCCAGGACCCAACCCAGGAACATCGCGACCACAGGATTGACGTAGGCGTACGTCGAGACGCGCGCCGGCGTCGTGGCCCCTAGCAGGTAGATGTAGGCGGTGAAGCCGAGCAGGGAGCCGGCCACGATGAGATAGCCGAGCGCGAAGAGGGAACGGCCCGAGACCGCCGCGAACGAGAATCTCCGCCATTCTCCGGCGGCCGTGGACGTCGCGAGCAGGATCAGGCCGCCGGCCGTCATCTCCATCGCGGTCGCGAGGAGCGTCGAGGACGGGAGCGGCGCCTTGCGGGAGTAGAGGGAGCCGATCGCCCAGAAGAGGGCCGCGCTCAGGAGAGCCGCCGCCCCCAGCGGATCGACGTGGCCAGCGACGCCCGCGACCCGCCCGGGCGCCACCAGGAACACGAGGCCTCCCAGGCCGAGCGCCAGCCCCAGGAGGACGATGCCGTGCGGCCGCTGCCGGCTCTGAAGGCCGTGGAGCAGCGTCATCCAGATCGGAACGGACGCGACGATCAGCGCGGCGAGCCCGGACGGCACGCGCTGCTCCGCCCAGGTCACGAGGCCGTTGCCTCCGAGGAGCATGAGGCCCCCGATCACCGCCGCGGACCTCCAGTGTCGCCGCGTGGGCGCCGCGGTCCCGGAAAGGCGCAACCAGGCGAGGAGAAGGGCTCCCGCCGTGAGGTGACGGGTCCCCGCCAGCAGGAACGGCGGGATCGTCTCGACACCGACGCGGATCGCGAGGTAGGTCGAGCCCCACAGCACGTACACCGCGGCGAAGGCGAGGACGACGGAGACGCGAGGCGCCGCGCCGCGCGCGGAGGAATCAGGCATGGAGACTCTCCACGCCTTCGGAGGAAGCGGTGATCTCCGCGGCCCCCGGCATCTCCTCGCCCCCGTGCCGGATGATCAGGGCCACCGCTCCGACGATGACGAGCGCGGCGAGGAAGACGCGCGGCGTCAGCGATTCGCCCGCCAGCGCCCAGCCCAGGCAGACGGCCACGATGGGGTTCACGTAGGCGTAGGTGGAGACGCGGGACGCGGTCGTGACGCGGAGAAGCCAGAGGTACGCGGAGAACCCGACGATCGAGCCGAACACGAAGAGGTAGAGAACTGCGAGCACCGACCGCGTGGACACCGCGCTCGGATCGAAGCGGGACAGCTCCCCGCGGGCCAGGCCCAGGGCGGCCAGGAAGGCCCCTCCGCACGCGAGCGTGACGGCCGTCGCCATCACGGGGGAACGGGGCATGCGGGGGCCCCGCGAGAACAGCGATCCGGCGGCCCAGCAGAAGGTGCCGAGCAGCAGCACCGCGGTCGAGGCCGGGTCGAAGCGCTGGCCTCCGAAGAGGGACCCCGGCCCGACAAGGATCGCGAGGCCGGCGAGCCCGAGCGAGAGCCCGCCCAGAATGGCTCCGCGCGGAAATCGTCGGCGTCTCACGGCTTCTATCAACACGAACGACATCGGTTCGGTTGCAACGATCAGCGCCGCGACTCCGGACGGGATGATCCTCTCGGCCCAGATCACGGCTCCCGTCCCGCAGAGAAAGAGCAGCGCTCCCGTGACAGCGCCGCCGCCCCATTCCCGCCGCGTCGGCCGCGCCGCTCCGGCCGCCCGTGCCCACGCGTACATCACGGCGCCCGCCGCCGCGAACCGAATTCCCTGCGTGAGAAATGGAGGCAGCGTCTCGATCGCGAAACGGATGCCGAGATAGGTCGAGCCCCACAGGACGTAGACGGCCGCGAAGGCCGCGACGATCCGGCCGAGGGAGGGAGCGGCGGCCGGCCGATCAGACACGGACGGTCTCCGACGCGACGGGCGCGGGATCCTCCAGGGGGAGCCGGGCGGTTTCCTTGACCGAGCTCAGCACGATGGTCGTGCGTGTGGACGTGATCGCGTCGATGCGCCCGAGGCCATCCCGGAGCAGTCTCCCGAGCGCCTCGGTGTCCCGGGTGCGGACCTTCGCGAGAAAGCAGTCCTCGCCGGCCACGTGGTGGACCTCGAGCACCTCGGGAATGTCGGCCACCTGCCGGGCGGTGTTCTCCGCGTTCGGCTTCTCGTCCGCGCGCACGAAGATGTACGCGAGCAGGGGCAGTCCGACCGCCCGGGGGTTGATGCGCGCCGAATACCCCTCGATCACGCCCCGCTCCTCGAGCTTGCGGATGCGTTCGAAGACCGCGGAGGGCGCCAGGTCGACCTGGCGAGCGATCTCAGCGTTGGAGGTTCTCGCGTTCGACTGGAGAATATTCATGATAACCGCGTCGATTGAGTCGATCATTCGGAAACTATAGGTGCTTCAAGAACATTCGTCTAGATCCAATTATGCCCTGGCTAGTTATACCCACTGCGGGTATAGTCGAGGAGATGCCCCGCTCCCGCCTCCTCCTGCCTCTCGCCTTGTTCGCGATTGCGGCGCGCGCTTCGGCGACCGAACCGGAGTGGCCGACGGCCAAACCCTCCGCGTCGGGCCTGTCGGAGACTCGCCTCTCGGCGATGGCGGAGGCGGTCCGCTCCGGCAGCTTCAAGAACATCACGAGCATCGCCGTCGCCCGCAGGGGGCGGCTCGTGTTCGAAAGCTACTTCGGGGGCGCGGACGCGAACACGCTGCACAACACGCGATCGGCGTCCAAGACCGTCACCGGAATGCTGATCGGGATCGCGATCGACCGCGGGCTCCTGCCTGGGGTCGAGGCGCGGATTCTCCCCTTCTTTCCGGATCGGCGGCCGTTCGCGAACCCGGACCCCCGCAAGGAGCGGATCACCGTCGAAGACTTCCTCACGATGAGCTCGTTGCTCGAGTGCGACGACCAGAATTCCTTTTCCCGCGGCAACGAGGAGCGGATGTACCTCATCGAGGACTGGGTGCAGTTCACCCTGGACCTGCCGATCCGGGGATTCCCCGCGTGGGTGCCCCGCCCGGAGCAGTCGCCGCACGGGCGGAGCTTCAGCTACTGCACGGCCGGCGTCTCGACGCTCGGCGCCGTGCTCGAGCGCGCGGCGAAGAAGCCCGTGCCGGAGTTCGCGAAGGAGTCGCTGTTCACGCGCCTCGGAATCGAGCCCGTCGAGTGGCCGCTATCGCCCCTGGGCACGGCCCAGACGGGAGGCGGTCTCGCGCTGCGGTCGCGGGATCTCCTCAAGCTCGGGCAGCTCTACCTCGACCGCGGGGTCTGGAGGGGCGCCCGGGTCGTGCCCGCGGAATGGGTCGAGAAGTCCACGCGGCCCCACGCGCGGGTCGACGACGACACGGAATACGGATACCTCTGGTGGCTTCGGAATCTCCGGTCCGGAAGCCGGGTGCACGCAGCCTGGATGATGCAGGGCACGGGCGGGAACAAGGTCGCGGTCTTCCCGGACCTCGATCTGGTCGCCGTGATCACAACGACGAATTTTCGCGACCGCGACGCGCACGTCCTCGCCGACCGGATCCTGACCGAGCACGTGCTCGCGTCGCTCGAACCCTAGACCGAGAAGTAACGCGCCTCCGGGTGGTGCAGGACGATCGCCGACACCGAGGCCTCCGGATCCATCATGAAGCCCTCGGTGAGCTCGACGCCGATCTTGTTTCCGTCCAGCATGCGAAACAGCGGGGCCTGGTCCGCGAGGTCCGGGCACGCGGGATATCCGAAGCTGTAGCGCTTGCCCCGGTAGCGCGCCTGGAGCCGGTCCGTCACGGTCAGGCCGGGCGGATCCGGGAAGCCCCAGGCCGCGCGCAGTCGCGAGTGCAGCCACTCCGCTGCCGCCTCCGCCGTCTCGACCGCGAGCGCCTGGAGTGCATGGCACAGCAGGTATTCACCGGAAGTCTTGAGCGCCTCCGCCCGGTCGCGCACTCCCTCCCCGGAGGTCGTGATGAAGAGCGCCACGGAATCCTCCGGCGAGCCCGGGGCGCGGGGATGGACGAAGTCCGACAGGCACAGCCTCTCCCCCGCGACCTGACGCGGGAACGTGAAGCACGCCTCGCCGCCTCCCGGGAGCGCCACGTGCAGGGTGTTTCCCTCGGAGTCCGCGGGGAAGAACCGGTACATCGCGCGGGCGCGGATCCACCCCGAATCCTGGATGCGCCGGATCACGCCCTCGAGCTCCGCCAGCTTGGGGTCGCCGGCCTCCTTCAGCTTGCGATAGCTCCCCCGCAGACCCAGGTGCTTGGCGTAGAGCATGTGGGGATTCAGGAACTCCCAGATCTCGGAGAGGTCGAGCTCGGATAAAACGTGCTCGTCGAAATCGGGCGCCGCGAGCGGATCCTCGACGCGGACGTCCGGGCTCCGCACGGCGGGCGCCGAGAGCGGGATCTCCTCCTCCGCGCGGGTCGTCGTCGCGATCACCTCGCGCCGACGGGCGCTCTCCGCTCTCAGCGACGCGCGCTCGGGCTCGCCGGAGAGGATGCGGTCGGCCAGGGCGAGGCCGCGCATCGCGTCTTCGGCGTACACGACCAGCCCGCCGTACGCGGGGCCGATGCGGTGGTCGGTGAACTTCTGCGAAAGCGCCGCCCCGCCGACGAGCATCGGCGTGTCGAGCCCCGCAGCGGTCAGATCCTGCGCCGTCGTCACCATCTGCTGCGCGCTCTTCACGAGGAGCCCCGAGAGGCCGATCAGGTCCGGCCGGTGCTCGGCATGCGCGGCGACCAGCTTCTCGGGCGGGACCTTGATCCCGAGATTCACGACCTCGTACCCGTTGTTGGAGAGGATGATCTCGACCAGGTTCTTCCCGATGTCGTGCACGTCTCCCTTCACGGTCGCCAGCAGCACTTTTCCCTTCCGGGAGGCGCCCGACTTCTCCATGAACTTCTCGAGATGGCTCACCGCGGCCTTCATCGCCTCCGCGGACTGCAGGACCTCGGCGACGATCAGCTCGTTCGCGTTGAAGAGGCGTCCGACCTCCCGCATGCCGTCCATCAGCGGTCCGTTGATCACGTCGAGGGGCGCCATCCCGCTTCCGCGCACCGCCTCGAGGTCGTCCACGAGGCCTTCCTTCGACCCCTCCAGGATGTACCGCGGGAGCCGTTCGAGCGGCGTGCCGGCGCGCTCGCGCGGCTTCTTCGGCTCGGCGCCCTTGGCCTTGAAGTAGCCCGCGAACGCGGCCACGGGGTCCTCGCCGCGGTTAAAGAGCAGGTCCTCCGCCAGCCGCTTCTCCTCGTCCGGGATCGACGGGTAGCGCACGACCTTCTCGGAGTTGACGATCGCGAGGTCGAGCCCAGCCCGGGTCGCGTGGTACAGAAAGATCGAGTTGAGGACTTCGCGCCCGGACTCCGGCAGGCCGAAGCTCACGTTGGAGATCCCCAGGATGGTCTTGGACTCGGGAAACGCCGCCTTGATCAGGCGAATCCCCTCGATCGTCTCGACCGCGCTGCCGACGTACTTCGCGTCCCCGGTCCCGCAGGGAAAGACGAGGGGATCGAAAAGGATGTCCTCCGGCGGGAAGCCGTATTTCTCGGTCAGCAGCGTGTAGCTCCGCCGGGCGACCTCGAGCTTCCGGTCGCGCGTGACGGCCATGCCGTGCTCGGGGTCCTCGTCGATCGTGCCCACGACGAGGGCCGCCCCGTAGCGCTGGGCCAGCGGGAGAACCGCCCGGAAGCGTTCCTCGCCGTCCTCGAGGTTGATCGAGTTCAGGATGGACTTGCCCTGGCTCCACTTCAGGCCGAGCTCGAGGACCTTCGCGTCGGTCGAGTCGAGCATGAGCGGGACCTTGACCATCTTCGTCGCGCGTTCGAGAAACGCGTTGACGTCGGCGACCTCGTCGCGGTCCGGGTCCTGGAGGCACACGTCGATGATCTGCGCGCCGTTCTTGACCTGGGCGCGCGCGATCTCGGCCGCCGTCTCGAACTGGCCGTCGGCGATCAGGCGTTTGAACTTCCGGCTCCCGAGGACGTTGGTCCGCTCGCCCACGAGGACCGGCCGATTGTCGACGTCCACCTCGAGCACCTCGATCCCGGAGACCAGGGTCTTGGCGTGGATCGGGATCCGGCGCGGCCTGCGCCCCTCGGCTGCCGCGGCGAGGGCGCGGATGTGCGCGGGCGTCGTCCCGCAGCACCCCCCCACGATGTTGACCCAGCCCTCCTGCATGAAGCGCGTCAGCTCCGCCGCCAGCGACTCCGGCGTTTCGGAGTACTTTCCGTCGGAATCGGGCAGGCCCGCGTTGGGATAGCAGGAGGTCAGCGTCTTCGCCAGCGCCGACAGGCTGCGGATGTGGTCCGTCATGAACTCGGGCCCGGTCGCGCAGTTGATGCCTAGCGACAGCAGCGGCGCGTGCATGACGGAGGCGTAGAGGGCCTCCACTCCCTGCCCCGCCAGCATCGTGCCCATCGGTTCGATCGTCACGGAGACCATGATCGGAACGCGCCATCCGGTTTCGGCGAACGCCTGCTCGACGCCGATCAGGCCCGCCTTCAGGTTGCGCGTGTCCTGGGTCGTCTCGATCAGGAGGACGTCGCTGCCGCCCGTGACGAGCCCGAGAGCCTGCTCGCGATAGTGCCCGATCATCTCCTCGAACGTGACGCCGCCCGTCACCGTCATCGCCTTCGTGGTCGGTCCCATCGAGCCGGCGACGAAGCGCGGACGCACCGCGGTCGAGAACTTCGCGGCGGCCTCGCGCGCGAGCTCGGCGGCCCGGCGATTGATCTCTACTGCCTTAGCGGCCAGGCCGTACTCCGCCAGGACGAGCGGCGTTCCACCGAAGGTATCGGTCTCGACCATGTCGGCGCCCGCCTCGAAGTACTCCTCGTGCATCCGGCGAACGACGTCGGGGCGCGTGAGGACCAGGTTCTCGTTGCAGCCCTCGAGGTCGGGTCCCCCGAAGTCCTCGGCCGTCAGGTCCTGCCCCTGGATCCACGTTCCCGTCGCCCCGTCGAGGACGAGGATGCGCTGCGCGAGGATCTCCTGCAGGGCCTCCGCCCGCTCGCGTTGGGTCGGCCCGTCCGGGCCCTTGCTCGCGCTCATGGGGATGGGATTATGCAGGATCCGCCGCCGTGCCCGCGCGGGCGCGCCGATATCCTTCCGCGCATGTCCCCGCCCTGAGGCGATCGACCGGAGGTTCCAGAACCGTTCTCTTCAGATCCGCGGCGCGCGTCCCCGGCTATCGGACGAATGCGGCGGACGTCGAGGTGACGCTGCGGCCGCGGGGCGGAGACGAGGCCGAGCGCATCGTGGTCTCGCCGGATCGCGCCGGATCCGCTGCGCGGCAGCGGTGCCGGAGCTCCGCGCTCACGCGCGCCGGTGTCCGAGCGACTGCTGCCCGGAGGCGAGGTCCGCGCCGGCATAGAATCCACGCCACTTCCATGACGCTCGCCGCCGGCTCACGGCTCGGTTCCTACGAGATCCTCGCGCCTTTGGGCGCTGGCGGGATGGGCGAGGTGTATCGGGCGCGCGATCCGAAACTGGGGCGCGAGATCGCGGTCAAGGTTCTCCCCTCGGCAACGGCCTCCGACCCCGACCGCCGGCAGCGCTTCGAGCTGGAGGCGCGCGCCGCGTCCGCGCTGAACCACCCGAACATCCTCACGATCTACGACATCGGGGAGGCGGACGGGACGATCTACATCGCCATGGAACTCGTCGAGGGCAAGACGATGCGCGAGCTCGTCGCCTCGGGCGAGCCGATACCGACCAAGAAACTGCTCGACTACGCCGCGCAGATCGCCGAGGGCCTGGCCAAGGCGCACGGCGCCGGCATCGTCCACCGGGACCTGAAGCCCGAGAACCTCATGGTCTCCAGGGACGGCTACGTCAAGATCCTCGACTTCGGCCTGGCCAAGCTGACGGAGACGGTCTCGCTGGATGCGTCCGTGCTGCCCACGGCGATCGCCGCGCCGACGCAGCCCGGCACGGTCATGGGCACGGCCGGCTACATGTCGCCCGAGCAGGCGAGCGGGCAGCCTGTGGACTTCCGCTCCGATCAGTTCACGCTGGGCGCGATTCTCTACGAGATGGCGACGGGACGGCGCGCGTTCCAGCGCAAAACCGGCGCCGAGACGCTGGTCGCGATCATCCGCGAGGAGCCCGAGCCGATCGGACAACTGGCGCCGAAGGCCCCGGCGCCCGTGCGCTGGATCGTCGAGCGTCTGCTCGCGAAGGACCCCGAGGAGCGCTACGCCTCCACCAAAGACCTCGCGCGAGACCTCGAGAGCCTCCGCGACCATCTCACCGAAACGTCCGCATCCGGCACTCTCTCCGCCGCGGAACCGGCGAAGATCCGCCGGCGCGGATGGCTCCTGCCCGCCGCGCTCGCACTCGCCACAGGTGTCGCCGGCGGTCTCTGGATCCGAGGGATCACGAGCGGTCGGTCCAGCGTCAAGGTGCAGTTCAAACAACTAACGTTTCAACGCGGGACCATTCTCACGGCTCGATTCGCTCCGGACGGCCAGACGATCGTGTACAGTGCGGCCTGGGACGGCCGGCCGCTCGAGCTCTTCTCGACGCGCGCCGACAGCACGGAGTCCCGACCCCTCGGCTTGCCGTCCGCGGACATCCTCTCGATCTCCTCGACCGGCGAGATGGCCATCTCGCTCGATCGGCACTACGTCGTCGGCTACGAGACGACCGGGACGCTGGCCCGCGTCCCTCTGGGAGGTGGTACGCCTCGGCCGATTCTCGAGAACGTCGAGGACGCCGACTGGTCTCCCGATGGCAAGGAGCTCGCCGTAACCCGACATTTCGGAAACCGGCACCGGCTCGAATACCCCATCGGGACGGTCCTCTATGAGCCGCCCGGATGGATCAGTAGCGTCCGCGTGTCGCCTGACGGCCAGCTTGTCGCATTCATCGACCATCCCGAACTAGGCGACAGCAACGGGATCCTCAAGGTCGTCGACAAAAAGGGCAAGGTCCGATTGACGGGTCCGTTCGCGACGTTTGGCATCGCCTGGCTTCCAAGCGGTGACGCAATCTGGACGAGCCCGCCACTGGCGGTCACGTCGCTTTCGGGACAGACGCGAGAAGTCTGGCCCTATCCGCCGCAAGTTGGCAATCTTCAGGACGCATCCCGTGACGGGCATATCTTGTTCAGCACGAGACGCTCGCGCCGGGAGATTGTCGGACGCGCCGCCGGGGAGATGCAGGAACGCAATCTCACCTGGCTGAATTGGTCTTTTCCGTCGGACATCTCCGCGAACGACAAGGTGGTCTTGTTCGACGAGCAGCAGCTCACGCCCAACGGAATCTACCTGCGCCCGCTCGACGGCTCTCCCGCGATCCGGATCGGCGAGGGAAGATCTTTCGGGATCTCTCCCGACGGTCGATGGGTGCTCATGACACGCAAGCCCGGAAGCGGCGAGCTGGCGCTCTTGCCGACGGGGGCCGGCGAGCCCCGGCCGCTTCCAAAGATCGATCTCGCCCTGCAGTGGGCGAGCTGGTTCCCAGACGGCCGTCGCATCCTCATCTCGGGCAGTGAGCCGGGGCACCGCGAAAGGCTTTACGTAGAGGACCTGCCGGACGGAAAACCGCGCGCCTTCACACCCGAGGGCGTAGGCACCGGGTTCCACGCCGTGTCTCCGGACGGGAAATCGGTGTTCGCGCTGGGGCCCGAGCTGAAATTGGCAATCTACCCCGTCGAGCCCGGGGAACCGCGACCGGTGCCGGGATTGGCTCCCGAAGAACTTTCGATGGGGTGGACGAGCGACGGCCGCTCGCTCTACGTTCTGCGCTCGATCGAGAAACCCAGCCGAATCGACATCGTCGACGTGGAATCCGGCGGACGCACTCCGTGGAAGGAGTTTCGACCTCCCGATCCCGCGGGCGTCTTCGTGGTCTCGCCCGCGCAGATTACGCCGGACGGGAAGGCGTACGTCTACTCGTACCGTAGGCTGCTCGACGACCTCTTCCTCGTGACGGGACTGAAGTGAGCTCATGACACTCGCCGTGGGAGCTCGACTCGGCCCCTACGAGATTCTCGCGCCCATTGGCGCGGGCGGAATGGGCGAGGTCTACCGCGCGCGGGACAGCAAGCTTTCGCGCGAAATCGCGATCAAGGTCCTTCCCGCGGCGACGGCCCTGGACCCGGATCGCCGCGCGCGCTTCGAGCAGGAGGCGCGTTCGGCCTCCGCGCTGAATCATCCCAACATCCTGACGATCTACGACATCGGCGAGGCCGAGGGGACGACCTACATCGCCATGGAGCTCATCGAGGGCAAGACCCTGCGCGAGCTGCTCGCCTCGAGCGAGCCGCTGCCGACAAAGAAGCTGCTGGACCTCGCCGTGCAGATCGCGGAAGGCCTCGCCAAGGCCCACGGCGCCGGCATCGTCCACCGGGACCTGAAGCCCGAAAACGTCATGGTGTCCAAAGACGGCTTCGCGAAGATCCTGGACTTCGGCTTGGCGAAGCTGACCGAGCCCGCGTCACAGGGTCAGTCGATCATGCCCACCGCGATCGCGGCCCCGACCCAGCCGGGCACCGTGATGGGTACCGCCGGATACATGTCGCCCGAGCAGGCGAGCGGCCAGCCGGTCGACTATCGCTCGGACCAGTTCACGCTGGGCGCGATGCTCTACGAGATGGCGACGGGCCAGCGCGCGTTCCAGCGGAAAACGGGAGCCGAGACGCTCGTCGCGATCATTCGCGAGGAGCCGGAACCGATCGGGCAGCTCGCTCCGAAGGCGCCGGCGCCCGTGCGCTGGATCGTCGAGCGGCTGCTTCACCAAGGACCCCGAGGAGCGCTATGCCTCCACCCGGGACCTCGCGCGGGATCTGAAGAGCGTCCGCGACCATCTGACCGAGAGCTCCTTCTCCGGCGCGCTCGAAGCCGCTGAGCCCGCCAGGGTAGGCCGCCGCGGCTGGCTCGCCCCCGCCGCCGCGGCGCTGGCCATCGGCGTCCTCGGGGGATTCCTTCTCCGCGCCTGGACGCACTCGAGTGCCGGGCCGGCTCCGGACATCAAGCCTCTGACCTTCGCCCGCGGCACCATTCGCACCGCCCGCTTCGCCCCGGACGGGCAGACGATCGTCTACGGCGCGGCCTGGGAGGGGTTGCCACTCGAGATCTTTTCGACGCGCGCGGGAAGCTCCGAGTCCCGTTCGCTCGGTCTCCCGAGCGGCGACGTCCTCGCGATCTCCTCCACCGGGGAGCTCGCGATCTCTCTCCATCGCCACTACATATTCGGTTTCCAATCGGTCGGCACCCTGGCGCGAGTTCCGCTGGCGGGCGGCGCGCCTCGAGAGATGCTCGAGAACGTGGAGGACGCCGACTGGTCGCCCGACGGGGCGAGCCTCGCGGTCGCGCGCCAGGTCGGCAACCGGGGCCGCGTGGAGTTCCCGATCGGAAAGGTGCTGTACGACGCGCCGGGCTGGGTCAGCGGCGTGCGGGTCTCGCCCGACGGTCGCGTCGTCGCGTTTCTCGACCATCCGCAACAGGGCGACAACACCGGGACCCTGAAGATCGTCGACACGAGCGGCAAGGTGCGCGTGAACGGCCCCTTCGCCATCTCCGGCGTCGCCTGGTCCCCGCGGGGAGACGAAGTCTGGACGAGCGCCTTCGACGGCATCACGGCCACCTCACTATCCGGGAAGAACCGCTTCGTCTGGACCGCCCCCGGCGGATCGATCCACGACATCGCGCGCGATGGGCGCGTCATCTGCGCCATGAACTCCTCCCGGCGCGAGATCGTGGGCCACGCGGCGGGCGAGTCGAGCGATCGCAACCTGACGTGGCTCAACTGGTCGTTTCCCATCGACATCAGTGGCGACGGCAGCACCATCCTCTTCAACGAGCAGAACATCCAGCCGATGGGCGCCTACCTGCGCAAGCTAGACGGCTCGCCCGCCGTCCGCATCGGCGACGGCGTCGTCTTCGGCTTCTCGCCCGACGGCCGCTGGGCGCTCTCCAGCCCCGACCTGACGACGGGGCAATTCCGGCTCCTGCCCCTCGGACCCGGAGAGCCGAAGGAGCTGCCGAAGAGCGGCGTCAACTGTCAGTCCGCCGCGTGGTTCCCGGACGGCCGGCGAATCCTCCTGTCCGGCAGCGAGGGAGGGCACGGCTCCCAACTCTTCGTCCAGGACCTCACGGGGGGAAAGCCGCGAGCGATCACGCCCCAGGGCGTCAGCTTCATCTTTCCCGCCGTGTCGCCCGACGGAAAGTGGATCGCCGCGAAAGGGCCGGACCGCCGGTTGTCGCTCTACCCGACCGAGCCCGGGGAGCCGCGGGCCATGCCCGGGTCGGAGCCCGAGGACGTCGCGCTGCGGTGGACGCCCGACGGCGGCGCCCTCTTCGTGTACCGGCCGACCGCGCCGCCGCTGCGCGTCGAGGCGATCGACGTGAAGACCGGACACCGCAGGCTCTGGAAGGAGATTCAGCCTCCCGACCCGTCGGGTGTCGACCAGATCGGCCCGATTCAGATCTCACCGGATGAATCGTCGTACGTGTATTCCTACCGGCGCGAGCTCGACGAGCTCTTCCTGGCGACGGGAATGCACTAGCTAGCCGAGCCGCGTCGCCGCGTCGCGCGAATCGAGACATAATCCGCCCGTGAAGAAGAGCGTCCTCGCCGGGGCCGCGGCCGTGGCGTTCGTCATCGCCTCGCTTCTGCCGGGCCAGGAGCCGGTTCCGACTCTCACACCCGCGCCGCCGGTCCCGACTCTCACTCCCGCGCCGCCGGATCCGGTCCTGGTCGGCGCGGGCGACATCGCCGATTGCTCCGAGATCGAGTCGGCGCGCAAGACCGCGCAGCTGGTCGAGAAGATCGAGGGAACCGTCTTCACGCTGGGGGACAACGCATACGAGTCCGGCTCGGCGGCCCAGTTCGAGAAATGCTACGGCCCCACCTGGGGCCGATTCAAGAGCCGGACCCGGCCGGCGCCCGGGAATCACGACTATCGAACGCTCGGCGCGGCTCCCTATTTCGCCTACTTCGGCGAAGCGGCGGGGGATCCGAAGAAGGGCTACTACAGCTACGACCTGGGAACCTGGCACATCATCGTCGTCAACAGCAACTGCCGGGACGTCGGCGGCTGCCGGAAGGGCTCGCCGCAGGAGCAGTGGCTCCGCGAGGACCTCGCCGCCCACCCGGCGCTCTGCACCGCGGCGATGTGGCATCACCCGCGATTCTCTTCGGCCGCACACGGGGACGATCTCGGCATGCGCGATATCTGGAAGGATCTCGTCGACGCCGGCGCAGACGTCGTCCTGAGCGGCCACGATCACGACTACGAGCGGTTCGCGCCCATGGACGCGCTCGGAAACGCCGATCCGAAGCGCGGCGTGCGGGAGTTCGTGGTCGGCACCGGAGGACGCGAGCTCTACAACTGGAACGTAATTCACTCGACGAGCGAGGTTCGGAACAACCAGGCGTTCGGAGTCATCAAGCTCACGCTTCACCCCGAGTCATACGATTGGCAATTCCTCTCCGCGGACGGCTCCCCGTTCACCGATTCGGGCTCGGGGAAGTGTCACTAAAGAGGTTTTCGATTTTCGAATTTGGGATTTTGGATTTTCGACTGGGAGACCCGTGGCCACGACCTGCTCGCATGTCGATTCGATCCGAGAAGTCGTCCCGAGCGCCGACGGCTGCGAGGACTGTCTGCGCATCGGCGACGACTGGGTGCACCTGCCTGACGTGCGGACACGTCGGCTGCTGCGACTCTTCCAAGATCAAGCATGCGACAGCCCACTTCCGCTCGACAAAACACCCCATCGTCCAGTCCTTCGAGCCGGGCGAGGACTGGCGGTGGTGCTACGTGGACGAGGCCTATCTCTGAAGCGGGCGCGCTCGGCCCCGCCTCCGTGAAGTCTCGGCGGGGGCTCCTCGACCATCCGCTCCTCGCCCCTCCGCTCTCCGCGCTCGTCTGGGCGGCCTACGTCGGGATCGTCCTGGCCTGGGCGCCGCTGATCGGCGGATTCAGGGCGGCGACGTTTCGCCGCGACCCGGGCCGGAGGCGAGTCGGCCGCCTCCTGCGGAATGCGGGCGTCCTGGCGGTGCAAATCAACCCGTTCTGGCGATTCCGCGTCGCGGGCTCCGTCGCGCTCGACCGCGGCCGCCCGCATCTCTTCGTCGCCAACCACCGGTCCATGGCGGACGTGTTCCTGCTCTGCCTGCTGCCCGGCGAGATGAAGTACCTGTCGAAGGAGTCGGTCTTTCGCGTCCCCGTCCTCGGATGGCTCATGCGGACGGTCGGCGACATCTCCGTGTCCCGGGACGATCGGGAGAGCGCGCGGGACGCGATCGAGCAGATGCGGACGCGGCTTCTCGAGGGAAGCTCGGTGGTCGTCTTCCCGGAGGGTACGCGCAGCCCCGACGGCTCCGTGGCCACGTTTCGGGAGGGCGCGTTCCGGCTCGCGATCGAGAGCCGCGTCGACGTCGTCCCGCTCGCGATCGAGGGGACGGAGCACGCGCTGCCCCTTCATTCGCTCCGCTTCCGTCCCACCGCGGCGTCCGTGACGGTGCTCGCGCCGATCTCGACCGAGGGACTCGACGCAGCCGATGCGCCGGGGCTGGCCGAGCGCGCTCGCGCGCGGATCGCCCGCTGCCTGCTCGGGTTAGAGTAACCGCGTGACCCCGCCGCTCGACATGGCCCTGATCCTCGACGCCCGGCGTGCGCTCGAGGGACGCATCCGGCGGACACCCGTCGAGCCGTCGCCGGAGCTGTCCCGCGCGGCCGGCGTTCCCGTCTCGCTCAAGCTCGAGTGCCTCCAGCGGACGGGGTCGTTCAAGATCCGGGGCGCGTTCTTCCGGCTCCTCCAGCTGACGCAGGAGGAGCGCCGCGTCGGGGTCGTCACGTGTTCCGCGGGCAACCACGGCAAGGCCGTCGCGTTCGTGGCCCACGAGCTCGGCCTGCTGGCCACCGTGTACCTCCCCCGCAACGTGGACGAGTCGAAGTACCGGAGCATCGTCGCGCTCGGGGTCGAGGCGGTGCGGTCGGACTTCGACGGATTCGATGAGACCGAGGCGCTCGCCCGGGCGGCGGCGGAGACGACGAAGCGCCCTTACGTCTCCGCGTACGACGACACGCGCATCCTGGCGGCCAACGGCGGCACGCTGGCGGCGGAGGTCCTCGAGGACGCGCCCGAGGCGCGGACCTTCGTGCTGCCCGTGGGAGGCGGGGGGCTCTCCGGCGGCTTCGCGTACTTCGCGCGCGAGAAGCTGCCGGGCTCCCGCATCATCGGCTGCCAGCACGTCCTCTCCCCCGCCCTGGCCCTGTCCCTGGAGCGGGGCGAGGCGGTCGTCCGACTGCCGCCCGTGTCCACGACGGCCGGCGGGCTGGAGGGTGGAATCGGCCGGACCGGGTTCTCCGTGCTCAAGGATCGGATCGACGGGGTCGCGCTGGTCACCGAGGAGGAGATCTTCGACGGCGTCCGTTTCATGTTGAGCGAGCACCAGTACCTGATCGAGCCGTCGTCCGCGGTCACGATCGCCGCCATACGGACCGGGAAGGCGGGCGCGCTCGAGTCTCCCGCGGTCGCGGTGATATCGGGCCGCAACGTCGCGCTCGCGACGATCCGGAGGATCCTCGCGTGATGCGCCTCCTCGGCGAGAGGGAGATCCGCGGCTCGATTCTCCCGGCTGACGCGATCGCGGCCATGCGACAGGCGGTCATCGCGCAGTCCCGGGGCGAGTGCGATACGCCGATGCCGATGCACCTCTACCTGGGCCCGGGCCAGAGCGGCGAGGTCCACGTCAAGTCGAGCCATCGGGCCGGGGGTCGGCACTTCGCGCTGAAAATGGCCGGAAACTTCCCGAAGCGCCCGTACGGGTTGGTCCTGCTGGTCTCCGTCGAGACCGGCGCCACGGCCGCGTACTTCGACGACGGGGGCTACCTCACGGATCTGCGCACCGCGGCCGTTTCGGCGATGGTCGCGCGGGAGCTGGGCCGCTCGGACACCGCTCTGGGGATCCTCGGCACCGGGGTCCAGGCGCGGCTCCAGGCCCGGCTCCACGCCGAAGTGCTCGCGCTCCAGGAGGTCTTCGTGTGGGGTCGAAACGCGGAGCGCGCCGCGGCCTGCGCCCGCGACATCGGCGCCGCGCTGCCCGGCGTCGAGGTCCGCGTCGCGGAGTCCCCGGCCGAGATCGGCGCCCGCAGCCTCCTGATCGTCACGGCGACCTCCTCGCGCGAGCCGCTCCTCCGTCTCCGCGACCTCCGTTTCGGCTCCCACATCAGCGCCGTCGGCGCCGACTCGCCCGGCAAGCAGGAGCTGAGCGGGGAGATCCTGCGCCGCGCCTCCCTTCTGCTCGTCGATTCCCTCGCGCAGTGCGAGAAGCTGGGCGAGCTCCAGCACATGCTCTCGGAGAAGCGGCGCGCGGTCGAGATCGGCGCGTTCTGCGAGAAGCCCGTGAACTACCAGCGCAACGGGATCACCGTCGCCGACTTCACCGGCCTCGGAGCCGAGGATCTCTTCATCGCCGAGGCCTGCTACGACCGGCTCGCAGAGCGGGAATGACGGGCGACTTCCGGGAGATCCTCGCGCGCCCCGGGGGCGAGAGCCGCGACGGCTTCCGTTGGCGGGGCGGCGAGATCTCCCGCATCGAGGGGTTCAGCGACGCGGTCTTCGCCTTCGCGGTCACGCTGCTGGTCGTCTCGCTCGAGGTCCCGCACACCTTCAACGAGCTGATCGCCGCGATGCGGGGCTTCCCCGCGTTCGCCGTCTGCTTCACGCTCCTCGTCATCATCTGGCGCGAGCACTACGTGTTCTTCCGCCGCTACGGGCTGCAGGACAACACGACGCTCTGGCTCAACGCGGTGCTGCTCTTCGTGATGCTCTTCTACGTGTATCCGCTGAAGTTCCTCTTCGGGCTCGTCCTCGCCCCTCTCACGGGGACCCCGATGATCGTGAATCGCCCGGGAGGCGGAACGGAAAACGTGATCGAGCCGGGGCAGGTGCCCCATCTGTTCCTGATCTACGGAAGCGGCGTCGTCGCACTGTACGGGCTGCTCGCCCTCCTGTACGCCCACGCCCACCGCCGGCGCGAATTCCTGCGCCTGACGCCGCTCGAGGCCTTCGACACCCGCGCGAGCATCCGCGGGTCCCTGCTCGCCGCGAGCATCGGCGGCCTCTCGATCCTCATCGCGCTCACGGTGCCGTTGCGCATGGTCGGGTTCGCCGGCCTCAGCTACTTTCTCTTCGGCCCCGTCCTGACACTGCACGGGACGCTGAGCGGGCGGCGGAGGCGGCGCCTCGAAGCGTCGAGGTCGGGGTGAACCGCTTCCTATGCATCTGTCTGGGCGGCGCCGTCGGAACCGGAGCGCGCTACCTCCTCTCGGGCTGGGCCCTGGCGTGGATCGGAAGCGGGTTTCCCTACGGCACGCTCGCCGTCAACACGATCGGCTCCTTCCTCGTCGGCATCCTCGTCCAGGCGGGGATCGCCACCCCGCTGCTTTCCCCCACCATGCGCCTCACCCTGACGACGGGTGTCATGGGCGGGTTCACGACTTACTCGGCGTTCAACTACGAGACGGTTCGGTACTTCCAGGACGGATCGTGGCAGCTCGCGGCCGCCAACGTCGCGGCCACGGTCGTCGGCTGCCTCGCGGCGGGTTTCGCGGGCGTGGCGGCAGGGCGCTGGCTCTTCGGGGGCTGACGAGGGAGGACTCATGCGGGTACTCGACGGCGATCAGGTCTTGATGCGCATCTTCATCGGCGAATCCGACCGCTGGCATCACCAGCCGCTGTGGATGGCCCTGCTCCAGCGCCTGCGTCAGGAGGGTTTCGCGGGGGCGACGGTCTTTCGGGGCATCGGGGGATTCGGCGCGCGCAGCGTGCTGCACACGACGCTCCTCGAACGGCTTTCCCAGGATCTCCCGCTGGTGATCGAGATCGTGGACACGTCGGAGCACATGGAACGCCTCCTTCCCGGCCTCGAGGAGATGGTCTCCGAGGGCCTCGTCACGATGGAGACGGTCCGCGTGCTGAAGTATTCGCCGGGCCGGCGGCCCCTCGACGCGCCGGGCGCGTCCTAGCGAGCCCCTTGGCGTCGAAGCAGGACCGTGACCGTCGCCGGTTTCCCGGCGCGCCGAACGGAAAAGACCGCGGCGTCGCCCCACCGCTTCTCCGCCATCGCTCGCGCGAGCGTCTCGCGGTCGGCGATCGCCGACCCATCCATCGTCCGCAGGACGTCTCCCTCCGCGAGGCCCCCGCGCTGGGCGGGAGAGTCTTTCTCGACGTGGATGACCTCCAGCAGCGGCTCTCCCTCCAGGGCCCGCGTCGAGATGCCGAGGTCCGGGAACAGGGGGTCGGTCTCCGGCGGCACGCCCCACAGGAAGTTGGCATAGGAGGCGCGGACGGGGCCGACGGGCTTGCGCTTCTCGTCGGCGATCGGCACCGGGATGACGGACGCGATCCGGCCCGCGAACCACTGCCTCGCCTGGCGCTCGATGCCGAGGCCGTACTGCACGTGCCCCGCCCCGACGAGCACGACGAGGATCGCGCGGGCATCGGAGTCGCGGCCGAGGGCCGCTACCGACTGGAACGCCATGGTCGCGTCCCAGGTGCACTGGGCGTTGAACATCGCCTGCCACTGCTCGGGGCTCATCCCCGCATGGAAGGTCGCGTCCTCGAACGAGGCCCGGAAGAGACGGAGGTGGTCGGCGTTGTCGGAATCCACCCGAGCCGGAATGTGCGCCGCCTCCTCGGGAGTCAGGCCCTGGAAGCCCTTCTTGCGAACCGCCGTAACGACCTCCCGCGGCGCGTTCACGGCGAACAGGGGCAGCCGGTTCTCCCGGGCGAACCGGAAGATCTCGCGGTAGTAGTCCCAGGCGTATCCCCAGCTCTTGTACCAGTGCGAGGCCCGAAGAAACTCTTCTTCCGAGAGCGCCCCCCGACTCCAGTCGTCCAGCGCCGACTGCGCGGTGTACGGGAACATCTCGAGACCGACGGAGACCCGGCGGCCCGCGCGGTGGAGCTCCTCGATGACCCGGCGCTCGACCCAATGGGAGTCCATGGCCGTGTGCTCCTCCCCGATCAGCAGCAGCCGCACGTCGGTGAGCCTCCCGGCCAGCTCCGCCGGCGTCAGGACCCCGCCGGAAGCCGTGTCGGTGACCGCGTCGAGTACGACCGCCGCGTCCCGGTCCCTGCGCGCGGCGTCGCCGATCGGGAGGCGGAGGATTTCCTCCGCGAGGAGGGGGCCGCCGATCAGGAGGAGTATCGCCGCGAAGCGCGCGATCAACGCCACGGGAGGATCGAGAGGACCTCCACCTGTCCCTCGGGGAGGTTCACGCGGTCGCCCGGGCGCGAGCCGAGCAGCCTCTGGGCGAACTCCGACTCGTAGGAATAGATGGCGGCCTCGGGCTTGGAGTCCCACGGACCCAGGATCGTGAAGTCTCGCTCCACGCCCGAGGCGTCGCGCATCCGCACGCGCGTGCCCACGCGAACCTCGGACGCGTCGACCCGAGAGGAGTCGATCGTGCGCGTCCGCGAGAGCTCGTCGGAGAGCCCGGCGATGCGCGCTGAGAGGTACTCGTGCTTCTGCCGCGCCGCGTGGTACTCGAAGTTCTCCGACAGGTCGCCGTGCTCCTTCGCCGCCTTCATCGCCTCGGAGTTGGCGGGGAGGTCCACCTGCCGGAGGCGGGCCAGCTCCTGGCGCTTCGCCTCGATCGATTCGGCGGTGGCGTAGAGGTAGTCCCTCGCCGGGGCGCGCAGCTCAGGAAACTTCATGGATAGCGCGTCGCGAATCGTCGCTCGGCGGTGCTCCTCGAGGCCGAAGACGCGGTCGAGAGCGTGCAGGAAGTCGCGGGCTTCCGCCTCCGAGCCCGCGGCGCGGACCAGCGCGACCGCGAACCCGCCGGGCTCGAAGAACTCCTTCATCCGCGCGCGGAGGCCCGAGAACTCGTCCATCCGAAGCGCGTCGGTGAGCGCCAGGAAGAGCGACGCCGGCTCCGCCTTGCCCTCCGCGTGCATCCGTTCGCAGATCCAGACGAACGCCCGGGGCGCCGAGCGCGGCGACCGCAGGATCTTGCGGCTCAGGTCGACG
>JBBRFL010000042.1:0-28258 GCA_038224325.1 Thermoanaerobaculia bacterium | reverse complement strand
CGATAAGCTTGTCCGGATCGACGTTTCAATCCACGCCCCCGCGCGGGGGGCGACGAAGAAGAAGAGGAAAACAGCTAATGGCAACCATGTTTCAATCCACGCCCCCGCGCGGGGGGCGACACGCGCGGCACCGCTGGGTCGCGGCGGCCTACGAGTTTCAATCCACGCCCCCGCGCGGGGGGCGACCGTGTGTCCGGGCGAGCGCCGCGGCAACGTCTGGTTTCAATCCACGCCCCCGCGCGGGGGGCGACCGCGGCTCTATCGGACCTGGCTCGAGGAGTTCTTGTTTCAATCCACGCCCCCGCGCGGGGGGCGACCGCGATCAACTAAGTCGTTTGCACCGAAGAGCACGGATGGCGGATTCCGCGCAGAGGCCTAATTTGTCAAAGAACGGGAGCGATGTGCTCACTGCAATCCGTAGAAACCGCTTTGGCCCAGGTAGATGGACCTTCCGCGAACCTCGCCGTGATTCTCTGGGCACTTCCGGTCCGCACGGCTCTCGATCGTCATGCCAGGAGCGGGCCGTCGATCTCGGGGACTGCCTTTGCCCCGACGTGCTCGACGTGCCCCTTCCAATTGCTGCCGAGAAAGTAAAACCTGAGGCTGTCCTCCTTGGGTTCGAACTCGTCGATCAATCTGAGGCGGAGCCGGGTCCATTGCTCGGGATCGACGAGGCACTCGAAGACGGAATATTGAACTCTCTGGCCGTAATCCAGGCATGCGCGTGCAATTCTTCTGAGACGACGCTTCCCGCGACCCGACACGGTGGACACGTCGTAGCTCACCAAGACCATCATTGCCGCTCGACCTCGCTTCCAACTCTAACTATTTCCAGATCAGGGGTGGATAAGCTTCCAAATCCTCCCGGAGGTAGCGCGCGAACAGAAGCGCCTGCAGAAACGGGAGCAGCCCGATCGTCGTGCGCTCGCCCAGGAACGGATGCTCGATCTCCTCCTGCTTTCTCTTCTGGTACGCGACGATCACCGCCTTGCGGGTGTCGTCATCCATCAGTACTCCACCGGTCTCCTGCTTCCGGAAGCCCTCCGGGCTGACTTGCCTCAAGTTGACAAGTGAGACCGCGAGCCGATCGGCGAACGGCGCGCGAAACTCTTCGACAAGGTCGAGGGCAAGACCCGGCCGACCGGGCCGGTCGCGGTGCAGAAAGCCGACCGCGGGATCCAGCCCGACCGTCTCGAGCGCGGCCTCGACGTCGTGAAGCGCGAGCGTGTAGATAAACGACAAGAGAGCATTTAGATTATCCAGAGGTGGCCTGCGGCTGCGCTCGCGGAAGAAGAAATGCTCCTTCTGCTGCGAGATCAGCTCATCGAAAACCCCGAAGTAGCTCTTCGCTGCCGCCCCTTCGACCCCGCGGACGGCGTCGCAGTCAGTACAGCCGGAGAGAGTGTTCTGGAGAGCCCCTAGGAACCGGATCGAGGTCTGCAGACCGTTGCTATCTCGTGATTCGCCCCGTTCACGCATTCCCCGCTGAAGCACCCCCCGGGCATTAGAGACCTTCGCCGCGACAATGACTCGGGACACGTCAGTGACAAACCTCGCATCGTCCGCTCTTCGGTACTGTTCGCGGCGCAACAGCACGTTGCCTGAGACCGATCCTTGTACCCGCGCCAGGAATCGGCCGTTCTCGGTCAGAAAGCTGAGGTGGACGCCGCGCTCGGCGCAAAAGCCCATCAGAAACGGGCTGACCGACACCTGCCCGAAACAGACTATCCCGCCGAGCTGGTGGATCGGAATGCGGAGCTTCACCTCGTCCTCGACGCGGACCAGGACCGTCTCGCTCTCCTTTGCGAGATACGCGCCCTGAGTCGTCACGAAGAGCGTGTTCTGATGCTGTCTCACGAGACTACGATTCCGAAGTTCCGCTTCAGATAGCTGGCGACCGAAAAGCCCAGAGCATCGGGCTTGCAGA
Source organism: Thermoanaerobaculia bacterium (assembly GCA_038224325.1). GTDB lineage: Bacteria > Acidobacteriota > Thermoanaerobaculia > UBA5066 > Gp7-AA6 > DAHUXD01. The sequence goes on along the minus strand of JBBRFL010000042.1, from coordinate 26,331 downwards.
TCTCGAGAAGTGAGCAGTCGTTGCACTTCTTTTCCCGACGAGCGAGCGGAGTGCGCCCGCCGTAGAGGAGATCCCGAAGGCGCCAGCAGGCGGCCTCGGTCGCCGCGCGCAAGGAGTTGCTAAATTCGACTTCAAGCCTCCTCCGACTCTTTCCGTAGTACAGCGCGCCCTCGCGCACGGGGGCACCAAGCATCTCCTCCAGGCAGAGGGCCTGCGCGCAAAGCTGGATTTCGTTCGCCCGCTGATTTCGTTTGCGTCCGCGCTTGTACTCGACAGGATAGGGCCGCCAACGGCCCGCCACAGCCGGAAGGGTTGTACCCGAGCCGGTGTCGCCATCTTCGCGATGGAATTCCACGACATCCGCGATGCCGGAGATTCCCAAGCGAAGGCTTCGCAAGCGCAGACTTCGCGAGATCCGCAGATCGCCTCGCGATTCGAGACCTGGAATATCCGCTGATTCGTGCAGATGCGACCCCTCCAGCGTGAACGGATTGTCCGCCCACGCCCCTTCAACGTGAATCAAGGCGCACTGACGCTCGCAGAATACGAGGTGCTGCAGACCGGAGAGGGGTAAGAGGTCGTCTTCGGCGAACACGACGGTTCAGAGCTTCTCCATTAACTCAACGCCCTTCGGGAAGTTCTCCTTCTCGACCCATATCTTGTAGTCAGTGACACTGCGCGGCGGGCGACCGACGTCCGTTCGCTCGACCTTGACGAGGTCGAAGAGGGCATGAGCGGGGGCGTTTCCGAGAGTCGAGTCGTGGCGAAAGGCGAAGAGCTTGCGCGAGCTCATCAAACCGCGGGCCGCCGAGCGATCGTCTTCGAACATATTGACAAGCCCTTTCCAGAGAAGATCGAGATCCTCTTCGGCGAATCCCGTCTGCTTGGCGAGGTTTGCGGAGACGAAACCGTGACACCGGTAAAGGCCGTACGGGACGGTGGCTTTTCGACCCATCGTCCTGGCCTCGCCCTCCTGTTTCTCGGATTCCTCCGGTGTCGCGACAGCCATCCGGGTGATGCTGTGATCGAGAGCTACGATTGGGTCGATCGACCGCGAGAACGTGAGCTGGACCGGCCCTCGGACCTGGCCGGCGTTCTTCCCGGTTGACATGACCGCGCCGAAGGTTCGCACGTCGAAGAACCGGCGGCACATGTAGTCGCGTGCGGCGTCTGTCTTTTCCCTCTTCTCTTTCTTCTTGACCTCGGGCTGTTCGTGAGCCTCATCGATCAAGTTATTCAGGATCGCCTTTTCCTTCACGAAGATGTCGTAGCCCTCGGCGCCCGGTCGCGCCGTCAGAACATAGTTCCTAAGCTTTCGCTTCAGGCAGACATCGGTCGTGATTCCATGTCCGGTCTCAGGGTCGATTCTGGGAAGGTTCCCGGCGTCCGGATCGCCGTTGGGATTGCCGTCTTGGACGTCGAAAAGAAGGACGAAGTCGTATTTGTTGCCGACCGCAGGCATTTCATGCCTCCTCTTTCTTTGTGAAGAAGTTCTGGCGCTGGTGGTAGAAGCCCAGAGCGAAGAGACCCTGCTCTTTCAGACCAAGCGTGGTCGGGAAGATTTGGAGGTTTCCGACGATCTCCTGGACTAGCTTCTCGCGATTAACAGCGAGACCGGCTTTGTCTCGTCGGAGCTTCCCGAGGTTGTTCTGGAAGCGGCGGAGCAGCGTGGGAAAAACGGCCGCTGGAGTGCTCGAGGCGGACCCGTAATAGCGGTCGACCAGGGTGGCGTTCACGCTCCCGAGCGCCTCCTGCTGAACCTTGTCAACCGCCGCGAGAAGACGGCCGAGTCGGTATGGAGCGTCGATGCGGCTGGTGTCGAGAGACACAGTGATTCCCTCCTTTAGATTTCGGTTTAAGTAGGCCTTGAGAAGACTGCACCGTGGACCGAGGCGTCTGAAATCACGCTTCTTTGAATCGGAGTGGAAATCGTGTGCGCGATTCCGCCGAACGGCCGCATCGAGAACGATCCTTGGGAAGCGACGTCCGTGGAGGATGTCGAGGTACAACTCAGTTCCTAGCGAAGGAGCCAAATCCTTGAGCTCCCCGCGGGCAACGAGAGCTCTTCGCACTTCCGTAAGCGGGTAGCCGCCCGGTTTCTCCTCGTAGGGCCTGACGAGCCTCGCCTCCTCTCGATAGCGATCGATGGCTCGGGCGACGTCGCGGACCGTAGAGTGCAGGAAGCTTCGAACGATAGCGCGGCCTGTCATGCCCGAGAGCGCGAGAGCGTAGAAGTCGGTTGGGTCATCGATGGGGGCCGTGTGGTTTTTGTAGGGAGACCGAAGAAGTTCGGCCACGTCCTCCGGATCACGGCCTTCGATCCCCAAGACAAAGTCGAGAGCAGTGTCCTCGCGAGTCCAGTAGACGAGAACCGTGTCGGGGCTGATTTCGACGGCCTGCCGAGCAAAAGAGCCGCCCCCGGGCTTCGGATAGGCGGCGTCCAAGAGGCGATTGAGCGCGAACTCGATCGCGATGTTGGCGTCGCGAGAGATCGGCGCTCCGCCGATTTCCTCAAGTCCGTAGCTTTTGAAGGCATCTGCGTTCACAGACGTCAGCGGCACGCCCCCTTTCGTCAATCCCCTAGGCGGAATCCCTTTTGGCTTCGCGTGCAGACGGGTAAGGGCGACGTCTGGCTTTCCGGTCACGAGACATTGACCGACGGGCGGATCCCCTCCTCCCAGCTTCGCCCGAAAATACTCCTTGATGACGGTTTCGTCGTGCACGCAAGTCGTCCCGCCATCGGGTTGATAGCGGAAGGCAAAGAGCGCTCCCGCGAGAGCGTTGCGATCGGCTTCCTTTTCGGCGGTCAACAGCTGGCTTATCCTCTCCGGAAACGGCTTCGATAGAAAGCGGGATACTGCCCTCAGTCCCGGGCTCATCGGAACCCTTCGGGATGCCTCCTCGACAGACTCCCTGAAGAGCTGATAACGGTTGGATAGTTTTTCGGCAGACGTTTTCCCCCTGGGGTCGATTCCAAAGACGTACTCCGACTTGTCCACAAGAAACTCGGCCAGGTCACCGGATGTTCGATCGGAGCGTCTCGGAATAGGGCGGACGACCGGCGTTGCCTTGCCTTCGGGGCGCCCCTTGCTGTCGAAAGCCGGCGGGTCCCGAGGTTCGAGAACGTCTAGGAGATCACCGTTCGCCCCGAGAACAAGAAGATAGTGGACACCTTTCGGCTCGTAGGCGGTGTCTTGAAGAAGATTCTCGCGGTGGGCCAGCTCGGCGAGTGCTTGGTAGATCATGGGTAGATCTCCCGGACATCGATCCTGCCCTCGGAAAGAACGGCCTTGAAGAAAAAGGGCGTCGCCGAGCCATCCGGCCTGAAATCGAAGTCATAGAGCATCAGACCGAGATCTCTGGCGCCGCGGAGGGAGGCGGGGACCTCCCACTGCTCGGGCGCAGGACCGACGTTTGCGGCAAACTCGCGGCAGCCAAGGTACGGGGTCTGGAAGCATTGGCCGTTCACTAATCGCCTCTCGAACATTTCGATGAACTTTCGCAGATTGTCCTCGGGTCCCGCTCTGGCCGTCATTTCGAAATGAGCTTCGACCACGTAGTCGACGTCTCTCAGAAGAACGGTGTTTCGCTGCTGCCGGTCTTCGTCGGCGAAGTAGCTGCCCAAGGCGCCTCCGATGGCCGCCTTGCTTGCGACTTCGTTTCGGCGGACGGCCTCGAAGCGAATAGGCGCAAGTACGTTGATACGTTCTAAGCGCCAGCGGATCGCAGGTTTCCACAAGATAGCTTCCAGAAGACCTCTGGCCGCGGAAGGCGTCATCACCTCGTAGGTCATCCGCTCTGCCCTGAACTCGGGGCGCGTGAAGCAGGCGTAAGGACCCCAGGCTCTGACCCTGAAGGTTGGAGATCGTTCACTCATAGGTGCCTCCTTTCAGATCACGAGATCGGCTGGGTCAATGTCGAGAACGAGCCCGAGCTTAGGGTCGTAGTTGCGATCGGACGTCAAAGCCCAAATGGAATCGTGGAGAAGCTCGACGGCGCCTTGAGTCCGCAAATTGAAGAGCGCGTTAGGAAACAACGAGACTCCGAAAGGCTGAAGGGCTCGGAACGCCGCCGCGGAAGGTCCGCCGTATCGAAGGTCCTGGATGGCTCTTCGGCCTACGGGTCCATATGGGACGAATACCGTTTCGCCGGCGTCGTCGATCATCCGGAATTTCGACGCGACCTCGGCGAACCTCAGCGAGGCGCGCAAGGGCTGAATCGCCCTCGAATCGAGATTGCGCGTGGCGTAAAGCTGATCGAAGTACCGTCGAAAATTCGCAGGTTGCGTGAGATCGAGCGACGGTTCCGACTTAAGCAGCACTCGCGTGATGTCCCGATGCAACCGGAGAAGGCTTGGCGGCTCGCTCACAGGGTTGAAGACTACGAAGCGGCCGGGATGCGGAAGCCGGCCCTCGCGGTTGCACCGCCCCGCCGACTGCACGAGCGACTCGAGACCCGCCATGGCCCTGTAGACAGTCGGGAAATCGATATCGACCCCCGCCTCCACGAGCTGCGTCGAAATGACCCGACAGGGCTCGCCGTTTGCCAAGAGCCCGCGAATTCGTGCGAGAGTTTCACGTCGATGTGTGGGGCACATCAAAGCCGAGAGATGAATCTGCTCGCCCGGAGCCAAGGCTTCGCAAGCCCGCCAAAGATCCTGCGCGTCCTGGCGCCTATGAACGATGGCAAGAACCTGAGATATCGCCACGATCTCGTTGGCAAGTGCCGACCAGTCGAGCGGGTCAGGGTTATTCGGCCACTCGACCTCGACTCGACGGAATGACTCAAACAGCGAATCCGACTCTGTCGCCGGAACGATTTCGACAAGTTTCGGGTCAAGGCCTTCGAAGCGAGAGTTGCCGAGCAGTCTCGAGTGCAGGGCGGGCTGTGTTGCCGTCGTCAGAAGGAGTGTTGCGCCGTAGTTCTCCTGGAGCTCCTGCAGCTGGTCGAGAATCGGAGCCAGCAGCTCGACCGGAAGCGTCTGGACTTCATCCAGCACGATGACGCTATTAGCGAGGTTGTGGAGCTTGCGACAGTGACGCGGCCGATTCGAGAAGAGACTCTCGAAGAGCTGCACCTGGGTCGTAACGATCAGTGGCGCATCCCAATTCTCTGAGGCGAGGCGGTTGGCCATCGTGTCGCGAAACGGTGTGACGTTGCTGTGGTGCTCAACGAGCGATGGCCCAAGCGCCTCTCCGAAGACCTTCCGATAGACGTCGGCCGTCTGATCCAGAATGGAAAGAAACGGTAGCGCAACGACGACGCGTTCCTGGCGGTTCGCTCCTGCGTGACGCAGCGCAAAGGCGAGGGATGAGAGAGTCTTTCCGCCGCCGGTTGGCACCGTCAGCGTGTACGCCCCGCGAGGACCAAGGGCGGCAGACAGGCACCACTCAAGCACTCGTCGCCGTGCGTCATTGACGGGCGTTGAGCCGGCCGCATCGAAGCGATGAAGGTAGCCCTCCAGGACGGGCTCGTAGTCGGTCAAGTGATGCCAGGTCCGACGCTGCGCAGGGCGTGTCTCGCCTCCTCCGCCCGATTCGACGAACGCTTCGGTATCGAGGTAATCGGCGTCGACCAGCGCCGAGAAGATCATTCGAACGAACGCTTCAAACCGTCGTAGCGCGCGTTCCTTGTCGCTGTTCGTCACGTTTCTCAGCCTGAGGAAGGGTGGAAGGCCGGGTTCGACGGGTGGGTTCAGGATCTCCGGCGGAATGCGACTTAATACATTTTCGTAACGCAAAGCCTTCTCGGGATTGTCGAGTCTCGTCTTCAGCCCCTGGCGATCATCCAGGCCAGCATGGTGGGCAGCGATCGTGAAGCGGAGAGCCTGACCAGGGAAAGCCGCTGGGCCGTCTTCGCCGAAACGCCTCAGCGCGTGGAGAGCCCCCGCCGTGCTGTGGTCGGGACCGCGCTTGCGTTTGCCCGACTCCCCGGCTGACTGTGGTGTGTCTTCCCCCAGAATGGGAGCCTCCGAGCCCGCTCCCACAAGAAAGGTCTGCCAATCGAGCGCGTACTTTCCAAGGTCGTGCCACAGCCCGGCCAAGAAGGCGATCTCTCCCGCTCCCCACACGCTTGCAAACTCGCCGGCGCGGCGAGCGGTGTCGCGAAGGTGATCCTCCAGCCGGTGCCAGTGCTCTGCAGGCACACCCTCCTTGGAGTGAGCGTAGGCGTGACAACTCATCGGGGAACCGAGCTTATGTTGATTCAGGGTGTCGGACAGATGATGACCGGCCAAGCGATTCGCCAATTCACGGTCGACGTGCGCGGACGACCTCCTTCGCAGACCTTGTGGCGCCTACGCGTGCGCCTCAGCGCGCGGGAAGGGCATGTAGCCGCAGGCCGAGCGCGCGCACGACGCGGAGGATCGTGGCGAGTTCCGGGTTCCCGTCCGCGGAGAGCGCCTTGTAGAGACTCTCCCGACCCAGACCTGCTTTGCGAGCGATCTTTGCCATGCCTTTGGCGCGCGCGATGTCGCCCAGCGCTGCCGCCACGAGAGCGGCGTCGCCGTCCTCGAGGGCGGCTTCGAGGTAAGCCGCAACGTCGGCTTCGCTCTCGAGATGATCCGCGGCATCCCACTTCGTCGTTCGGGTCTTGGCCATTTCGAGTTCCTTACCTCGTGGCTTGCGCGAGCTCACGCGCCGCTTCGATATCACCTGCCTGGCTTCGCTTGTCTCCTCCAGCCAGTAGAATGACGACGGTGTTGGCGCGGTAGGTAAAATACACGCGGTATCCCGGGCCATAGTCGATGCGCATTTCTGAAACTCCTTTGCCTACCGGCCGTACGTCGCCGGGGTTTCCGAGCGAGAGCCGTCGGACTCTGATCAGGATCCGCGCTCGCGTCTGCCGGTCTCGGAGACGGTCGAACCAGCGCGAGTACCGTTCGGTCTGCCGAACCTCGATCACCGGGGACTGTATCCTATAGGATACGACACGTCAAGAGACATTCCGATCACTCATCGACTCAGAGTCTTGCTGGACGGGCGGACAAATAACGACCCAGAGGATTCACGCCCCGCAAGCGCGCAACCCTCGTTTTCAGCTGGAACCAGATACCGGAAAGAAGCGATCCCGCCGCCCTACATCACTCGGCGAAGCGCCGCAACGCAACGCCTGCATTCCGCAGCTCTGCGTTAAGCTTCGCCGCAGTCGATGATCTCCATCCATCCCACCGCCCTGGTCGCTTCGAGCCAGATCGGCGACGGGACCCGGATCTGGGCGTTCGTGAACATCCTCGCGGGTGCGCGCATCGGCCGCGACTGCAACATCTGCGACCGCTGCTTCCTCGAAAACGACGTCGTCCTGGGCGACCGCGTGACCGTCAAGTGCGGGATCTCCCTCTACGACGGCCTCGTCCTGGAGGACGACGTGTTCGTGGGCCCCGACGTCGCGTTTTCGAACGACGTCCGCCCCCGCAGCGGTCAACATCTGGCGGACCATCCGCGCACTCGGGTGCGGACGGGAGCCAGTCTCGGCGCGGGATCGATTCTCCTCCCGGGCGTCACCGTCGGGCGCTTCGCAATGGTGGGCGCCGGGGCCCTCATCACCCGCGATGTGCCGGACTTCGCCCTCGTCTACGGCAGCCCGGCGCGGGTCCACGGCCACGTCTGTCGATGCGGGAAGGGTCTGCGCTTCGAGGGCGGCGGCGGCGCGGCCTGCTCCTGCGGCCGGCGCTACACGACGGACGGCGGCGGAGCCGTGGGCGAATCGGAATGAGCCCGGGCACCGTCGGAGCCACCCCCCGGGTGGCCTTCGGGGCGCTGGATGCGGACTACGCCCAAAAACGCACGGCGATCGACACCGCGATCTCGCGGGTGCTGTCCAGCGGGTGGTTCATCCTCGGCGACGAGGTCGCGCGCTTCGAGTCGGAGTTCGCCGCCTGGCTGAACGTCGAGCACGTGGTCGGTTGCGCCAACGGGACCGAGGCGATCGCGCTGGCGCTGCAAGCCTCGGGCGCCGGCCCGTCGGATGAAGTCCTGCTGCCGGCCAACACCTGCGTGCCGACGCTTTCGGGCGTGCGGCTCGCGGGGGCCCGCGCGCGGCTATGCGACGTCGATCCCCAGACGCTGACCCTCGATCCCGCGCGTGCCGAGGCGGCGCTGACGCCGGCGGTGCGCTTCCTGCTGCCGGTCCACCTCTACGGAGGCGTCGCCGACCTCGACGCTCTGGGCGAGCTGGCGTCCCGCCGCGGCCTCACCCTGATCGAGGACTGCGCGCAGAGTCATGGAGCGAGCTGGCGCGGACGCAGGACGGGCGGCTTCGGGGCGGCGGCGGCCTTCTCCTTCTACCCCTCCAAGAACCTGGGCGCCTACGGCGACGGCGGCGCCGTGTCCACCCGGGACGCCGGGATCGCGGGGCGCCTTCGCCAGCTCCGCCAGTACGGCTGGAGCCGGCGAGACCACGCCGAGCGGGAAGGATGGAACTCGCGGCTGGACGAGATCCAGGCGGCGATTCTGCGCGCGAAGCTCCCCGAGCTCGACGGGGAGAACGACCGGCGCCGGCAAATTGCCTCGCGCTACGATGCCGCCTTCTCGGGGCTACCGCTGGCCCTGCTGCGCGTGCGCGAGGGGTCGATCCCGGCGCGCCACCTCTACCCCGTCCGCGTCGAGGGGCGGGACTCGTTCCGGGAGCATCTCTCCTCGCGAGGCGTCGAGACCCGAATTCACTACCCGATCCCGCTTCACCTCCAGCCGGCGTACTCCTTTCTGGGTCATCGGCGGGGCGACTTTCCCGTTTCGGAAGCGGCCTGCGAGTCCGTCGTCTCGCTTCCGATCTACCCCTCCTTGTCCGATGCCCAGGTCGAGGCCGTGGTCTCCGCCGTGGCGGGTTTCTTCGGGGCGCGGGCATGACCCGCCCGCTGGTGTCGGTGGTGGTTCCCGTCTACTTCAACGCCGAGAGCCTTCCCCGGCTGGCGGAGCGCCTGCGGTCGATCGCCGCCTCCGCGGACTTCGACGTCGAGGTGCTCTTCGTCGACGACGGCTCGGGGGACGGGTCCTGGGCGCGCATCGAGGAGATCGCCCGGGCCTGGCCCTGTGCACGGGGGATCCGGCTGACGCGAAACTTCGGCTCGCAGATGGCGATCGCGGCGGGTCTGCGGGAGGCGCGGGGAGAGGCGGCCGCTGTGCTGTCCGCCGACCTCCAGGAACCCCCCGAGCTCCTGCCCGATCTGGTGGACGCCTGGCGCAAGGGCGCGACCGCGGTCCTCGCGGTGAGAAAGAGCCGGCCCGAGGGGTGGACGACTCGCGCCGCCGCCGGGGTCTACTACCGGACGCTGCGGCGCCTGGCGCTGTCCCACATGCCCCTCGGCGGCTTCGACTGCTTCCTGATCGGGCGGCCCGCCATCGAATTCCTGGCGGAGAACCGCGAGATCCATACGTCCCTGCCGGGGCTTCTCGTCTGGGGCGGCTTCCCGACGGCGATCGTGCCGTACGACCGGCAGGCGCGCGAGGACGGCGAGTCCCGCTGGACGCTCGCCAAGAAGCTCAAGTACTTCCTGGACGCGGTCATCTCGTTCTCGTACGCGCCGCTCCGGTGGATGTCCGTGGCCGGCGCCGTGCTCGCGATCGTCGGATTCGCGTACGCCGTGTTCCTGGTGGCGTACAAGCTGGTCCACGGCCAGCCGATCCAGGGCTGGAGCTCGCTCATGGTCGCGATCGCGTTCTTCTCGGGCGTGCAGCTTCTGTCGCTCGGAGTGCTCGGCGAGTACCTGTGGCGAACCCTCGACGCGGCCCGGGCGCGCAAAGGATTCCTGGTTCTGGAGAAGACGAGCCCGCCTCCTCCGCCGCCCGCCGCCTAGCCCTGGGGCAGGCTCTCGACGAGCGCTTCCGCCACGCGCTCCACCTCGCCGACCGTGAGCTCGGCGAACATCGGCAGCGCGAGGGCCTCGCGGGCGGTTCTCTCGGCGATGGGAAAATCGCCCTCCCGGCCGCCCAGGTCGCGGAAGCAGTCCTGCAGGTGGAGCGGGATCGGGTAGAACACCGCCGACCCGACGTTTCGCTTCGAGAGCCGCCGGCGCACGCCGTCCCGATCGGCGACGCGCACGACATACTGGTGGAAGACGTGCGCGCGGCCCGGGGCCTCCGAGGGCAGGGTCACGCGTCCCGAGCGGGCGGCGCCGGCCAGGAGCTCGTCGTACCGCCTCGCGACGGCCCGGCGCCGGTCGTTCCAGAGGTCGAGGTACGGCAGCTTGACGGAGAGCACCGCCGCCTGGATCTCGTCGAGCCGGAAGTTCCCGCCCACGCGGTCGTGGTGGTAGGACACCGCGGAGCCGTGGAGCCGAAGGCTCCGCAGCTCGGCCGCCGTCGCGTCGTCGTCGGTCGCCACGGCGCCCGCGTCCCCCGCGGCTCCGAGGTTCTTGGTCGGATAGAAGGAGAAGGCGCCCATCCGACCGAAGCTCCCCGCGGGCTTGCGCCGGTACGTGGCGCCGATCGCCTGGCAGGCGTCCTCGACGACCGGGATCCCGCGCCGATCAGCGATCTCGAGGATCGGATCCATGTCCGCGCACTGGCCGTAGAGGTGCACCGGCTGGATCGCCTTCGTGCGCGGAGTGATCGCCGCCTCCAGCTTCGAGGGGTCCAGGTTGAACGTGAGGGGATCGATGTCCACGAAGACCGGCCGCGCGTTCAACCGGGCCGGGGCGCCCGCCGACGCGAAGAACGTGAAGGGGGACGTGATGATCTCGTCGCCCGGTCCCACGCGGAGGGCCATGAGGGCGGCGAGGATGGCGTCCGTGCCCGAGGACACCCCGACCACGTGGCGCACCCCCAGCCGCTCCGCGAGCGCCCTCTCGAACGCGTCGTTGGCCGGTCCGAGAACGAACCGGCCGGTTGCGAACACGCCCTCGACCGCGCGGGCGATCTCGCTCTGGAGGACGGAGTCGTACCGGGTCAGGTCGATGACCGGGATCGACGCGCTGGTCACGAGGGACACGAAGGGATTCTAACTGTGGGCCGGCGTAACGCCTCGCGGTTTCGAGGCGTTTGAGCAGAGGGGAGGTTCCCAATGAACACCGCAAGCGTCGCGAGGACGACTCTCGTGGCCATGCGCCTGACACTGGCGGGCGCGGCGAGCCTGCAGGCGCTCGAAATGCCCGATCTGAGCGGAAACTGGCGGCTCAACAAGGACATGAGTGACGATCCCAAAGAGATCCTCAAGGACGCGCCGGTGTCCGATGGAACGACCGGCGGCGGCTCGACGGGCGGGGGCACGGGAATGCACCGCGGCGGACGCGGCGGCCACGGCATGGGACGCCGCGGCGGCGGCGGGTCTCGCTCCAGGAGCGAGGGCGGCGGCTGGGATCCCGATCTCTTCGCCAGACTCGGCACGATCCGCATCCGCCACCAGGGGCCGCTCCTTGCCATCACCGACGCTTCGGGACACGAGCGCGCTCTCTATACCGACGGCCGCAAGGTCGAGGAGGAGCGCTCGCACGGGGGGACGACCAAGGTGACGGCCCGCTGGAAGGACGCCCACATCGAGATCACGTCGGTTCCGGAGCGGGGGCCGAAGACCACGGAGACCTACTCGATCACCGCGGACCGCAGCCAGTTGACCGTGACGACGAAGATCGAGGGCGGCCGCCGGGCGGATATGACGGTCCGGCGGGTCTACGACGCGGTGGCCGACGGAGCGGTTCCGTCCTCGGCGCCGTCGCCCAAGCCGACGCCGTCTCAGGGAGCCGCGGGGGAAGAACCGATGCCCCCCGTTTCGGCGTGCGCTCCCTGAGGAGTCAGCCTCGCCGGCGCAGGAGGTGCGCGGTGAAGCCGTCCGTCGACTCATCCGGAAACAGACGCAGGCACGCGCCGCCCGCCGCCGAAGACAGTCCCGACGGCGCCGGGATCGCAACGACCTCGACTTCCGGCTTCCGCTCCAGGACCCGGCCGACGACCCCCTCGTTCTCCTCCGCTTCGAGGCTGCAGGTCGAGTAGAGGAGATACCCGCCCGGCTCGAGCAGGCGCAGGGAGCTGTCGAGCGCCGCCTCCTGCGCGCGCGCGAGCCGTTCGATCGCCTCCTCCGTCACGCGGTAGCGGATCTCGGGATTTTTTCGCAGGGTTCCGGTCCCGCTGCATGGCGCATCGAGAAGGACGCGGCCGAACCTTCCCTCGGGGAGCGGGAGCGCCGCGAAGTCGCCGGCCACGGGATGGACCTCGGAAAGCCCGAGCCGCCGCGAGTTCTCCCCGACCAGCCGCAGCCTCGTCACCGAACGATCCAGGGCCGCGGCGCGCTTCATCCGACCGTGCGCGATGGCCGAGAGCGACTTGCCGCCGGGCGCCGCCGCGAGATCCACGAGCAGATCCCCTCCCGGCAGCAGCAGGGGCAGGAGCTGCGAGCCGACGTCCTGGACGCTGAAGAACCCCCGAGCGTGGAGCGGCGAGCGCAACGGAGTGCCCGACGCGACCATCAGGGCGAGCGGCACGGCCGGGGAAGGCTTCGTCCGGATCCCCTCCTCGCGCAAGCGGTCCCGCAGGTCTTCCCGCGAGGCCCTGCGCGGATTCGTCAGGAGGTCCAGCCGCGGCGCGACGTTGTCCGCGGCTAGGATGCGGCGAGTGACTTCCGACCCGAAGCGCCCGAGCCACCGGCGGACCAGGAACTCGGGATGCGAGAAGTGCCTCGCCAGATCCGGCGCGTCGTCGCGCGCGGGCGGGACCGGCGCCGGCAGCAGGAGGATCCCGCGAAGGATTCCGTTGACGAGCCTCGAGGCGCCCTCGCCCCCGCTCGCCCGCGCGTGCTCCACCGCCTCGCTGACCGCCGCGTACGGCGGAACGCGGTCGAGGTGCCGGAGCTGGTACAGGCCGACCTCGAGGATCTCGCGCAGGTTCGGCGCGAGCTTCGGGAGCGGCACGCGGCTGACCGACGCGATCTCCGCATCGAGGGCCAGCTTCCATCGGAGGACGCCGAGGACGAGCTCGCGCAGGAGGTCCTGGTCCTCACGCGAGAGGCCCCGGCCGAGCTCTCCGGCGAGCGGCGCCGCCCTCCGGCCTCCCTCGAGCACCCTGCGCAGCGCCTCGACCGCCCGCGTGCGCGCGGTCGCGGATCGCGTGCGTTTCACGGGGGCGAAGCCCCGAAGCGCCCCGGAGGCGCGACCGCGCGCGCGAACTCGGCGCCGCTGATCGCCCCTCGCCCGGCGCGCTGGAGCCGGTGGAGGACGAGCGCGGTCCCGCGGCCCGCCGATACGACGAGCTGCCCGGACTCCAGCCGGAACGCGCCCGGCTCGCCTCCGGAGACGGACGACTCCTCGGCCTCGAGGATCTTGACGCGGTCGCTTCCCAGAAAGGTGTGGAGCCCCGGCCAGGGAGTGAACGCGCGGAGCCGCCGCGCGATCGCCGCCGCGGCGAGGCTCCAGTCGACCTCGCCGTCCTCCCGGCGCACGGGCTTGCAGAAGGACGGCTCCCCCCGCTGGGGCTCGGCCGTCAGGGTCCCGGCCTCCATTCCGGCGAGCGTCTTCACGAGCAGGCGTCCCCCGAGCGAGGACAGCCGCTCCGACAGCTCCCCCGCAGTCTCGCGCGGTCCGATCGCGACGCGCTCGCGCAGGTACACGCGCCCCGCGTCGAGCTCCTCCTCGATTCGCATGGTGACGACGCCTGTCTCCGAGTCTCCCGCCAGGATCGCGCCCTGGATCGGCGAAGCGCCGCGATACTTCGGAAGGAGGGAGGCGTGGACGTTGACGCAGCCCAGTCGAGGCAGCTCCAGAATCTCGCGGGGCAGGATCCTCCCGTACGCGACGACCGCGATCGCGTCCGGCTCCGCCTCCTCGAGCCGCCTCAGGAGATTCGCGTTTCCCCGAATCCTCTCCGGCTTCTCGACCGCGATCCCCGCCTCCGACGCGAAGGCCGCGACCGCCGTCGGCCGCAACCGCCCGCTGCGCCCGACCGCTCGATCGGGCTGGGTCACGACCAGCGGCACCGGGATCCCGGCGTCGCAGAGCGCGGCGAGCGATGGAACGGCGAAGGCCGGAGAGCCGAGGAAGGCGACCCGGAGACTCATGCCTTCAACCCCGGTCCGCGAGCGGGCGGGCGGTCCCGCCGCTCAGAGAAGCGGCTTGCCGGCGTCGTCGCGCGGCTCGACCGCCGAAGCCGGGGCGCGATCCGCCGCGGCGTATTCCCCGGGCGGGTGCCGGAGCCTCCACAGTCGCACGGCCGCGAAGCAGCCCATGGCGGCGAACCCGACGAGCGCGAGGCCGTTGACCACTCCGAAGATCCACCAGACCCGCGGCCACGCGTTGGCGTATCCGAAGAGGAGGATCGGGAGGAACAGCAGGAACGCATAGATCGCGGCGATGATCGTGCGGCGGTATTCGTGCTCCCTGTTCCACGGGGGATCCAGGAAGCCCAGCCCGCGGGCCAGGCGGTACACGACGTAGGTCATCACCGGCGCCGCCACCACCGCGAGGACCAGAAGGCGCATGGCACGCGTCATCGGGGCTGTCGGTCCACTTCCGCAAAGTAGTCGTCGGAGACCAGAACCTCGCGCGGCTTGGAGCCTCGGGGCGGGCCGAGCAGGCCGTCCCGCGCCATCATGTCGATGAGCTTGCCCGCCCGCGAGAATCCGACCCCCATCCGCCGCTGGAGAAACGAGATGGACGCCATCTTCTCCCGCACCACCAGCCGCGCGGCCTCGTCGTACAGGGGATCCCCGTCCTCGCCGGAGTCGTCGCGCTGCAGCGAATCCGTCCGCTCCCGGGTGATCTCCTCGTCGAACTGCGGCTTCGCCTGCTTCTTGAGGTGCTTCATCAGCGTCGCCGTCTCCTGGACGGACACGTACGCGCCGTGCACGCGCTTGAGCCGCGACGTCCCCGGCGGCAGGTACAGCATGTCTCCGCGCCCCAGGAGCCGCTCGGCGCCGTTCCCGTCGAGGATGACGCGCGAATCGATCTTCGAGGAGACCTTGAACGCGATGCGAGACGGCAGGTTCGCCTTGATGACTCCCGTCAGGACGTCCACGGAGGGCCGCTGCGTCGCGACGACCAGGTGGATTCCAACCGCGCGAGCCTTCTGAGCGATCCGGACAATCGACTCCTCCACCTCCTTGGGGGCGGTGATCATCAGGTCGGCGAGCTCGTCGATGATCACGACGATCAGCGGCATCGGCTCGAGCTTCAGGTCCGGGTCCTCGGGATGCTGCGCGCGCACCCTCGCCACCGCCTCCGGATCCTGGATCGCCGCGTTGTACTGCTCGGCGTTGCGGACCTGGCCGAAGTCCGAGAGGATCTGGAACCGCTCCTCCATCTGCGCGACGGCCCACTTCAGCGCGTTGGCCGCCTTCTTCGTGTCCGTGATGATGGGCGTCGCCAGGTGCGGAAGGTTCTCGTACATCTCGAGCTCGACCATCTTCGGATCGATCAGGATCAGCTTGACCTGGTCCGGGGCCGCCTTGTACAGGATCGAGGTGATCAGCGCGTTGATCGCGACGCTCTTGCCGGACCCGGTCGTCCCGGCGATCAGAAGGTGCGGCATGGCCCGCAAGTCATCGACGACGGGCTCGCCGTGGATGTCCTTGCCGAGCGCCAGCGTCAAGAGGGAGGGAGAGTGCTGGAAGCGCTCCGATTCGATCACGTCGCGGATCCCGATGATCTCGCCGCCGCCGGGGTTGGGAACCTCGATGCCGACGCTCGCGCGGCCCGGAAGGCGCTCGATCCGGATCGACTCCGCCGACAACGCCAGGGCGAGGTCCTCGGAGAGACTCATCACCTGGTTGACCTTGATTCCGGCGGCGGGGCGGAACTCGTACGTGGTGACCACCGGGCCCGGGTGGTACTCCGCGATGTCGCCCTCGACGCCGAACTCGGCGCACTTGGCCGCGATCAGCCGCCCCGTCTCGGCGAGCGCCTTGCGGTCGACGACCCCGGTCTGGGGGCGCTTCTCGAGGCGGTCGACCGGAGGCAGCATGTAGCCCGAGACCGACAGCGGGAGGCTCTGCTGCGGCTCCGGCTTCTTTCGCGGCGGCGCGGCCACGAGCTTCGGCCGGGACGGCGCGGAGTTCGTGGTCTTTCGGATCGAGAACTTGCCGGGCCCCGGCAGCTCGCGCACGATCGGGAGGGCGTCCTCGTCGGCGAACGGAATCGCGTCGAGCGAGATGTCCGGTCCGCGGGCCTTCTCGAGATGCTTGGCGACGACCGTACGCCGCAGCCTCTCCTTGGTGCGCCGGTCGCGGTGCCGGGCCCAGCCCACCGTCAACCGCCCGAGCACGCCGGCGAACCGGACCCGGAGCTTCAGGAACACGTCTCCGAGCGAGACCTGGGTCGCCAGCGGAATGGCCAGCAGAACGAGGGTGACGGCGAGGAGCACGGCCCCCGTCATCCCCAGCCGCGACCGAAAGGCGTCTCCGAGAACGCGGCCGATGATTCCGCCCGTCTCCGTCTCCTCCCCGTACAGCCGGCGCCGGCCGAACGAGAGCGAGATCAGCATGGGCAGCGAAAACGCGAGCAGCAGGATCCCCGCGGCCTTCGATCCCGGGTTGGGCAGGCTGCGGCCCCAGAAGCGCCGCCAACCGAGTACCAGGAAGACTCCGATGACGCCCCAGGCGGCCAGCCCGAATAGCGTGTAGAGGGCCGCCGCCAGGGAGGCGCCGAATCCCCCGATCCAGTTATTGGGGCTCGCGGCCTCGCCGCCCGCCGTCCAGGAGAAGATGTTGGGGTCGCGCGCGTCGTAGGAGAGGAGGGCGAGGGAGGCCATCACTCCGGCGAGCAGCATGAGAATGCCGATGGCCTCGCTCGCGAGCCGGCTCTTCCAGAACGATCCTTCGCTCAATCGCCGTTCATTATCGGCCCTAAACGCGGAAAGGGCCAGAGTTCCGGGACGCTTGGAGCCTTCGTGGGACAATCCGAACGGGAGTTCTGGCGTCGATGACCAACCCGAAGAAGAAGATCCTCTTTCTCTGCACCGGCAACGCTGCACGCAGCCAGATGGCCGAGGCGCTCGCGCGGATCGACTACGGCGACCTGCTCGATCCGGTCTCCGCCGGATCCCGGCCGGCCGGGTTCGTTCATCCGCTGGCCATTCGCGCGATCGAAGAGCTGGGCTTCGCGCTGGGCAAGGCGTACTCCAAGCCCGCCGAGAAGTTCCAGGACGCGGTCATGGACCTCGTCGTCACGGTGTGCGATTCGGCGGCCGCGGACTGTCCGATCTGGGCGGGCGCCCGGCACCTGGTGCACTGGTCGATCGAGGACCCGAGCTTCACCCCCGGCGGCGAGGAAGAGCGATGGAGGGCGTTTCGCGCGACACGCGACGAGTTGCGCGCGCGGATCGACGCCCTGATGGAAGCGCTGCGGCGGTCCCATCCCCGGCGCTCCGACGTCCACCTCCTCGAGGCGGGCGCGGCGCTGATCGCCGACGTGCTCCGGCCGCACGGCTTCAAGTTTGATGGCGTTCGCGAGGAGACGAGCGGAGCGCGCGCGATCGCCGTCGGGACCTACCGGCGGCGGGGACGTGCGGTGGAGCTGCAGGCGCGGTCCGGCGTTTGCGTCGTCGCCTATCACGCGGAACACCGGGAGATGCTCCACCCGGCCTACATGGAGGCGCTCGGTGTCGCCTCGGAGATGCGGTTTCCCGGCCTGTCGAAGGACCCCCTCAACGCGTTCCGCAGGTTGCGCAGCGACCTCGTGCGACTCGCGGGGCCCTTCCTGACGGGAAAGGGGCTCAAGGAATTCGAGCGTCTGGCGTCGGCTCAGGGCGGGGCCGGCCGGGCCGCGGGCTCCGGGGAAGGAGCCGCGCGCGCGAGCCTCCGCAAGCCGAGCCACAGCGCGGCCGCCGAGACGAACGCGGCCAGGCATCCGAGGCGGAAGGACCCGGGCCGGTAGTCGAGCTCCACCCGGTGCGTGCCACCGGGAACGGCCAACCGTATCGCCTCGCCGGGCCGGATCGCGAGGGCCGCGGACCGCCCGTCGATGCGCGCGGTCCACCCGGGAAACATCGGGTTCGCGAGCGTGAGCTCGCTCGGGCGAGGCGCGCTGACGCGCAGGTCCCACCGCCCCGCGGTGTGGGCGTCCACCGCGACCGAGCCCTCTCCCGACAGCCTCGCCCGGGGCCGCGCGCGCCGGTTGCGCAGGATGCGCCCGTCTGGGCCCGAGTACACCTCTTCGAGATCGAGACCCTTGCGGGCGTTGAGCTCCCCGGCGCCGAAGGCGAACTGGGGATGCAGCAGCAAGTACTTCACGTTCCAGTCGTCGAGCGCGGCGCCTCCCGGGACGAGCTCCCACGGCTCGAGCACCTCGAGCTGCGTGGGGGCCCGCGAGACGCGTCCCATCGACTCGAGCGAGGCCCGCCAGCCGCGCGGCCCCATCGCGTCGTACCCGCGCACGTCGTCGAGGCCGTAGTCGGTCGCGCTGTCCGGGGGAAGAAAGGTGTGGAGCGGGAGGACGCGGAAGATGCCGCGATCCTCCGCGAGCTTCGAGAGCAGGGGCGTCGAGAGCGGGCGATAATCCGCCGGCGTGCGGCCGTGGACGCCCCGCGCCGCCGCGAGAAGCTCGACGGCCGCGAGAATCGCCGCGAGGGCGCCCGCCGCCCCCGCCCCTCTCTGCCAACCCCTCGCGCGCATTCTGCGCAGCAGCGCGTCGAGCGATCCCGAGGCGAGGTATCCGAGCGCCAGCGGCAGCAGGAGAAGCGCGCGGGTCCAGTAGACCGGGCTGTGGCGCGCGAGCACCCGCGAAAACGGGTTGTCGTAGGCGACGAGCGGCACGGCGAACGCGACCAACGCCCAGAAGCGCGCGCGGCGATCGGCCCCGATCCGCGAAAGGCTCAGAACTGCGAGGGCCAGCACCACGAGCGAGACCGTCGCCGCCGCCTCGATCACGTTTGAACCGGCGATCCGAGGCGACACGAATCGGGCGAGGTCGGAGAGCGGAAGCACGAAGGGGTGGCGATCCGACCCCGCGCCGGCCTCGCTCAGCACGAAGTACTCCGCGAACGGGAGGAGCACGGGCGCCGCCAGCCCGGCTCCGATCGCGGCGGCGGACAACGGCGCGGCGACGTTCCTCGAGGCCCGGGCCTCGTGCGCCAGCACCGCCGCGCAGAGGAGCGCGCCCATCAGCTGCGTCTCCGGGTGGCCTCCGCTCAGCACGAGATAGGTCGCCGCCGACAGGCCCAGGAAGTCCCGCGCCCGCGGCACCCGCGCGAGGCGCTGGATGAAGAGGATCACCAGGGGCAGCGCCGCGGCCGTCGCCGATTGCGGGTGCTCGAGCCAGGCGACGAAGGGGCCCGAGAGCGCGAATGCGATCGCGCCCATCGCCGCGCCCGCGGTGGACCGTCCGCAGTCCCGGAGCCAGAGCAGGGCGCCGCCGAAGGCGACGAGGAGACGCAGGAGCAGCGAGACGTTCCACCCGTTCTCGACTCCGGCGAGGAGGACCGGCCAGACGAGCGGGCTCCCGAGCGCGGACTGGCCGTTGCCGAGCAGCGGCGCTCCCCCGCTCTGATGCGGATTCCAAAGCGGGATCCTCCCCGCCCGGAGCTCGCGGCGGGCGAGGTCGAGCCACGGGACGAACTGCCACACGGGGTCGGAAAGCGCCGGCGCCGCGATCTCGGCCTTCGCGAGGAGCGGCGACCAGGGCCAGCACCTCGACTTGATGTCCTCGGAAAGAAGGAGGCCGCGGTGCATGCCGAGACCGAACCAGAAGACAACTCCGGACACGAGGAGCAGTCCGATTCCGCGAGCCGCCCGCGATCCCCGCCCCATCGCCGGGCACTCTATACTTCGCGTGGCATGCCCCGGTTGGTCTCCAATCCCCCGAACCCCTGGGACTCCTCCCACGCGGAGTGGCTCGGCGAGCCTCCGGAGGCGCGCCTCGAGGTGTACGAGGAGCGCGCGAAGTCGATCATCGCCGAGAACGACAGTCCCGACGTCGGGTTCCGGTTCTCGGTCAACCCGTACCGCGGATGTTTTCACGCGTGCGCGTACTGTTACGCACGGTCGAGCCACGAGTACCTGGGGTTCGGCGCCGGGACCGACTTCGACCGCAAGATCGTCGTCAAGACGAACGCGCCGGAGCTCCTCGAGAGGGAGCTCCTCCGGAAATCCTGGAAGGGAGACTGCATCGCGTTCTCGGGGAACACGGACTGCTATCAGCCCCTCGAGGCGGTCTACGAGCTGACCCGGAAGTGCCTCGAGGTCTGTCTCGCGTTCCGGAATCCGGTCGGCCTCATCACCAAGAGCGCGCTCGTGCGGCGCGACGTCGACGTGCTCGCGGTGCTGGCGCGGGAGGCCGACGCGCTCGTTCACCTCTCGATCTGCTTCGCGGACGACGCCATGTCGCGGGCCATCGAACCGAACACGAGCCCTCCCTCGCAGCGTTTCGAGACCATCCGGATCCTCTCGGACGCGGGCATCCGGACGGGCGTCGGCGTCGCGCCGGTCATTCCCGGCCTGAACGACGATCAGGTGGCGGACATCTTGCGCCGGGCCCGCGATGCGGGAGCCACCGAGACGTTCCGGCAGCCGATCCGGCTCTCCGGAGCGACCCTGCCCGTCTTCCGGGAGCGTCTGGCGGCCGCCTTTCCGAACCGCGCCGCCAAGGTCTGGAACGCCATCTCCGAGATGCGCGGGGGCAAGCTGAACGAGACGGCCTTCGGAGACCGGATGCAGGGTCTCGGCCCTCGGTGGGCCGCGATCGAGGACCTCTACCGCGCCGAGTGCCGGCGACTGGGCTTCCATCGGAGCCGGAACCGCGAGCGGCCGAGCACATTCCGGCGCCCGCGGGCCCAGGCCTCCCTGTTCTGAGCCGGAATGCACTTTGTGCTGAAAAGTACTTGACACGAGGGCGGCGCGCGGGAGATCGTCTTCCGATGAGCTCCGGATCCCGAGGCCCCGACTCCGTCCCCCACGTGGGCGGACGCGCGATCGACAACCTGCGCTTCATCCGCGAGACGATGGAAGGCGCGATCTCGTTCACTGCCGTCCCCGGCAGGGGCGGGATCGCGATGGGCGCGACCGCCCTGGCCGCCGCGGCGATCTCGTCCCTCGCGCGATCGCCGCAGGAGTGGCTCGGGGTCTGGCTCGCCGAGGCGTGCGTCGCGGTCGCGATCGGCGCGTGGGCGATCGCGCGAAAGGCGCGGAAGACCCGCACGGACCTCTTCGCCGGCCCGGCCCGGCGCTTCCTCCTCATGCTGACGCCCCCGCTCGCCGCCGGGGCGATCCTGACGTTCGCGCTCGAGCGCGCGGGACGGGTGGCGCTTCTCCCCGGGGTCTGGCTCCTCCTCTATGGGACGTCGGTCGTGACCGGCGGCGCGATGGCCGTGCGGACCGTGATGACGATGGGGGCCCTCTTCATGCTGCTCGGCGCGGCGGCGCTCGCTTCGCCCCCGGGCTGGGGCACGGCGTATCTTGCGGCGGGTTTCGGGATCCTTCACATCGGTTTCGGAATCGTGATCGCCCGGAGACACGGTGGCTAGGACGAGCCCCCGGCCCTCGAGCCGCGTTCCCCGGCCGGCTTCCCGGCCGTCGCCTCGGCCGAAGAGCGGCGGCCTCCCCCAGCTCGACCGGCTTATCCACGAGCGGATGCGCCTGGGCATCGTCAGCGCGCTCGCCGCCCGCGAAACTTTGACGTTCAACGAGCTCAAGGCGCTCCTCCAGTGCAGCGACGGCAACCTGTCGGTCCACGCGCGCCGTCTCGAGGAAGCGGGCTACGTCGCGTGCGCCAAGTCGTTCGCCGATCGTCTTCCGAAGACGACGTATCGCCTCACGCCCGACGGCCGCCGCGCCCTCGAGCGGTACCTGGGCCATCTGGAGGCCGTGATCCGGCACGCCCGGAGTCGTTGATTTTTTTTGGAGATCTACTTTATGATGCAAAGCTGGTTCGCCCTCGCGTACGACGTGTACGTTCCTCCCCAGTCTCCGATTGTCTTTCTGCTCTTCCTGGGGTCGGCAGCCGTGGTCCTCGCCGGCGCCGCCTCGGCCGGGATCCTCGCGGCGCTCGGACGAAGGCGCCTTGCGAGAATCGCCGCGGCGGGAGCTCTCGGCGTGGCAGTCGTGTACGGCGTGCTCCTGCTCGGTGCCTCACTCCTGTCCCGCGAGCGCACGCTGCGCGCGGGCGAGAGGAAGTACTTCTGCGAGATGGACTGCCACATCGCGTACTCCGTCGAGTCCGAGGCGACGTCGGAAAGCGGCGGGAGGATCGTCACGGTCCGGACCTGGTTCGACCCGGCGACCATCGCCTCCACCCGGGGCAACGGGCCGCTGACGCCGAACCCGCTTGCCCTATATCTCGTGGACGAATCCGGACATCGCCATCCGCCCTCCGAGGCCGCAACGAGGACCTGGGACGCCGGCCACCCGGGCTCGACTCCCCTGACCCGCGAGCTGCGGCCGGGCGAGTCATACACGACGGCCTTCGCGTTCGAGTCCCTCCCGGAAACGGCCGGCGGTCGCCTCTTCCTGGGCGTTCCTCCGGGACCGGAGAACCTCATCCTCACCCACGAGAACAGCCCGTTCCACGCGAAGACCTATTTCGAGCTGCCGCGCGGCGTTCCTCGCCCCGTCCCGCACTCATAATCGACGCATGGGGACTCACGACGGGTTGCGCAACCACTTCCGCGATGCCTTCGCGGCGGACCCGCTCGGCGCCTATCGCGACTGGTTCCGCGCTCAGGAAGAGCTGCGCGAGGGAACGGACGGCGACGCCGCCCGCGCGCTCGCCGACGACCTCTGGGAGATGCTGCCGGGACTCGCGCTCGGGCCTCCGGAGGCACGAGCCCGCTTTTTCCACAACGCCGCCGTCTTCTTCGGAAGCCCCGGCCCCGCCGCCGACCTCTTCCGCGCGCGCAGCGCGTTCACGGAGTCCCTCGTGCACTTCTCGTCCCACTCCGACTCGGGTTGGCACGCGCGGACCCTCCACAACTTCGCCACCGCGCTCTCGAATCTCGGCACGACCGAAGCCGACCTGCGCGAGTCCGTCTCCCTCTTCGAGCGCGCCCTCGAGTGGCGCACGAGCGAACGCGAGATCGCCCGCGGCGTGTCGCTGCACAACCTCGGGATCGCCCTGCGCCGCCTCGCCGAGCTCGACCCGGCCAACGCCCCCGCGCACCTCGAGGCCAGCGCCGCCGCGCTCCGCGAGGCCGTCGCGATCCGCCGGCGGCACGGCCTCGCCGAGGGATTGTCCCTGTCGGAGAAGCATCTGATGCTCACCCTCGAGAGACTCTCTTCGGAGCGCGATTCTTGTGGGCCGGTGCAAACGCGATAGATTTCCCCCGTGACGCCGCGGCGGTGGATCGAATACCTGGTCGCGATCCTGGCGGGGAACGCGATCTACTTCTTCGTGCTGTTCCCGAGCCTCCCGGCCGGCCTGCGGCACGAGCCGATGCGGGTGGATGCGGGGCTGCTGATCGCCTTCCTCTGCTGCGTGCTCGTGTACGCGGCGATCCGGCTGGGGAGCCGGCACGGGCGGCGCCTCCCCGGGGCGACTAGCGGGGAAACGCGAAAATCAGGATGAGGCCGAACACGAAGCAGTAGATCGCGAACCAGTGGACCTTCCGGGTCGAGACCATGCGGATCAGGAAGCCGATGGTGAAGTAGCCGACGCATCCCGCCACGAGGGCCCCGAGCAGGTAGCGTGCGAAGTCGGGAGTCGCGAAGAAACCCGGTCCCTGGTGGCGCAGCGCCGAGAGGATCTCGACGCCCGCCGCTCCGACGATCGCGGGGATCGCGAGGAGAAACGTGTAGTCCGCCGCCCAGCGGCCGGTGAATCCCAGCAGCAAGCCGAAGCCGATCGTCGACGCGGAGCGGGAGAGGCCCGGAAGGACTGCGAAGCCCTGAACGGTTCCGATCACAAATGCGTCCACATAGGTCATCGTCTTGCGCGTCTTGTGGCCCTCGCGGCGGAAGTAGGAGATCGCGAGGTAGAGGCCGGTCAGGATCTCCATCGCACCGACGAAACGCGGATTGCCCTTGGTCTGCTCGACGTAGTGCTTCATCCACAGCCCCGTGAGTCCGGTCGGGATCGTGGCCACGAGCAGCAGCATCGCCAGCCGCCAGGCTCCCGCGCGCTTCTCCGGTTCGCGCGAGACCAACCCCTCGACCTCCTCGCGCAGCAGGCGGCGATAGTAGATGACGATCGCGGCGAGCGTTCCGACGTGCACCATCACGTCGAAGAGGAGCCCGACCTGTCCGAAGCGCGGCATCAGCATTTCGGCCGCGGAGAGGTGCCCGTCGGAGGAGACCGGGATGAACTCGGTCAGGCCCTGGATGATGCCCAGGACGATCGCGTCCAGCCAGCTCACGTTCTCAGACTACCACCGGCACGATCACGGGACGCAGGGAGAGCGCCCGGCGGCACGCGCGCTTGGCCGCGATCGCGATCTCCGCCCGAAGCCACTCGAGATCCGCGCGCTCCTCGGCCGACGCCCGCGCGAGCACCGAGCGCGCCGCGCGCGAGACCTCGGCGGAGAGCTCTTCCTCCGAGGCGGCCACGCCCCGCGAGACGACGTCCACTTCCCCGCCGCGGATCAGGATCACGACGACCCCCTCTTCCGCCAGCTGCCGCCGCGCGCGCAGGACGTCGGGGCCGACGGTTTCGGGGCGATCGTCGAGGTACACGGTGCCGCACGCCACCGCCCGCGGCTCGACCCGGGCGCCCTCGTCGGAGAGCACGAGCCGGTCGCCGTTGTCGAGGAGATGGATCCGGTCGGAGGGAATGCCCCCGGCGGCCGCGATCTCCGCCGTCGCCACGAGCATCCGCCTGTCGCCGTGCACGGGCATCACCGCCCGCGGCCGCGTCAGGGCGAGCCACTCCGCGATCTCGCCGGCGTGCGCATGTCCCGAGACGTGGACCGGAGGGTCGCTCTCCCGCACGACCCTCGCTCCGCGGCGAACGAGATGGTCGGTCATGCGGTTGACGGCGCGCTCGTGTCCCGGGATCGCGCGAGCGGAGAGGACGACGAGGTCGCCCTCGGAGAGCGCCAGGTCCGGATGCTCGTTGAGCGCCAGCCGATAGAGCGCCGAGAACGGCTCGCCCTGGCTGCCCGAGGTGACGCAGAAGAGCCGCTCGGGCGGAATCGAGCGCAGGTCCGACGTCGCGGGCCTCGCTCCCGCGGGGAGCCGCAGCCTTCCGAAACGCTCCGCGATCTCCGCCACGGAGCGCATGCTGCGACCGAGGATCGCGACGCGGCGTCCTGCTGCGAGCGCCGCCTCCACCCCCTGCGAGACCCTGGAAACGTGGCTCGAGAAGGTCGTCAGGAGGATTCGCCGCGGCGCGCCCGCGAACACAGCCGCGAGCCCCTGGCCCGCGACGCGCTCGGACATCGAGTGGCCCGGGCGCTCGGCGTTGGTGGAGTCGACCAGGGAGACGTCGACTCCCCGTCCCACCGCCGCTGCGATTCCCTCGCGGTCGGTCGTCTCCCCGTCGGGCGGGTCGTCGTCGAGCTTGAAGTCTCCCGAGTGGAAGAGGCGCCGGCCCCCGGCCTCGATCAACAGCGCAGCCGAATCCGGGACGGAATGCGACACGCGGAAGAACGTCACAGTGAACGCGCCGGCGCGAATCGACTGGCGCCCCCGCGCCTCGACGAGCCGGTCGAGCGAGACCCCCGCCTCCTCGAGGCGTCGCCGGGCGAGCGCGAGCGTGAAGGGAAATCCGTAGACGGGGGCCTCGCACCACTCCCGGAGAAAGGAGAGCGCCCCGATGTGGTCCTCGTGACCGTGCGTCAGGAAGACCCCGTCGATCCGCTCCGGCTCGAGGACGGAGAGGTCGGGGGCGATGCGATCGATCCCGGGAAAGCTCTCGTCCGGGAACGAGACACCGACGTCCACGAGCACGCTCGACTCGCCGCAGCGAAACCAGAGCACGTTCCGGCCGAACTCGCCCACTCCTCCGAGCGGGACGATCTCGAGCGGCGGTGCGCTCACAGTTCGGGCCAGCCGCGGGCGAGCTCCAGGAAGTCTTCGAGCGAGAGCTCCTCGGCGCGGGCGCGCGGCGTCTTGCCGAGCCGCTCGAGCGCGATCTCCCAGTCCACGCGTTGGCCCGCGGACTGGAGCGCGTTGGGCAGCGTCTTGCGCCGCGCGTTGAATCCCAGCGAGGCGAGGCACAGGGCGCGGCGCAGGAGCTCCGGGGAGTCGAGGCCCGCGCGCGGGACGAGCTCGAGAACGCTGGAGACGACCTTCGGCCGCGGCCGGAAGGCGGCGGGAGGCAGGTCGAACAGGATTCGTCCCGTCGCCCAGGCCGCCGCCCGCAGGGAGAGGTACCCGTAGTCCTCCTGGCCGGGCCGCGCCAGAAACCGACGGGCGACCTCCCGCTGGACCGTGGCCACGGCGCGGCGAATCGTGCCCGGGTCCTCGATCGCCGCCGTCAGGATGCGCGTCGCGACGTTGTAGGGGAGGTTCGCGACCAGGACCGCGGAGCCGTCGTGGCCCGCGGACGAC